>JBEKBJ010000014.1:0-62694 GCA_050015455.1 Binatia bacterium
GCTTCGTCGCGCGTGAGAAACCCGTGCTCAACACCGACCGGATAGGCCGCCAGCGCCAATCCGACGGCGGCGATGCTCGCGGGCCAGCCCTCGCGCGTCTTGTCGATGACCAATCCGTTGGCGGGGTTCGTCTCATGCTGGAAGTATCCGAACGCATCGCGTTGGAGCGCTTCCAGCATTCTAACCTCACTATCACGATGACATGATGAATCGCTCATGCTTGGTGATTTCCGCGGCTCCCTCTCCCTGGCGCAGCGCCGAGCAGCGCGGGCAGGTAGTAGTCGAGCAGGTCGCCGATGCGCTCAATGGTAATGTCCGCTGGCGGGTAGCTCGCCCCGGAACGGTGCGCCCACGGCCGCTACTGTGCGGCCGGCGTCCACAGGGGATGTTTGCTGGCTTGGGGTAGCCTCTGTGGATCGAACAGATCATCGGGGATCGTTGCATCGCACCCCACCTCGCTCACCCGGACCTCGGTACTCGTACCTTGGAACTTGTCCTCCATGCGGATACGCAGCACGGTGGGAACGCCGCTGATGACGGCGGTATCCTGGTAGAGCTCCGTCTTCCACCGCTGGTTGGCCGCGTCGTAGTAGTCCCCCTGGAGCAGGAGCACGAAGTCTCTTGCAACCCACGTCACAATGCGTGAGTTGACTCCGTATGACTATCCTCCGATTGCCGTCATCAAGCGGGTCGGTGCCCGATCGTGGTCCTTCTGCAAGGCTTGCAGTTCGCTTTCGGCGCGCAGCCAGTCTTCGAGATCCTGCCCGGGGGCTGCGCCTCGGGCGAGGAAGATCTCGTAGGCCCGTTGCCTGATCTGGTCCTTTGTCACCGGCCGGCGGCTCCTCTCGACCTCTGTCATCGCTTTCGTCGAAGAATCTCTCTTCGATTTCATCTTCATTGGTACCTCTCCTCCCTGGCAGCCAGGGCCGTCGTGTCGTCTCATACGAGCCGCCACTGACCGCCATTCTGAAGTTTGCAATTGGCGATTGATTGCGTAAATGACGATGCGTCTGTTGTCTGCATTCAACGCAACGCCGCCGCCTCGGTTCGGGTCGACTTTTACTTGTACAAGTTCGCCCGGCCGCAAGCAACACCGGGACAACCCCTAATCCTATGAACACCAGGTCCTTCGGTAGCCGGCACCATTCGCCTTGACGCGTCTACTTCGCTGGTGATCGAGCACATCGGGCTCCCACAGCACGTATTCGGCTACCAGCTTGGGCGCTTCGAGCGGCAGGAAGTGGGTGTGGTCCGCGAGGTGTACGAGCTGATGCCGAGTGGAAAACCAGTTTTCTTGGGCACTCATTTGGGGTAATGGGCGTCCGGGAAGGACCGTGGTCCGCGCCTCTCGCGGTGCTTTGGTCGGTGGACGATCAGTGAAGGCAGCAGAGATGGTGAGAGATGAGTGAGCTCAGAGTGGTTCTGAACGGCAAGGAAGCATGCGGTCGAGACGGCATGACCATACTCGAGCTTGCCGAACAGGAGGGGGTGGAGATTCCCACCCTCTGCCACAGTCCCAACCTGCACCCGGCCGGCGTCTGTCGAGTCTGCGTCGTCGAGGTCGAGGGGACAAGGGCACTGGTTGGCTCGTGCCACACCCCGATCGCCGAGGGAATGATCGTTCACACTCGTTCCGCCAAGGTGCTGGCGGCGCGGAAGGTGATCGTGGAACTCCTGCTGACGAGCCACACCGGTTCGTGCGTCACGGATGCCAATGCCAGAAACTGTCAGCTCCACAAGCTGGCCTCCGATCTGGAGGTCGGCCCTCCGAGATTCCAGGTCAGGCAGCGGCGCTCTTACCCCGTGGAGGACACCAATCCATACGTTTGGCGCGATCTATCGAAGTGCATCCTGTGCCTCAAGTGTACCAGGGCCTGTAGTGAGATCGCTCGCAAGGACGTGCTCAGCGTCGGCTATCGGGGCTCTCGGTCCAAGATCATCGTCGGCTTCGATGAACCTTTGCGAGTAGAGGCGTGCCGGGATTGCGGCATCTGCATCGATTACTGCCCTACGGGCGCGTTGCGCTGGCCTCTCGGGAAGCGAGGGGATGGAGGACGGTGAAGATGCCGGGCAGAGACCACGAGCCCCTGCTGATCTCCCTGAAGCAGGCGCAGGAAGAACATACCTGTCTGACCAGGGAGGTCATCATCGAGATATCCCGGTCCTTGGGTGTCCCCGTCAGTGATGTGTTCGGGGTAGCCAGCTTTTACTCGTTTCTTTCCACGAAGCCCCGGGGCAGGAACATCATCCGGGTGTGCGGGAGCGTGCCCTGCTACCTGAAGAAATCGCAGATGATTCTCGAAAGCGTGGCGGACAAGCTGGGAATACGCCCCGGTGAAACCACTACCGACGGCAGATTCTCCGTCGAGCTGACCAACTGTATCGGTGCCTGCGATACCGCCCCTGCCATGCTGATCAACGACGATGTGCACGGCAATCTGACCCCAAGGAAGATCTCACGGATATTGAAATCGTACGGATGAACTTCTGAGGAGCGAAGCTGTGCCGCAAAAGCGCCTGGTATTGACGAACTGCGACGTCATCGACCCCAGGGACATAGAGACCCACCTGGAGAGGGGCGGGTTCAGAGCCCTGGCGAGGGCGCAGAATGCGATGACGCCGGACGAGGTGATCGAGGCTGTGAAGGCTTCGGGACTCAGGGGCCGCGGCGGAGCGGGGTTCAATTGCGGAACCAAATGGCAGCTGGCCAGCAAAGCCGAAGGAGATGAGAAGTTCCTGATTTGCAACGCTGACGAGGGTGAGGTTGGAACCTTCAAGGACAGGTTCATCCTTGCGAAGGATCCGTTCACCCTCATAGAAGGCATGGCCATCGCCGCCTACGCCATCGGAGCGAAGCGGGCATACATCTATCTACGCGCCGAATACCACCACCTGCTCGACCTGCTGAACAATGCGCTTCGCCAGGCCGGAGAGAGAGGTTTCCTGGAACACCTCGACGTGCGGATCGTCGAGGGCGCGGGCGCCTACATATGCGGCGAGGAGTCGGCCTTGATGAACTCCATCGAGGGCCGGCGCGGAGAGGCCCGGTACAGACCACCGTTTCCGACCACCAGCGGACTGTGGGGGAGTCCAACGATCATCAACAACGTTGAGACCCTCATGAACATTCCGCCGATCATTGCCGAGGGACCGCAGTGGTTCCGCGATATGGGGACCAGTGACAGCAAGGGCACCAAGGTGTTCTCGGTGAGCGGCGATGTCGCGAAGGCCGGCGTCTATGAGCTGGTGATGGGGAGCCCGCTCAGGGAGCTGGTGGTGGATCTCGCTGGAGCCAGCAACGTCAAGATGGTCCAGGTCGGCGGCGCTGCGGGAGCAATCGTCCCAGGGCATGAGCTGGATATCCCGCTCTCCTATGAAACGATTCTAGGCTCGGGCGGTGTTACGGTATTCGACGAGAGCAGGGACGTCATCGACATAGTCCATCGAGACCTGCTGTTTCTGGCTGAGGAATCCTGCGGTGAGTGCACACCTTGCCGAGAGGGGACCGAGGTGATGGTCGAGATCCTGGGCAGACTCAGCAAAGGAGACGGTGGGGAACGGGACATCGCCGCCCTGAAGGATCTGTCGGAGATGATGATGCTGTCTTCACTGTGTGGGCTGGGGCAGGGAGCCCCGATCCCCGTGCTCGACTCGTTGCGACACTTCCGAAACGAATACGAAGACCGGATCAGCAAGTCCATGTTCCTGAGGACCCTTCCGGTTGCAAGGCACACGAAGTGACAAAATCTCCACATACTTCGGTCAAACACTTTTGCCCCTTCTGCTCGAGCGTCTGCGAGACGTTCGAAGCCCTCAAGGCGCACGTCCTCTCCGAGCACCAGAGCGAATCGGTGCCGACACCCGAGGGCGTGATCAGACTGACCGTCAACGGCCAGCTCTACCAGGTCAAGGTCGAGCCGGAATGGACCCTCTACGACCTCATCCACGACAAGATGGGATTGACGGGAACGAAGACGTTCTGTGATCGGGGGGCCTGCGGGTCGTGCACCGTCATCATGGACGGACGGGCGATTCTTTCGTGCATGACCCTGGCCATCGAGTGCGACGGCAGGAGCGTAGAGACCGTCGAAGAAATCGCCAGAAACAACCCCGTGCTCATCGAAAAATACGCCGAGCACCACGCCATGCAGTGCGGTTACTGCACGCCAGGTTTCGTTGTCACCGCCCAGGCGCTGCTGGACAGGAACCCCAGCCCGACGGAGGACGAGATCAAGGAGGCTCTGGCCGGCAACTTGTGCCGCTGCGGCACCTATCCTCAGCATCCCAAGGCGATACTGGAAGCAGCCAGGAAGCCGTGACGGGGAGGCGAGACGGCATGGCCAACGAGGAAATCACCCGGATGGAGGAGATGTTCGACAACCTCCGGGCGGACCGATATCCGCTGAAGCAGTACAACTACATCGGCAAGCGCGTTGTCCGTCGGCTCGACGGTATTCGAAAGGCCAGCGGATCCGCAGAATACACCATGGACATCCAGCTGCCTGGTATGCTCCACATGAGGTTCTTCACCTCCCCCTACCCGCATGCGGCGATCAAACGCATGGACACGAGCAAGGCGGAGGCACTGCCTGGGGTGAGGGCCGTGCTCAGATACGACGATCCGGAGCTACCGGCGGTGGCAGACCTCGGCGGCCACCAGATCTCGGTGGAGCCAGTCATCCCACCGATTGCGTACTTCCAGGGGCAGGAAGTTGGGGTCGCGATTGCCGCCGACAGCGAGGCGATCGCCGAGCAGGCGCTCACGCTCGTCGACATCGAGTGGGAGGAGCGACCCTTCGTGCTCGACCCGGAGGCAGCGCTTCAACCGGGTGCCCCGCTGGCGATGCCGGAGCTGTCGCCATACGGCAATCTCTTCAACGAAGGCATGTTTGATATCCTGCAGCTAGGCAACGTGGAGAAGGGCTTCGCTGAGGCCGACAGGATCATTGAGTTTAAATCGACACGGCGTCTTCATACCTGGGCGGCGCCGGAGCGGCCCTGCGGGGTGTTCAAGTGGAACGGCGATTGTCCGGAGGTCTGGGTCAAACAGCAGCGCCCGCACATCGCCAAGCGCGCCATCGCCTCTTGGTTCGGGGGCATCCCCATGAACAAGATTCAGATGCACTGCCCCTATCAAGGCGCGAGCTTCGGTGGATGGAGCCAGGTGAATTGGAACATGGCCGGCCACTACTGTGCTGCGGTGCTGGCAAGGAGGACGGGCAGGCCCGTGAAGTGGACCTTCACCCGCAGGGAAGACTTCTACGGCGGCGAAATGGACGAGGGAGTCTACTACTTGAAGGTCGGGGCCAAAGCGGACGGGACCATCACCGCCGTGGAGGGAAATGCGACACTGGCGAACCAGGTGTGGCCCGTATTTCATATTCTCAAGCACCTCATCGAGAATACCCGGATTCCCAACATCTACGGGAAAGTGGCAGTGACGTTCGTCAACAAAGGCCCCAATGTCCCAACGCGATGCGAGCAGAATGCCAACACGCATACCCAGACCCTGGTCTTCGATCACGTGGCCAGCGCACTGGGGCTTGATCCCATTGAGGTGGCGCTCAAGAACGATGGCGCCGATGGGCACGACATGGAGTGGCTCGATGCCCGCAAGAGGGAGCGCGGGTTCGAGGTGAGGGATAGTCTCAGGGAGTGTGTTGAGAAGGGCAAGGCCGCCATAGACTGGGACAAGAATTGGCACCCGGCGGGCACGAAGCGGCTCCCAAACGGCCGAATGCATGGTCTGGCGTTTACCTGGGCGCATGAGTGGGACGACTCAGCCGGTTCCAGTGAGATGGCCATCCGCATCGAGCGCAACGACGGTACCGCGAGCATCCTGGGCATGGGCAGTGACAATGGTGTGGACGCCGAGAACTCATACTGCCAGATCGCGGCCGACGAGCTGGGAATGCGATTGGAGGACGTCCATTACAATCCGCAGATCGATCCTGGCTTCTTCAGGATGACACCTGATTCTTCGAGTAACATGTCAGTCAACGGGTTCGCCATCAGGCATGCCGTCAGGATCCTGAGGCGACAGATCCTCGAGGCAGCCACCCGTCCGACTGCGAGCACCCAGCGAGGAAGCTTCCCGGCAGCTTTCCCTGATGCCAGGCCCGACGACCTGGATATCAAGGACAGTGTCATCTACGTGAAGGCGGATCCGTCAAAGCGCAAGACGCTGGCGGAGTTCGTCGGGCCTTCCGGAGCGGCTGGACCGATGAGTTCCCATGAGGCCCTGGGGGTCAGGACTGCTTTCTCAGTGCCGCTGTTTGCCTTCGGTTATCACATCCAGATGGGAACGTATAACCCCGAGCAGCCCCGGCCGCGCTTCTGCAGACAGGCTCACTTCATGGAGGTCGAGGTCGATACGGAGACGGGCGAGGTGCTGGTGACGAGGGTGGTCAATGTGAACGATGTGGGGAAGGTTATCAATCGCGGCTCCTGTGAAGGACAACAGTACGGCGGCACTTACATGGGCGTGGGCAGAGCGAGGAGCGAAGAAGTCATTTATGATCAGGTGACGGGCGTCATGCTCAACGGCAATCTCCTCGACTACAAGATTGCCACCATTCTCGACGCGGGGCCCATCGATACCATTCTGGTCGAGACCGGAATGGGCTATGGCCCTTACGGCGTGGTGGGCATCGGTGAAGACGTCGCCACCGTGGTGCCGGCGCTGCTGGGGCCCGCCGTCCACAACGCGATCGGTGTGTGGATTGATGACTATCCCATCACCCCGGACAAGGTGCTGAAAGCGCTGGGCAAGGTCTAGCAGAACCACGGGTTCGGAGAGGCAGGTGAAAAGGTTTGTTCACATAGAGGCATCGACCGTGGAGGAAGCGGTCCGCCACCTCAGGAGGTACGGAGACAGGGCGAGCGTTCTGGCCGGCGGCACGGACCTGCTGGGCAAGATGAAGGATATGACGCTGCCCGCTTATCCGGAGGCCGTCATCAACCTCAAGGCCATCCCGGGCCTGGATTTCATCAGGGAAGAGGACGGCATGTTGACGATCGGTGCGCTGACCAGGATCGCGGACATCGCCGCTCATCCCAGCATTCGAAGACGATACGCCGCGCTCGCGGAGGCGGCGCGCCGGACGGCATCACCTCACCTGAGGGAGATGGGCACCCTCGGCGGCAACATCTGCCAGGACATCAGGTGTTGGTACTACAGGAACCCCAACAACAGGTTCCCCTGCCTTCGAAAGGGCGGTGGAAGGTGCTACGCAATCGAAGGGGACAACAGGTATCACTCGATCTTCGGCGGCAGTGTGGAAGAGGGCTGCTGCGCCGTACACCCGAGCGACACCGCTCCGGCGCTGATCGCGTTGGATGCCAGGATCAAGACCTCGAAGCGAGCCATCAAAGCCGAGGACTTCTTCGAGGTGAAGGTGAACAAGACGACGGCCCTGGACGATGATGAGATCGTCACTGAGATCCAGATACCGGCGCCAGGCGCCGACACCAAGAGTGCTTTTACCAAGTTCGCTCTGAGGAGGTCGATCGATTTTCCCATCGTGAACTGCGCCGCCGCCATCGCACTTTCGGGCGAGCGGGTAAGCGCCGCCAGGGTCTGTTTGAACGCGGTTCATGTCATACCCTACAGAGCGACCGAGGCAGAGAAGAGTATCATTGGTAAGGTGATGACCGATGACAACGCGGAGATGGCCGGCATCGCTGCCGTCTCCGCAGCGAGGCCTTTGCCTCACAACGGCTACATGGTCCAGATCGCCAAGGTCCTGGTCAAGAGAACCATTCTCGCCTGTGGACGCGAGGCGGCACGCGCCGAACCAGTGAGCAAGAGGACGAACGATGGAGATTCTACGCACCCCCGATGATCGCTTTCGGCAGTTGGCCGGCTACCCGTTTGCGCGACGTTACCTCGACCTAGGGGGACTGCGCATGCACTATGTCGACGAGGGGCCACGCGACGGCCCGCCCGTGCTGCTGCTGCACGGCGAGCCGTCTTGGTCGTATCTCTACCGCAAGATGATCCCGGTGCTCACGGTGGCGGGCCATCGCGCCGTGGCGCCGGACCTGGTGGGCTTCGGCCGCTCCGACAAACCGGTCGACCGCGAGGACTACACCTATCAACGCCACGTCGACTGGACCCGCAGCGTCATCGAGCAGCTCGATCTACGCGGCATCACCCTGGTGTGCCAGGACTGGGGTGGATTGATCGGGCTTCGGCTTGCCGCCGAGCACGACGACCGCTTCGCGCGCATCGTCACGGCAAATACCTTTCTGCCTACGGGCGACACGCCGCCCGGGGATGCTTTCCTCGCTTGGCGTAAGTTCTCGCAGGAAACACCCGAGTTCCCGGTCGGCCAGATTGTCCAAGGCGGGTGCGTCACCAGCCTGGCGCCGGAGGTGGTCGCCGCCTACGAGGCTCCTTTTCCCGACGATCGCTACAAGGCCGGCGCGCGCCAGTTCCCGGTGCTCGTGCCGATCTCACCGGACGACCCAGCATCGGCGCCCAACCGCAAAGCGTGGGAAGTGCTCCGTCGCTGGCGGAAACCGTTCCTGACCGCCTTCAGCGATTCGGATCCGATCACCCACGGCGCCGACGGCCTCCTGCAGCAGGCAATTCCGGGTGCACAGGGCCAGGCACATACTACCATCGTCGGCGCAGGGCACTTCGTTCAGGAAGACAAAGGCGAGGAGCTGGCGCGGGTGGTGATCGATTTCATCGCCCGGACGGCGTAGGGGGTCGGCAACTTGCGATGGGGAAGGCCTCGGTCGGTTCATTGGTCGCAGGCTGCATTTTCTGAGCAGCCGTCGTGGAGGGCGGTCACAGGTCTAGGAAGGATTCATGGCATCAGATAAAGTTCGCTACAAATTGGTCGACAAGGTTGCCGTCGTCACGCTGGACGATGGCAAGGCCAACGCACTATCACGTGAAGTGATTGACGGGCTAAATCAGTGTCTCGACCGCGCCGAGCGTGAGGCCGCGGCGGTTTTGCTCGTTGGCCGGGATCGCCGCCTTTCGGGCGGTTTCGATCTCAACACCATGACCAGCGACCCGGAAGCGGCACGCCAGCTGGTAACTGCGGGGGCTGAGCTGATGCTCCGGCTCTATGGTTTCCCACGGCCGGTGGTAGTGGCCTGCACCGGCCACGCCCTCGCGGCGGGTGCGGTTTTGCTCCTGGCCACGGACCTGCGCATCGGCGTAAGCGGCGACTTCAAGATCGGTCTGAACGAGGTCTCGATCCAGATGACGCTGCCGATCTTCGCCATGGAGCTGGCGCGTGCGCGCCTGTCGAAGCGGCACTTCACCAGCGCGACGACTCTGGCGAGGATCTACGATCCTGAAGGGGCGAAGGATGCGGGCTTTCTCGACGCCACGGCCCCGGCGGAGTCGCTGTACAACACCGCCCTCGACCAGGCGCGCCGGCTGGCGGTCTTGCCTGACCCGGCTTTCCGCAATACCAAGGACAACGAGCGTGGCGCCATCATCCGCTTCATTCGTGAGACGCTGGCCGCCGACATGGCGAAGCTCATCGGCTCACGAGTGTAGCTGTCGCGGCCGGTTTGGATGACCTTCCGCACGAGCAGCCCTCACTCGCCCCCGTCGCATCGCCCCCCCCAGTGCGCTGAAGTCCGTACCGTCATGGAATGAACTCCTGTATTCGCTGTCTGCGAAAATCGAACAACGCTTCGAGGTCGCGCCGTACCATCCGGCCGGCTACCAGGTCACCAAGCGCGCCGAATGGAAGTCGGTACCGCACCCGATCGCGGATGACGGTGCCGCCATCGGCCGGTTCGAACTCGTGGGTATGGTGCCAGAGAGTGTACGGTCCACGGGTCTGCACATCAACAAACATGTGGTTGGGCTTCCACAACTCGATGCGACTCTGCCAGCGCAGGGGAATGCCATGCAGCCGCAGCCCATAGTTGATCAACGTGCCATTGCCAATGTGCGGTGTCGTCGCCCCGAGGATCCGGAAGCGGAGAAAAGACGGAGTGATTTTCTCGAGGTTGGCGGGGTCCGAGAAGAATGGAAACACCTCGTCCGGCGGGCGGGTCAGCCGCTGTTCGGTGATGAGTTCGTGACTCGGGTCGGCGCACAGATCGTCGAGTGCGCTGCGTAACGTGCGAAATTGGAATGAAAAACCCAACTGTCGGGCCGCACGCGGCTCTACGCGCTGGCCGACCAGCAAGACGCCGGACATTTCTCCTAACACAGCACGCAGGACCGTGGCCGGAACTGGAAGTGAAGCGGGCCGGTGCAGGGCACGCCCGAGTTCAGCCGTGAATGTGGCGTTCGTTACGGGCTCTGGTGCGACGCCGTTGATGGGGCCGGCGGCGCGCGGATTCTCGACCACGTATCGCAGCAGCCCAACCAGATCGTGCAGGTGAATCCAGCTGAGCCACTGCCGACCCGATCCGACCCGGCCGCCAAGGCCGAGGCGAAACATCGGCAGCAGCGGTTTGAGCGCACCGCCGTCGCGGCCGAGCACGGCGCCGATCCGCACGGCCACGGTGCGCACGTTGAGTGCCTGCGCGTCGAAGACTGCTTGTTCCCAGTCCCGGCACACGTCGGCCAGAAAGCCGTTGCCGGGTGAACTGTGCTCGTCGAGTCGGGTGTCACTTCGATCGCCGTACCATCCGATTGCCGATGCGGAGACCAGCACGCGCGGGCGGACACTTGTGTCGAGCTGGCCGAGCGCGCGCACCAAGGCGACCGAGGTGTTGACGCGGGAGTCGCGGATGGCGCGCTTGCGGGCCGCCGTCCATCGCGCGTCGGCGACGCCTTCACCAGCCAGGTGGACGACCGCGTCAGCACCTCGCAGCGCGCTCGCATCGAGAGCGTCCGCGGGTTTCCACGGCAGCACTTGGCAGCGTACCGGCAGGCGCCGCGCCCCTCGCTGGACATCGCGGGTGAGCGCGGTGACCGTGTGGCCCGCTGCCAGCAGCTCTCGGACCAGGGGCGTTCCAACGAAACCGGTTGCTCCGGTTACCACGACTTTCATATGGCTATCACTTCCTCCTGGTGCGATGCATTCTCTTCGTTTGCTAGAGAGCGGCGCCGACCACGCATGCAAACCATCCGAGGTAGAGCATCGCGAAATCTAACAATCGACGCATCGGTTCCTCCTCAAGTCCGGCATGTGCGCGCAGGTCGCGATTGGGGAAGAATATAGTTTGCCAGCGGGGTTGTCAACATTTGCCCTGACACATCTTGACAAGGGGTGCGACTAGCGCTAGCAGATGGATGAGGAGAGACCGGAGTGGGGACAGACGTACGACTCGTGGCAGGCGCGCGGCAATCTACTGCGCGGCGCGCAGACATGGAGCCGATTAATACGCTTCGGGAGGAGCGAAGCGCGTGAGTTCGGTTGGACCATCGAAGCCCGTCGTGCCGGGCACGGCGGCGGCGAACCCGCCGGACGCACCGATCCGAATCGGTGTATCCACCTGCTTGCTGGGCGAACACGTGCGTTTCGATGGCGGGCACAAGCGCGACCCGTTCCTCGTCGAGACGTTCGGCCGCTACGTCGAATGGGTGCCCGTGTGTCCCGAAGTCGAGGCCGGGCTCGGCGTACCCCGGGAATCGATGCATTTGCGCCGCATTGTGGATCAGGTGTGCCTCGTCACCACCAAGACGGGCATCGATTACACCAACACCATGCGCCGCTACGCGGTGCGGCGCGTTGCCGGGCTAGCCGCACACGATCTGTGCGGGTACGTGCTCAAGAAGAACTCTCCGAGCTGCGGCATGGAGCGCGTTAAAACCTACGGGCGCAGCGGCCCGGTCGCGAGCGGCCGCGGCCTGTTCGCCGAGGCATTGCTGCAGGCGTTTCCGCACCTTCCGGTGGAGGAAGAAGGTCGCCTGAGTGACCCGCGCCTGCGCGAGAACTTCATCGAGCGGGTGTTCGCCTATCGCCGTCTGCGCTCCGTGTTCGGCGGCCGATGGACGATCGGTAGCCTGGTGGCCTTCCACACCGCGCACAAACTGCAGCTCATGGCACACTCGCCGCGGCTCTATGCGGAGCTGGGACGCCTGGTGGCTGGTGCTAAAGGGCTGGCGCGTCCGGCACTGCGCGCATCCTATGAGGCGCAGTTCATGAGCGCCCTCGAGGTGATGGCCACGCCCAAACGGCACGTCAACGTCTTGCAGCACATCCTCGGGTACTTCACCGATCAGCTCGACAGCGCCGCCCGGCAGGAGCTGGTCGAGCTCATCGATGACTACGGGCGCGGTGTGGTGCCACTGGTGGTCCCGCTCACCTTGGTGCGGCACCACGTGCGGCATTTTGCGATCTCCTACTTGCAGACACAAACGTATCTCGAACCGCACCCCAAAGAATTGATGCTCCGGAACCACGTATGAGCCGTCGCACGGCACACGGTGACCAGGTGACCCGCACGGCAGGAACAAGAGTGACACCAGCTGGTGCGAGTGATAGGAACGCCACACGCAGGACGGGGGGCAGTCCACACCATCCGGCTCACGTCCACGATGCCTTCCCCTTGCGGACCGTGGCAGCAATGACCGGGCTGACGCCCGATCTCATTCGTGCATGGGAGAAGCGCTACGGCGTGGTAGCGCCCATCCGCGGAGCGCGCGGCGCTCGGCTGTACACGTCGGCTGACGTTGCACACCTGCGCTTGCTGGCGCGGGTGGTAGATGCGGGCAGAGCGATTGGGGACGTTGCTGCCTTGAGTCAATCGGAGTTGGAGCAGCTCGCGGCACAAAGGCTGCCTGAAGGACAAGCACCGCGAGAGGGCGAGCATCGCACGGCGGGCCAACATCTCGTGACCCGAGTCCTGGAGCGGTTGGAGCGCTTCGATCATGCCGCCGTGACCGGTCTGCTCGGGGATGCAGTCGTCGGGCTGGGAGCCCGCACCTTCGTGCATGAGGTTGCGGTGCCGCTCGTGCATCGGGTCGGCGCGTGCTGGGCTGACGGCGAACTCTCGATTGCCGCGGAGCACATGCTGACCGGGACGTTGCGTAACCTGCTCGTCGGGTTGATTCAGCACCGCGCCCAGGAAGGCCGGCCGGTGTTGTTGGCCACACCAGCCGGGGAGCGGCACGAGATCGGGGTGCTGCTGGTGGCGTTGCTGGCTCTGGATGCGGGGAACAACGTCGTGTACCTGGGCGTCGACCTCCCGGCAGGGGAAATCGTGGTGGCGGCCCAGCACACGCAGGCCCGTGTTGTTGGCCTGAGCGTGGTGGCCGGTGAGAACCGCGCCCACGCGGTACACGAAGTTGAGGCGATCCAAATCGCCTTGCCGGGGGATATTGAGTTGTGGTTGGGGGGTGCTGACGCTGGCCGGGTGGCGTCCCGCGTCAAGGGCTTTCGCGGCCTGGTGGTGGATAGCCTGAGTGCGACCGAGACCGAGCTGGCGCGAATCGCCGCGGGGGCGACCTACCACGCCTGATCGCGCACGCAGCGGCCCCGCCTTGGAGTCGATGGAGCTGAACGATGAATGTCGCCAAACGTCTCGAAAACGTCAACGTGTTGGATCCGACGGGGCACGCCGTTCGCCTCGGCGATCTCTGGCGCGAGCAGACGGTCGTGCTCGCATTCATCCGCCACTTTGGCTGAATCTTCTGCCGCCAGCAGGTCGCGCAGTTGCGTGACGCACTTCCGGAGATCCGCCGACGCGGAGCCGACCTGATCATCGTCGGCAATGGCCAGCCGCAGCATGCGACCGACTTCCGTGACACCGAGCATGTGGAGTCGCCGCTGTACGTCGATCCCGAGTTGCGCGCCTACGCGGCTGCGGGTCTCAAGCGCGGACTGCGCAGCTCGCTCAGCCCCGGCGTCTTCCTCCGCGGGGTGCGCGCCTTTCGCGAAGGGAAGCGCCAAGGCGCGACGATGGGCGACCCCTGGCAACAGGGTGGTGTGTTCATCATTCGGCCGGGCAACCGGGTGGAGTTCTCCTATATCAGCGAAGAAGCCGGCGATCACCCGTCGGTTGAGGCAATCATCTCCGCGCTGGACAAGGTCGGCCGAAGGAAAAGCGGCGCATCGCGCCGGTGAAGAACCCTTGCAAGCATGACCGCCATCCTTGCAAAGCCGCTGATCTTGTTGACCGGTGCCACTGGATATGTCGGCGGCCGGCTCTTGAAGGCGTTGCAAGCCGCCGGTTATTCGGTGCGCTGTCTGGCGCGGCGTCCGGAGTTTCTGGCGCCGCGGGTCAGCCCCGATACAGAGATTTTCAAAGGAGACTGTCTCGACCCTGCCTCGTTGCCACCTGCCTGCGCCGGCGTGCACACGGCCTATTACCTTGTGCACTCGATGGGCTCGACCGGCGACTTCGTGGAGCAGGACCGGGCAGCAGCTGCCAACTTCGGTGCAGCAGCCTACGCCACCGGTGTGCAGCGCATCATCTATCTCGGTGGGCTCGGCGATGCGGACGGGCGGCTGTCAACGCACTTGCGTAGCCGGCACGAAACAGGTGAGGCGCTGCGCGCCAGTGGGGTGCCGATCATCGAGCTGCGAGCATCGATCATCTTGGGGTCTGGCAGCCTGTCCTTCGAGCTCATTCGCGCCTTAGTCGAGCGCTTGCCGGTGATGCTCTGCCCGCGATGGGTGCGAACCCCCACGCAACCGATCGCGATAGAGGACGTGCTGGCCTATTTGCTGGCAGCCATCGAGTTGCCGCGCGGACAGGACTGCATCTTTGAGATCGGCGGCGCCGATCGCGTGTCCTATGCGGGCATCATGAACGAGTACGCGCGGCAGCGCGGGCTGCGGCGGTTGATGATTCCCGTGCCGTTCCTGACCCCACGGCTGTCGAGTTTGTGGCTAGGCCTCACCACGCCGGTGTACGCCCGCGTCGGGCGCAAGCTGATCGAAAGCGTCGAGAACGAAACCACGGTGCACGACAGCCGCGCGTTGCAGGTCTTCCCAATCCGCCCGATGGGGCTGCGCCAGGCCATCCAGAGGGCGATCCTGAGTGAAGATCAGGGGTATGCGGCCACCCGTTGGTCGGACGCCATCTCTTCAGCCGGATTACCGCCGTCTTGGGGCGGCATGCGCTTCGGTACGCGCTTGGTTGATTCCCGGGCCGTTCACGTGCCGGTGCCGCCGGCGGCAGCGTTTGCCGCCATCCAGCGTATCGGCGGTGCGAATGGTTGGTTCTTTGGCAATTGGTTGTGGCGGTTGCGCGGTTTCATTGATCTCTTGTTCGGTGGAGTGGGCATGCGGCGTGGTCGCCGCCACCCGCAGGAGCTGGCTGTGGGAGATACCGTCGATTTCTGGCGTGTCGAGGCCTACGAGCCGGACCGCCGGCTGCGTCTGGTTGCGGAATTGAAGCTTCCCGGCCGTGCTTGGTTGGAGTTCGAGGTCGAGCCGCATGCCAACGGCACGACGATCCGCCAGACTGCCGTGTTCGACCCCGTTGGTTTGCTCGGCCTGCTGTACTGGTATGCGATCTACCCGCTACACGCCCGAGTATTTGCTGGGATGCTCCGTGGGGCGGCAGCGCGTGCTGCGGAACTTCACGGTGGCAAGCTCCTGTTGCGGTCGTGACATGCAGAAGCGCTGGGACATCATGCGAAGCGACGACGCCAGCGAGCCGTGGCAAGAGATCAGCGGGGCGATGGCGACCAGCGCCAGCAGCAGCGCGAACCGTTTTCTCGTCGCCGAGCACTTGACCGCCAAGCCACACCTGCGGGGTGCCTTCGTCTTGCGGGACGCTCTGGCCGCACAGATCCGACCGGGCCCCTTTTCGTCGGCGACCGCTTCCAACCGCCGCAAGAAGTTCTGCCGATCCGTGTCGTCGCGGAAGATCCTCGACTCCGACATGGACTGCAAAGAGGCTACGCTTCGATCACATGGAGGGAGAAGCGTCGAAAATCGCGGATCGCTTGGAAGTCGGCGGCGTTGGCGGTGACCACCGTCGCCCCCATTGCCCGAGCCGTCAATGCGATCAGCACATCGTTGACCAACGAGGCCCGACGCACCTCGAGGCCGCGCATGCGCAGTCGCTGCAGGACTATAGCCGCCTCGTCGAACAGGCGAGCCGAAGGTGCGACGAGACGGCCGCTAGTTTCGTAGGGGCGCACAAGCTGGCTCACCGCACGCCGCGCCCGCCGGGTCGTGGCGCCGACGCGAAGTTCCATCAGGACGACAGCACTGAGACAGCGGACGACGCCGGGACCCAGCAGCCATTCCGCGTGTAGCCCCTGGTTGAGCCAGCCCACGTAGACGCTGGTATCCAGGACCACTTTAGTCAAGCGGTGCCGAAGACGTCGGTGAAGCCCCCGACGCCTTTGAGGCGGCGGTGGGTGCGTATGATCGCTTCCTCAGCGAGCACGAGATCGAGCGCGCGTTCCACCGTTTCCTGCTGCGTATTGGTGCGCAGGATGCGGCGGGCGCGGTCGATCTTCGTCTGACTGAGGCGGATGAGTGCGGCTTTCGCGGCCATGCTGCGGGGCAGAATATCTCCGGCCCACGATTTTTGCAATGCTTGCGGCCCGCGCGGACACCGCCGCCATCCAACGAGAAGAGCGCCCGCGCTTTGTACAGCGCAGCTACGAGCGCATGCCCGGCAACTCCGCCGCTCGCTCTTGCTCCAGCTCCCGCTGCAGCACCCGCCGGCCCCCGGCCCGCGCCGTTCGGCGCGCAAAGCCCTCGTCGCCGAGCACTTGACCGCCAAGCCACACTACTGACCCCGCGCCGTCGTGACGCTAGGAGGTGAAGCCCGCCTTGGCCCGCCAGGCAGAGCGGATAGAATAGACACATGCTGCATGTGGCTGCTGACGCGTCAGGAAGGAGATCCTATGCTACGTCTGTTCATCGCATTCTGCTTCGGAATCCTCTTCTGCATTGGTGGCGCACTCTTCGTCCTGTGGATCGGTGCAATCAACATGGCGGCCGCCCCACCACCGGGGCCGATCGAATCGTTCGTCGGCAACCTCGCCTACGAGGGCTCGCTCGCGCGGCGCGCGCCACACACCACCGATCCCTACAAGAACGATGCGGCCGCGCTTCACGATGGGCTCGCACACTTCCGCGAAAATTGCGTGATGTGTCACGGCGCACCAGACGTGAAGCCGGCCGAGTTGGCGAAGGGCCTGCATCCCGACGCGCCGGAGCTGAGCGCCGACGATACGCAGGCGATGAGTGACGGCGAGTTGTTCTGGACGGTGGGGAACGGCGTACGCATGACCGGCATGCCGGCGTTCAGCCCGACGCACACGGACGACGAGATCTGGAAAATCATAGCCTTCGTGCGTCACCTGAATCGTCTTACGCCCGAGGAGAAGGCCTAGCTGCGTGCCGCGACTGGAGAAGGCGACCATCACCACGAGGCCGACGAGGCAGGGGCGCATGAACATTGACGTGTAGCCGCCAGACTTGGCGCCAGCGGTCAGCGCCGGGCGTGGGGTGAGCCGCCGAAATTAGAAATTAGGACCGGCCGTCACCGCCGCTGCGGCCACCTTGTTACATCGCGAGCCGTGCGGCTGGTGCCCGATCAGGATGGTTAGACGCGCCATATCCTCAGCGGCGCCGGGACAGGAGGGCGCGAAGAATCGGCAGCACCAGACGGTCGCGCCGCCGTTTGGTTGCTGCCCTTGATCTGGATGAGCGTCGCCAAGTCGATCACGCGAACACGACGCGTCGCGTCTCCGACAAGTTCGGAATGTCCGACGAGCTCATCGTAATCACGCCCGTCATGCAGGCGGCCGAGCACGTCAAGCGGACCGAAGTCGGTGAGCAGTCGCACTTGCCCCCCGGCCTGCAGCATGGACTGGTCAGGCACCAAGCCACGACTGCCTCGCTCGCGGACGACCGCGTGCATGCGTGATAGGCAACGCTGGAGGCGGCCGATGTTTTCCGGACTGAGGCGGTGAACGATATCGAGGTCTTGCGTGGTCACCGGCGCTCCGTGGAGCACGGCGGCGGCGCCCCCGACCACGACGTACTCCACTCCATCCGCATTCAACGCGTCAAGCAGCGCGAGCGGATCACTCGTCTTCGGTGTCGGCACGGCCCAGCGCCACCAGCCGCGTCCAGTTCGCACTGGCTTGCAAGCGCTCCCATGGTGACAAGGTCAGAAACCAATCGATGAGGCTGAGGTCGATCTCGTCCGACAGCTCGTCTGTGTCCTCTTCAAGCACGCGTTCAACCATCTTCGATCGTCACACTATCACAGGGCTTCGTGTATTTCCGCTGATCGCAGATGATCCTCCCTGCGGCTCTGCGCCTTTGCGTATCACCGATCGCGCGTCCTCGCAGAAGCACGCGGCTCGGTGAGTGCCGCCGTGGCAGCGCGGCGCCCCACAAGGCAATGGAAAACCGGGAACAGGGAACCGGGAATGGAGAACGAAACCGGTCATCGGGACGTAGTTAAATTGTTAAGTATCATGCGCTCGTAGCTGCGCTGTAATCGCGGCCCGGCTCACCCCCAGATATCGGCTCAGCTCCACCGGGCGGATGCCGCGCTCCACCAGCGCCGCCCTCGCCAACGCGTCGCGGCGCGCCGTCACGTGGTACACCCCACCCTCGACATCCAGACGCGGCCCACGCGGCATACCATCCTGTAGCTATCATGCCTGGACTAGCTTAACAACTTAACTACGTCCCGATTCTCTTACACGCCCCGCTGAATGGAGATCGAGGCGTGTACGCTCCGACAGCATAGCAGCGAGTTCAAGTGTGGACTAACAAGCGCTGCCGGACTCTCACGTCTGTGACCATGTCAACGGCCGTCCACGCCATTGCGAGCGCCCCATCGATCAGGGCCTTGTCAGCGGCCTCAGTCACACAGTGCGCCGCAAACTCGGGCTGATGATTGACCGCGGGCAATGAGTTGATCCCAATGGAGGGATGAATTGCGGGCAGCACCAGCGATACATTCCCCATGTCTGTGGATGCCGCCGCTCGCTCGAGCAGGTTTCCGAGATCAGCGAAGCTGCGCCCCAACGCCTCCGCATTCCGACGATAGATAGCAGCTATGTCCGGATCATGCACCATATGAGCGTATGGCTTGTCGCCTCCAATAAGCTCCCGCCGCGATCCTGTCGCGATAGCCCCAGCTTCAAAACAGCGATAGACCTTCGGCCGCAGTTCTGCGAGTTGATCCAATGTCTCGGCACGGATCACATACGTCGCTGCTGTATGAGCCGGAATAATGTTTGGCGCGTCTCCACCCTTCGTTATGATGCCATGGATGCGGTCGGTTGGACGGATATGCTGCCGGAGGAGCCCGATGGCGGTCTGGGCAATGGTTAGTGCATCTGCCGCATTGATGCCAAGCTCAGGAAATGCCGACGCATGGGCTTCTTTGCCTGTATACTGCACCTCAAACATCGACGCCGCGATCATCTTGGGTGTGACTACGTCAAGGGCCGCTGGATGGACCATCATGGCGGCGTGCATGCCGGCAAACGCCCCCCGTTCGAGGAGCAGAATCTTGCCGCTCGCATTCAGAACTTCCTCGGCCGGTGTGCCAATTACGCTGATGGTCAAGCCAACCTCGTCAGCCACCCGCGCCGTCGCGATCCCTGCACCGATGGCCATCCCAGCGATAAGATTGTGACCACACGCATGTCCGATACCGGGCAAGCAATCATATTCAGCACAAACTGCGATATGTAGTGGACCACTCCCAGCCCGTGCAATGAATGCAGTGGGCAGGTCGCAAATCCCGGTTTCAACGGCGAAACCAGCGTCTGATAGTGCCTCCGACAGCCAGGCAACAGCCTGCTCCTCTTCCCATCCAAGCTCTGGGTTGGCGTGTATCCGGTGACTAAGCTTGATTAAGGTATCGTGTACAGTGTCGATTCGTTCCTGTGCCCCGGCTTTTGCGTCCATAGAACCCTCCGTATTCGCAGGTGAGGTTGCCGGCGAGTCTGGCTGATCCACCCCGGTGGATGATGCCCGCCCCTTCTCTCGCAACTCTAGTCCCCATTGTCCGCCGCTTGCAACGATCCGGCGTTCGGACCCGGCGGGCTAACACCATAAACCACCACCCCGCTAGGCGGTTGCCCCTGTCCCCATCCACCAGAATCGGCACCAACGCCCAGATCGACACTCTTCCCTGAGAGCGGGTTGGGGTGAGGGCTCATGCGCGGGACGATGCGCGAGACAACTACCCCGTACCCAAGACACCGACCATCAAAGGCGCCTAATCCACCAATAAGCTGACCTTCGTCACGCCAGCGGCTGACCAGACTCCTACGCGAGTTCCCTACCGAACGGTAGGAAGGCTGGGCGGCATGTCTTGGCAAGCCCCATTGGGCCGAGGCCCAGCAGGCCAAGGCCCGCCGGGAGAACAAGCATGGGAAGACAACTCGCAATGGTCTTCGACCTCAATAAGTGCATCGGCTGCCAGACCTGCTCGGTGGCCTGCAAGGTCTTGTGGACCAACGAGGGCGGCAGACAAGCCATGTGGTGGTGCTCGGTGAACACGCAACCGGGGCGAGGAACACCGCGAGACTACGAAAAGATGGGCGGTGGCTATGACGCCGCCGGGACACTCGTCCTCGGTCAACTGCCGCGTCCGGAGGATTTCGGCGGCGCGACAGAGTTCAACTGGCAGGAGGTCCATCAGTCGGGCGGCAATGGAAAGCGGGCCGTCCTGCAGTCGAAGACCGGCAAACCCGAGTGGGCGATGAACTGGGACGAGGACGAGGGCGCCGGCCAGTATCCGAACGCGTACTTCTTCTACATGCCCCGCATCTGTAACTTTTGCTCCAAGCCGAGCTGCGTCGAGGCTTGTCCCCACGGCGCGATGTACAAGCGCGACGACTTCGGCGTGGTGTTGCGGGACGAGAATCTCTGCCAGGGCTCGCTGCGCTGCGCCCAGGCCTGCCCGTACAAGAAGATCTATTTCGACGCCGTGCGCAAGATCAGCGAGCACTGCATCGGCTGCTTCCCGCGGCTGGAGCAGGGTGTGGCACCAGCCTGTGTGCGCCAGTGTCCTGGACGTGCCGTGTTCGTCGGCTTCCGCGATGAGACGAGGGGTGCCATCCACACGCTGGTGGACCGTTACAAAGTCGCCCTGCCGCTGCACGCGGAATGGAACACCGAGCCCAACGTCTTCTACGTGCCGCCGCTCTCGGCGTTCGTCGTGCGCCCCGACGGCACCATCGATGAGTCGCAGCGGCGCATCCCGCTTTCGTATCTCGAATCGCTCTTCGGCGCGGGCGTCGCCCCGGCGCTGTGGATGCTCGAAGAGCACATGGCCAAGCGCAAGCGCGGCGAGACCTCAGAGCTGATGGAAACGCTGATCGCCTACAAGTGGCAGGAAGTCCTCGGTCCGTTCGATCGAGATCCTGCCACAATTACTTGGTGATAGTGGGAGTACTGCCATGAGCGTCAAACAGGACACCTATGGCCACGCCTCTGAAAACACGTACCGCGAGCTGTGGAAGTGGGACCGAGTGACGTGGGGCTGTCACGCCGTCGATTGTTACCCGGGCGGCTGCCCGTGGCGCGTGTACTCCAAGGATGGCAAGATCGTGCGCGAAGAGCAGGCCGGCATCTTCCCGACCATTGAGCCGGGCGTGCCCGACATGAACCCCATGGGCTGCCAGAAGGGCGCCGCCTGGAGTCAGCAGCACTACAACGAAGAGCGTGTGCTCTATCCGATGAAACGCGCCGGCAAGCGCGGCGAAGGCAAGTGGCAGCGCGTGTCGTGGCAGACCGCGTTCAACGACATCGCCGATGCCATCCTCGACGCCGTGCAGGAGCAAGGGCCGTGCTCTTGCTACCACATCGGCACGCCGGGTGAAGGCGGCACGCAGCAGATCCTGTGGGCCAACTTCTCCGCCCAGCTCGGCTTCCAGGTCACCGATTTGCAGGCGGAGATCAACGACTTCAGCCCCGGCATCTACACTACATTCGGCAAGTTCGATCCCTCCCCCGGCGCCGACGACTTTTTCAAAACCGAACTGGTGCTCATCTGGCACGCCAACCCGGTGTACACCAACATCACCTGGTACCATTTCATGCAGGAGGCGCGCTACAACGGCGGCGAAGTGGTCACCATCGCGCCGGACTTCAGCCCCTCCGCCGTGCACGCCGATTACCACGTGCCCATCAACATCGGTACCGATGCTGCCTTCGCCAACGCTATGTCACAAGTGGTGATTGCAGAAGGACTTGCGGATCTCGACTTCGTTAAGAAACAGACCGATCTGCCGCTGCTGGTGCGCGTCGACAACCGGCGCTTCCTGCGCGCTTCGGACCTCAACGGCGGCAGCAGCGAGCAGTTCTACTGGCTTGACGCCAAGACGGGGAAGCTTGCCGAGGCCCCGAGAGTCACGCTCGATCCCGGCGCCGTCGATCCGGCGCTGGACGGCTCGCTGCGGCTGAAGCTAGCCAGCGGCGACGAAGTCGAAGTGCGCCCGGTGTTCTCGCTGCTCCGCGATATGCTGAACTCGCGGTACACGCCGGAAAAAGCCCAGGCGATCACCGGCATCCATCCTGACACCACGCGCCTGATTGCCCGCAAGATCGCCAAACGCCGCACCCGCATCATGATGGGTTGGAACTCCGGAAAGTACTACCACGGCGACCTGATGGAGCGGGCGATGATGCTGATCCTCGGGCTCACCGGCAACTGGGGTAAACACGGCACCGGCGCGCGCAGTTGGGCCGTCGGGCTGAACGACGGCATGTTCACCGTGCTCCTCAAGTCGCAGTCAGGCCCCGAGACGACGCTGGCCACGCGCGCCATGCACGACGCCATGATCGCGTCACTGCTGGAGGCCGATCCCACCCTCACCGACGAGATCGCCAGCTACGACGTCGAGCGGACGATGATGGAGATGATCGGCTTCATGACCCCGCCGGCGTTCTTCTGGTATTACCACTGCGGCTACCGTGAGATCTGGAACCGCCGCGGCTACAACGATCCCGCGATGAAGCGCTCCTTCGACGAGTATTTCCAGGAAGCGCTCGACCAAGGCTGGTGGAGCGCGGCAAACCGGGACGCGACCCAGGCGGAGCCGCGCTTCCTCATCGAGGTCGGCGGCAACCTCCTGCGCCGACAGCGCGGCGGCGCCCGCATGCTGCTCGAACATCTGTGGCCGAAGCTGAAGATGATCGTCTCCGTCGACTGGCGCATCAACACCACCGGCCTGTACGCCGACTACATCCTGCCGGTGGCGCAGCACTACGAGAAGATGAACCAGCCGTACGCCAGCCCGACCCACCTCCACGTGCTCCTCATTGAGAAAGCAGCGGAGCCGCCCGGCGAAGCGCTGAGCGAATGGCAGATGATCCAGGGCATCGCCAAGGCGCTGGAACAGCGCGCCAAGGCGCGCGGCGCCCGAACTTGGCCGCGCAAGAACGGCGAGCCGGTGCCTCTCGACAACCTGTGGAGTTGGACCACCAAAGGCGGTGACCTGGCGGACGACGAAAGACTCATCGACGAGGTCTTCCGAGACAGCGCCATCCTCGGCACCATACCGGCCGATACCACCCTCGAGGGCATGCGCAAGAAGGGCGCCGTGCGCGCCGTGGGCTGGGGTAACTCCTCCATGATGGTGTGCCAGCAGTCCCCCATCGAACCGAACAAGACACACACCCCATTCCGCAATCACGTCGAGCAACTCAAGCCCTACCCGACGCTGAATCGCCGGGCGTCGTTCTACATCGATCACCAGTGGTATCTGGAAGCCGGCGAAGAGATGCCGGTGCACAAGGACAACCCGCATCACGGCGGCGAGTTCCCACTGCGGCTCACCAGCGGCCATCCGCGCTGGAGCATCCACTCGATGAACCACACCAGCCGCATCATTCTCGGCACGCATCGCGGCCATCCGGTGATGTACATGAACCCGGACGACATGAGGACGCGCGGTCTCGCCGACGACGACGAGGCGCGCGTGTTCAACGATCTCTCGCAGCTGCGCATCCGCGTGCGGCGCTCGCCGGGGACCAAGCCTGGACAGGTGGTAATCTACAACGGTTATGAGCCGTTCCAGTTCAAGGATTGGATAGGTCCGGAAAACGTCGAGCCCGGCATGGTGAAGTGGCTGCACTTCGCCGGCGGTTACGGTCATCTGCAGTACCGCGGCCTACACTGGCAGCCGATCCCCATCGACCGCGCGGTGCATGTCGACGTGGCCAAGAGCGGAGAATGATGTAGTTGAGGATTCCCAAGGATGTCGCGACCGGTGCAAATCCAGTTCCTCTCCCGCTTTGCGGCTGCGTACGACCCTGCCGTTCAGCTACGGAGACTCAGATGAACGGGCTTACGCGGCGACAGTTGCTGGTTGGTGGCGCCGCCGGCACGCTAGCGTTGTCCCTGCGCGGTCTCATACCCGATTTGACCGACAGACGCGTACCGGCTGCCGCGCTCGCGGCGACGCTCGCCGATGATCCTTCCTACACAAAGTGGGAAGACGTGTATCGCGCCGCCTGGCGTTGGGACCGCGTCGTGCGCGGCACCCACCTGCGCGCGAACTGCTTCAGCGCCTGCGCCTTCGACCTGTACGTCAAGGACGGAGTGGTGTGGCGGGAAGAACAGGCGGACGTCTATGCGCGACAAGCCGCAGGCTTGCCCGATTACGCCCCTCGTGGTTGCCAGAAGGGCAGTTGCTACAGCGCCCTGATGGTTGCACCGGGACGCATCACCTATCCACTCGAGCGGGTGGGAACGCGCGGCTCGGGACAATGGCGTCGCATCTCATGGGAGGCCGCCCTCACCCGCGTGGCCGATGCCATCCTCGACGCTGTGCAAGGACACGGCATCGAAACGGTTGTGTACGACAACGGCACCTCGAACGTCGACTGGGGGCCGAGTACGGTCGGCGAGATGCGGCTCTTCGCCTTGATGGGCGCCACCATGCTCGACGGCTTCGGCGGCACCGGCGACTTGGCGATGGGTGCCGTTCAAACGTGGGGCACATCGTTCGTCGACGGCAGCTCCGACGATTGGTGCCGCGCCGAGACCCTCATCCTCTGGCATAGCAATCCGGTCACGACGCGCATTCCGGACGCGCACTTCATCACCGAGGCGCGTTACCACGGCGCCAACGTGGTTACTATCAGCCCCGATTACTCGGCCAGCGCCATTCATGCTTCGCTGTGGCTGAACCCTCACCCCGGCACCGACGCCGCGCTCGCGTTGGGCGTGGCCCGGGCGCTGCTCGAACGCAACGCGGTTGACGAAGCCTACGTGCGCGAACAGACGGATCTCCCGTTCCTCGTGCGCGAGGACAATCAGCGCTTTCTGCGCCAGTCCGACGTGAAGGACGGTGGGCGAGACGACATCTTCTACGTTGCCGACACCAGCTCGGGTCAAATCGTCGAGGCGCCAGGCACGCTCGGGTGCTGGAGCGATTCTCTGGCGCTGGGGAGCGTGGTGCCCGCGCTCAGAGGCACCTTCGAGGCGAAGGGCAAGAGCGGCACCATCAAAGTGCGGCCGGTCATGGAGCGGCTGCGCGAGCGCCTCGCGCAGTACACGCCCGAGCATGTGGCGCAGGTCACGGGGATCGGCCCGGAGGCGCAGAACCGCCTAGCCGAGCTGTTGGCCCGGTCGCAGCGCACACTGATCTATGCCACGTGGGGGTCGTGCAAGTCGTATCACAGCGATCTCTTGCACCGCGCGTTGATTCTGCTGTCGGCCTTGCGCGGGCAGCATGGACGAACCGGCTCCGGTCTGCGCTTCGCGGCGTGGATTCCGTTTGAGGGAGCCGATGAGTTCCTCGGCGCGCAACCATCGTGGGTGCAACGGCAGGTGCTGCGCGTCTACAGCCCGCCGCCGCGCGCCATGGAGCAGGCCATCGCGGAGTTCTCGCGCACCCGGCTCACCTGGATGCCGTCGCATCTGTTCCTCGACGTCCATGGCGGTCTCGGCGACGCGCAGGAGTTGGATAGCGGCCGCGATCCGACGCTGCCGCGCCCGCCGCGCGACTACATGCGCGAGGCGTTGGCGCGTGGCTGGATGCCCGTGCGCCCCGCCGCGGAGCATCCGCCGCGTGTCCTGGTCACGTCCGGCGTCAACCCGTTGCGGCGCTGGCCGTTGCCGCAGGTCATTGAGCGCGTGCTCTGGCCCAAGCTCAAGCTAATTGTCGCCATCGACAGTCGTATCTCCACGACCGGCATGAAGGCGGACTTGCTGCTGCCGGCAGCCGGCTACTACGAAAAGCGCGGCATCAAGTACGGCATCGCGCTCGTGCCTTACGTCGTCATCGGCGACCGCGCGGTGGCCCCACTCGGCGAATCGAAACCGGAATGGGAGATCATGGCGCTGCTCGCGCGCCGGGTGCAGGAGCGCGCCCGCGAGCGCGGCGTGCAGGGAGAGATCGCCAACATCTACGATCGCTTTACGGAGAACGGGCAGTACGGCCCGGATAATGACGAGGCCGTTCTCGATCGCATTCTGATGAACTCGTTACCCACGCGCGGGACCAGTTGGCGCGAGGCGCAGAAGCTCGGCGCCATCCAGGCGCGCTCCATCGGCCGCTGGGGCACGACCGACGGCATCGGCAGCGAGGTCGAGTCACAGGGCAGCATCACCCCATCGCGCATTCACGTCGAAGAGAAGCATGCCTGGCCGACACTCACGGGCCGGCAGCAATTCTATCTCGATCACCCGTGGTTTTTCGAAGCCGATGAGGTGCTACCGCGCTGGAAGCCCTTGCCGGGCGTCGGCGGAAAATATCCGATCCTCCTGACCGGCGGGCACACGCGCTGGAGCATCCACGCCATCTGGCGCGCCGAGCCCAACCTCCTGCGTTTGCAGCGCGGTGAGCCATCCATGTGGATGTCGGTCCAGGACGCCCAAGCCCGCCGCATCGTGGATAACCAGCACGTGCGCGTGCGCAACGACCACGGCGCGTTTGTCGTCCGCGTGCGCCTCTCACCCGCAGTCGCTCCAGGTGAAGCGATTCTATACCACGCTTGGGAGCCACTGCAGTTTCCCGGCTGGCGCAGCAGCATGGAGGTGGTGCCCTCGCCATACAAGCCGTTACATCTGGTCGGCAACTACGGGCATTTGCGCTATCGTGTCTTTTTGACCGGGCCGGTGCACGTGCCACGCGGCGTGCCGGTCGAAATCGAGCTTGCGGGCGACCTGATAACCCGATAACCCATTGAGACCGGCCCAGCAAAGATTTTCCGGGTACCAACAGATTGTGCTGGAAAAAATCAGCCGGTCGTGATCTGTGACTACTAGAGCCTGCGGCAGCGCGGGAGCAATTTTGAGTTTGGAGGAAGAAGTGGCTGCAACAACATTAGCTTCTGTGATTGGCCGACGTCGGCGGCAACTGGAGATCACCCAGCAGGACGTGGCGAGTCGTGTGGGTGTGCGGGCTAACTATATAGGCTACCTCGAACGCGGCATGCGCCGGCCGAGCACCAACGTCCTCGTGAAGCTGGCCAAGGTGCTCGATCTCGATCGTGAGGAGCTGTTCTTCCTGGCCCACCCGCAGGTGCGGACGTTCATCCGCACCGAGGGCCCGGATCCGAACAAGCCGGCCTGGGATCGTTTCCGCGCCGACAAGCGCCTGCACACCCGGCAGGGGATCACACACCAGGAGTTGAAGGTCCTTCAGAACGTGTCGTCCCTGGGTGAGGTGCGCTCCCCCCGGGACTACTTGTTCATTCTGCAGGCGATCCGGCAAGCTCTGCAGGAGGGATAGCCAGAAGAACGGGAGAGCGCTCGGCTTTCCCGGGAGAGCGGCTTGACCTTCGGATCAGACCGCAATTACGTTGTGAACGGGCCGGCCACGCCCGCGAATGCCGGATGGCCGGTCCTTATCCATCACAACGATGGAAGTGTGTAAGCTGTACTTACGGCTCGCGCTTTGTGCGGGTGGAGCGGCGGATATCTTCCAGGCGGCGCTTGACGTCCCGTTCGGCACCGTTCTCGGACGGTTCGTAGTAACGCCGGCCCTTGAGCTTGTCAGGGAGATGCTGCTGTTCGACGACATGCCCGGCGTAGTCATGGGCGTACCGGTAGCCGCGGTGATACCCTAGTGCTTTCATCAACGGTGTTGGTGCGTTGCGCAGATGCAAGGGCACCGGGAGCGCGCCGTGTTGCTTGACATCTTCAGCTGCGGCACACATCGCCAGGTAGGAGGCATTCGATTTCGGTGCCGAGGCGAGGTAAGTGACAGCTTGGGCCAGCGGAATCCGCCCCTCCGGCAGACCGACGAAATGGAAAGCGTCTTTCGCCGCGACCGCGACCTGCAGCGCCTGGGGATCGGCGTTGCCGATGTCTTCCGCGGCGAAGATGATCATGCGTCGGGCGATGAACAGCGGGTCCTCTCCCGCTTCGATCATCCGCATCAGCCAGTACACGGCGGCATCGGGATCGCTGCCGCGCATGCTCTTGATGAAGGCCGAGATCACGTTGTAGTGCTCTTCGCCGGCCTTGTCGTACAGCAGCGCCCGGTGCTGCGCTGCCTCCTCCGCCAGCTTGAGATCGATCGCGTCGTGGCCTTCCAGGGCGGCGAGGTCGGCCGCCGCTTCCAAGGCGTTCAAGCCCAGACGCGCGTCACCGCGCGCATGATCGGCGAGAAACTCGAGGGCAGCCGGCTCGATACGGAGGGCGTGCTGTCCCAGACCGCGTTCTGAGTCAGCGAGGGCGCGCTCGAGCAGGCCCCGGATATCCTCTTGGGCCAGCGGCTCCAGCACGAGGACTGACGTGCGTGAGAGCAGAGGTGCGATGACCTCGAACGACGGGTTCTCGGTCGTCGCACCGATGAGCACTATGGTTCCGTCCTCGACATACGGCAAAAACGCATCCTGTTGCGCCTTGTTGAAGCGGTGGATCTCGTCGACGAAGAGAATGGTGCGGCGGCCGTGCAGTTGAAGTTGATCTTTGCCCTCCGCGATCACGTCGCGAAGCTCACGTACGCCTGACAGCACCGCCGAGAAGTGCACGAAGTGCGCCTGTGTAGAGCGCGCGATAAGCAGTGCCAGGGTGGTCTTGCCGCTCCCCGGCGGTCCCCAAAGGATCAACGAGTGCAGGCGCTGTCCATCGATCATCTCCCGCACTAGGCGTCCCGGCGTGACCAGATGGGCTTGGCCGACGAACTCTTCCACAGTGCGCGGCCGCATTCGGTCTGCCAATGGCGCCTCGCGCCGGCGGATGCGGTCAGCCTGGGCCGCGAAAAGGTCTGCGCCGCTGCGGGCGGGCGTCCGTTTTGCCATGCCGGCATGCTAGCACAGCGGGCGCCGGAACACCCTGGGCTCAGAGCCCTCCCGGCCCCAGTGCTCAGCGCTCTCCTAATCCGCGAGCACCGCGAGCAACGTCCGCCCCTGCAGCGCTCGCCGCCACGCCCCCTCGATCTCCTCTTGCGGCATCCGGCTGACGATGCGCTCCGCTTCTTCGGGCAACGGGAAGTCCAGCAGCGTGCCTTCCGCCAGCGCCAGGGCGCGATCGAATCGGCTTTCGGCCAGCGAAGCATAACGGTACCGGAGCTTCTTGCGTCCCCGTGCCAGCTCGTCCGCGGTGAAGCCTTCGCGCGCCGCACGCTCGCACGTTTCATCGACGGCGCGCACCAGGCGGCTGGCGGCACCGCGCGACGCGCTGGCCGAGACCATGGCGACGGCCCAGCCGTCTCCCCAGTCGAGCGTCGCCGAGACGTCATATCCCAAGCCGAGACGTTCACGCACTTCCTGAAACAGGCGGCTGTCGGGATCGGCGCCGAGCAGATCCAGCGCTAGCCCGACTGCGATCAGTCGTCGCGGCTCCGGGGGGATTGCGATCAATTTCATGACGTACGCCTGGCCGCCAGCCCCGCGCAGGCGGTGTTTGCCGCCGGGGCCGAACTGGACCGGCGGCGTTTGCCGCATGCCGGCAACGTACCCAGCGCGGAAATGCCGGCGCACTGCGGCGCGCGCGGCGGCCTCGGACATGCCACCGACGATCGCCAGTACCGTACGATCGTGAGTGAAATAGCGGCGTAGAAAGCCGCTGATCTGCCCCGCTTCCATGGCGCGCACGCTTTGAATGCTCCCCCACACCGGGTGTGACAGCGCGCCGCGAAAGAACAGCTCCCACGCCCGCCGATGGAGCCGGTCGGCCGGATCATCGATGCGCCCGCGGATTTCATCCAGCACCACACGGTGTTCTTTGCGTAGGCGCTCCTCACTGACACGGCTGCGATAGAACTGCTCGGCCAAGAGCGCCAGGGCATCCGACACATCTTCGTTGAACACCTCGAAGGTCAGCGAGATGGTCTCGTAACCGGTGTCGGCATTGTGCTCCCCGCCCAACTCGGCGGCACGGCGGTTCAGCGCCACCTGGTCGAGGGAGTCGGTTCCCTGGAAGAGCATGTGCTCCGCCATGTGGGCGATGCCCGGATGAGCGCCGTCGAAGCGCGCCCCGGCGCGCACGCTGAGCGCTATGCTGGTGAGCGGTCCGGCAATGTGCTGGTAGACGATGCGGAGTCCTTGCTGGCGGAACCGGCAAACGGTCGACATGCAGCTTTGTAAGCACAACGTGAGCGCCGGCGGAAGAGCGCAACGAGCGCGGATACTATCCTGAGCTGAGTTGTCGGCCCAGCGGGCAGCCTTCGAGACGGCGCCTGAACAAACGGCGCCTCCTCAGGCTGAGCGGATAATACTTCTCTGCTCCAAAAACTTACCGCTCGTCTTGAGGAGGCCGCATCTTCTCAGCGGCCGTCTCGAAAGACGCCCGTCAAGTGAGGCGGTGGCAAAATAGACACTACCCCAGCGCGCGCTCATGTTCGACGAACTCTCTGCTCCCCTCGCCCTGCGAATACCGCGACTTCTTCACCGCTCGGGCACGCCGCCGACGACCAGCGGCTTGTGACGCCAGGCCCAATCGCTGCGCGCGCGGAGCACTGCCGTGTCGTCCGCGCGCGAGATCGTCTGCAAAAGTTGCGCGCACGTGGGTGGAGCATCATCGTTGCCGTCGAACGCGGCTCCATCGAGCCTCCAGGTGCGCACCACCAAGTGCTCGTCGACGAGCGCATCACTCAAGTATTCGCAGTCGAGCCGGCTGACGCGCAATGCACCGCCGGCTGCCAGCATGCGCGTCAGCGGCCACCCGCTCGCAGCGAAGAGTGCGAAGGCACCGTCCTCGAGCCAGGCCGCGTACACGGCGTTGTTCACGTGTGCGACGTGATCGAGGTGGGACGGCTGCACGGTGAGCGCGAACTCCACCGCCGCCCCTGGTCCGAGTGCCGGCAGCGGTTCGGCGCGGGGCAGCGCCGGCGCGCCGGCGCCATCCGTCAACGCCTGCACGAGCGCCTCCGGAATGCGCAGCAGCCGCCCCGTTAGTAGGTCGCAGTAGACCCAGTCGGTGGTGGCGTGCGCCACGGCGACGCCGTCGCGGCGCACGGTGTAGCGCCGCAACGAGCGCACCCGCCGGAAGTCGACGACCTGGGTCTCGACGACGACGGCCTCCGTGCCGCCCACCGGGACGATGCGTTCGAGCCGTGTGCGCCGAATGATCCAGATACGGCCCTCACTGGCGTAGCGCGCCGCATCGTACCCCACATCGGTCGACGCCTCGACGGCAGCCTGCTCCAGCAGGCCCAGGAGCGCCGAGACCTTCAGCTCACCAAGGAAGTCGACGTCGGCATGGGACAGGCGCCTGGCAAGAGCGTATGTGCGCATCGGTACCTCTCCGACCCCACTGTGCTGGCGCAAGCATCGCTTAGAAGCGCGCCCACCACGGCGCTGCTTCGGATGTGGCGCGCTCGATCATGACGTTGCGCGCACTCAGCAAGCTGCCGTCGACGCGCCGCATCTCGGCCAGGTCGCTGTTGTACGCCGTCAACGCCTGCACCTCGGCGCCGCGCGCTCGCGTGAGCTGGTCCTGGAAGTCGAGCAAATCCTTCGTCGTCACCAGGCCGACATCGTAGCGCGCCTGCTGATTGCGCACGTTCTCCTCCGCCAGCTCGCGGGCGATGCGAGTGGCGTCGATGCTCTTCAGATCGGTGCTCAGGTTACTCACTGCTTGTTTGATCTCCAGGGTGACGCCTTCTTCCAGCCTTTGCAGCGACAGCTTCGCCTGCTCGAGATTGATGTTTGCGGTCGTATAGTCCGCCCGTGCCTGGGCGTTCGCGATGGGAATCTCGACCGTCGCCCCGGCGCTGTAGTTGTAGTAGCGGCCGTCATGTAACAGCTCGAGGGCGCGGCTGTATCCCCCGGCGACTCCCGGGTTCGGCGCGGCCACGGGAATTTGTGTGATCACTGTGCCCGGGGTGGGGCCGGGCAGGGCAAAGTTCGTGGCCGGGAGCCCGGTCCCGCTCAGTCCGTTGACGCCTATGCCGCCGACGAAATTGAGCCGCGGGAGCAACTGGTTCTCCGCCGCCATGCGCTGCACGCCTCTGCCGTTGATCTCCAAGCGCGCGGCAACCAGCTCCGGGCGCTGCTCCAATGCGGTTTTCAAGCTGCGCTCGTAGTCGACATCGTACGGCACCACGGTCGGCTTGTCGCTCGGTTCGATCATCACCAGCGCTCCGGCACCCGGCTGCGGGGAATTGATGATGGCCCGCAAGTTGTCACGCGTCACGTCGGCAAGATTGCGCGCCCGGATCAGGAGGGCTTGACGGCGCGCCACCTCGGTCTGTGCCTGCAACACAGCAGTATGCGGTAGTGTACCGACCTTGACCTTGCTTTCGTTCTGACGCAGCACTTCGTTGGCCAATGCCAGCCCTTGCTCCTGTACGCGCACCTCCTCGAGTGCCAGCACTAGCGCCCAATAGGCGCGCTCGACGTGCGCAATGATGGTGGCGATCGCCGCTTCATACTGATAGTACGCCTCCTGCTGCGTGTTTTGCGCCACCTCGACGAACAGCAGGGCGTAGCGCCAGCCGAAATCACGCAGCAATGGCTGGTTGAGCGAGAGACCGAGAATAGTGGTGTATTGTGGGTACAGCTCGTTGAGAGCCGAGGGAGTGGAGAGGCGTCGTTGGTTTTGCCAGGCGAGCAATAGCTGCCCGCCAGACAGCAGCATCTTGCGCAGGCCGGCGTTGAGGTTCAAATCCTGCTGGAACAGCGTCGGCGTGGTCGTCAGAAGCGGGCTGAGCGTCCCATTCGGCGTGGTCGCCCGGTCGCGCGAGGCGTTGCCCAACAGCGCCGGATCGAACACCGACCGTGCCTTCCGTACCTGATTCCCGGCGGCCAGCGGCCCCAGTCGCTGGATTTTGAGATCGGTATTGTTTTGCAGCGCCAGGGTGACGGCATCCGCCACGGACAATTGCTGTGGCGCACCTGTCTCGGTTAGGCGGCCGTAGTGCTCGTTGGACTGTGCAGCCGCGGTCACGTCCGCCGGCATGGCACCGCTCAATTGGTGGACAAAGGTTTCCGTGTAGTTCGGCACCTCGTTGAGCAATTGCGGTCCCCCTTCGGACCCCGCCGGCGTCGGCACCGGCTCTTGCGCCAACACTGCGGGTATCAGGAATAAAGCCAAAGCCACCAACAGCGGTCGCACCACCATCACGTCCTCCTTTCCCCTACGCTGGGCGTGTTAGCACGAACGGCCGGTATCGGTCACGCCCGCCAGCGGCCGTTGATGAGCGCCGGCAGGCGGGCAGCAACACCACGGCCCCACCCCGCCGCCCGCATGAGCAGACGCGCACGGCTCAAATCGTCCAAGAGAGAGTACGCCACAGGCGTGAGCAACAGGCTCAGAAGCAAGCACAGGGCTTGGCCGCCGATGATGACCTTCGCCATCGAGGCGCGCAACGCCGCTCCCGGCCCGGCCGACCGGCAAGAAGGTCCGCAACTGCGCCAGGCGTTGCTTGATGTGATCGATGACTTCCACGGTGTTGGTGCCGGACTGCTTGCGGACCAGCAGTGCCACGGCCGGCTTGCCGTCCATACGCGCCAGCGTCCGCGGCTCAACGTAGCTGTCGGTCACCGTGCCGACGTCACCAACGGTGAGGGGGCGGCCGCGGACGTTGCCGATGATGCGATCGACAGGATCTGCCGATTCATGAATGAGGTGTTCCTCCCTTGACCGTCCCTGCCCCGACGATCTTGGGCGTCCGCGCTCGGTCGGCCGGCGCGCGCGCCTCACCCGTCAGGCCGCGAAGAAAGATCGACGTGACCTGGCGGGTCAACTCCTCCGGCCGGTCACTCTCGCTACGATACAAACACGCGGCCCGGATCATGCCGAAAAGGATCTCGACCGCCAAGCGCGTGTCGAGCGCACCGATCTCACCCTGTGCCGTGGCACGCTCGAACACGCGGCGCACCATGCTCACCACCTCGTTGCGGCGGTTTTGCCAATCCGTGCGCTCTTGCGCTCTCAGCTTGGGCTCGACGCGGTGGACTAGAATGAAGAAATCGCGCTGGCGCCAGAAGTAAGTGATCATGGTGCCCACGACCGCTTCGATGGTGGTCTCGAGCGCCCCGTCCTGCTGGAGCACGGCGGTCACCGCCGCGTGCAACCCGTTCAAACCCTCGGCGATGGCGGCCAGGTACAACTCTTCTTTGGATTTGAAGTAGCGATACAGGGTACCCTTGCCGATGCCCAGGCGTTGTGCGATGTCGTCGGTCAGGACCTCGTGAAACTCACGTTTCGAGAAAATCTCCGCGGCGCACTGGACGATCGCCATCCGGGTTTTCTGACTCTTCTTTCTGCCGCGCATATGTGCCCTGAATTTCAGAACTGACCAGTCCGTCCCAGAATAACAAAGCCCGTCAGGCAGTCAAGCCACCCTTGGGCGCTCCGTGGTTCAGCAGATGTCGCGATTTCAGATGACGTCCGTCATCCGTGCCCCCGGCGCTTGACAGGCCAATTATGCGCGCCATATATAGGGGCTGTCCGGAATTTTCCGGGCACATTGAAACCTTTCCATCAGGTCCGATCGTCATGAAGCGCTTCGAAATGCGGGTGGATCCGCTGACCCAGGAAATATATTACGAGGTACCGTTTAGAGGGTATGCTCTGATGCAGGACCCGCTGCTGAACAAAGGACACGCCTTTCCGCATTCAGAGCGGCGCGAGTTCAACCTCACCGGGCTTATGACCGAGTCTGTGGGCACCCTCGAGGAACAGGTATCACAAGCCTACGAAATCTATCAGATGAAGTCGACGGATTTGGAACGCTACGTCACACTCATCGGACTGCTGGATCGTAACGAAACGAACTTCTACGCACTGTTGACCAGACACCTGGAAGAAATGCTGCCGGTCATATACACGCCGACAGTAGGCGAAGCCTGCTTGAAACTATCCCACATCATCCGGCGTTATCGAGGAATTTATGTGAGCCCAAGGAATGTCAACTGGATCGAACACATTCTGGAGAGTGTCGGATTGCCGAACATCTCGCTCATGGTGGTAACGGACGGCGAACGCATACTCGGCTTCGGAGATCTGGGCGCCGATGGTATGGGAATTCCGATCGGCAAGATCTCTCTTTATGTGGCAGGCGCAGGAATCCATCCCGCTTCAACCCTCCCGGTGTGCATCGATGTGGGAACCAACAACGAGCGGTTGCTCTCAGATCCGCTGTACATGGGAGTGCGCGCGCGCCGTCTGGAGGACGATGCATATTACGAAGTCATCGAGCGATTTGTACAGGGAGTCCAGCGGGTCTTTCCGCGTGCCTTGATTCAATGGGAGGATTTCGGCAAACAGCATGCCTTCACGCTTCTGGAGAGGTACTCGAGCCGTGTCCCGAGCTTCGATGACGACATCCAGGGAACGGGAGCTACAGCCGCGGCGGCCATGCGCACCGCCGTCCAAATCAAAGGGCGTCCCTTATCCGAGGAGCGGATTGCTATACTCGGCTTCGGGCAGGCAGGGACCGGCGTGGCCAATGCCCTCTCGACGATGATGCAGAGCGAAGAGGGCCTGGAGGCGCAGGAGGCCAGAAAAAGAATCTATGCCGTAGATCTGCCCGGCCTTTTGCTCGACGACATGAAGGTCGAACCCTATCAAGCGCGATTTCTGCAGCCGCGGGCGGCAATGGCCGGCTGGCCTGTACCCAAATCCCGGCCGCCCAATCTCGCCGAGGTAGTGCGGCACGCGAGGATAACCACCCTGATCGGATTGTCGGCCCAGCCCAATGTGTTCGACAGGCAGTTGCTCGAGAACTTGGCTGAGAATAGCGAGCGTCCCGTCGTCTTCTGCCTCTCGAACCCGACCTCGCGTTCGGAGGCAACGCCCTCGGAAGTGATGGAAGCAACCGGTGGGCACGCTCTGATAGCCACGGGAAGCCCGTTTCCGGATTACACTACGCCGGCCGGGCGCAAGATTCATTTTTCGCAATGCAATAACCTGTACGTCTTTCCCGGAGTAGGGCTGGGTGCGCTCGTAAGCCAGGTTGCGCGCATCACTCATAGGATGGTTAATGCAGCAAGCCGCGCCATAGCGGACATGGTGTCGGCGGAAGAACGCTCGCGGGGACAATTGCTTCCTCCATTGAAGGATGTTCGAAAGGTAGCCTTCACCGTGGCGTTTGCCATCGCCAAACAAGCTCGGGATGACGGACTCGGCATGATCGCCACGGATGAACGGCTGGCCGATCTGCTGCAAAAGGCCATGTGGACGCCGCAGTATTATCCATATCGTCTAGCCCGCCCGCAGGTATGAGACCACGCCTCTTCTGGTGACATCCACTGACGTTCGGGTGCCCCGGCCGGGGCGCGGTTCGTCAGGCTTGTTGTTCCGTGCTGAGTCGCTGCTCCGCCAGAATGCGGAGCGGAAAGGGTTCGGCCTCGGCGAGGTCTTCTCGGCCGGGGAAGAACTTCTGCAGCCCCGCCAGCTCGACGGTGATGTCGGCCGACAGCCCCGTTTCGATCAGCTTTCGGGCAATGCGGACGTACTCGTCGTGCACCATGAGCACATGCCTATCTGCAGTTCTGTCCGCCTTCGGGACGTTCTTGAACTCGAAATACTCCCGTGCGCTGCTTGGGTCCTTCAGTATCAGCAAGGGGCGTTTGCTGTCGTCCTCCTCCAGCCGGCCGCGGATGGTTGACTCGAAGTGCATGGGTGTGAGGTCCTCGTGCTCCGTGTTCCACCAGCGGTCGTACGGTCGGTGCCTGAAGAAGTCCACGTGGTCATCGTCCGTCACGGAAATGGCGAAGATGCAGCCGGGGTACTGTGCCTCGGAGGCTTGGTAGTCCTCGTACACGATACGGCCGCACGCACGGTTCTTGTCGTTGCTGGCCACGGGCGGTTCCTCGCGAGATGCGGGAGATGGCTCGCCGGGGGTCGACGGCTCCACCGTTGATGGGGCGCCAGTTTCTGTTGTAGCGGACTTTGCTGGCGGCGACTCTGTCATTACGAGTTCGCCCGGCGAAGCGGAGTCGGGCCGCTGGCCGTGTGCGACGGGGAACCTGACGCTTACAGTGGTTCCCTCACCGACCTCGCTTTCAATCGAGAGGTTGGCTCCAAACTCCGCGATGGTCTGCCTCACGAAGACGAACCCGAGGGAGTGCAGCTCTCCATCGAGCGTGTCCTTATCCTGCAAGACCTGTTCGATTTTGGTGGGCGACATGCCCACGCCGTTGTCGTGCACGCGAAGATCGGCGATGTCCCGTTCCACCGTGTCGCTGATCTGGATGAGGCCGGGCCTCCGGCCCGCGAGAGCATCGACGGAGTTCATGACCATATTGAACAACATGCGTCGGAAGCGATAGCGGTTGCCGCCCACGAGGGCCGGGTCGAGCCGGCCGAGTTGAAGGTCTACCGCCGCGTCGCTCGCCTCCGTGACGTAGCTGCGGATGACCTCACGAGTGAACTGCTCAACCTCGCCCCCGAGGTCGAACTCCTCGTATATGCCTTTGCTGAGCTGTTCTTCGAGGAAGTGCTCGATGCGTTGCGAGACGCCGCCGATCCAGCGGATGCAATTCTTGTAGTGCTTGTGCGACCGTGCGGAGCGGGAGTCCGGCGGCAGGAAGGACAGGACTTTGTCAGCACGACCCCAGAGTGGGTTCAGGATCAGTGCGCAAGTGCTGCGGATCGTCTCAATGTAGTCCTTGCCGGTCCGGAGGATGGTGCGGTCGGGAGAGAAGTTCTTCACCGCATTCGAGTACTCTTGGAATGACTTTCGCAGAGTCACCGCCTTTGTCTTCAAGACCTGCAAGTCATGGCTGTGCAGGATCTGCGCCTGCTCCATGCTGTAGATCTCGAGGTCGGTGTTGAGGGTGACGTGGAAGTGAATCACCTCGTTGACGAACCGCTCCACGCGCAGGTCGTGGATGAGGAACTTGATCTCGGCGACTTCCTTCTTGATCCCTTCTTTGTAGTCCGCCATCGCTTCCACCGAAAGTTTCAGATCCGTAGCTCACTTCAGTCGCGATCCGGACACCGCGTAACCCGAAGGCAACCCCCGAAGACAACGAAGGGGCCCGTGGCACGAGCCCTTCGCGGATCGCGAGACGCTCTGCGCAATCTGATTAACGGATGCCGGCTACCTGTTCAAGCATGTCTGTCGTGATCGGCTTCGGCCGCTCGATTGTGTAGCCGAGGCCCCTGTCCACCTAGCTCCCCCCTTGCCTGAACCAACGGCGCTCTGCCCGGCTTCGACGGCGCTGCGGACCTGTCCGACCTCTGGATCCAGTGAGTCGCTGGCAGCACAGGGACTGAGAATCGCGTCGCCAGCGCGAGTGACGCATGCGGCGCTGCGCCACTCGCCGCCCGCCGGCCGGTTCTCCGGCCCCCCGGCCTCCCGCCTGCGCCCCCGGCGCTTGACAGGCCGTTTATCTACGGTATACGGGGGTGGGTCTGGGACTTTGGCGGGCAGATCGAGGATGCGTGAACGTCTGATAATTGGGCATTATGACAGTTACCGCATTAATGTGGCCTTATGCTCCGCCAGCCCGAGGGTGTTGCGCACACTGGAGCAGTTGGGGCTGCTTGCATGTCAAGGGTGGGAATGCACCACCAACGTACGCATGTGCTAGCGAGGCCACCGTGCTGGCATGCGGATGGCAGCCTCAGCGGCGGCAGCGGCCAGCAGGTGACCGAGCTTGTCAGCCCAAAGGTAGGGAGGAAAAACGCTGGACTGAACGGATCGAGAAGCGGTAGGGCAACAAAGGGAGAAATACGTTTGGCGTGTAAACGGACGTCGTGGCCAGGTAGCCTCGCGTCCCTTATAAACCATTGATGGAGGAGCCTATGGCACTCAAAGAGAAGTTATCTCAGAAGATCCAAGCGTGGCAACCCCGGATCAAGACGCTCTTGAAGGAACAAGGTGACGTCAAAATCGATGAGGTGACCATCGAGAAATGTATTGGCGGCGCACGCGACATCAAGGCCTTGGTCACTGACATCTCCTATCTGGACCCCCAAGAGGGGATCCGGTTCCGCGACCTGACCATCCCCGAGGTCATGGAGAAGCTGCCCAAGGTCCCAGGGTGTGAGATGCCGTACGTCGAGGGGCACTTCTACCTCTTGCTGACCGGCGATGTGCCGACGAAGAAGGAAGTGGAAGAGGTCGCCGATGAGTTCCGTGAGCGGTCGGCTGTGCCGAACTATGTCTGGGACGTGCTACGTGCCATGCCGCGCGATACGCATCCGATGACCATGTTCTCGGCGGCGATTGTGTCGATGCAGCGCGAATCGGTGTTTGCTCGCAGCTATGCCGAAGGCATGAACAAGGCCAACTACTGGGATCCGACCTACGAAGACGCCATGAACCTCATGGCCAAGCTGCCGCGGGTCGGCGCGTACATCTACCGCATGAAGTACAAGGGCGACGTCCACATCGAGCCCGATCCCAAGCTCGATTTGGGTGGCAACTTTGCGCACATGATGGGTATCGCGAAACCCTATGACGACGTCAGCCGCATGTATTTCATCCTGCACTCGGACCACGAGTCCGGAAACGTGTCGGCGCATACCGGCCACCTGGTGGCCTCCGCCTTGTCGGACGTGTATTATGCCTACGCTGCCGCCATCAACGGCCTTGCCGGGCCGCTGCACGGACTGGCCAACCAGGAAGTGCTGCACTGGATTCAAGACGTGATGGGGAAGCTCGGCGGCAAGCTCCCTACCAAAGAAGAGCTCGAGAAGTTCCTGTGGGACACGCTCAACTCCGGCCAGGTCATCCCCGGTTACGGCCACGCGGTCTTGCGCAAGACCGATCCGCGTTACGCCTCGCAGCGGGAGTTTGCCCTAAAGCATTTGCCCGACTACCCGATGTTCAAGCTCGTCAGCATGATCTACGAGGTCGCCCCGGGCGTGCTGACCAAGCAAGGCAAAGCCAAGAATCCATGGCCGAACGTCGATGCGCACTCCGGTGTCATCCAGTGGTACTACGGCATACAGGAACAGGATTTCTACACCGTGCTCTTCGGCATCGGTCGTGCCTTGGGCGTGCTGGCGAACCTCGTGTGGGATCGCGGCCTGGGCTATGCCATCGAGCGGCCCAAGTCGGTGACGACGGCGATGCTCGAGAAATGGGCCAAAGAGGGCGGCGTTAAGAAGTAATTCCGCAACTGCTCAAAACCTAGGACGTTTGCGCGAGGGCTTCGGAATTGCGCGCTTCAGGAAGGCCAAGGAAGCGCATTTCCCGTAGCCCGAAGCCCGTCGCGCTCGTCTCCGTCGGGGCCACCAGAGGACGTGGTGCCGACTGTTCCAAGTTCACTGGTAGTGAGTTAGGTCGATCACTAAGTGTGGCCAGAGACGGCTTCTGTCAGGTTTCTGGCCTTCCAACAGTAGGGGGCATAAGGGCAACGCCGGCCCGTCTGCGCCAAGGTAGCGGAGACCGGGGCTGATATTCACGCCCCGGATAATCGCTTATTAGTAGCTTAGGCTGCGCTTGCGTGCACGGAGCCCACGGCGGCTGCCTTTGGTCTTGAACGGCCTGCCACCCGCAGCCCCCCCGCCGAACGCCGAAGCGCTGAAATCGGACCAGGGATCAGATCCCGGCGTGGTGAACCCCGGCCGATACTGCGGGCGCTCGCTGCTCGACGGTGCGAAACGTGGGCCGTCGTTGCGCCGTGGCCGATCTTCGGCGGTGTTCACGCGCAACTTGCGGCCGTCGATCTCTTGGCCGTCGAAGCGCCGGATAGCCTCGGCCGCCTCGGCTTCGCTGGAGAACTCGACGAACGCGAATCCTCGCGAGCGGCCGGTCTCCCGATCCGTGCCGATGTGCAGGTATTTTACTTGCCCGGCGGCTGAGAGCGCATCTGAAAGTTGCTGCTCGGTGGTGCGAAAATTGAGATTGCCGATAAAAACCTTAGTCGAAATGGCTGACTCCTTTGCGTGGCGGGGGATTGTGGAAGGCTATTTCACCTTTGTCCAAGCCCTGAATATCATTTCCCAGATCGATGCACCATAGGGGGCCAGAAGTTTTCCGCTTCACGGGCCACCCTGGCCCCGATCCATCAAAACCACAGAGCTGCGCGCGATGGCACCACGCCGGTCAATGTTGTTGATGATGTTTATCACAACAATGCATCCTCTTCTTGGCGCGATGACATACACCATTGCGCTCGGAGCGCTCCGGGTCCACTCTCTGGGCTAGCCTTTGAGGCCGAAGGAGGGCGCAGTGCATGACCAGCCGAGACGTCGGGACGACCGACTTCTTACCCGTGAGCCCCTGGGTGGTGCGGCCGGCTGACCTCCAGCCGCCATTACCTCCGGAGCCACTGCGCTGGCTGACCATCAAAGGGGCCATGAGCATCATCAACGCCGTGGATGCACGCATCGATCGACAGATCCGCGCCCGACGCGCCGGCAGACGGTAAGACGACCTGCCCGATTGGGATCACAGAACTGAGGAGAATCCGGATGACGGTATCAGAGTATTCAAACTATGATGCGATCGGCCTCGCCGACCTGGTGCGGCGCAGAGAGGTGACGGCTGCGGAACTGGTGGAGGCCGCGATCGAGCACATCGAGCGTCACAACCGCGCGCTGAACGCGGTCGTCTACAAGGCCTACGACCTCGCGCGAGCCATGGCCGCGCAGCAACCGCGTCGCGGCGCTGGCGGTCCGTTCCAGGGCGTGCCCATGCTGCTGAAGGATATCTCGGGCGACTGCACCGGTATGCCGTCAACGCTCGGGTGTCGCGGCCTGAAGGACGCGCCTCCGTCAGATCACGACTCGGTTCAAGTCGCGCGCTTCAAGGCCGCGGGACTCATTCCGCTCGGCAAGACCAACACCCCGGAATGGGGACTCTTGCCCACCACCGAGCCGTTGTACTACGGCCCGACCAACAATCCGTGGGACACGCGGCGCTCACCGGGCGGTTCGAGCGGGGGTTCGGCTGCCGCAGTGGCGGCGGGTATCGTGCCGGTCGCGCACGCCAACGACGGCGGCGGCTCCATCCGCATGCCGGCATCGGCGTGCGGCCTGGTCGGCTTGAAGCCCACGCGCGGCCGCATCTCGTGGGGGCCGCTGCTGGGCGAGGCCATCGACGGTTTCGTCTGCGAACACGTTGTGACGCGCACGGTGCGTGACTGCGCCGCCGTGCTCGACACCACCGCGGGTCCGGCACCGGGCGATCCCTACTGGGCGCCGCCGCCGTCCAGGCCTTTCCTCGCCGAGCTGTCGCAGCGGCCACGTCGGCTGCGCATCGCATTCCGAACCGAGGGACTCATAGGCAACGATGTGCATGCAGACTGCAAGACGGCGGTGACACAGGCGGCCAGGTTTTGCGCCGATCTCGGGCATGTCGTCGAAGAAGCATCGCCCGAAGCCGACATGGCAACGTTGGTGGAATCTTGGAAGGTAACGTACTTCGCGGCGGCGCAGCTCGAGGTCGATGCCGCCGCCGCGCTGGTGTTCGGCAAACAGCTCACGCCGGACGATGTGGAGCCGTTGACGTGGGCTACCGCCGCGCGCGGTCGCAGCCTGAGCGCGCTCGATTATCAGGTCGCGGCGTTTCTGCGGCAACAGGAGGCGCGCCGGATTGGGGAGTTCCACCAGGTCTACGACGTGTGGATCACGCCGACGCTGTCGTCGCCGCCGGTACTGACGGGCACATACTCCGGCGCGCTGCGGGACGTCGATGTAGATTGGCCGAAGATCCTCGCCTACATGTCGTTCTGCTGTGTGGCGAACTCCACCGGACAGCCCTCGGTGTCGTTGCCGTTGCACTGGAACGGGGGGGGCCTGCCGATCGGGACGCTGTTCACCAGCGCTTGCGGCAACGAAGCCGTGCTCTTCCAGCTCGCGGCGCAGTTGGAGGAAGTGCAACCGTGGCGCGATCGCAAGCCGCCGATCTGGGGGTGACCGCATCTTCTTGCTGGGCTAATGTGAGCGCAAACGTTTCCGGGAGGAAGCTGAATGCCGCTAAGCAATGAACCCGGCGCAGCGGCCCAGCGGCGCAGCCCGCTGCTGGCGGCTGTGCTCTCAGGCCTGTTTCCAGGATTGGGCCAACTCTACAACCGCGAGCGCTGGAAGGCGCTGCTGTTCCTGATCGGCGGTGCCGTAACCGCCACCGTTCCGTTAAGCCTGTTAGACGTGGACATCGATCTGGACAACCTAGCCGCGGGAATGCGTAACATGCTCTTGGCCTCGCTGCCGTTTTTAGTCGTTGCGCTGTGGTCGGTCATCGACGCATACCGAACAGCGCGGCGGCCGATGGAAGGTTAAGGGTTAAAGAGGAAAGCCGGAGCTGTTCTCCCTCCGGCTCCTACCTTTCACCTGATTTCATGTTTCAGCTTACCTCGGAGGAAGCGGAGGCTTTAAGCTTCCATTTTGGAAGCTTAAAGCGCGGCCAGCATTTCAAGTATCCGCCGCGCGTCTTTACGCAGGAAGGTGTCTCCATGCTTTCGGGTGTCCTGCGCACTCCTCGCGCCGTTCAGGTCAACATCACCATCATGCGCGTGTTCGTGCGCCTGCGGGAGACGTTCGCCCTGCGGAAGGAACTGGCCCACAAGCTCGCCGAATTGGAGCGCAAGGTCGAACGCCACGACACCGGCACCCGCACGCTGTTCGACGCCATTCACCGCCTCACCACGCCACCGGTGAAACCGCGCCGGGAAATCGGTTTCCAGGTCAAGGAACACAGCATGCGGTACCGTGTGAGGAGAAAGTGACCGTGCCTAAGGAATTCACCGAATTCACCCACGACGTGTTCCTCAGCCACAGCGCGAAGGACAAGGCGATCGTGCGCGCCGTCGCGGAGCGGTTGCGGGCGGACGGCCTGCGCGTCTGGCTCGACGACTGGGAAATCAAGCCCGGCGCCAGCATCCCGGCGAAGATCGAGGACGGGCTGGAGCACTCCCGCGTGCTTGTGCTCTGCATATCGGCGCATGCGCCCGGCTCGGACTGGGCGCAGTTGGCTTGTCCGGCCGTAGCGTCTGAGCAAAGGCGGAAGGCCGGCAGGTTCCGGTTTCGCGAACCGCCCGACGCAGGCGGCGCCAGTAGAGCTGCGGACAAAGGAAAGGCTTGCGTCCAAGAACGCCCGTTGCATACTCGCGCCAGTTGGGCCATTAAACATCCATGCAATACCGAATTCGCCTGATTCAATCGGAAGAAGGATGGGCGGTCAGTTGCCCAGCTCTGCCGGGCTGTCATTCCCAAGGCGCCACGCGGGAGGAGGCCGTGGAGAACATCAAGATCGCCATACAGGAGTGGCTGAAGGTGGAAGCCGAGGAAGCCGGCGTGTCCAAGATTGAGGAAGACCTGGTCGCCATCTGAAACATGCCGAAGCTTCCAGGCATCAGCCACGCCACTGCCGTACGGGTCTTCACCAAGCTTGGGTTTCGCATCGCCCACGAAGCAAAGCACACGGTCATGTCCAATGGCCGCGTGCGCCTGACCATCCCTCGCCACAACCCCATCAACGCCTTCACGATGGCCGACATCGCCAGGGATGCCGGTCTGACGCCGGAGCAGTTCCGCGAATTGATGTGATCCTCCATGAGCACCGAAGCCTTCACCCACGACGTCTTCCTCAGCCACAGCGCGAAGGACAAGGCGGTGGTGCGCGCTATCGCGGAGCGGCTGCGGGCGGACGGCCTGCGCGTCTGGCTCGATGACTGGGAGATCCGCCCCGGCGACAGCATCCCGGCGAAGATCGAGGACGGGCTGGAGCACTCCCGCGTCCTCGCCCGTCCCGCCGTAGCGTCCGAGCGAAGGCGGAAGGCCGGCAGGTATGCGAGCGGCAACTTGAGCGAGGAAATATGAACTCCAAGCGCTTCCGAATCGCCTTCTCCTTCGCGGGGGAAAGGCGGGACTTCGCTTCCAAGGTCGCCGACATTCTCGCCAAGCACTTCGGCCAGGAGCATATCCTCTACGACGGATTCCACGAAGCCGAGTTCGCACGCCGTGATCTTGGCCTCTACCTGCCCGATCTGTATCACGACCAATCTGACCTCGTTGTCGTCGTGGTCCAGACCACGGGAAGAAGGGCAAAGGTGAAAGAGGAAAGGTAAAAGCCAGACGGAAGACAACGGGCAGCTCTGGCTTTCCTCTTTGACCTTTGACCTTGGCCCTGCATGGAAAGGCCTCGCGGTTGTTGGCCGGGATTGTGGGTCCGTGGTAACTTGTGCCAGATCATGGACAGCGAAAGCGCTTCACCACATCCGGACTTCGCCCAGGCTTTGCGCCGCGTGTTCCAGACGGCCGCAGTGCCCGGCCTGTGTTCGGCATATCTCTTTGGCAGCCACCACGAAGGCCACGCCCATCGGCAGAGTGACATCGATGTCGCCGTCCTCCTCGACCGCGGCCGGTACCCCACGGCGCGCGAGCGGTTTCAGGAGCGCCTGCGGCTCTCGTCCTGGCTGAGCCACGTGCTCCGGCAGAGGGAGATCGACGTGGTCGTCCTGAACGAGGCACCGCCGCCCTTCGCGCGACGCATCGTGACCGCTGGTGAGCAGGTGTTTTGTGCGAACGCCGCGGCCGACCACGACTTCGTGCGCGACACACAACTGCGCGCGGCCGACCTGGAACCGTTTCTGCGCCGCGCCCGCAAGATCAAGCTAGGTGCCATCGCCCGATGACCTACCTCGTGGAACGCTTGGCCGAGCTGCACCGCCACCTCGAGCATTTGCGAGAGCTGCGGCCCCGCGTAGTCGGGCGGGAGGCACTCGAACGGGAGCTGTCGCTCCACAACGACGTCCTTTTCTCGTTGCTGACGGTCTGCCAATTGGTGATCAACATCGCCGGAGAGCTGTGCGCGCGCCGCGGTGACCGCTTCGAGGACTACACGGAGGCAGTTCGCAATCTGACGCGTGACAGCCGGTTTCCTACTGATCTCGTGCGGCAACTCGAACTTTTGCCTGGATTTCGCAACGTCTTGGTTCATGAGTACGTCGCTCTGGACATGGAACGCGTGGTGGAGGCATTGAACAACCTGGGGCCGATCGAGGAATTCCTGGAGATAGTCCGGCAGATCGAATCGGCCGCCTGAAAACGGCCAAAGAAAGAGCAGGTGAAAGGGAAAAGAGGAAAGGTAAAAGCCTCTGGCTTTCCTCTTTAACCTTTGACCTTGCACCTAGCTCAAGCGTCCGCGACCGCCTCTGCGCGCAGCTGATGCGCCGGGGTGAAGTAGGAACGCGCCCGCAAGGTGGTGAGCACGAAGGTGGTGATCGTGGTGGAGAAGGCGATCATGTACATGATCAACACCTGGTACTTGATCGCCACCAGCGGTGAGCTGCCACCGAGGATCTGTCCGGTCATCATGCCGGGGAGCGACACCAATCCGACCACCATCATCGAGTTGATGATCGGGATCATCGCCGCTTTCATAGCGGCGCGTACTGCGGCGGCCGCTGCCTGACGGCTGGTCGCGCCCAGAGCAAGCAGCGCCTCGACGCGGTCGCGCGCGCCCCGCAGCTCGCTGTCGAGCCGCTCGACCGCCAGCGTCGCGCTGTTCAGACTGTTGCCGATCACCATGCCCATGAGCGGGATCAGGTAGTACGGATTGTACCACGGCTGAATACGCAGGATCACCTCGGTTGCCAGCACCATGGTAAGCCCGCAACCGGCGCTCAACGACCCCAGCACTAGGAGACGCAGCGCGTTCGTCGGCCGCCGTTGCCGCGCCGCGACGGTCCACGCAGCCACCGCAAGCATGAAGATCAGGATCGGGATGATCAACGCTGGGCTGCCGCTCGAGAAGACGAATCCCAATACGTAGCCGATCGCAACGAGCTGTACGAGGGTCCGGATCCCCCCCACAATCAGATCCCGCCCGAGCCCCAAGCCGCGCGCGGCAGACAAACCGATGGTCACCAGCAGCAGGCCGGCCGCGCACGCGATCTGCAACCATGAGGGGTCGATGAGCTGCGTGTTCATGAGGCGATACCGGGTAAGGTTCGGTCCAAGTAGCTGCGCCCCTGATCCGTCGCCGGCGCCACGAAGAACTGTTCAGCGCTGCTCTGCTCAACGACGCGGCCACTCACCAACAGAATGACCTCGCCGCCGAACCCGCGCGCATGCTCCGGCTGATGACTCACCATGATGACCGTGAGCCCCCCGGTACGGCTCAGCTGCACGATCGACTCGATCAGCCGATGCGCAGCGGTCGGATCGAGCGCCGCCGTCGGCTCGTCGAGCAACAGCACCTCGGGCCGCGTCATCAACGCACGGGCGATGCATACGCGCTGCTTCTCACCCGTCGACAACGCCGCCGCGTCACGCGCGAGCATGGCGCCGTCGAGTCCCGCCAGCTCCAGAGACCGTGTCAGGTCTGCCGGATCGGCCTCGCCGCCGCGGCGCTGCAATCGCAACGCCGTGCAAAGATTGTCCCGCACGCTGCCGGTAAAGATCACCGGCACCTGGAACACCAGCGCCACGCGGCGGCGCAGCGTGATTGCGGATAGCTGCACGTATGGCGTGCCGTGCAACCAGAGCGCGCCGGCCGTCGGATCTTCCAGGCGATTGAGCAGGCGCAGCAGCGTGGTCTTCCCCGCGCCGGATGGCCCGAGGACGGCGTACTTGCCTCCCGACTGGAATGACAGCGTCACGTCACTGAGGGCCGAGCGGCCTTGCTTGGCCACAGAGACTCGGTCGAGCCGTATCGCGGGCGGTGACGATGAAGGCATCTCAAGGCAAGCTATCGAACGTTGAGCCTCTACTGTCAACTTCTCTCGGGCATCCTTAAGAGATCTCCCTTACCTACGGGTCGGCCCGCTGGCACGACCGCAAAGGATCTGGTTGTCAGGCACTACACTGAAGGTGTTGTGCATCATAGCCTGGGGTTGCCTTCTCTTGGCTACCCCAGGCCGCCAGCGTCGCGGGCCGCCGCCCTGAGTAGCCGCGGAAGAGACGCGGCAAGGGTCCGCGACCCAACCTAGGGCTATGATCCGCAACGCCTGCGGCGTAGGGCGCAGGGAGGGAAGAAGAACACTCTGACCTTCGGAGGGAGAGGAAAACCTTGGATACGTCACCGTAACCCAGGAGCGTTAGCGTTGCGCGGTGTGGCGTCGCGCTGGGCTCTTTGCGACAATGTCATCGCCATGATCGCGCGGGCGTTGACGATCGCCGGTTCGGACTCGGGCGGCGGTGCCGGAATCCAGGCCGATCTGAAGACATTCACCGTGTTCGGCGTGTTTGGCATGAGCGCGGTCACGGCACTCACGGCGCAGAACACGCAAGGCATCTCCGCCATCCACGCGGTGCCGGCGTCATTTGTCCGCCAACAAATCGAGGCCGTGCTGAGCGATATCGGCGCTGACGCCGTGAAGACTGGCATGCTCGTGAACACGGATATCGTCCGCGCCGTGGCCGGGGCGCTGCGGGATCACGCGGTTCAGAATCTTGTGGTCGATCCCGTGATGGTTGCCGGCACGGGCGCCGCCTTGCTTGCACCCGAGGCGCGCGAAGCGCTCGTACGCGACTTGCTGCCGCTGGCTACCCTGGTGACGCCTAATGTCCACGAAGCGCAGGCCCTCACGGGCGTGGCGATCAGGTCTGTCCTCGATCTGCATCGAGCGGCTGCCGCCCTCGTCGCGCGCGGCGCCAGGGCGTGCTTCGTGAAAGGCGGCCATCTCGATGGCGATCAGGCAGTCGATGTCCTGCACGACGGCGCACAGACACATGAGCTTTCCGCGCCTCGTCTGCCCGCGCGACATGCGCACGGCACCGGCTGTCAGCTGTCCGCCGCGATTACTGCGAATCTTGCGCGCGGCCGGTCGTTGTTGGATTCGGTAACGCAAGCGAAACAGTTCATCACCGCCGCGATTGCTCATGGCTTGCCGATTGGGAAGGGTACGGGGCCAGCGAATCCTTTGGCCTGGCGTGAGAAGTGACCATGAAGGTCGCCACCCGCAGGGCTCGCCCGGCCGCAAGGCGCACTGGGTGAAGCCGACGTTGGCGGCGGAAGTGGCTTTCAGTGAATGGACCCATGACGGCAAGATCCGCCAAGCGTCGTTCCGAGCCCTGCGCACGGATAAGTCGCCCAGCGAGATCCGGCGCGAGGAAACGGTGGCGGCGCATGCGAGAAGTCGCGCTAAGCGTCGCTCATGACGTCTTCGATTTCTGCCGGCGTAACTCACGCACGCCAGCGCTCTCACCCACCAGGACCAAATCGGCGATGCCGAGAAACAAGCCGGTGCCCACGATGCCGGGAATGGCGCGGAGCGAATCCTCCAGCCGCTGCGGCTCCGTGATCGGTTCAACGCCGCAGTCGAGGATGTAATTGCCACTGTCGCTGATGAAGGGCCGGCCTTCGACGGAGCGCAGTTGCGGCCGGCAACCCAATGAGGCCAGTCGTCGTTTGCAGAAGCCGAGAGCGAACGGGATCACTTCGACCGGCAAGACGCCGCGCCGGCCGAGCACGGGCACCAGCTTGTCGCTGCCTACCAGGATGATTTCGGTGCGCGAAGCCGCGGCGACGATCTTCTCCACCACCATGGCGCCGCCGTATCCTTTGATCAGGTCGAGATGCGGATCGACTTCATCGGCGCCGTCGACGGTGACGTCGATGGCGTCGACATCGTCGAGTCCCGCCAGTGATATACCGCACTCCTGCGCCGTGACCGCGGTCGCCGCCGACGTCGGCACGCCGGTGACGCGCAAGCCCTGGCGCACGCGGTGTCCGAGCGCACGGACAAAGGCGGTGGCGGCGCGCCCCGTGCCCAGACCGACGATGTTGCCGTCCTTCACGAACTCCAGCGCACGTGTCGCCAGCGCCGCCAGCACCGGATTTTCCTGCGCCTCGTTCACCATTACGCCGCCTTCCTCCTTGGCACTTGCCATTTCAAGTTCGGAGTGTGCTTCTTTCTCTTCCTCCAAGCACGCTGTCTGGGCAAGTCGCCGCGCCCGGATTGTTGCCGCGCCGGATCTTGCGCCCTTGACGCCTCCCTCATAGAATGTGTCGATCTGATGGACCGCTGGTGGCACATGTGGACCGGGCGTCGTCCACCCCTCCCCGCGGATGAAATCCGTCGGCGGCGGCGTGAGACCGTGATCATCGTGCTGACCGCGGTGGTCTTCCTGGTCTTTGCAGTTTTCGAAACGCGTCTGGCTGGCCTCAGCAACATCGTCTTCTTCCTGCTGATCAACTTCAACCTGATCCTGCTGGTGCTGCTGATTTTTCTCGTTACGCGCAACGTGGTAAAGCTCGTTTTCGAGCGCCGACGTGGCATCTTCGGCTCGCGGCTGCGCACCCGTCTGGTACTGGCCTTTGTCGGATTGTCGCTGGTGCCGAGCGTGCTGCTCTTCTTCGTCGCCGAGGGCTTCTTGAACGCGGCGATCGAGAACTGGTTCAATGTGCGCGTCGAGAGCTCGCTGGAAGGCTCGCTCGATGTCGCGCAGAGTTATTACCAGTTCGCCGCCAACAATGCCTTGCACTTCGCACGCGAAGTCGGGCAGCAAACGTCGGAGCAGGGCCTGTGGCCGCCCGGCCGGCACGCCGATCTGCAAAGCTTCGTGCAGCGAAAGCTGGAAGAGCTGAACCTGGCAGGGCTTGAGGTCTTCTCCGCGAATGACACCGGTTTGGCGCGCGCCGACAGCACCGAGACGGCGCAACGGCCGCCGCCAATTGAAGCCGAGGTGCGCACCGAATTGTCCAACGGGCAGGAGGTGACGCGGACCTATGCCTTCGGAAGAGGCGACATCGTGCGCGCCGGCGTGCCGGTGCGGGGCAAGGACGGCGCCATCATCGGCGCGGTGACCGTCGACTACCTCGTGCCGCGCAACGTCAGCAAGAAGGCCCGTGACATTTCACGCTCGTACGAGGAATACCGGCAGCTCTCCGGCATGAAGCAGCCGATCAAGAACGGCTACGTCCTCAGCCTGGCGCTGATCACATTGGTTGTGACGTTTTCGGCGACCTGGTTTGGCATCCAGCAGGCCAAGAGCATCACCATCCCGCTGCAGCGTTTGGCCGAAGGGACGCGCGAGGTGGCTCAGGGTAACTGGGATTATCGCATCGAGGCCGGCAGTGACGAAGAGACCGCCGTGCTCGTCGACTCCTTCAACCAGATGACCGCCGAACTGCAGCAGATCCACTCCGAGCTGGTCGAGCGGCGCAAATACGTGGAAAACCTTCTGGCCAATATCACCGCCGGCGTCGTCTCCCTGAGCCACACCGGCGCCGTCACCATGCTGAACCGCGCCGCCGAAGGCATGCTCGGACTGCGCTTGACGCAGGCACGCGGTAAACACTGGGCCCAGGTGTTCGAGCGCCTTGACCTGCGCAAGATCGCCGAGGTGATCGATGAGGCACTGGGCTCGCCTGATGCATCGATCGAGCGCCAGATCAAGCTCACCGGCGGCGAGCACATCGTTACCGCCCTGGTGAGCACGACCGCCCTCACCGACGACACCGGCACCCCACGCGGCCTGATGTTGTTCTTCGAGGACGTCACCCATTTGCTGCGGGTCCAGCGCATGGAGGCCTGGCGGGAAGTGGCCCGCCGCCTGGCGCACGAGATCAAGAATCCGCTCACGCCGATCCAGCTTTCGGCGCAGCGGCTGCGTAAGCGCTATGCAGCGCAGCTGGCACAGGAGGACGGGACGCTGTTCGATGAATGCACGCGTACCATCATCGGCCAAGTCGACGAGCTGAAGCGGCTGGTGAATGAGTTCTCCATGTTCGCGCGGCTGCCGGCGGTGGCGCTGGCGCCACAAGACCTCAACGCCGTGGTGGACGAGACGCTGGCGCTCTTCCGCCAGGGCCATACGGAAGTGGCCTTCGAGTACCGCCCCGCCGAGGGCTTGCCGCCGATCGAGCTGGATCGCGAGGCGATCAAGCGGGCGCTGATCAATATGCTCGACAACGCCGTGGCGGCATGCCAGGGTATCCCCGAACGCGGCCGCGTCGAGATTGTGGTGTCGCACCTGCGGGCGCGTGGCATCGTGCGTCTCGAGGTGGCGGACAACGGAATGGGGATGAGCAGAGACGCGAAGCTGCGGTTGTTCGAGCCGTATTTCTCTACCAAGAAAGAGGGGACCGGGCTCGGTCTGGCGATCGTTTCGGCGATAGTGGCGGACCACCAGGCTTACATTCACGTGCGGGACAATCAGCCTCGCGGCAGCCGCTTCATCATCGATTTTCCCCTGCGCCGGCCGAGCGAGATCACACGCGTCGCAGCGCGGGCGTGAGACCGGCGGCATGAGACCGCGCGAGCACCCACGCGCCTGCATGCACAGCGTCAGGAGGATGCAATGGCAACGGTATTGGTGGTGGACGACGAAGCGCAGATACGAAACTCGCTCCGCGGCATCCTTGCCGAGGAGGGGCTCCAAGTCTTGGAGGCGGAAGACGGCCGGCAGGCGCTCGATCTGATTGAACGCGAACACCCGGAGCTGGTCATTCTCGACATATGGATGCCGGAGATGGATGGGTTGCAGTTGTTGCAACAGCTCCACGACGCTGCGCCGGGGCCGGAGGTTGTGATGATCTCAGGACATGGCAACATCGAGACCGCCGTGAGGGCCACCAAGCTCGGCGCCTTCGATTTCATCGAAAAGCCCTTTTCGCTCGACGCCCTCTTGCGTGTGGTGAACCGCGCCCTCGATCATTACGCCGCCGTGCGCCGCACGGCCGCCGTGACGCCGGATGGCGCGGGCACGGCGGAGACGACCGCCGAAGGCACGGGGCCGCACACCCAACCGCTGCCGTGCGCGCGGCGATGGAAGGAGTGCAGCATCGCGCGCAGCGTTGTCGTCAGCGGTCAGGGGCTGCACAGTGGCGTCAAAACCGGCTTGATCTTGCAGCCGCTCCCGCCAGGCAGCGGCATTTTGTTCACCAGCCTGTCAACCGACGAGACCGTGCCGGCGCAGCTGGAGTGCGTGGATTCCACGGGGTACGCCACCACCCTGCATCGCAACGGGGTGACGGCGCGCACGGTCGAGCATCTCATGGCCACCTTGCACGCCTACCGCATCACCAACCTGTTGGTGAAGGTGCAGGGTGAGGTGCCGATCATGGACGGCTCGGCCATCGCGTTTTGCGACCTGATCGAGAACGCGGGCGTGGTCGAGCAAGAAGGCATGGTTGAGGAGATCGCCATCAACCGCCGCATCGCGGTGGGCAAGGAAGATGGGGAGATGATCGCCATTGAACCGGCGGACTGCTTCGGGATCTCATACACTCTCCTCTACCCGCACCCCGTGGGCCTGCAACAGTACACCTATCTGCACAGCGGCCCGCAGTCGTTCCGCGACGAGATCGCTCCGGCACGCACGTTCGCGTTCTTGCGCGACATGAAGCAGCTCGCCGCCATGGGGCTCGCGAGCGGCGGTCGGCTCGACAACTGCGTACTCATCGATGACGAGAAGGTCGTCAACACCGCGTTGCACTTCCCGGATGAGTTTGCGCGCCACAAGATCCTCGACATCATGGGTGACGTGTATCTGCTCGGGCGGCCGCTGCGGGGCATGATCACCGCCCGGATGACCGGGCATTCCGACAACATCGCGCTGTTGCGCGAGATTCAGCGGGCACTGGGACTGGTCTAATCGGGATAGGGGGACGCCCCGGCGTTCCCCTTCCGTAACGACGACTGCTCTTGCGGCCGAATCAGTGGCCGCTTTCGATCAGGGTGGCGACGGTGAAGAACGCTTCGGTGGTGCCCGACTTGGCACCCTGGTTGAAATACCAGCCCTGTTCGCCCGCATATTTAGCGCTGGGTAGCGAGGCTCTGGTGGCGTGGCTGAGCTGCATGTCGACCATGGTGATGCTGGGCTGAAACGGCATCTCGTCCGGGTACTCGTCGCCGGATGGAGTCGCCCTGCGTTTGAAACTCCACTGGTTGATCCACACCTTCCACAGCTGCCCGGCGCGGTCGAAGATGTCGGTAAAGGGGATGTAGTAGGTTTCCTTGTCGATGAAGAGGAGCCGCTTGCCGTAGGCGTACTGGGGCAGTTTGGGCACGCCTTCGATTACGTATACTTGCCGTTTCTCCCAGGTATCGCAGAAGATGAAATCGCCGGCGCCCTCGCAAGCCTTCGTCGGAAACGCTTCCGCGTGGAATGAGCCGAGCACTTCCTTATCACCGAGGTACTTCCAATCGAACCACGGAATCTGGCCGGCATAACCGTCGTAGGTGTCCACGTCGGTGTCCTGTCCGAACAGGGCGTCGGAGCGTTGCGCGCTCGACAGCCGCCGCACCCGTCGCAGCGAGGGCATGTAGAGCCACGTGTCGTCCTGACGATCGGGGCTGACATAACGGATGGACGACGAGCCCACTCCCTTCAGATCAAACGGCTCCAGGATCGGATGCAGCGACTGCTTGCTCCGCACACCATCCGTATTGGGCAGATCGGGCTTGGGATCGACGTAGATCCGGGCCGTGTACCAGAGGGTGCGCAGATGGTCGAGGAGGAAATGTCGCTCCACCTGCATCGGACCGCTGTCGCTCACCGGGCCGGTATCGGAATCGAAGTTGCGCAGGTCTAGGTCGTCGGTCCTGTACGGTCTGGAATCGAAGTTCCACATGATCTTGAGCGCGATCTGTGGATCGTTGGGATCGATCTTCGGGAAGGGCATACCGGCCACGTGGCCGATGAGCGAGCGGCCGTCCGGCGCGAGCTTGACCTGGCCGGAGTACTTCTCGGTGGCCTCGCGGTAGCCCTTGTCCCACTCCACCTTCTTGTAGGGCACGATCTTCATGGTCATGCCATGCTTGACGCACCATTCCACTCCCGGTGATATGAGATCCTTGACTTTGTCAACGTTCGCCTTGGTGATGACGTCGCCCGGTTGCACATCGGCTCCGGCCGGCGGCGCCACCATTGCGGCTGCTGCGAACAGCAGAGCAAGCGAAAGCCTTGCTGCAGTGTGTCCCATTCGGTTCTCCTGACTCGAAAAAGCTAAGTACCTCTAGCCCTTACCTATCGCCGATCGTGAAGTCAACGTTCTTCTTCGCCGCTGCCGACGAGCAATCCGGCGGGCGAAAATTGGTGTTCTCGGCCCGGGCTATGGCTCCAATTCCTGCGTCTGGGACACCACGCGCAACTCGACCCGGCGATTCTGGGCCCGGCCGCTGTCCGTGTCGTTGCTTGCCACCGGGTGGCGCTTGCCATAGCCGATCACTTCCATCCGCTCCGGCGGGATACCATGATTCACCAGATAGCGGAACACGGCCTCGGCGCGCCGCAACGAGAGCTGCTGGTTGTACTGGTCGCTTCCAATGGCGTCGGTGTGCCCTTCGACCGAAATGCGGACGTCCGGGTTTTCCTTCAAGATCTCCCCCGCTTCGTTGAGGATCGGCCGCGAGTCGGGCCGGATATCACTCTTATTGAAGTCGAAGTGAACGCCGCGCAGCACGATCCGCTTGCCCGAGGGCGGCGGAAGTGGTTGCGGCGTCGGCAGGGGCGGCGGAGGTGGAGGAGGCGGAGCTGTGGCGGCTTCGGGATCGAGTAGGTAATGCCCGGCCAATGCGCACGCGCCAGCCCCGATCGCGGTCCCGATCAAGGCGCCCTTCCAATAGTCGGCGTCATCCTCTTTGCGCGAAGTTAGGCAGGGCCCTGAAGGGGGGCAAACGGTTGAAGTCGAAGTGCCGCGACGCGCCTCTTGTATGCCCACCCCGGCGCCAGCCCCGACGACGGCACATACGGCCGCGGGAATGTACGTGCCCTTGCCCCACGGCTTTCTGACGAACCGTCGCCCGTACTCACAGCCCGGCAAGACCGTTAGGGCGATCAGAACCGTAATTATTCCCCAGCGTGCTCTCATGCGCAGCCTCTCGCTTTGCTTCTCGTTGGCGGGTCTCCGCTTGCCTGCGACTCGTCCTTGTATTCCGCCGACTGCCCCGTCGTCAAGCAATCTGGCCTAGAGACTTAATGTCCTGAGGTTAAGGGGAAGTGTCGCCCCGAAAGGGGCAGGGATGCGAAAGCCGGCGCTCGGAAAGAGGGATTGTCTTCATCTCTGCCCTGAAGGGCGGACCTCACCGCGCCTGGATTGACAACTGCCTTTCAATGAGTGACCCCTTCTTCGTAGGAGGACCCGCGGCGAGCGGGCGTCACTTGGTGAACCACAGCAAGCGAGAACGGGACTCTCCACTGCGCGCAGATCCCCGGCGGCTTGCGTGGGACATCTTGCGGCGGGTCGAGGAAACCGATGCTTACGCCGATGCCTTGCTCGGGCATTACCAGGGCACCAGAAAACTCGATCCGCGGGACCACGCGCTGTTAACGCGCCTGGTCTACGGCACACTGGCGTGGCAGGGATACGTCGATCACATCCTCGCTGCGTTCTCGCGGCGGCCGCCCGCCGAGCTGGACGTTCCGGTGCGCGCGCTGCTCCGGTTGGCGCTCTACCAGGTTTGCGTCCTCACGAAGATTCCGCCGTTCGCCGCCGTCGACACCGCCGTCGACCTGGCCAAGCGCTTTCGTGGCGGCGCCGCTGCGGGCTTGGTGAACGCGGTTCTGCGCCGCGCCGTCTCCGCTTGGCGGGAGGTGCCGTTCCCCTCGCGGCAGGACGACCCGATCGGTTATCTCTCGGCCCGACTCTCGCACCCGCGCTGGCTGGTCGAGCGCTGGGTCGCCCAGTTCGGCGTAGACGAAACCGAAGCGTTGCTGCGTGCCGATAACCAGGCGGCGCCGACGGTCGCGCGTGTGAACCAACTCGAAACGAACCGCAAGAGCGTCTTGGAGAGCCTGCGCCGCGCCGGACTCAAGGCGAGACCGTCCACGTACTCGCCGGTGGCGATTCAGATCGAGGACGGTGGCGCCGCCGACGCCCTCCCCGGCTACGCCGCCGGCCTTTTCTCTCTGCAGGGCGAGGCATCACAGTTGGTGAGCTTGGTGGTCGATCCGCAGCCGGGCGAGCGCGTACTCGACGCCTGCGCCGCACCGGGCGGCAAAGCCACGCACATGGCGGAGTTGATGCGTAACCGCGGCGAGATCGTCGCCATCGATGTCAATTCCCGTGGCATCGCACGTTTGCAACGCATGGCCCGGCGCCACGGCCTGGCCGTCCTTCACCCCGTGGCAGCCGACGTGCTGAGCTGGCATCCGGGTGAGGCGAGGTTTGATCGCGTGCTGGTCGACGCGCCGTGTTCGGGACTCGGCACGCTCCGCCAACACTCCGAGATCAAGTGGAAGCGCAAGCCGGAAGATATCACGGCGCGAGCCAGTGTGCAGCAACGGCTGCTGCGGCGGGTCTCGGAGTGGGTGCGTCCGGGCGGTGTCCTGGTCTACGCCACCTGCACCCTCACCCGCGAGGAAAACGACGACGTGCTGGAGTCGTTTGTGAGCCGGCATCCCTCCTTCGTGATCGAGGATCCGCGGCCATCGTTGCCGCCAGGCGCTCGTGAGCTGATCGGCGGCGACCTTGTGCTGCGGACGTTTCCGCATCGGCACGGTCTCGACGGCTTCTTTGCGGTGCGGTTGAAGGCACGCGGATAGCGCGATATGGTCGAGAGGTGGTTGTCATCGCGGCGTCGATACTCTCGGCCGACTTCGGCCGGCTGGCAGAAGAGGTGCACGCGGTCGAAGCGGCGGGAGCGGATTGGCTCCATCTGGACGTGATGGACGGGCACTTCGTGCCCAACCTGACCATCGGGCCCGACATCGTACATGCCGTACGCAAAGTCACCCGCCTCACCTTGGACGTACACCTCATGATCGAGGAGCCGCAACGGTTCATCCCGGCGTTTGCGAAAGCCGGGGCGAACTTCATCTCGGTGCATCAGGAGGTCGCCGCCAAGCTTCCAGACCTGATCCGCCAGATCCGCGAACACGGCGTGCATCCAGCGGTGGTCATCAATCCGGAGACGCCGGTGGGGACGGTCATCGACATTCTGCCGTCGATCGACCTGCTGCTGATCATGAGCGTGCATCCTGGCTTTGCGGAACAGGAGTTCATCGAGTCGGTGGTGAAGAAGATCGACGAAGCGGCCCGGCTCAAGCGCGAGCGTGGGTTGTCGTATCTCATCGAGGTCGACGGCGGCATCAAGGTGAACAACACCGGCCGGGTGGCCGTGGCCGGTGCTGAGGTGTTGGTTTCGGGCTCCGGAATTTTCGAGACGCCGAGTTATCAGGAGACGATCGCTGCGATGCGTCGGGCGGCGAACAAAGTTACGAAAGCGGCGTGAGCTCGCGAAGTCGTCGCTTCCCTCCCTCCCCCTAGAGAAGAGCGTTGCGCGGCCCGGCGCTTCCGGAACTGGTCATCTCATCCCCTGACGTGCATCATCTGCACCCAGCCGTCATGCGTAGAGGCGCGCCGGAACGGTGCCCTGTACAAGCACGCGGAAGATGGGCTCGTGCTGTGTGACGAGGACTTGGCGGCGCGACACGGCCTGAGGCGGATGTGGGAAGATATTGGTGGTCGCGAAAAGGAGCCGTCAGCGGGTATGACTGACGGCACGTAACGGATAACGACCTCACCAGTACCCATCGTCAACAACGCTCACGAAGCGGCCCCTGCCGATGATGATGTGGTCCAGGACACGCACACCCATCATCTCGCCGGCCTCACGGAGCCGGCGGGTGATCTCGATATCCTCCTTGCTCGGGGTCGGATCACCGCTGGGATGGTTGTGAACGAGAATTTCAAAATGGCACGATCGCGGAAGTCGATCACGGAATCGCCGGCCGGCATGCCCACGAGCTGCCGCGCGCGTGTGGCGGACAGTGCCCGCGTCTCGTCGACGGGATCCGACTTCGCCCGGACGATGAACTGCGCCTCCGCCGGGTTCGGCACGAGGATCGGCAAGCGAAAATCGGCGGCGTAGCCGGCGAGATACTTGCAGAAGGATGACAGCGACGAGATGAACCGGTTGAGCGTCTTCGGTGCCATCTGGTGCTCGATCATGCCCTCGCGAAAGCGCTGCACGTCGGCCACCCACACGGAAAACATCCGCCACGACTCCGCTGGCCAGGGGATCCCGATGAACGCCACGACCGCCATCACGTCGCCACGGTAAACACGCTGCGTGTGGGCAGAGTCACAGCGCTGCACCCACAGCTCGAAGATTTCAGCGACGGAGAGGTAAAGCTGTTCGACCTTCGACTTTACCGCAGGCGTGGCGCTGCCCGTGAGCATCGGCGGCCGCGATCGCCGATTGCCGCCTGTAGAGGCGGGCAGGCGATCGGGAGGTGGTGGATTGGTGTAGCGTGGGCTCATAGCAAAGGTGGTTTAGGCGCGAGGCGCGTAAGCGGAGCGGGCAAATTAAACCGAATTTGTCTGGTGCCCTGAGCGCGCCCACGATAGAGTGCGATGCAGCAAGAGGAGGAGCATGACATGCAGAAGCTCACCCGCGGACTGCTGATCGTCAGCGTGATGGTGGTGACGGCCCACCGGAGCGCCACGGCGGCCCCGAACGCGTGCGTCATGGCCGCGCGCCAGACCTTCCAGGCCTGCCAGTCGCAGTGCCGTGACGACTTCGTTTCGGCGAGCCTGGTGTGCCGCAATATCGACCCGGCCTGTGGCACCGCCTGCCTGGCCGGACGTCAGGCCTGCTTTGACAGTGCGGACCAGATTCTCAGCAGCGGAAAATTGCCCGACGGGAGCGACTTGGCGACAAACTGCATCGGCGGGACCGACGCCTGCAAGGCGGTCTTCGTCCAGGCGAAGCAGACGTGTGGCGCGCCGTGTCAGCCGACTGATCAGACGTGTACCAACTGCGTCGACCAAGCGCAGGTCGCCAACTTCACCTGTCGTGACACGTGCAGCAACGATTGGCGGACCAATGCCACTGTCGTGACTCTCCTGCAGGCCTGTCGCCACGGCTTCAAGCAGTGCGTGAAGCAGTGCCCACCGGCGGCCCCGTCGCAGTGAAGCGCTCCGCATAGCTTGCCGAACCGCCACCCCAAGGGGTCCGGTCGATTCTGTCGAGCGCGCCAATCTGGTAGTTGGGCAACTAAAGCGGAGCGTCAGCCGTATGATCCGCCGCGCCCGCTGACACAAGCGACAAAATCAGACGATGCCGATGTAACACGTAGCTCGATCTCGCCGGCCTCCTTCGGGAACGTCCGATATCAAGGCATTACACTGAAAGAGAGGAAGTGTATATGACAGAGCAAATAAATAAGATTATGACCGTAAAGGAGGCCATCAGCAGGTTTGTTCATGACGGTGATCATCTGGTAATCGGCAATTATACGGTCGGAACCTGCATGGACATGGTGTTCGAAGTCATCCGTCAGCGAAGGAAAGGACTCACCTTGTACTCCCAGTCCGGAATTCTTGACGTCGAATGCCTGATAGCCGCCGGCTGCGTCGATCGGTTATTGACTACCTACTGCATGAGGGCCGGTGGTAAGGCCGGCGGCTCCGCCCTGGAACGTGCGCTGATGGCTGGAACCATCGAGATCGAGGATTATACAAACTTCCAGTACAACGCCATGCTGCTCGCGGGCATGCACGGCTTTGATTTCATCCAGGTGCTGGAAGGAACAATAGAAACCGATCTCTTCCGCAAGCGCACCTTTATGGGAGAGAACAAATACCGCATTATCAAATCCCCCTATACGGGAAAGGATATACTGACCGTACCGGCTCTAAACCCAGACGTGTGCATCGTGCATGTTCAGCGCGCCGATAAATATGGAAACGCGCAGTACTGGGGGGCGCTCGGAAGTGTTGCCGCCGCAGCCCTCTCCAGCAAGAGAATCATCCTTTCCTGTGAGGAAATTGTCGAGCATGACGTGATTCAGTCCAGTCCGCATCTCACTATTATACCGGCCTTTCGTGTGGATGCGCTCATCGAGGTGCCTTGGAACGCTCACCCTACGGATTTGGTCGGCTGTTACAATATGGATTATCCCATGTACGGCATGTTTGCGCTGGCCGATACGACCGCCGACGGCATGAAAAGATGGCTTGACGAGTGGTGCTTCGGCTGTAAAGACCGCGCTTCCTATATCGAGCGTTATATTTCAAGGTTTGGAATCGATTCGCTGAATGCCATAAGGGCCAAGCCATTCTATTCCGCGCCGGCTAATTATGGTTCGGCGTATACATCGGCCTGGGATGAAGATGGCAGGCACAGGATTTTGGGCCTAACGGTCGAGGAAGTTGAAGAAGAATTGAAGGTGAGGGGGAAGCTTTATGAGTAAGCCCTATACGCTTGACGAGGTGTTGATTATCGCTGTCGCCAAGGAAATAGAGGATTATGAAAACGTCATTCTTGGCGTGGGACTGCCGACTACGGCAGGCGCCGTAGCCAAGGCGTTATACGCACCTCACGCCACTCTCATGACGGAAGCGGGCATAATCGATTTCGTGCCCTTGCTGCCTCTGAACCATATTGCGGACGCTTGCGGCGTAAGGGGTTTTTCCTATGCCACGGATCTTTTCACCGCCTTTACCATGACGTACAGAGGTTTTGTGGATACCTGTTTTCTCGGCGTCGGGCAGGTTGATAAGTTCGGCAACCTCAATACTACCGCTATCGGCGACTACTTCAAGCCTTCATTGAGATTGACCGGTTCGGGCGGCGCGGCCGATTTTATTTCCTATTCGAAGAAGACGATCCTGACTTTGCGGGGTGGATCTTTTGTCAACAAGCTCGATTATGTGACATCTCCCGGGTACCTGGACGGCGGTGACCGCCGTGACCGTTGCGGTCTCTTTCCCAAAGGGTCGGGGCCGTCGATGCTGATCAGCACCCAGGGGATCTTCCGGTTCGATGCAGTAACGAAAGAGATGTATCTGGCTAAAATTCATCCCGGCGTGAAGGTTGAGGATATCCAAAAGGAAGTGCCCTGGGATTTGAAGATCGCCGGGGATTTGAGCCAAACGGAGGCCCCGACAACGGAAGAGATAGATTTTATCAGAAGATTTTCGCCGGGAATGTCTGCGGGCAGGCAGTTGGCCCAAGATCTGATGATTGCCAATATCATGAAGAAAATGGCAGCTAAGACGCAAGCCTAGAGGGAATATCGGCAGACTTACAGTCGCTTGATTATGAATTCCGGGGAAAGTAGACTCAACTCCTGACATTTTTGGAAGATAGGGATGTAGTCTCACACATAGCCGTATATACGGTCCGTCTGAGATTTCCAGGGGGACGTCGGGGGTTTTGGGAACGTCTGATACCGGGCCTTGCGGCAACTCCTGTGGCCACCCGCGGCTGTAGCCGATATCCCGGACCGACCCACGGACCAGGAAAAGCAGCTTTGGGGCAAGGACGCGGCTTTCAGTCTGGCATTCGTTCCACGAGCCCTCTCGCGCGGAGCGACTGCCGTCTTCTTCTCAGGTCCGCAGGCGCAGAAAGAGTTCGCCTTTCGTGCCATTTCTTACGTGGCAACACGACGCTCCAACAAATGGCGGGTTGGAGAGGCCGAGCGCGCTGATGCTGCCCGGACGTCACTGCCCGCCGGTTTGTGTGGCGATGATGCCGCCGCGGTCACTGACGGCCCAGCCGAAGTCCGCATTGACGAACGTGACGCCGTAAATGGGATCGCTAACGTTACTGCTCTGCTCGTTCCAGTTAGTACCGCCGTCGGTGGTGGCCAGGATGAGGCCCAAATCGCCGACTGCCCATGCCGTCGATCCATCGACGGCAGCGACGCCGAACAAAGTGTCGGAGA
>JBEKBJ010000015.1:0-62040 GCA_050015455.1 Binatia bacterium
GTACGCGCCTTAAGAACCCTAAATAAAAACACTAAGAAGAATCGCAGGAAGATCTCCGTCTAACCGAGCGGACATCTATAACTGCTAATGACCCGGACTTGTGTAAGTGCCAACAACACCGACGGACGTCATCGACTGTTTACAAGCGTCATAAATTCTTGGCGCGTGTCCTGGTGGGTACGGAAGACGCCGAGCATTGCGCTGGTGAGCACAATCGAGTTTTGTTTCTCCACGCCCCGCATACGCATGCACAGGTGCTCGGCGCGCAACACGACACCGACCCCGAGCGGGTCGAGCTCATCCATGAGCATGTTGGCGATCTGTGTGGTCAGCCGTTCCTGCACCTGCAAGCGGCGCGAGTAGACTTCGACGAGGCGGGCCAGCTTGCTGATGCCGACGATGCGGTGCCGCGGAATGTAAGCAACGTGAGCGGTCCCGAAGAATGGCAAGATGTGGTGCTCGCAAAGAGAGAAGAAGTCCAGATCCTTCAGAACGATCATTTCCGAGTATTCTTCGACGAACAAAGCGCCGTTGATTACGGTTTTCGGATCTTCGGCGTAGCCCCTGGTCAGAAACTGCAACGAGCGCGCGTAGCGCTCCGGGGTTTTGGCAAGGCCTTCGCGTTGCGGATCTTCTCCGACCAGGCGCAGAATGTCCGCGACCGCGCCCTCGATCGACATTTGTGCCATTGCGCGGAATCTTACTTGAAACGCCGTCTGCTGCAAGGGATCGGTGTTCGCCAGCGAACGAAGGGCGCGCCGCCTACTCCATGGCGTTCAGCAAAGGGCATCACCCTCAGCGGCTCATTTTGCTGCTGTGCTTCTCGATCGCCTTTACGCGTTGGTACTTACGGTAATCGTAGCCGGTCGCCATCGCCATCAAGATCGGTTCCATGCCTCCGGCGCGCTCGCGCCGGAGGATACGCAGCCGCTCGTAAAAGTCCAAAAAATCCTTGTTGATGCGCTGGCGTTCATCGGCCGGGTTGACGAAGAAATCGCGCAGGCGCGTCACCGTAAAGCGAAAAGCCGAAAACCGCAACTCGTTGGGGAAGGCATCCCACTCCGCTAGGGACAGCGTGCGCAGGCTTTCATACCCCGCGATCAAGGCCTCGAACTTCTTAAGCGAGTAACGTCCCTCTTCGTAGCAGAGGGTGTTGATGGCCGTCGCCAGATCGAAAATGAACTTGCCCCGGCACGCCGCCTCAAAACCGAGCACAGCGGCCACCTTGTCGCCCCTGAACCTGATGTTGCTCAGGAGAAGATCTCCGTGGATGACTCCTTTGGGCAGTTTCCCTTCGAGGTAATGGTTCAGGTATTCGATCTCTTCGTCGAGAGTGCGGACGATCTTCTTGAAATAATGCGGCAACCGCCCGCGCGCCTCGAAGTAGACATCGCCGACGCGATCGAAGCCGAAGCGGTTGTCGATGCCTTTCTTATAGGCTTTCCCGATGAGGTGCAGATCGGCCAATACGCGACCGACGTTCTCAAGCTGCCCCGGAGTGAGATCTTCCGGCTCGATCATGTGACCATCGATGTAGCGGTACACCGATAGGGATCCCCCGTAGCACTCGCGCAGGTGACGCCCGCGCCGGTCGGCCAGCAGCACCGAGCAAGGGAAGCCGTGCTTTCGCAGGAAGAGCAAGAGGTCTAGCTCGCGCTTGATTTCGAGCTCGCTCTTCACCTCATCGATTTTGACGCAGAATTTTCCCTTCACCGTCTCCACCAAGTAGACGGTGCTGCCAAGCGCTTGGGTAATCTCGTGCCAGTCAGTAACGCGTGGAAACCCGTAGTCGGTGGCGATCTCGGCAAGCTCTTTCCTTGAGAACCTCAGAGCAGCCAACATCGTTTCCGCTTCAGCTAAGTTTTCCGCCTTCGACGTCATCGGTTTTATAACAGAATTCGGGCGTGATACTACATCCAGTGCGCCAAAATTGTCAAGAAAAATGTTCTCATCGTCAGCACCCTGAAACTCCACAGCTTCGGAGCGTGCCAGAAGCGACGGTGAGACGAACGCTAACTGTTCTCATGCATAGGGGCCGGGTTTGCCCCTATCTCTGATCATCCGTGAGATTAAGCTTTTCTCTAATTGTTACAGCAACTTGAGAAGATTCGCGCGGTTCCTTTAGGGCAAGATGCGTGCGCCGGAAGAGGATATCTTCGGACCGAACAGCCATTTCTTTCTGGACAGCAAACGCGGCCTCTGCCCAAATATCAGGCATCCCGGGCACGAGACCGCGTTTGAATTCCTCTTTCGTCCCCGCCAACGCGAGGACTTCTGGCGTCCGACTGCCGTAGCGTTGGGCCAGATGTATGAGCTGCTCGCGGGTCAGGTCGCTGCCGGCGACCAACTCATCGACAATGCGGTTCGGGTCTTCGCTGCACCCGCCGGGTAACGGCTTGGCGCGCGTGCGGTCTGACTTGCGTCGTGCCTTCGGGACACCTAGCCTCTTCGCCACCAGATGGGTGATCTCCCGGGCGATGGACCGGTACGTGGTGAGTTTGCCGCCCACGAGCGTGATCAGTCCCGCGGGGCTCTCGAATATCTCCTCTTCGCGAGACACTGCGGACGGGCTCTCGTCCTCTCTAGCCGCTACCAGCGGCCGCAAGCCGGCGTAGGTGCTGATGACGTCGGCAGTTCCCAAATTCGCCCGCGGGAAGAACCAGTTTACTGAATCAATGAGGTAATCGATGTCGTCCCGATCAGCGCTGACGTCGTCGGGCGAGCCGCGGAAGTCCGTATCCGTAGTGCCGATCAGATCATGCGCACCCCATGGGATCACGAACAACACCCGCTTGTCCCGTGGCGAGTGCATCACGACGGCCTGACGGTTTCCCACACGGTCGCGGGGCACGATGATGTGTACGCCCTTAGTCACGCGAAGGCATGGCTTGGATGCAGGATCGTCGAGTCGGCGAACATGATCGGTCCACGGCCCGGTAGCGTTCACCACGCAACGCGCCCGGACGCGTATCGCCGTGCCCTCAACGCGGTCCGCGAGCATGGCACCGACAATGCGCCCACCGTCCTTCAGGAAACTGCGCAGCTCGACGTAGTTGGCAACGACCGCGCCCTCCTCCTTCGCCGCCAAGATTGTTTCCAGCGTGAGCCGAGCGTCGTCGGTGAAGCAGTCGTAATACAGAGCGGCCCCACGGAGGCCTTCGCTTCGCAGCGCGGGCTCCAGACTGAGGGTGCGCGCGCGGGAGAACATGCGGTGGCGTTCGATGTTGCGGAAGGCTGCAAGAACATCGTACAGCCACATCCCGATGCCCAGCGCGATGACCCCAACCGGGTCGCCGCGATAGACCGGAAATACGAAGGCAAGGGGTTTCACCAGGTGCGGCGCCAAGCGCCGGCGCAGGAGATCGCGTTCGCGACAAGCGACGTGGACCAGGCGGAACTCCCCGTGCTCCAGGTAGCGGACTCCACCATGGATCAGCTTCGAGGACTTACTGCTGGTCCCACTGGCAAAGTCGCCCTTCTCGACCAGTGCCGCGCGCAAACCGCGCATCGCCGCATCACGGGCGATCCCGGCCCCGTTAATGCCCCCACCAATCACGAGCACATCGAACTCTTCACGTTTCAATCGGTCGAGGCGGCTTTCGCGATCACCTGACGACAGCGGAAGCCGCTGTGGTATTCCAGTCATGATCCCCAAAACTACCTACGGCACTTGATATCACGAACTCATCGCATTTGAGTCACCTGCAGCAGGGCTCGGTAGATGCACGCGGCCGGACGAGCCCTTCAGATCCCAGTGGCGAATCGCCGCCGCAGGAACTCGTATGCAGCCCGCAGCGCGGGCTGGTTGGCACGGATGCGCTCGTAAATCTCCCGCGCTTTCGCTTCGTCGTAGGTGTGAGATGTTTCATTGCGATCGCGCAGCATTTGCAGCCACTTCGATTCGTCCTCAAGCCACCCCACCTGATAGGCCTGCTGGAGCGCGCCGCGAGGTGTGGAGGTGTCAATTCCCTCGAAATCCAGGCACCGTTTCAGCGCTTTCCAGAACAACTCGATGGTGAACTCGAAGCGCTGAATCGTGGCGTCGACGGCGAGCGGGTTCTCCAGCGGTTGCCCCAGCGCTTCTTCGAGGCGGTCGAGCGCTTTACCCAGAGACTCGAGCGTGGCTTTCATCTGACTCGCGCTCATAGAGCACTCGCCCTTCGCGTAGAATGCGCGCTTTGATCGGCTCTCCTGCGGTGTCGAGGCGCAGCATATCAACCGGGAGAAGGGTGTCGGCATCATCAACGGCGTCACAAATGTCGAGCCATTCACGCTGGCTTGCGCGCGGACACGCGACGGCGATGTCGATGTCGGAACGCGCCCGGTTGTCGCCGCGCGCGCGCGAGCCGAAGAGGATGATGCGCTCGACGCGGTTGCACGCCGACCTGATGGTGCCCACGACGCTGTCGACAGGATCCTTGGCCATCCTCCAGCTAGCTTAGCACCGTCCCCCGGTTCTTTCGAATGCCAGCGCTGAGCTGCCGAACTGCATTGTCACGCGCCTACGAGGGAGCCACTGCATGAGCCTGGCGCTGCTCCGCCTCATCGCCGAAGAAGTCGCTGAGGTCATGCATCAATGCGCGATTGGTTTTCCCTCGCTCCTCACGTATCACCCGCGCTTCGCGGATTTCGTACCTGACAATCCAGGGGCGACGGTCCTTTTGGTACGAATCACCGGCGAAACGTACTAAACGTACCATCGTCCCCGGAGGTCCCCGCACAGGGCCGCCGCGGAAAACCAAGAGCACGTTGACCGGCTCGAAAAGCAATTCACGGACTACCAGGCAGAGTGCGGGCGCGGAGCGGACCCGCCGAAAGGACGCCGGCCGCAGGCCTCCGCCAGGCGCAGCTTAACACCGCGCTCGACCTCGACAAGGGCGAGCAGCAGGCCGCTCCGCCGGATGCCGGCGACAGCGAGCTGGCGCCCGACGGTCTCGACGACGACGCGATCGCACCGAGCCCGTACCGCCCAGGTTCTCCCGAGCTGGCATTGCCGCCCGAGCTGCCCGCCCCTTGAAGTCATCACGCCCACCACTGTTGATTTCGGTGACATTTTCAACAAAGAGAGAGCGATGCTCACACAAGGGAGGGGGTGGGAAATCAGTGAAGATCTTGAAGGTGACGGCGTGCAATGCGCCTGGACGGCGCTGGCTACCCTCAGCACTTTTCACCAGATCGAATGGCGGGTGGCCTTGCTTCTTAGCGTGCGGCAATACACGATTTTGCCTGGCACCCTGATGGTGGACCACGGCCTTTTCGACATCATCCGCCGTGGTAACGGGGCCGATACTCAAGCGGATCAAACTCGCCACGAATAGACTGTTATGGCAACCATGAACAATATGCGGTCGTTTTTTACCAGCAGTGCGCAGGCAATGCTCGCACTTGTCTTAATCGCCGCCGCTGGTTGCACAAGCCCTGAAGTGAAGCAGCACGGCATGGGGCCAACGTGGCGGGACACGCACCCGCAAGCCGATGCACTCGCCTACCTCAATCGCAGCAATGCGAAGTACACCAAAGGCGACATGAATGGCGCTATCGCGGACGCCACCAAAGCCATCGAACTTAAACCGGATGATGTGATTGCCTACTTCAATCGCGGCATTGAGAAGCACACCAAAGGCGATATGGATGGTGCTATCGCGGACTACACCAAAGCTATCGAACTTGAACCGGATTATGTGAATGCCTACGTCAATCGCGGCAACGAGAAGCGCACCAAAGGCGACATGGATGGTGCTATCGCGGACTATACCAAAGCCATCGAACTTGGACCGGATTATGCGGAAGCTTACAGCAATCGGGGCACTGCGAAGGAAGCCAAAGGCGACATAGACGGCGCAATCGCGGACCGCACCAAAGCCAACGAACTCAATCCGAAGGCCTTCCCGTTTGTCGGGCAGAAGACACCAGCCAAGTCAAAGCATAACGCTGGCCACCATCCGTCACGATCCTGATAGGGAATTGCCGCATTGGAAACCGCTCGCCCCCGCACCAAACGGCGGCGCGCCTGCGATCCTCCCCACGGGGGCTGCGCCCGCACGGGGACCCGTGTAAGTTTCTGGCAGGTAGACATTTTCCTCCAAATGCGGGCGTCATTTTGCGCTTGGCGATGCGGTTTCGGCCCCCGACTGGCGCCCGTAAGGCGCGCTCGGGTCGCGGAGGCCGCTGAGGGCACCGCACGTTTCGATCTCCCCATACCGAGCCCGGATGCCAAGCTCGGCGCCCGCTCGCTCGACGAACTCGCGGCTCCCGACCGCCACAGGCTCTCGCTCCATTCCGGCACGCGCGCGGGCTCCCCCGCGCGCAATGCCGCCTCGATCCACTCCGCATGCGCCTCCGCCAGCCACGTCAGGCGCTCAATGCCCAGGACCTTAGCGAGTGCGGTATTGCGCTCCACTGCGCCGAGGACCTCGACGGCGCCGACGGGCAGTCTGCCGGCGGTCGCATCACGGTCCGTGTCGGACTGGACCCGGCGGAGGAGTTTTCCGGTCTGGTGCACGAGCTCGCCCACGAGATGCTGCACCACACGTCCGAGGAGCGCCCCCCGGAAGACGGTCCGGGAGACGGAGGCCGAGCCGGTGGCGTTCATCGTGAGCGAAGGCGTCGGTCTCACGACGGGCACCGCCGCTTCGGACTACATCCAGCTCTACCGCGGCGGCGTCGACACCCTCACGGCGTCCCTGGAGCGCATCCGCGAGACCGCCGTTAGCAAAGCCCAAGTTTTGCGGGCGCGATGCCGAGCGCTAGGCCGAGCACCTGGGGATAGAGCAGCGTCGACAACCCCGCGTCCTTGGCGGCGGGGCTGAGTTGAGCTTCGCAAAAGGGGCACGCCGTGCACATCGTGTCAGCGCCGGCTGCGCGCGCGTCAGCGAGCTTGACTTCGCGCAAGCGCGCACTCAACGCGGGGTTGCTCTCGGCAAGGGGTGCTCCGCAGCAGTCCAGTCGTCGCGGCCAATCGATGGCTGCGGCGCCGGTTGCGCGGATGAGGTCTTCGAACACTGTTGGCGCGTGTGGATTATTGTCGAGATCGACCACATCACTCGGTCGCAACGCGTGGCATCCGTAGTGGGCAGCGAGCCTTAGCCGGTGTTGATCACGAACAACCTTGGCTCTGATGCGATCGAAGCCGACGTCACGCGCCAGTAGGTCCAGCAGATGACGCACGGTGGTCGTCTCGGAAAGGTTAAGGTCGTCCTTGGCGAGGTCTTGCGCGACGGCTACGCGCACGCCGGGTTCGTGGCGCAAAAGATGTAGAGCGTAGCGCAGGCTGCCGTAGCAGCATTGGCAGAGCGTGAGGACGTCGAGGTGCCGTGCGGAGGCTTTCGCCAGGTTTCGGCATGCGAGGGCCAGGTAGGCGTCGAGGCGTAAGTGCCGCGAAGGATAGCCACAACAGCCAAAGTTGAGATCGATGAGCTCGACGCCAAGCCTGCCGAGCACGGCGCGCGCCGCGCGCTCATACTGCGGCACAAGCGCGGGGATTTTGCAGCCGACAAATAGAGCGAATTTCACAGCGCGTCCCCCTTCGCCGGGCTGTCGATCGCCGCGAGTGCGCTCATCTGCGCATAGGCCTGATTGCGCAGGTCGTAGAGAACATCGGTGACGCGGATGCCCGCGGGACAGTGCTCTTGGCATTGGTAGCAGGTAGTGCAATTCCAAACCATGCGCGAGCCGAGTGCCAGCTCTGTCATGCCGAGTCGCAGCAGGTTCATGACCCTCTGGGGCGTGGCATCGACCCCGCCCGGGCCGAAAGATTCGGCTACCACCGGACAAACGTTTGTGCAGGTCTGACACTGTACGCAATGTGAAAAGATGCGGGGGGCGTCCGTCAACCTGCCGGCACGGGCCACGGCACCGTTGGTGCCCGAGGATGCCGCCAGACGATCGGCCCACTGTGAGGCAGAAGCGGTCTTGACCCGAGCCGCGGGGGTGGGCTGTCCGCATGAGGCAAGCCTGGCTTTGAGCGCTGTCCACAAGTCATCGAGGTCGAGACCGACTGGACAATCACGCGTGCAGCGGCCGCACTCCGTGCACGCGTATGCACCCTGGGCCAGCGTGGCCAGCTCGTTTGCATCGATGAGCTTCTCGGCGGAGAGCCGACGCACGCCGTCTAGCTTGGAGGCCGGCAGCACCAGTGGATTGTCGAACAACGCCCAGAGCGCTGCTACCGAACAACGCTCGTCGCACAGACCGCAGCGCACGCACGCATCGAGCGCCAGCGAGCGCCGCGCTACGGCGTTGACGGTCGCCGGCGTTGCCGCTCCGGCTGCGGCGACCAGGCTCGTCGGCGCCGCGAAGATGTGCAACGCCCGGCCAAACGGCAGGTAGGCGATACCCAACAGACACAACAGAACGTGCAAATTGAACAGCACAACGGAGGCATTCGCTGCCGCAAGAGGGACCGCCACAGCCCGCAACAAGCGGGAGAGCGGATAGGACACAAACGCTGATTGCGGGCGCGAGTGACAGGACGCGCATGCACTTTCGTGGACTTCCTCGCCGGTTTTGAGGAGCGCCGCATCCGGCGCACTTGCAGGAAAGACCATGCCGTACTCGGTCTGCCAATAGACCTTCAACGGCTGCTGCTCTTCCGCGGAGAGGTTCGAATAGGTAGCTACCATGCGCTCGAAATCCGGCGCCGAAATAATTTTGGCCGCAGTCAACAAAAAGCCGGTGGCCAAAATCGCGGCGACAAGCGCGACAAAAACCAGGTCGCGAGGCTTTGGCGCCGGAAGCAAAGAGCGCGAAAACCGGCGCCGCACCTCGGTTAGCGCGAGGCCGGCGACGGCCAACAATCCCAAAAGGTCGCGCAGCCACAGCCAGGGATTGACGGTCGAGCAGTAGCCAGGCCACAGCTTTTCGGTGACTACGCCGTGCAGGGCGTGCACGAGAAACAGCCCACCAAAGCCGACAAAGATGGCCATGTGCGCCAACCAGCGCAGACGATCTCGCTGCCAGAGCTTGCGCTGCACTAGGACGTCGAGCCCAAACGCCGCCAGCATGCGCGGCATGCGTGGGCCAAAGAGCGAGCCGAACGTGCCTGTCACCAAAGCGGCTACGCGCACGGAGGCGGGCGGACACGTGGCACGGTCGTCCACGCTACGGCTAAGCCAGATGACGACCCTGTAGGCTATTCCGGTGGCGGCGATCGCCAACGAAGCGATGAGGCCCCATGGGATGAAGAAGGAGGTCATCCGTCATCCCCTGCGCGTACGGTCGAGATCCCGTTCCAGGGTTGTTACGGCCGCGGCGGCACTGCCAATCGCGACGCCGGCGCCACATTTCATGCGTGTCCAATCCTGGTGACCGAGAATCGCTCCGATTGCGAAAAGGCGGGGATGAACTGTTTTCCTCGCCGCGTCTCGCGGCCGAAAATGCTCATCCACCTCGAGACCCGCGCGGTTCACGGCATGGCCTTTTGCGTCGAGCAAGTCCGTGCTGTGCCATGCGGCGCGTGATGCCGGCTGTGCAACGTGCAAGTTCATGAGCGGCTCTTTGATGGCGTTGCGATCGGCGACGAGTCCTCCACCCATAAACCGGCCGGTGGCCAGCACCAGATTCTTTGCGCGTACGGATGGCGTGGTTGACCGGCCTGCGTCGAGGCAGAGCTCGAAGGTGTCCGCGTTGGCAGTCACCCCGGTCACCCGCGACTGCACGATGCGTCGCACATGGCGTGCTGCAACTGCGCGCTCGAGTGCGTCCTTGAGCCGCAAGCCCGGAACCGACGTTGGCATAGTTGGGATCTCGAACACCGGCATGCCGAGGTCGCGCGACATCCCCGATGCGATGACGGCGGTGCGACTCAGGCCTAGAACGGCCGGCAAACCGACGGCGCGAGCCTCCTTTAGGTGGGGCCGAATCAGCTCGACGAGCTGCGCGCGGTTTTCGGTGAGCTCGAGCGATCGTGCGATATGGGCTGCGTAGGTTTCACCTGCTACACCCACCGGTGGATAGGCGAGGCGCAGGGTGCGAAGGCCCGGCCATAGCGACGCGACGGTGGCGGCGATGCCGCGTGCGCTATATTCACGAAGACCCTCAAAATCCACCAGCAAAGTCGGCGTGCGCTCGGCGAGAGCGGTGGCCCCAGTCGCCATCGTCTGCGGCAGGCAGTAGGTGTTTTTGATGGTCCCGAGAGAAGTCACTACCTCGATGTTGCAGTCACCCGGTTGGTTGTAGGCCAAGCCCACCGCATCGAGAGCGTGCCAGATCTCAAAAAAGGCCTCCCGTAAGGCGACTGCTGTCAGCTTGGCGTAAGGGTGGTCAGGAATATCGTGAGCTACCGCCGCCATGGCGGCCCAGGGATCGGACCACGAGCGCAAAACCTCAACTGGGTGCACGCCCATCAGATCGAACATTCCGCTGGAGAACAACAGCGCACCGGCGTTGCCGATTTGGACGGTACGCAGGCCGCGGTTGCCGGCGAGGACGGCGGCAGCCATCCCGGCGAGCCCCGCGCCAATCACCGCCACGTCGTAGGCGTCGGACATTGTTTCTCTGTCGCTCATGGATCGTGCGTAGAGGGTGCACCGTTGCCGACCGCAGTATGCGCGACGTGCTCCTCGCCAAAAAGCCCGCAGTGGATAGCCTCGGCCAGTTCCGCTTGCGCGAGCTGCTCACCCCACAGGACCGCCTGTTGGCCTCGCCATCGTTCGCGAAAGAACTGGATGCACTCGCGCAGGCCGGCGTCCGCACAAATCTCGCCTTGGTCGTAGAGGTGGGCGATGGCGCGCACCGCGCAAAAGGCCCCCTGACAGGCCCCTTTGCCCAGACGGCTGCGAAGAGCGAGGTCGGCCAACACCATGCCGCGCGGCTCCAGTCGAATCTCGCGGGCGATGCTATCGACGACGCTCTTGGGCACCATCTCGCACTCGCACAGCAAGCAGTCCTCAGCGGCATGGGCCCGCATCCAGTTGCGCGGCGTGAGCCCAGGCTCGGTCCATGCGCACGCGATGGTAGGCGCAAGGCGCACCGTGCGCGTGAGACATTTGGCGGAGACACCCAGCCGCTCACACACGAGGTCAGCAGTCTTCTCGGCCATCAGTCGGCATGTGGTGAGCTTGCCGCCGGCAATGGTGATCAGGTTTTGGACGCCGTCAAGTTGGTGGTCGATGAGCGCAAACCTGCGGCTCACCGCGCGACCATCGCCCGCGGGGCCCCCGGAGATGAGCGCCCGCACGCCGGCATAGGCGCGAACATAGCGCATGTCGCGGAGCGCAGGCACCATGGCCGACGTCTCGTCGATGATGAGATCGACCTCGGGGACGGTTGGCCGGACGTCTGCGAGATCAGGAATGTTGATCGAGGTCGTTCCGACGATCGATACCGTGCCACCCGGCATGATGATGTCGGCGTTGCTGGGCTTGCGCAGGCGATTGATGGCACGCTGCGCGACACGGGAGTGAGTGACGATGAGTGTGCCTTTCGAGTACAGCACGGGCACGGCAGCGCCAGCGAGCCGAGCAATATCGCGCGCCCAGGCACCGCCGGCGTTAACGATGATATCGGCGTGGATCTGCGTTTCTTCGCCGGTGAGAGTGTTTCTGACGCGGGCAGCGATAAGACGCGCCCCCGTGCGTGCGAAGTCCACTACCGCGGTACGCCGCAGGAGGCGCGCTCCTTTGGACTTGGCGTCCGCCATCATCTCAAAGGACAACTTGAACGGATCGACCGAGGCGTCGTTGACGGCATAGACGGCGATGGTTTGGCCCGAAAGCGCCGGCTCGAGATGCCGTGCCTCGGCGACGTCGACCGCGCCGGTTGTGATGCCGGCGCGGGCACAGAATGACGGGAAGTCGGCAACATACGTTTCGTCGTCACCGGCGACAGCCACGAAGTAGCCACCGGTGTCGTCAACGCACTGAGGTGCGAGGTGTTTGAGGAGGCTGCCTTCGGTCTGGCACTCCGCCGTTGCTTCGGCATCGTTGGCGACGTAGCGCGCGCCGCTGTGCAACAGCCCGTGGTTGCGTCCCGAGGCGCCGGCGTTGATGTCGTCGCGCTCGACGACCACACACGCAACCCCACGCAGCGCGAGATCTCGGGCCACGGCCGTGCCGGTAGCTCCCCCGCCGATAATGAGGACCTGGGTGTCCAAAGCTTTTTCCTTCTCGATTGTTTTGCGGCCCTGCAGTCTCAAATACTTCGACCACAAGTTGCGCACACTCGCAAGGTTGTGGCGGGAGATTCAGTGTCGACTCAGGACGCCTAAAGATAAGAGTGCGCCACCCAGCCGCGCAAAGTCCTCTTGGTTCTGCATTGATCAAACGTTAGCGCACACCTAGCTGTTTGTGAGTTTGCGGCAGCACACGGATTGACGCGAGGTGACGCCGTGCGACGAGGTAGAGGCGCATGAGCGGCACACCGTCGATGAGTTGCGTACCAGCGGCGTCGACGATAGGTTGCATAAAGGCGGCAACGCCGGGCGCGATCGAGGAGAGCATGGCGGCTGCGTGCGCGACCTCTGCATCCACCGTGGTCCGATCCACGAGGATTTTGACGTACAGGTCTTTGGTCCTCGCGAGCTTCAGGAACTCGGTGTGCTCGTCCCAAAACGGACCTTCCCCCGTGTTGGAAGACAACTTCATATCCATGCTGATGATGCTCACCAGAGGCAGGACTTCGCGCAGCCGCTCCGGCAGCACTCCGTTGGTTTCTAGCAACACCGGCACGCTGAAACGACCTAGCTGCAACAGCGCCCGCAGGAACTGCGATTGCACCAGCGGTTCGCCGCCTGTGAGGGCGAGCGCGTCAATCGGTGCTTCGCGCTTGAGCAGCTGCGTGAGCAGGTTGGCTAGGTCCGGCGCCGACACCGGATTGCGCGCAGCTTCGGGGGGTCCGCCATTGGCAGCAACCGTGTAGGTCGTGGTCCGCTCGAGACTTTCGGGCGTATCGCAGTATCGACAACGTAGATTGCAGCCCGCCAGCCGGACGAACAGGTGGCGATAACCCACGTGAGCACCTTCGCCCTGAAAGGACACAAAGATCTCCGAGACGTATCCGCGGCGCACCATAGGATTCTTATCACAGCACTCACAGGGGGGCTAGGAACTGGTAGCCGACGGGACGAGCACGATCTTGATATCCGTCACGTTGGTGCCGGTCGGTCCGCAGCGGAACAGATCCCCGAGTTGGAAAAAAAAGGTGTGGGAATCGTTCGCCTGCAGTGCCGCATGCGGGCCGAGACCACGATCGAGCGCCCGGCGCAACGTCGTGCCGTCGACAAACGCCCCCGCAGCGTCTGTGGGCCCGTCGATGCCATCGGTTCCGGCGCTTAGGACGGTGACAGACGTTCCGGCCAGTGCAGGCGCCATCGCCAGAGCGAACTCCTGGTTGCGCCCGCCACGACCCGCGCCGAGTACTCGCACCGTAGTCTCACCACCGGCGAGTATGCATAGCCGTTTGTCACGCCGGCGCTCCGAGAGCACCCGCACTCGCGCCGCGAACTGGCGGGCTGACACCGTCGTATCGCCGGTCAACGGCGTATCTTCGACGTGAACCACCCAACCATTTGACCGTGCTGCTGCCGCCCCAGCCTCCAGCGCAGTGCGGTTCGAGCCGATGATTACGTTCTGGCACCGGGCCGCCTCGGCCGTGTCCGATTTCACCGTCTCCGGCACCCGACCTGCGATTCCGCTTTGCAGCCGATGGGCGACGCTTGCGGGAATACGGCTGGTGAGGTCGTAGCGTGTCAAAACCTCCCAGGCACCGGCAAACGTGGTGTCGTCCGGCGCAGTCGGGCCGGACCCGATCGTACTCGGATCATCGCCGACGACGTCAGAGATCAGCAATGCCAGCATGCGCGTGCGCCCGTGGCGCAACAGGCCACCGCCCTTCACCGCCGAGAGATGCTTGCGTACGGTGTTGAAGGCGCGAATATCGGCACCGCAGTCCAGTAGGAGCCGCGTCGTGGTGATCTTGTCCTGCAACGTCACCGGCGCCTGCGGGCACACCAACAGGCTCGACGCGCCTCCACTGATCAGGCACATGACGTCACCGCTGTGATGTGTTCTCAGGGATTGAACAATGCGGCGCGTAGCCTCCTCGCCGCGTGCGTCGGGAAGGGGATGTCCCGCTTCGCTCACACGAATCGCGCGCAATGGCACGCCACAACCGTCGGCGACGACCACTTCGCCGCGCAGACCGGCAGATCCCAGGACCGCCTCACAGCCGGCGGCCATGCGTGCGGCCGCTTTACCAGCACCGATAACAAGCACAGGCGTGTGCATCGGCTGCCCGGCGAGACCGTATAGGCAGTTGGCAACCAATTCGATGGGATCGACGGCGCGCACGGCGGCGCGAAAGATCTCTACGGCCTTATCGCGTAGCTGTGCCGCTTCCTGGTTCATGCGGGTCGGCGCGTTGGGGCCGGGGTCTGGTCCAGCATGCGCGAGCTGGGTTGCGCCTCCCTCCGGGAAGAGGGTCAAGGTGACGAAGGGAGGAGATGTTTGCCAACCACCTACGTGTTCTCTTCGTCTGTGTCGGTTGCGCTCAGCTTGCGGTATGCCCGTTCGTCTTCGTAACGTCGTGCTGCCTTGGCTTCCTTTTCGCGTTCAGCCTGGCAACTGACGCACAACCGGGTGAACGGCAATGCTTCCAGCCGAGCCGGGGCGATTTCCGCCTCGCAGTTCTCGCAGATGCCGTACGAACCTTCGTCCACCCGCCCGAGCGCGTCCTGGATGGCCTGCACCTTTTCGCGCTCGCGATCGGTCAGAATGAAGCTGATCTCGCGGTCGCGCTCCTCGCTGGCGAGATCATAGGTATCCATGCCCTCGTCTTTAGCGCCCTCACGCCCCTCTTTCAGGTCATCACTGATCTCACGCAGGGTTTGCCGGCGCATCTCCAGCAGCCGCTCACGGACGTTTTTCAAGAACGCCTTGCGCATGGTGACATTCCTACCAACAAAGGGGCGGCAATGTAGAGACATTGGCAGCCTCTGTCAATGGCTAGTTGCACCGCTTGCCGCCGCCTCGGCCCGTAGGTCATACGTATCGGCACCCACGATTCGGACCCGGGCGATCTCTCCCGGATTCAAGTCGCCCTGCAGATACACCACCCCGTCGATCTCCGGCGCCTGAGTCGCGAGCCGCCCGTACAGCTGCCCCCGCTGGTCCTCCCCACAGACCAGCACCCGCTGCTGGCTTCCGATCAGCCGCCGGTTGGCGGCGGCGGAGATCGCAGCTTGAGCCCGCATCAGCAGGGCTCGTCGACGGCGTTTGACCGCCTCCGGAATCTGATCGCTGAAGCTCGCGGCGGCAGTGCCTTCCTCTTTGGAGTAGCGAAACACTCCCACCCGCTCGAAGTGGGCCTCCCGGACGAATCCCAGCAGTTCGTGGAAATCAGCATCCGTTTCACCAGGGAAGCCGACGATGAAGGCGGTGCGAATCGCGACCCCCGGAATGCGCCGGCGAATACGGTCGAGCAGCCGGCGTATGGATGCGCCATCGCGTTCGCGCCGCATGCGCCGCAGCATATGGTCACTGATGTGTTGCAACGGCATGTCGATGTACCGGCACACTTTCTCTTCGTCGGCGATGGTCTTCAGCAAATCGTCGCTCACGAACTGCGGGTAGGTGTACAGGAGCCGGATCCAGCGTAATCCGTCGATGCGCGCCAGCGCCCGCAGCAGTTGGCTGAGCGACGAGCCGTCGCGACGGTCGCGGCCGTACGCCGTCAGATCCTGCGCGATCAGATTCAGCTCGACCACGCCGTCCGCGGCCAACGCCTGTGCCTCGGCCACCACCGACTCGATCGACCGGCTCTCATGCCGTCCGCGGATTTTAGGTATGATGCAAAAGCTGCAGCGGTGATCGCAGCCTTCGGACACCTTGAGATAGGCGCTGAAGAAGTGGCCTGTCCGCACACGCGGTATGGTCGGGTCCGGAAGCAGGTGGGCTGGACCGCCGTAGGCGCACGCGTCGCAGCGGACCCCGTTGGCGAGGATCTCCGGCAGGCGGATGAAGTCCCCGGTGCCGAGAAAGGCATCGACTTCAGGCAAGGCCGCCTGCAATTCGGCCCCGTAACGCTGCGCCAAGCAGCCGGCGACCAGTAGCCGTTTCGCCGGGTCAGACTGCTTGAGGCGCGCCAAGTCCAAGATGGCATCGATCGATTCCTTCTTGGCGTCGCCGATGAAGCCACAGGTATTGACAACGAGCACGTCGGCCGCCTCAGGGTCCAAGACGACCTCGCCCCCGTCGCGGGCGATCAGCCCCAACATCATTTCGCTGTCCATCAAGTTCTTCGGACAGCCCAGGCTCTGCAGGAAAACCTTTGCTCCCATCGCGGAAGCAGAAATCGTAACCACTGTTGGCTGCTCCCGCAATACGCCCGTTCTGACGTCCCGACCTCGGGCGCCGATCACATTGGCTACGAGCAGAGATGATCGAAACAGATGAGCTGCAGGTCTTCGGGTTGCAACCGTCGCGTCGGTTTCTGCTCGGCACTGCGCGGTTCGGCACCGAGCAACATGCGAAAGTTGCTGAGCGTTTCCAGGCCTTCCCTGAGCATGCCGAAGGCACCAACGGTAAAGTAAGCCGTGGCGACGTCGAGGGACTTGCCGGCGTGTCCTGCCAGTAGTCTGCCGAGCACGTCAACCAACCGATGAGTTTGGTTGTCGATGACGCAGGGGATCTTCATCGCCGTCACAGTCTCCCTCCGGCGACTTCTTCCCAGCCGACCGCGGGCACAAATCGGGCAAGGTGCTTCCGGTTCATCGTGATTATGGTCCCACCGACCTCGATCGTTTGCGCTGCGAGGATGACGTCACTGTCGAGCGCCTCAGGCGGAGCGGTCGGCAAACCACGGTGTCTCGCATCTGCCCAAAGCATTGCGGCGCGCCGCATGGTTGCGGTTGTGAGTGGTCGGTACTCGAGGATGCGGGTCAATTCGTCGAGGCGTGCCAAGCTCTGTTGTGCGCGTGAGTTCTTCTTGATGAGGTGCAGAAGCTTGCGTCTGAGTTCGTAGTCGGCAATCTCAGGGAGTACGACCCTCGTGACCCGGGGGGTTCGCGAAAGAGTCTCGACAAGCCATTCAGTAAGCTCTCGGTGCTGCGCGACGTGGGGATGACACAGCCGCCCCAGGATCCCCGTGTCGAGCACGAAGGTCATTCAAAGTTTTCGCGAAAGCGAACGGCCGAGTCCTTCAGCTCCCGCTCCAGTGTGGCCCAAATTTCCTCGTCGTATCCACTTTCATCAGCCATCCACTTGCGCAGGAGTGCCGCCGCCTTGCGGTTACGCTCTGCGAGCGAAAGGCGCTTCACGCGGCCCCGCGCCGGCAAAGAATCCGCACCCGCCTTCTTGGACCGCTGCGGCTCCGTCGCACGCGATTTGTAGGTCTCCGCGGGAGCTGTCGGTTCCGCGACACGAGGTTGCCCACAGGGTCGCGCGTATTTCTTTCGTCGTTTCTGCCGCTTCATGGGCCACCCCTCGCGATGCGTCCATACGGTTCGGGCCTGGTAACTGTCTCACGTCTGGTCACACATCTCAAGAAAGAGCTCCTGTGCTGTGAGCCGCGAAACGCGGCATCTCCCGGCGCTTCGGCACCGTGCGGCAAGCTAGCGGAATCACCACTCGTTCTCGGAATCCTCGTCCTCTTCCCCCTCTACGGCAAAGCCCTCAACGCCCAGGGCGCTGAGACATTCCGGCTGAGCCATTACAATCCGGGCCAACGTCTCCAGGAGGATCTGTTTCGGCCGCTTCGAAAGCTCGCTCAGGAATTGCTCAAGGTCCAGAAAGCTTTTGGGATTCGCTTCCCAGGTCGCCGCCAGCGCGCGGACGTGTTTACACGGCCACCACTCGGAGGGGCAAGTGCAGTGGCCGTCACCGCGGGCGCCGAGTCGAAGCCGGGTGCGATAGGCGCCATAGTTGCCGTCGATCCGCGCCGAGATCTCTTGCTTGTAGCGCAAGCGCTGCGTCATCAGCGGGCTGTCGATGTACTCGACCGCGCGGTCTTCATTCCGTACGGGTGGTCGCCTACGGGCCATGCCTCACCCTCTATACATCAGCCTCACCTGCCTGTGAATCAGCCTCAGACGGTGATGATGCATTTGGGGGGCTGGTGCATAGGACGCTTCGGAAGTCGGCACAGGGGCCGTCGCCAGAGCCTTAGGGGCGAGAGGGCAACGCTCATGCGACGGTCAACGTCAGTCCTTGGAGCCGGGACGCCACCATGCGGTTGACGTGGACGTACACGATAGCTTGGCCCGGAGCGCGCGACTTAGGTGCGAGGGCGCGGTTGCGGCGCGCCAGCTCCTTGTCGAAGGCCGGCACAAAGACCACCAGCGCACCGTCCGGGATCTGATCCGCGATGTCGGGGTGATCGAGCAGATAGAGGTCGAACGCGGTCGACAACCGCCGGTTGCGTTCGAACATCTCCTGGGTAGCCATCCGCATCACGCCGCCGCGGTCGTTGGTCATTCATCGTCTTCGGGTTGTGCCGCCGGGCTCAAGTGCCGCCGAGCGGCGTGCCGGACGTGAAGGAGGTACACGGTTCGTTTCTGAATCTCGAAGAGGAGTCGGTATACTCCATGGCGCTTGCCGTAGAGGAGTTGCCGAATCTTCCGGCGAAAGAATCGGGCCTCAGGGGCGAGGGCGCAGCGTTCGGGAAAGGCTTCAAGACCACCGATCGCCTCGACGAGCCCCTCGCGCCAGCGCACGGCGTATTCTGGCGAATACTGGTCGCGCAGCCAGCGGTATGCTGCGTCGAGCTCCGCCTCGGCCGTTTCGGTTACCTCAACCGTGTACTTCATACTTGCGGCGAAGGTTCTCCAGCGCCGCCCGCACCGGGCGCGTTCGGCCGTGTTCCACGTCGGCGAGTCCTTTGCGGATGCCCTCGATCGCCTCCGCTCGATCAATCCGCTCCAACAGCTTCTGGTAGGAGTCAGCGTCTTGGACAACGAGTTCGGCCCTGCCGTTCACCGTCAGGACCACCGGATGTCCGGTCCTCTTCATCCGTTTCACGAGCGAAGTGGTTTGGCGCTTGAAGTCCGTGAGTGAGCGAATGTCTTTACTGAGGTCCAGTTCCATAATCTCCTCCGCAGCGAATCTGATGCGAATGTGATGCTAGCACGTTCGCGAGGACGATGACACCGCTGGCCCGAACTCATGCGACGGTGAGCGTCAGTCCCTGGAGCCGTGACACCACCATGCGGTCGACATGGACGTAGGCTACCGGCTGACCGGGCGTCCTCGATTTGCGCGCGAGCGCGCGGTTGCGTCGCGCCAGCTCCTTGTCGAACGCCGGAACGAAGACCACCAGCGCACTTTCCGCGATCTGATCCGCGATGCCGGGATGACATGACCACTGACGGCTGCCCAACCGTTGAGGTGATGAAGCCCCATGGATCGATGAGCTAGTTTGTGCCCGTCGACACCGATCGCTTGGAGATTCACGTGCGTACTCCTGGCAACGTAGAAATGCGAAACGCTCCGTGGAGCGGCCCTGCGAATTGGGAATCAGGGTGGCCGGAAGTGAACGGTGACAAACAGATGGCGCTGATCGTTCCTCCTTCGCGGAAGGTCGGTCAGAAGCGAAGGCGCGTCAACGAGCGCTTGAGTGCCGAGCGCTCCTCCACGAAAATGGCGAACTCCTCGAGGTTCGTCTCAGACGCTGCCGTTTTCTTCCAAGTTTGCCAGCTCCGACGAATGCGCATGAAGTGCTCCAGGTCTGCATCTGCGAAGGACTCGAATCCAACATTGTCTCCCATGAATTCCCGGCCGACGAACTCCCAAGCCTTCTGGGAGAATCCGGCCATCGTTGGGATGCCCACGGGCGCGTCGACCCCGGCGCCGAGGATAAGCAGCTTACGCATGAGTCCCCTTGGCAGCTCCGTTGTTTGCTTCGGCCGCCTCCACCAACGCCAGCGGGTCACGCGGCGGGGCGGTGGTGCGGATGAGCTGCACTTCTTCTGGCGTCAGGCCGTAGAGACCGAAGACGAGGTGCTGCAGCTCGATCTCCAATTGGCGGATCTTGGCCAACAGCGGGCGGAGCTGCGTCAGCTGACGCGCGTGCTCGTCGGCTAGGAGCCGCTGCGCTGCGGGCGTGAGTGCGTCAGCACTAGCAGATAGTTGCCGGCCCGGTTGCGGAGCGCCGACACGATGCCGCGGGTCGCGACCAGCGTCACCGAGGACAATTCGACCAGGTAGACGTGCAGCAGCCCTTCCGGCTCCGCCAGCCGCTCCGGGTGCGTGATCTGGCGAACGAGCCAATCGGCCGTAATTCCCAAATTGGCCGGCGATTGGGCAAGGCGCGAATCGGTCTGATAACCGAGGGCCGCAAAGAGCGCCGCAACCTGATCGCGGCTGCTCAATACCTGAATATCCTCGCGCCGGACCCCTCGATCCAGTTCCAGCGCTCCACCCACTCCCGGCATCGCGTTTCCTCTACCACAAGCCTCGTAGAGGAGCACACAGAACACGAGAGATCTCGGCTCTGCCATACTGCGCCCTGCTAACCGCCGGGCTGCATTCGTGCTATACGAATCTCCGTGAACAACCTCCTGCGCATCGTCTTCTTCGGCACGCCCGAGTTTGCGGTCCCGTCGTTGCGGGCGCTGCTCGCCGGACGTGATCCGGTCATCGGCGTGGTGTGCCAGCCTGATAAGCCTGCGGGGCGGGGGCAACTGTTGGCCGTGCCGCCGGTGAAGCAGGCGGCGCTGCGCGCCCGACTACCGGTATTCCAGCCGGAAAGATTGCGGGCACCTGAAACCCTCGAGACGCTGGCGTCGTGGGCTCCGGAGCTGATTGTGGTGGCAGCCTACGGCAAGATCCTTCCCAAACATGTGCTCAACTTGCCACGGCTCGGGTGCATCAACGTCCACGCGTCGCTGCTGCCAAAGTATCGCGGCGCGGCGCCCATCCAGTGGGCCATCCTGGGCGGAGAAGAGCGCACCGGCGTCACCATCATGTACATGAACGAGCGCATGGATGCGGGCGACATCCTTCTGCGGCAGGAGACCGCCATCGCTCGGCAGGAAACTTACGGCGAGCTGCAAGCACGCCTGGCCGAAATGGGTGCGCGGGCACTGATGGACGCGATCGCCCGGCTGCACGCGGGGACGCTCATGCGCCAGCCACAGCGCGAAGATGAGATTACGCTGGCGCCCATGATCAAGAAGGAAGACGGGCGTATCGACTGGACGCAGGCGGCCGTGCACATCGCTTGCAGGGTACGGGCCTTCAACCCGTGGCCGTCGGCGTTCACCACTCTGCGTGGCAAGCAGCTGAAGATCCACCGCGCACACGCGGAAGCGGCCGAGTCCGGCGCGGCTCCTGGAACCATACTCCGCATCGGGGAGGGGGTTGCGGTGGCCACCGGAGGCGACACGCTGGTCCTCGACGAGGTGCAACTCGAAGGGCGCAAGCGCTTACCGGCCGCGGAGTTTGCACGCGGCGCCATTAAGGTGGGAATGGTCTTGGGTGAATCCGATTCCCCTGCTTGCCAAGGAACTTAGCCTTACCCACAGGTGAACCTAGCCATGCCGCGGACGATAGCCAAGAAGAAGCGCTTCGTTGTGTGCGTTCGGAACACCGGCTACCCGGCGTCTCTTGAGTTGCGCAAGATCTACCAAGTTCTGCCAGACGCCGACGCCGAAGCGCACAATTTGGTCCGCATCATCGACGCGTCAGGCGAAGACAATCTGTACCCCGAGAAGTTCTTTCGAGCTCTCGACCTTCTGCAGGACGTCGAAACTGCGTTGCGTCGCGCTACGGGATGAAACTTCGTCGGGTAACGCGGCCTCGGGCGAGCGCTCCGCTAACCTGCCACTCAACGGTTGCCGGCAGCCACTTCGAGCCGCGCTTGCGCCCAGCGGCGATTGGCGTCGGCCGCGGAGAAGGCCGGATCGACCGGCGACAGCTCGCGCAGCTGCTCTTCGGCGGTGGTCAGATCCGCTCGCGCCGCTTGCTGGTCGATATCATCGGGGAACATCGCATCGTCCGCCAGCACGGTCATGACGTTGTCCGCCACTTCCGCAAAGCCCCCGCGGATGGCGAGACGTTGCGGCTCGCCGTCGGTGCGGTAGCGCAGCGCGCCGATTTCCAACGACGTGAGGAAGGTGATGTGGTCCGGTAGCACGCCGAACTCGCCCAGCGACCCGGGCGCGGTCACCTCGCGCACCTCCTCATCGAGGACGGCTTGGCGCGGCGTCACGATCCGCAGTTGGAATCTATCGCGCATCGGCCCGGCTCACTCGCTGTTAGTTCAGGCCGCCAGCTTCTTGGCTTTGGCGACGGCATCTTCGATCGCGCCGACCATGTGGAAGGCCTGCTCGGGCAGATCATCATATTTCCCCTCGAGCAGTTCCTTAAAGCCGCGCACCGTGTCGGGCACCTTCACGTAGGCGCCGGCTGTGCCGGTGAAGGCTTCAGCCACGTGCATGGGCTGCGATAGGAATCGTTGCACTTTACGGGCGCGGGTGACGATGAGCTTGTCCTCTTCCGAGAGCTCGTCCATGCCGAGGATGGCGATGATGTCCTGCAGATCCTTGTAACGCTGCAGCACTTCCTGCACCTGCCGGGCGACACGGTAGTGCTCCTCGCCGACGATGGCCGGGTCGAGGATGCGCGAGGTCGAGTCGAGCGGGTCGACGGCGGGATAGATGCCGATTTCCGTCAGCGCACGCGAGAGCACCGTGGTGGCGTCGAGGTGGGCGAAGGTGGTAGCGGGCGCCGGGTCGGTCAAGTCGTCGGCGGGCACGTAGATCGCCTGCACCGAGGTGATCGAGCCCTTCTTCGTCGTGGTAATGCGCTCCTGCAACTCGCCGAGGTCGGTCGACAGCGTCGGCTGGTAGCCCACAGCGGACGGCATGCGGCCGAGGAGCGCTGACACCTCGGAGTTCGCCTGGGTGAAACGGAAGATGTTGTCGATGAAGAGGAGCACGTCCTTGCCTTCCTCGTCGCGGAAGTACTCCGCCACGGTCACGGCGCTGAGGCCGACGCGGGCGCGCGCGCCCGGCGGCTCGTTCATCTGCCCGTACACCAGCGCGGTCTTCGAGATGACGCCCGACTCACGCATCTCGAGCCAGAGATCGTTGCCCTCGCGCGTGCGCTCGCCGACGCCGCCGAAGACGGAGTAGCCGCCGTGCTGGGTGGCGATGTTGTGGATCAGCTCCATGATGAACACGGTCTTGCCGACGCCAGCGCCGCCGAACAGGCCGATCTTGCCGCCACGCGAGTACGGCGTCAGCAGGTCCACGACTTTGATGCCGCTTTCGAACGCTTGCACCTCCGTGGCTTGATCGACGAATGCCGGTGTCGGGCGGTGAATGGGATAGAACTTCATCGCCTCGATCGGGCCCGCCTCGTCCACCGGGTTGCCGATGACGTTCATGATGCGGCCGAGCGTTTGTGGTCCGACCGGTACCTTGATGCCGTCGCCGGTGTCCTGCACGTCCATGCCGCGCACCAGTCCTTCGGTCGAGTCCATGGCGACGCAGCGCACGGTCTTCTCGCCCAGGTGCTGCGCGACCTCGATGACCAGGTTCCAAGGCTGACTGCTGATCGCCGGGTTCGAGATCCGCAAGGCGTTGAAGATCGGCGGCAGGGTGCCGTCGGCGAACGCGACGTCTACAACGGCGCCGATGACTTGGGTGATCTTGCCAACGTTCATACGCGTGTCCTCTGCTCTGAAGTCTCCGAAATGGTGCGACCTCTGCGCCGAGCGCTACCCTTTGAGGGCCTCGGCGCCCGCCACGATTTCCAGCAGTTCTTTCGTGATCGCTGCCTGTCGCGCCCGGTTCATGTCCAACGTCAGCCGGTCGATCATCTCCGCGGCGTTGCCGGTGGCGGCGTCCATGGCCGTCATCCGCGCCGCGTGTTCACTGGCGACGGCTTCCAAAAACGCCCGGCGGATGAGCACCGTCACGTACTGGCGCAACAGCCGCTCCAGCAGCTCCGGCCCACTGGGCTCGTAGAGATAATCGATCATCCCCCCGCCGGCAGTCGCCTCGGCGGTGATCGGCAAGAGCTGCAGCAGCGTCGGCACCTGCACCAGCGCCGAGCGGAAGCTGTTGTACAGCAGGTACACCACGTCGCTCGTCCCACCAGCGAATTCGCGCGCTAGCTCTTCGCCAATCTGCCGGGCGAGATCGGGGCCGGGCCCGCCGAACAAGTTGATGTGCTTGTCGACGATGGTGACCGGGCGGCGCCTGAAGTAGTCGAAGCCGCGTCGGCCCACCAGCGTGAGGCGCACGTGCTCGCGGCCGCGCTCGTCGAGGATGGCTTCGGTCTTGCGAATGAGGTTGGCGTTGTACGCTCCGCACAAGCCGCGATCGGCCGTGACCAGGAGCAGGTGCGCCGTGCGTTCCTCGTCGTGCGGCTGTAACAGCGGGTGCGCCGCCGTCCCGACGCGTGCCGCCACGTTGTGCAACAGCTGCGTGAGTTTCTCGGCGTACGGCCGTGCCGATGTCGCGGCACCCTGCGCCCGGCGCAGCTTGGCGGCGGAAACCATCTTCATCGCCCTAGTGATCTTCTGGGTGTTCTTCACCGAGGCGATGCGTTTACGGACGATCTTCAAGCTGGCCATGGAGAGGACCTGTCACCTTGGGGCGGGCGCAGGACGCGAGCGAACGCCCCCGTAGGTCAGACGGTGAAAACCTCCTTAAACTCGTCAAGGACTTTATTCGTCAGTTTCTTCAGATCGTCGTCGAACTGCCGCTTGGTGCGCAGCCGTTCAAGCAGCTCGGGATGGCGACTATCGAGGAAGCGGTACAGGTCCGCTTCATACTTGCGCACCGCCGTCTCCGGCAGGTGATCGACGTAGCCGTTGGTCGCGGCGTAGATGATCAGGATCTGGCGCTCCACCGGGAGCGGTTCGTACTGGCCTTGCTTGAGCACCTCCACCAAGCGGCTGCCGCGCGCCAACTGCCGTTGTGTGACCGCATCGAGGTCGGAGCCAAACTGCGCGAACGCCGCCATCTCGCGGTACTGCGCCAGATCGAGACGCAGAGAGCCGGCGACCTGTCGCATGGCTCTGACCTGCGCCGACCCACCCACACGGGAAACCGAAATGCCCACGTTCACTGCGGGTCGAACGCCGGAGTAGAAGAGATCGGTTTCCAGGAAGATCTGCCCGTCGGTGATCGAGATGACGTTGGTCGGAATGTAGGCTGCGACGTCGCCGGCTTGGGTCTCGATGATGGGCAACGCCGTCAGCGAGCCGCCGCCGCGGTCGTCGCTCATCTTGGCGGCGCGCTCCAGCAGACGGGAGTGCAGGTAGAAGACGTCGCCCGGAAAGGCCTCACGGCCGGGCGGCCGCCGCAGCAACAGCGAGAGTTGGCGGTACGCCACCGCGTGCTTGGACAAGTCGTCGTAGATCACGCACGCGTGACGACCGTTGTCACGGAAGTGCTCGCCAATGGTGCAGCCGGAGTAGGGCGCGATGAACTGCAACGGCGCCGCCTCGGAGGCGGTCGCGGCCACCACAAGGGTGTAATCCATGGCCCCTTCACGGGTGAGTTTGTCGACCACCTGGGCGACGGTGGAGCGCTTCTGACCGATGGCGACGTAAATGCAAGCGACGTCGCCGCCGCGCTGGTTGATGATGGTATCGATGGCGAGCGCGGTCTTGCCGGTTTGGCGGTCACCGATAATCAGCTCGCGCTGGCCGCGGCCGATGGGGATCATGGAATCGATCGCCTTGATCCCGGTCTGCAGCGGCTCCTTCACTGGCTGGCGGGCGACAATCCCCGGCGCTTTCAGCTCGATGCGGCGGCTCTCACTACTGGTGATCGGGCCCTTGCCGTCTATCGGTTGCGCCAGGGCATCGACGACGCGCCCCAGCAACGCATCGCCCACGGGAACCTCGGCGATGCGATTTGTGCGCCGCACCTCATCGCCTTCCCTGATCGCCTGCACCTCACCGAAGATGGCGGCGCCGACGTTGTCTTCTTCCAGGTTCAGCACCATTCCGTAAATGCTATGCGGGAACTCGAGCAGCTCGCCGGCGGCGGCCTTGTCGAGCCCGTAGATGCGGGCGATGCCGTCACCGCACGACAGCACGCGGCCGGTCTCACGCACCTCGACTTCGCGCCCGTACTCGCTGATCTGACGCTTGATTACGTCACTGATTTCGGCTGGGCGAATCTCCATTCGTAGTACATCCTCCTACAGCACGGCAGTGCCGCCGAGTTCTTTGGCAAGTCGTTCCAACTGAGTGCGCACGCTGCCGTCGTAGACCTTGCTGCCAACTTCGACCACGATCCCGCCGAGCAACTCGGGATCCACCGCCAGCGTCGGCACCACGTGCTTTCCGGTCAACCTGGCGAAGGCGCCGGCGATCTGTTCTTGCTGCTGCGCATCGAGCGTACGAGCGCTGCGCATAGTGATCCGCACCTGTCCGAGCTCCTGATCCAGCAGCAGTTGGAAGTACTCGGCCATGGCCGGCAACTGGTCCAGGCGCTGTTGATCGGCGAGGACACCGACGAAGCGCGTCAGCAAGTCGGACAAGGACAGATCGCGTGCCAGGGTCTGCGCCAGTTGGCGCCGGCGTTCGGTGGAGAGCAGGGGGCTGCGCAATGTGGGGCCGATCGCGGGATCGTCCCCGAGGGCGGCCATGCGCTGCAGCTGTTCCGCCGTCTGTTCCAGCACCTGTTCCTCTTTCGCCAGGGCGAAGAGAGCTTTGGCGTAACGACGGGCGACGGCTCCGGTCATTGCTCCACCTGTTTCAGGAATTCGGCCACGAAGCGTTGTTGGTCGTCGGCGGTGAGTTGAGTGCGGGCCGCCTGTTCCGCGAGACGCACGGCCTGGCGCACGAGATCGGCCCGCACTTGTTCCTGCGTGCGGCGCACTTCGTAGGCCGCGGCCAGCTCGGCGTCGCGACGGATGGCTTCGGCCGTCTTGTGTGCTGCTTCCAAGATTCGAGCCCGCTCGCGTTCGGCATGCTGGCGCGCCTGCGCCAGCATCTCCTCGACCGAGCGGCTGAAATCCGCCAGCCGCCGTTCCCATTCCTCACGCAACCGCAACGCTTCGGCCTTGGCGGCGGCGGCTTCCTCCAGCGCCTGCACCACGCGGCTGCGGCGGTGGTGGACCCACTCTCGCACTGGTGGCAAGACATAGCGTGCGAGCACCCAGAGGAAGATGGCCAGGTTGATGGTGGAGAACAGCAGTGGCCAGAGCGGGCTGGCGGTCTCGTGGGCATGGCCGTGGCCGGCCTCTTCGGCCAAGGCGCTGCCGGCGAACAGGATAGCTGCCAGGGCGAGCCCTGTGGGTGCGCGCTTCATGCGATCTTCTTGCCGACGACGCTTTCGAGCATACGCACGGAGAGCTCGTGCGCTTCGGCACCCAGCGCGGCGCGCGCCGCTTCCGCCTCGCCGGCGAGCCTGTCGCGCAGCTGCATCAGCTGCTTGCTCCCCTCCAGACGCGCTTCGGCGATGAGTTGTCGCTCGGCCGTGTGGGCGGCGGCAAGCTGTGCCTCCGCCGCGGCCGAGATCTGCTGTCGCACCTCCTGCATGCGGCGCTCGTACTCCGCAGCGCTCTCCTCGGCGGACGCCTTCATCGCGGCGGCCTCCCGGTTCAACCCCGAGGTGCGGGCGTCGCGCGTCTCCAGCACATGCAGGACCGGATCGAACAGCAATCGTTTCAGACCTATCCACAGAAAAATGAATAATACGATCTGAATCAAAAACGAGCTATCAGGCGGAAATGTCAACATATGAACCTGTTACCAGTTCCCCCACGATACTAACGACAGACACCACAAGCACGCGGCGACGCACAGGCTGTAGTGCGCGGCGGGAACGACCGGAAGAATGCTTTACCGAAGCGTGGAAAGCCCTACTTAACCGCCTCTGATGGCATCCGCACCGCCGCGGCCGGAGCGCGTTCCTCTTTCGGGAACAGGGCCACTTTGCGGTCGGGCTTGCTCTCCGGTTTCACCTCAGCCGCGCTTCCCATCGAGCAATGCCCCTCGAAGACCACGCCTTCGTGGATCACCAAGCTGGGGGTGGTGATGTTGCCCATGAGTCGTCCGGGAGCACGCAACTCGACACGTTTTCGGGCGACGATGTCTCCTGTCAGTTTTCCTTTGACGATGACGGTCTCGGCATGGATCTGTGCGTTAATGACGGCCGTATCCCCGATCAGCACCGTCTCTTGCGCCACGATTTCGCCTTCGATTTGGCCATCGATCTTGACGCCGCCCTCGAAGGTCAGCTTGCCTTCCACCCGACTGCCCTTGCCGAGATGAGCCTGGACTCCCTGCTCGTCCTGCGGTCCCTCCACTGACCGTCCTGGGGCACTTGTTGGTGGCCGCACAACATCGGAATGCTGCACCTTGTCATCTCTTGAGAATAAGGCCATGCTCCTCTCCCGTCATCGATCGATTGCAAGGCGGGGGCTTATAGCACGCCGCGCTTCCGGTTGTCAAAACCTTATCGGCGCCTTATCGGCGCCTCATGGGCGTTCGGCGCCGAGCCGAGCCAGCAGCCCGTTCAACTCCTCCAAAGAGTAGTATTCGATCTCGATCCTTCCGGTCCCGTTGCGACCGTGCAAGACGCGCACGCGAGTGCCGAGATGCTCGGTCAAGCGCTGTTCGGCAGCGGCCACTTCAGGGGTGGCGGGCGGACGCACGCGCCGCTTCACCAAATGCTCGGTCTGCCGCACAGTCAAGCCCTGCGCGATGACTTCCTGTGCCCACGCGATCTTCATCGTCGTCGACGGCGCGGCGGCCAGCGCCCGCGCATGGCCAGCGGACAACGCCCCGCGCTCGATCTGACTCTGGAGCTCGGGCGGCAACTGCAGCAGCCGCATGGTGTTGGCAATGGTCGAACGGTCCTTGCCGACGCGCGCGGCGATGTCCTCTTGCGTGAGCTGGAATTCCTCGACGAGGCGGCGGTACGCCCGTGCCTCTTCCAGCGGGTTGAGATCCTCGCGCTGGATGTTTTCTATGAGGGCCATTTCCAGCATCTCGCCGTCGCTGGCGTCGCGCACCAACACCGGCACCTGCCCCATTCCCAGCCGTTGGGCGGCGCGAAGGCGGCGTTCCCCTGCGATCAGTTCGTATCCCCCGTTCGAGCGGCGTACCAGCAAAGGCTGCAGGATCCCCTTCTGGCGGATCGACTCGGCCAACTTCTCGATGCCCTCGTCGGCGAACGCCTGGCGCGGCTGCATCGGGTTAGGACGGATTGCAGCCAGCGGCACGACGCTGTCGCTCGGTGCTTCCTCACTGCCGTAGGCGCTCGGAATCAATGCTCCTAGTCCGCGCCCCAGGGCTCTTCGTTTGATGGCCTCCATCTACCCTCCTCCCCTTTCATCGTGCTCGTGCGTCGGCACACCCGTCAGCGTGTACCGAGGCTCGTGCCGCCGCAGGATTTCTTGCGCCAGCGCCGTGTACGCCTCTGCGCCTCGCGAGGCGGGGTCATACACTACCGCCGGCAGCCCGTGGCTGGGCGATTCACTCAATCGTACGTTGCGCGGAATTATAGTCTCAAACACCTCATGGGGAAAGTGCCGCCGGACCTCATCGACCACCTGGTGGCAGAGGCTGTTGCGTGTGTCGAACATGGTCAGCAGTAAACCCTCGATGGCCAGGGCCGGGTTCAGGCGTTTGCGGATCAGATCGATGGTTTCCAGCAACGCGCTCAAGCCCTCGAGGGCGTAATACTCACACTGCAACGGCACGAGCACGGAATCGGCCGCCGTCAGCCCGTTGATCGTGAGCAGACCGAGTGACGGCGGACAGTCGATGACGATGTACTCGTAGTTGCCGCGCACACCCCGCAAGGCTTCGCCGAGGCGGTGTTCGCGCGCCATCATCGGGACGAGCTCGATCTCGGCGCCGATCAGATCCCGTGATGACGGCAATACTGTCAGTGATTCAACCGGAGAGCGGCGGAGCGCGGTGGACGCCGGCTGCTCGCCGAGGATGACCTCGTACATTGTCGGCCCCGCGAGGGCGGGGGTTACGCTGACGCCACTGCTGGCGCTGCTTTGTGGATCGAGATCGACCAGAAGCGTGGCGTGGGCAGCCAAGGCGAAGCAAGCGGAGATATTCACCGCAGTCGTGGTCTTCCCAACTCCACCTTTCTGATTGGCGATGCAGATGATCCGCCCCACAGCCCCTCGTCAGCCAAGACGCTCGTCGTGTAGCACAGTGTGGAGAGGATGGGAAGCGTTTCACGTGAAACGCTAGGCTAGCGCTTGCGGTATACGACAAGCGCCCGTTCGACTTGCCCGAACAACTTGTACCGGAGAAGCTCCGGCTCGAAGAAGGCCGGATCGTGCGCCATCTCGCTGGATGCCCTCGGGCCTTTCATGGCAACCGCCAGACCGGCGGGCCGAAGCAACAAGCCACACAACTTCAGAAAATCGGGAATGGGCAACACCGCCCGAGATACCACCAGATCGAAAGAGCCCGGACGCCGCGCCGCAACCTCCTCCGCACGCTCCTCCAGCACTTCGAGGTTGCTAAGCTCACAGCGGCGACCCAGCTCACGCAGGAAATTCGCCCGCTTGCGTCTGGACTCGATCAACACAGCCGCGGAACGAGGGCATACAATCGCCAGCGGAACGCCCGGGAACCCTGCGCCGCTACCGAGATCCGCGAGCCTAGAGCCGGGTTGAACATAGAGTGCAACAGACAAGGAATCCAAGATGTGTCGTCTCACGATCTCACCGGCTGTTCGGGCACCGGTCAGAGACAGACGGTCGGCCCAAAAGAGGAGCGTTTCCAAGTAGTTGCCGAATGCAGCCAGCTGCTCGCTGGAGAGCCGGATACCGAACTCCAACGCGCCGCGGGCCAGCTCGTCCACCGCCGGATCTGTCCTCACACGGCTAATGGCTGCCATGTCGTTTGAGGTGGACTGAAAGCAGCGCCAAAGCCGCTGGGGTGACACCCGGAATACGTGCGGCTTGCCCTAATGAAAACGGTCGCACGTGACTCAGGCGTTCGCAGACTTCGCGCGAGAGACCAACCAACGCTCCGTAATCGAGTTGCTGGGGGATGGCAGTAGCTTCGAGACGCTTGAAGCGGTCGACGGCGTCTTGTTGGCGTTTCACGTACCCGGAATACTTCACTTCGACTTCGACTTGGGCCATCACATCAGGGCGTAGGGGCTCGCATGGGCCAGCCAACGGCGCCAGGCTCTCATAAGACAACTCCGGCCGCCTAAGCAGTTGAGCCAGGCTGGTGGGCTTAGAAATCTCCGCCGTCCCAAACGCCTTGAGCTGTTGGTTCACCTCGGACGACGGTGGCAGTGTGGTCTCTTCCAGGCTAGCGATAACTCTTTGAACGCATTCGCGTTTTCGCCGGGTGCGCGCAAACTCTTCCGTACTGATTGCGCCGCAGCGACGTGCCACTTCGGCAAGGCGAACATCGGCGTTGTCCTCTCGCAGAAGGAGGCGGTATTCCGCCCGCGAAGTGAACATCCGGTAGGGCTCTCCGCCGACTCCCTTGGTGACCAAATCGTCAATGAGTACGCCTATGTACGCTTGATCGCGCGCAAGGACGAGCGGAGGCTCTCGCCGCAACTTGAGGGCCGCGTTGATCCCTGCCAAGAGACCTTGTGCGGCTGCCTCCTCGTAACCTGTCGTGCCGTTGATCTGACCGGCGTGATAGAGGCCGGCCACGGACTTGGTTTCAAGCGAGGGCATAAGCTGCGTGGGATCGGCGTAGTCATACTCGATGGCGTAACCGGGTCGCATGATGAGCGCCCGCTCCAAGCCGGGGATTGAGTGTACGATTTCCACTTGGACATCGAGCGGCAGGCTGGTCGACAGACCGTTGGGGTACACCTCGACAGTGTGCCGGCCTTCGGGTTCCAAGAAGATCTGGTGCCGTTCCTTCTCGGCAAAGCGTACGACCTTGTCCTCAATCGATGGACAGTAGCGCGGGCCGCGCCCGCGGATACGGCCACTGTACAGTGGAGAGCGATCAAGAGCGTTGCGGATAATGTCGTGCGTGCGAGTTGTGGTGTACGTGATGTGGCAGCGGATCTGCGGCTGAGCGATTTCGGAGGTGGAGAAGGAGAACGGCAAGGGTGGATCGTCACCTTCCTGGACTTGCAAGCTACCGTGATCAATGGTCCGCTTGTCCAGGCGCGGGCACGTTCCGGTCTTCAACCTGCCGATGCGGAAGCCCAGCTCCGCCAGTTGCTCACTCAGGCCAGTGGAGGCGAAGTCGCCTGCCCTGCCGGCAACAAGAGTCTTCTCGCCGACATGAATCAAGCCGTTCAGAAAAGTCCCGGTGGCCAGGATGACGGTGCGCCCTTCTATATGTTCACCCATCCCCGTTTGCACGCCGTGCACCTCGCCGCCACTTACCAGGAGACACTCGACGTTTCCCTGATACAGCGCCAGCCCTCGGGTACGCTCTAACCGCTCCTTCATGCGCTCGCGGTACAGCGCTTTGTCGGCCTGCGCCCTGGAGGCGCGCACCGCGGGCCCCTTGCGCGTGTTCAACTGGCGGAACTGGATCCCAGTGTCGTCGATCGCCTTGGCCATTTCACCGCCGAGCGCGTCGATTTCTTTCACCAGCTGCCCCTTGCCGATCCCGCCGATCGCAGGATTGCAGGACATCTGGCCGATATGATCGAGGTTTAGGGTGATCATCAGGGTGTCGCAGCCGAGGCGCGCCGCCGCCAACGCGGCCTCAATGCCGGCGTGCCCGGCACCGACGACGATCACGTCAAAGCATTTAGAGAACGGACCCACCATGCTTCTTTCGTTTCACGTGAAACATCTACTTTCCGATGCAAAACTCGCTGAAGATCTGATCGAGAACATCCTCACTGGTGACCTTGCCTGTAATCGTGCCCATGTGATCGATGGCGTCTTGCACATCGACAGCCGCCAGCTCGAGAGGGTGCCCGTGGCAGATCGCCTCGCGTGCCAACGCCAGAGCGTGGCGAGCTTTCTCCAACGCGTCGCGGTGGCGGACGTTGGCGAGCACCGGCGCCTGAGCTGTCGGGCCGTCGCCGTTGAACCACTGGCCGATGACCGCCCGCCGCAACCCGGCCAATCCCTGGCGTTTGGTGGCCGACACACTCACGATGTGCCCGTCCGCCGAGCGGCGCACCTCCTGCTCCGAGATGACCTGGGGGAGGTCGATCTTGTTCAGCACGACGACCTGGGGAGTGGCGGCGGCCGCCTTTAGCACCGCGAAATCTTCCTCATCGAGCGGAGCAGCGGCGTCAAGCACCTTCAGCAGCACTTGTGCCTGTGCGATCTTGGCGGCGGTGCGCTCGATCCCCAGGCGCTCCAGCGCGTCGGCACGCTCCGGGTCGCGTAAGCCGGCGGTATCGCTCAGCACCACAGGCACCCCGTCGAAATCGGCCGTCTCGTCGATGGTGTCCCGTGTCGTGCCGGCGACTGCGGTTACGATGGCTCGGTCCTCGCCCAAGAGAGCGTTCAACAAACTGGACTTGCCGACGTTAGGCTTGCCGACGATGGCGGCGCGCAACCCGTCGCGCAAGATCGCGCCGCGTTCGAATGTATTGATCAGATCCTGAATGGTCACTAAACACTTATCTATTGTAGAAAGCAGCTGGCTGGCAGAAATGTCGACTTCCTCCTCGGAGAAATCGATCTGCACCTCGATCAGGGCCTTGAGGTCGGTGAGGTACGCCCGCAGGCCGGCAAGATGCTCGGAGAGGCGGCCGCCCAGTTGCTGGGCGGCTAACGCCGCTCCAGCGGCGGTACGGGCCCGCACCAAGTCGAGCACCGCCTCGGCTTGGGCCAGATCGAGTCGGCCGTTCAAGAAGGCGCGGCGAGTGAACTCACCGGGTTCCGCCAGCCGCGCCCCGCAGCGCAGGACCTCGGACAGCGCCCGGCGGAGGAGCACCGGGCTACCGTGGCAGTGCAGCTCGATTACGTCTTCCCCGGTGTAGCTCCGCGGCCCCCGCATGACGACGGCCAGGCCTTCATCGAGCACGTGCCCGTCTGCGGCCCGCAACTGCCCGTGGTAAAGGCGATGCGATTCCCACTTAGCGGCGGTAGCCGAGGGAGCAAACACACGGGCCGCGATCGCGGTACTGAGTGGGCCGCTCACGCGAATAATGCCGATACCTCCCGCGCCGGTGGCGGTAGCCACCGCTGCAATGGTGTCGCCGGCGTACATGCAATGTGCGCCGACGGCAACGGACCTCAGCTGTCCCTTGCCGTCGGCGGCTGTTGCCCCTTCTGTCCGGCGGAGGCGGCACCTGCAGGAATGATGATCAGCTTGCGAAAGTACCCCTTGCCCGAACTTCTCGTGCTGAGCGCGGGATCCTCTTGCAGCGCTAGGTGCACGATGCGCCGGTCCCGCGGACTCATCGGGTTGAGCGCAATCGCTTTCCGCTTCCGTTTGGCCTGCTCGCCCATGCGGCGAGCGAGTTCTTCCAGCGACTGCCGCCGCCTCGCGCGGTAGTTTTGCGAATCGACGACGATGCGGCCGGACTCGCCTTCACGCGCCACCACTCGGTTCAGCAGGTATTCGAGCGCGTCAAGCATCTGGCCCCGCCGGCCGATCAATATCCCACTGGAGTCCCCCGTCAGCTCCAACACCACCTGCTCGTCCTCCTCCCGAGCATTGACAGCCGCCGGCACCTCCATCAGTTTGACGATCTCCTGCAACGTCTGCACGGCGTGTTCCACCGTTTTGCTCGTGGGCGGCGTCTGTGGGGGCTCGGGGGACGTCTTCGGAATCTCCGGCTCCGGCGCATCCACATCGACCGGTGCGCGCAGCACGGCGCGCACGCGCGCCTTGTGGCCGCCGATGCCGAACAGGCCGCGGGCGGAGTTTGACACGATTTCGATCTCGACGCGGTCGCGGCTGACACCCAGCATGTTCAGCGCGTTCTCGATCGCTTCGTCGATGCTATTGCCCTCTGCTTCCACAGGTTCCATTGATCGGTCCTAGGTCGCGGTACGATTCATGTAAAACTGTTGGGCAATCGTCAAGAGATTGTTCACCAGCCAATAGAGCGCCAGCCCGGAGGGGAAATTGACGAACATGAAGGTGAACATCAGCGGCATGATCATCATGACCCGCTGCTGCGCCGGATCGCCCGCGCTCGGCGTCATCCACTGTTGCACGAACATGCTCACACCCATGAGCAGGGTGAGCACGGGAATACCGGGGTGCTGCACAAAGGGCAACTGCAGCGACCCCAGGCGGTCAGGAGCTGAGAGGTCGTTGATCCAGAGCGCAAACGGCGCGTGGCGGAGCTCGATCGTATTCAGCAGGGCCTGATAGAGGCCGATGAACACCGGGATCTGGAGCACCATTGGTAGGCAGCCGCCGAGTGGATTGACCTTGTGCCGGCGGTAGAGCTCCATGATCTCCTTGTTCATCTGCTCCGGAGCGTCCTTGAAGCGCTCGCGGATCTTAGCCATCTGCGGTTGCAACTTCTGCATCTCGCGCATGGACCGGAAGCTCCGCTGCGTCAGCGGAATGAAGAGAATCTTGATCATCACCGTGAGCAAGATGATGTCGGCGCCGTAATTACCGGTAAAGCTGTGCGAGAATTGCAGCTCGTGCAACAAGGGCACGGCGATGAAGCTGAACCAGCCCAGATTCACGGCGCGAGAGAGGCTGTGTCCGACGCGGTCCAGCGCGTCGAAATCCTTCGGCCCCACAAAGATGTCGAGCTTCTTCTCAATCGCGGCTGACGAGATCGGGAACAGCAGCTGTTCCTCGACAGTGCCGTCCCGAAGCTTGAGCCACAAGCGCTGCCCCTGGGTGTCGACCGGCGCCACGGCAGCCAAGAAGTACCGGCCCGAGATAGCCGTCCACTGGATGTCGCCGGTAAGGATCTTGCCCGCGCTCAGCTTATCGAACGAATCCTCGTTCAGCTTGCGGCCGTCCAAGAACATCGCGTGGTCGAAGATCACTTCGGAATCCGGTTGCGGGTGAACATTGACGCCGTTGACCCACGAAACCGCTAACTCGCTGTAACCGTGCGGGACATCGCGTGCACCGATGCGAGCAGAGAAGTCGTAGCGGTCGCCGCGGAATTTGAAGAGCTTGTGCACGGTGACGCTGCCGCTGTTCCAGACGAACTCGACGGTCCCTTCCTCGTCGGACTGCAGGTTCAAATCGCCGCCCTGCGCGGCGTAGGCGGCAGCGCTGTCGGACAACACCTGTGCGCCGCGCAGTTCGACGCCGAACGGCAATTCGCCGTCCGGTGCGGGGACAACCATTTCTTGAAACGGACTGTCAGGATCGACGGTGGTGCGATACTTCTTCAGCCGTAGGCTCTCCAGCTGTGCTCCGGCCGAGGTGAACACAGCCTTGTACAACTCGGTCTCCACCGTTATGTGCCGGGCCGCCGCTGCGGGCTTGGGGCGATTCGCCGGCGGCGCCGGCTCCGGGGCCGCTTCCGGTGTCGGCACCTCCAAGGTAGGCTCGGCGGTGGGCACCTGGCTGACCTGTTCCTCACCGGGCGGTGGCGGCGGGTACAAGCGGCGCAGCACCACATCCCAGGCCACCAGGATGGCGACGGAGATGGCTACAGCGATGAGGGCGCGTTTCTCCATCTCGTCTCAGGGGACCGCGTCCCGAGGGACCGCGTCCCAAGGCACCGGATCCCACCCGCCGGGATGAAACGGGTGGCAACGAAGTAGCCGCCTCACGGCCATCCAGCCGCCCCGCGCAATGCCGTGCCGGGCGATGGCCTCGCTGGCGTAAGCAGAACATGACGGTGTAAACCGGCAGCACGAGCCGACCAGCGGCGATATCGTGGCGCGATACATCCACAGGAGCAGACGCACAACCGCCGAAAGCGTACCGGCAGCATGGCGCAACCATCTGAAAGCGGACGTCGTCACGGCACCTTCACCTCGACACATCGATCTTCAAGGCCTTGCCGAGTTCCTGCTCGACGAGGGCGTAAGTGGCATGGGCGGCGCCGGCGCGGGCGATCACCACAACGTCGCGTAGCGGGTTGATTTGTTGCCAGTGCCGTCGGAAAAATTCGCGCACCAATCGTTTGATCCGGTTTCGCACCACCGCACCACCCACTTTGCGGCTGGCCGTTATGCCGATACGGGATGTACTCCTGCGCGCGGGCGTGGTGATCACGACGAAACAGCCCCCCGCGCGCCCCCCGCCAGCCCGTTGCGTCCTGACGAATTCGGCGCGCTTGCGGATACGCCGCGACCTTGGCAGTCGCTGGTCTACAGATGTCTGCCTCAGGACGGTTGCTTGGGCGGGATGCTGACCGTCAGCCGTTTGCGGCCTTTGGCCCGCCGCCGCTTGAGCACTTGCCGCCCGCCGGGGGTGCTCATGCGCGCCCGGAAGCCGTGTGTACGTTTCCGTCGTCGGTTGCTCGGTTGATAGGTTCGCTTCATCGGTTTCCCTCAGCGGTGTGCCCGACCTTTGCGGGGCGAGCCCCGGCGGGGCCATGCTCTTCATCTCGAGTCACCGCTGGTCCTTTCAAGGCGTAATCGCAATTAAAACCATAGGCAGCCGATCATGTCAATTTGTGCGCTGCCCATGGGTGCACGACGAGGGCGCCTCCGGGGCCACTACGCTGTCGCGCGTCAGCGAGATCGCCCTCCACCAGGCGGGCGTGTCGAGGGAGCCGCGAGACAAAAATCTGCGAAAACTGACTCCGCGATCTGCAGAGCCGCTCTGAATCAGTAGGAGCTCAGAACTTCTACTATGTCAATTTGCACCCGGCTGCGCTCACGCCGCCCCGGCGGGCGTAGGCGCTGCAGCGCCTTCGGCCTTCCGTGACTTGCCGTACTCCCTGGCGAAATGTTCGGCGCACAGCCCGCGACGCGTTTGCGGTTTGTGACATGCCTCCGCGTTGCAACTCTTGTAACGTGGCTTCGGTAGCTTGCCCTTGCGCCACTGCCGATAGTGACGCGGACAGTAGCCCTTCGCCTGTACCTCTTTGTTGCACTCCGGAGCTTTGCAGGTGCCTTTGCTGGCCATCAACTGTTCCTTCTCTCCCGGCTACGTCCAAAACTCGGGTTTCGCTTGCCGGCTCATCAGGTCACCCACGACCTGGTGTGCCGGCTTGTCCTCATGCAGCATCAACCGGATCTGTTCCGTGATCGGCATCTCCACCCCCAGCCGTCGCGCCAAGGCGTGCACGCTGCGGCTGTTGCGCACCCCCTCCGCCACCATCGTCATCGAGTCGAGAATTTCCCGCAGATGTTCACCGCGGCCGATGCGTAGTCCGACAGTCCGGTTGCGGCTCAGATCTCCGGTACATGTGAGTACCATATCGCCGACGCCTGACAAGCCCGACACGGTTTGGGGGTCGCCGCCCATCTTCGTCACCAGGCGAGCGATCTCGGCGACTCCGCGCGTGATCAGCGCCGCGCGGCTGCTGTGGCCCAGCCCCAGGCCGTCGCTGACGCCGGCGGCGATGGCGATCACGTTCTTCACCGCTCCTCCCAGCTCCACCCCGATGAGATCGGCGCTGCTGTACACCCGGAAGGTTGGCCCGCGAAACACTGCCTGGACCATCTCCGCCGTATCAAGGTCAACGGCCGCGGCGGTGACCGCAGTCGGCATCCCCGCGGCCACTTCAGACGCGAAGCTCGGCCCGGAGAGTGCCGCAACACGGCCGACGAACTCCTGTCCGAGGACATCGACGAGCACTTGTGACATCCGCTGCAGCGAGCCCTCTTCGATGCCCTTTGTCGCGGAGACCACGTACGGGGTTCCGTCGATGGATGGCCGCGCCCGCGTCATCACCTCGCGCATGACGTGCGAGGGAGCCACCGCGACGAGTAGCTCACATCCAGCGACCGCCTCCTCCAACTCGTGCGTGATGTGCACAGCATCCGGCAGCTGAACCCGCGGCAGGTACACTCGATTCTCGCGCTGCTCGGCAACCGCCCTGGCCAGGGCGCCATTGCGGAACCACAGCGTGACTTGGTGGTCGGCATCTGCCAACAGTTTCGCCAGTGCGGTGCCGAAGCTGCCGCCACCGATAACACCGATGCGCATTGGAGTCTCCAGCAAACGAGTACCACACTTCACAAACTGAGGAAAACAACCATTGGTGCCTGCCGCTGGCTGCGCAGGCGCCCTTCGTTTGTTAGTTTTTTGTGTATGCACGGTGACCTTACGGCGAGCGCCCCGGGCCCGACCGGGTCGCGACGGAAGGAGGTGTGGTGTATGGCTCTTAAAATCGAAAAGTTAATTCTGGGAAGTCAGGAAAACATCGAACATTCAGTAGCTTAGTGACATAGCTGCGGTCTCTGGTACCTTGCACAAAGCTTACACACTTTCCGTAAGTCTTGAGGGGTTTGGAGGCCACTAAGGCATGAACGAAACGCACACGATCCTGGGCGGCAAGGTTCACGTCTACAGACGCCCGAAGAGCAGCCACTGGCAGTGTTCTACCTACCTCGCCGGCAGGAACCGCCGGCAGAGCACCAAGGAAGACAGCCTTTCCAAAGCCAAGGAGATCGCCGAGGACTGGTACCTGCAGCTCCGGGGCAAGCTCCGCAACGGCCAAATCAAGACCGAGAGAACCTTCCGCGAAGCCTCCGAACAGTACCTCCGGGAATACGACATCATCACCCAGGGCGAGCGGAGCAAGGTCTATGTGGACGGCCAGCACTGGCGGTCCCGCGTGCACCTGGTGCCCTTCTTCGGTCCGATGGGCCTCTCCGAGATCACCGGCGGCACCGTTCAGGAATACCGGATTCATCGGCACCAGGAGGCGATGAAGAAGCGCGGCAAGCCGCCGGCGTGCAACACGCTCCATCAGGAGATCGTGACGCTCCGCCAAACCCTCAAAACAGCCGTCCGCCAGGGATGGCTGGACCATCTCCCGGACTTGTCGGAGCCCTACAGGGCATCCCCGAAAATCTCGCACCGCGCGTGGTTCTCCCCCGAGGAATACAAGAAGCTCTACGAGGCGACGCGGAAGCGCGCGCACGAGCCGAAGAACCCCCGCTACAAATGGGAGTCAGAGCAGCTCCACGACTTCGTCCTGTTCATGGCCAACACAGGCCTCCGGCCAGATGAAGCAATGCGCCTTCAGTTCCGCGACGTGACGATCGTCGAGGACGAGGCCACCGGCGACCGCATCCTTGAGATCGAAGTCCGCGGCAAGCGCGGCGTCGGCTACTGCAAGAGCGTGCCCGGCGCCGTGCTCCCGTTCGAGCGGCTGAAAGCGCGCAACGTCTCGCGCGCCGCAGAGAAGGCGCTGAAGGAGAACAGCGATCCGAAAGACGCCGGCAATCCGAAGCCCGCGCCGCACACCAACAGCGACCCAAATCCCACGGATCCGCTCTTCCCCAAATACCAACGCGACCTTATTCAAGGCGATCCTGGACGAAGAAGGCTTGAGGTTCGACCGCGAAGGCCGGCCGCGCACCGCCTACAGCCTGCGGCACACCTACATCTGCCTTCGCCTGATGGAGGGCGCCGACATCTACCAGATCGCCAAGAACTGCCGGACCAGCGTCGAGATGATCGAGAAATACTACGCGGCGCACATCAAGACCCGCCTCGACGCCGCCGCGATCAACGTCATGCGGCCGAGGCACCCGAGGCCGAAGCATCCCGAGCACCCGAACGCCCCCCAGGACAGCGACCCCGACGCGGGCTTGTGAGACGCGCTGCGTCTCGCTGTTTTCTGCACCCTGGAGCCCGCCCGCGCTCAGCAACCGTCCTTTGCAAATCCCCCTTTGCAGCCGTATGATACGCGTGAATTGCGCAGCGAAAATGCGGGCGTGGCGGAATGGCAGACGCAACGGACTTGAGCAAACACTTGAGTGCTCGCCGGGAAACCGGCGATGCAGAACTGCCCAAACTCGGGGAAACCTGTGAAATGGCGATCCCGAGCCAAGCCCGGCCGGAGCACTCCAGCCGGGAAGGTGTAGAGACTAGACGGGCAGCACCTAACCCCCGGATCTCATCCGGGGCACGGTGAAGGGATAGTCCAGACCGCAAACCTGCCGCAGTGCTCAAAGCCAACGGCGGGGCGGCGAAAGCCGCAGACGGTATGAAAATCCGTTGAGCTTACGCTCGTGAGGGTTCGAGTCCCTCCGCCCGCACCATCTTTCTCCTGTCCAACCCGTCTCCAACCCGTCTCTCGTGTGCCGGCAAATGGCGGGACACCCTGCACGACGCCCACAACCAGCGTCGTGCAGCCTGCCCCGGCGCCAGGGATGGGAACCATTCACTTCCCACCACCATCTCGATACCGCTTCTCCAGGCTCTTTACGCCTTCTAGGAGGGCGAACCGGAGCACAGCGGACCGGGAGACGCCACCGAGCATCGTTGCCGTGTCGCCGTCAGCAGCAACAGCCGGCACCAAGCCGTCAATGCCCTTCAGCAGGTCAGCGGGAAGCCGAAGGGTCACCGGGCTTTCAGTCAGTCGCTCAGTCTTGCGTCTCCTCTTCATGGTCGTCGCCTACCGCTCACGCTGCCAGTGCAACGGCTACCCGACCACTTCGACGACGGCGGCAACGCCGATCGCGAGTGGTCGGACTGAAGCTGGTCGCTCGGACCCGCGGCACTCGGATTCCTGATCGTAACCACCGCTGAACGCACAGCGGACCGGGGTAGTGTGGTAGTGTGCCCGCCTGCCGAATTCTCGGCCCTCGCCGAGGCAATTTCCGCTTGCAATCGCGTCCCGAATCGAATATCGCCCCCGTCCAAGTGGCACGGGAACGGGATTGGGACAGGGATGGCAACGTCTGATAGTCGGCTCTTATGTCAAATACCCCGTTTGTGCGGGCTATCCGCGGGATGTCGGTACAGCCCGCTCGGTAACGCAGACACCATACGTGCTGACTAAATCCGACGCTCCACAAGAAACATGGGACGCTCCATACCGAGTTCCCGAAATGGCTCTGCCCGTTCTTGCAAGTGGGGTCAGGACACAGTGGCGCTGCAAAGGGCAGGCATATACTCGTTGAGTCGGGAGCATTTCGTCGCTTCGACGGCAGGGAATGAAGGGAGCTGTTCATGCGATTCATGCATAGCCTTGGACTGACTTTTACTGCGGGATTGGTTCTTCTTTGCGGATGCGATACCAATCACCTAAAGGCACCATCTACGTTGATCTACACCACGCCCGCGGCGGTCTATACCAAAGGTATGCAGATCGCACCCAACACGCCCGCCGCCAACGGGGGCGCAGTCGCTTCCTACAATGTGCTCCCTGCCTTGCCCGCAGGCCTGAGCATGAATACCACCACTGGCGTCGTGAGCGGAACGCCCACAGTGGTGGCCGCCACGGCCGGCTACATGGTCACTGCCACCAATGCGAGCGGCAGTACCTCGGTAACCTTGTCCATCACCGTCAACGATCAGCCGCCAACGGCGCTTATCTACTCGACAAACCCGGCAATATATACAGAAGGGGCGCAGATAGCGCCCGACATGCCGACCAACAGCGGCGGAACGGCGATCTCCTACGCTGTGAGTCCGGCGCTTCCGGCTGGTCTTAGCTTGAATACGGTTACGGGGATCGTCAGCGGAGACCCTACAACGGTGATAGCCGCGGCCAACTACACCGTAACGGCAACCAATTCAGGCGGCGACACGACGGCGGTTCTGAACATTACGGTGATGGCGCCGCCGCCCTCGGCGCAACTGATTCCGAACCTGAATCAGCAGATTACGCCGACGGCGCCCTACGATTCCACCTTCGAGCCGCTGATACCAGGGGCGGCTGTCCTGCCCGCCTATCCCGACTGGCAGGTGGGGCAGGCAGTCACCACGGTGGTAAGTCCGGATGGCCATACACTGCTGATTCTCACCAGCGGGTACAACCGCATCTTCCAGCCGCTGGGCACGCTAGACGACGGCTATGGCGTCAACCAGGATAGCACTGCCTATGACTATCCGAACTCGAAAGAGTATGTGTTCATCTACGACATCTCGCAGGGCACGCCGGTCCAGAAGCAGGTTGTGACCATCCCCAACTCCTACAACGGGATTGTGTTCGATCCGACGAAAGATACAACTCCAACCGACACAAATTACGGAAAGAGCACGGCATTTTATGTGTCCAGCGGCAGCGGCGACTATCCATTTGAAAGCAGCGGTTCAAATCCTCCCCAAAGTACACCCAACACTACCCCCACCGGCAACATCGGCAAGGACAATGTGCATGTCTTCACTTTGAGTTCCGACGGAACCACATGGTCGGAGCAACAAGAGCTTGTCATGAGCCACGGCTCCGGCCTTGGGCTGAACGTTCCGCCCTCAGGACCCGGCACGGCAAATGACTCGATTTGGGAGGCGCCTTGCGCAGCCGGCGTGGCCATTTCGAAAGATGGCCAGACCCTGGCTGTTGCCAATTACAGCAATGACTCGATCTCGGTGTTCACCGGAGGCTTGGGCAACTGGACCAGAGTAATGCCGGACATCGACCTGCGCCCCGACGACGGAACCCCCACGACGATGGGTACGCCGGGCGGCGAGTATCCATTTTGGGTGGTGATTCAAGGTAAGGGAGAGAATACGACGGCGTATGTGTCGAGCATTCGCGACCGCGAGATCGATGTGGTGAGCCTGGGCTCGACGCAGAAAGTCACGGGCCGGATACCCGTGGTTGGCGAACCGATCAAGATGACGATGAACAATGCCCAGACGCGCCTGTATGTCGCCGAGGATATGACGGATTCGGTCGATGTCATCGACATATCGAAGGGCAGCGCAACCAACGGCGCGGGGGCGATACTGGAAACCATTCACGTCCTCGCGCCAGCAGACGTATTAAATGCGTATCCGCTGATGAAGGTGCACAAAGGCGCCAACACCAACAGCGTGACGCTCTCGCCGGATGAGTCGCAACTCTACGTGACGAATGGCAATTTGAATGCCGTCGCGGTGGTGCAATTGACCGGAGCGGACAAGGGCGACCAGGTTGTCGGTCTGATTCCAACCGGCTGGTACCCGAATTCCGTGAGCTTCGGCCCCACGGTCAACAGCCCCAATGGCAATTGGGTCTACGTGGTCAATGGGAAGTCGCCAACAGGCCCGAATTCAGGTATGTGCTATAGCGCCGCCCCACCAAATAAACACAAGAACTGTATGTCGTCGCAAGGGTACAATCCCCAGCAGGTCAAAGCCGGCTTTCAGAGCTTTCCCCAGCCCACCGCGGCGCAACTGGCGACGCTGACCGCGCAGGTCGCCATCAACGGCCACTTCTCCGCCACTGAGAGCAGCAGCGATGCCGCGGTCATGGCGGCCGTGAGAAGCGGCACTCAGCACGTGATCTACATCATCAAGGAGAACCGGGGCTACGATCAGGTGCTGGGCGATCTGGAAGTCGGCAATGGCGACCCAAGTTTGACCGAGTTTGGCCAAGCAATCACGCCGAATCAGCATCAACTGGCGAGAACCTTCGTCACCCTCGACAACATGATGGCCAGTGCTGAAGTCAGCAACGACGGCTGGCCATGGACCACCTCGGCTCGCGCCCCCGATGTGATCGAACGCCAGAGCCTGGTGTTCTATGCGGGACGCGGCCTCAGCCTGGATTACGATGGTTTGAACCGCAATGTGAACGTGGCCATTCCCACGGTGGCAGGCCGCGTGGCAGCCGATCACCTTACGCCGGCCGACGGGAAATTGCTGGCGGGGACTGCCAACACGGCCGCGCCGGATGGGGAAGGACCGGACAATGTGCTGTATCCGGGGCAGGGCTATCTGTGGGATGCCGCGTATCGGGCGAAGCTCACGATTCGCGACTATGGATTTTTTGTTGACCCGACCCTGTATGCATGCCCGTCGCAGACTCCCGCAGACTGCCTCCCCGGGGGTTCCGCTATCTGGATCCCCCCGACTCTGACCAACCCCTTCTCAACCAACACCCAGGTGGCCTACTCTCAGAACGTTACCCTTACCCCATTCACCGATCCATACTTTCGCGGCTTCGACAACCAGTTCCCGGACTATTACCGTTACCAGGAGTGGCTGCGCGAGTTCAACGCCAACTACGCCGCGGGCGGACTGCCGTCTTTGAGCCTGGTCCGCTTTATGCACGACCACACCGGAAGCTTCGCCACCGCCATCGAGGGGTTGAACACGCCGGAGTTGCAGCAATCGGATAACGACTATGCGGTCGGACTGCTGGTTCAGACCATCGCCAACAGCATTTACGCGCAAAACACGCTGATCTTTGTCATTGAAGACGACTCGCAGGATTCCGGCGACCACGTCGATTCCCACCGCACCATCGCCTTTGTGGCCGGCGCATACGTGAAACAGGGGGCGCTGGTCTCAACGCAGTACAACACCATCAACTTCGTGCGCACAATCGAAGAGGTTCTGGGTCTGCCGCCGATGAATCTGAACGATGCGCTGGCTCAGCCCATGGCCGACATCTTCAACACCACGCCGAGCACATGGAGCTTCACTCCCACGGTTCCAGCCGGCCTCTACTCCACGAACCTGCCGCTCACCGCTCCGGTCGGCCTGGTCGTGCCCAAGCCAACACACACGGGAGAGTATTGGGCGCGGGCCACCAAGGGCACGGACTTCACCTCGGAAGACCGCATGGACTTTGCGGAATACAACCACATTCTCTGGAGGGGGCTGATGGGCAACCGACCCTATCCCTCCAGGCCAAGCGGAAAAGACCTGCGCCAGAATCGCGAACAGCTTCTGGCACGTTACCAGCGGAGTTTGCAGCACAAAGCTGCGCTAGCCGCGAAGCCGGTCAAGGACTAAGCATTCCTATGCCGCCAGCGGATAGCCCGTATTAGCTGCCAGTTTGACGTAAGGCTTTCTATCAGACGTTGCCATCCCTGTCCCAATCCCGCTCCCGTGATGGGGGGGCGATATTCGTGTGAACGGTTCACAGGAAGGGCGCGAATCTGGCGAAGAGCGTGCGGACGCAGCCGGAATCGTTCGCCAGGGTTTCGTCTGAGTTTCGAACCATCTTCTTCGTAGATCTGATTCGATTTCTTCTCTCTACTTCCGGCCGCTGCATCGGCGGGCGTGGGGCATATGAGCGGCGCGGTGGTCTGCGCAGCGCCGGCGCGATAGAAGGGCCAGGCTCTGAAAAAGGTGAAGGCCCGAGGTGTCCGCCTCGAGCCTTCTGGGAGGTGCACGCTGATTGTTGATGGCGCTTGTCCCAAGCAGACAATGACGTGATCGACGGGCGCTGTCCAGCCTTTGGGGAGCTGGAGGTGCTCCCATCGTCGAGGCCAGCGACCGGCTGTTCAACTGCGCCCGGTGCCACACGCAACAGCGTGTCTGCCAGCGCTGCGACCATGGGCAGCGGTATTGCCCCGAGCCGTGCCGCCGCCAGGCGCGGTGCGAGAGCACGCGCGCCGCAGGCAAGCGCTTTCAGGATACGTTCGACGGTCGCCGGCAGCACGCCCAGCGCCAGCAGAACTTTCGACAGCGACAGCGTGAGAAAGTGACGCATCACGGCTTCCGGCTCGTGGCGCTCGATGCGAGCATCGACAGCCACAAGGAGGTCGATGATGAATCACACGCAACAGCATATGGATGCAGCAGGACCGGCGCGCACACGCCGTGCAGGAGCTGTGCCTGCCGATCGACGCGCCGTGCGCTTCCCCGCGCATGGTCAGGGCCGCCGGGCCTGTACGTGGTGTGGAGCACCGGCGACGCGATTGGCGTGTGTGCAGCGGTGGCGGCTGTGAGCCGCGGGGTGTCGCATGATCGCCCCCGCACGCGCCACCGAGATCCTGCGTCTGTATCACGCCGAGAAGTGGAAGCCAGGCACTCTCGCGCGCCAGCTCGGGGTGCACCACGACACGGTGCGCCGCGTGCTGGCCCAAGCGGGGCAGGCGCCGGGGCTCGACTCGACGCGGGCCTCGATGGTCGATCCGTTCGTGTCGCTGATCGAGCAGACGCTGGAGAAGTATCCCACCCTGCGGGCCAGTCGCCTGTACGCCATGGTGCGCGAGCGCGGCTATGCGGGCGGTCCCGATCACTTCCGCCACGTGGTGGCGCGCTATCGGCCGGCGCCCGTAGCCGAAGCGTATTTGCGCTTGCGCACCTTGCCCGGCGAGCAGGCGCAGGTGGACTGGAGCTACTTCGGCAAGCGGCGTATCGGGCGCGCCGAGCGCGCGCTGTGGGGCTTCGTGATGGTGCTGAGCTACTCGCGCCAGATCTTTCTGCAGTTCTTCTTCGGCAACGCCATGGCCAACTTCCTGCGCGGGCACGTGGCGGCCTTCGCCAGTTTTACCGGCGTGCCGAGAGTCCTGCTCTACGACAATCTGAAGAGCGCCGTGCTCGAACGCGTCGGGCAGGCCATTCACTTCAACCCCACGCTGCTCGATCTGGCGGCGCACTACCGCTTCGAACCGCGCCCGGTGGCGGTGGCCAGGGGCAATGAGAAAGGACGGGTCGAACGCGCCATTCGCTACATCCGCGATAGCTTCTTTGCCGCCCGCCCGTTCACCGATCTCGCCGACTTGAATGCCCAGGCCATTGCGTGGTGCGCGGGCATCGCCGCCGAGCGTCTGTGTCCCGAGGACCGCACCCGGCGCGTGCGCGAGGTGTTTGCCGACGAACGTGAGCGCCTGCTCGGGCTGCCCGACAATCCCTTTCCCTGTGAGGACCGCGAGGAGACCACGGTGCCGCACACGCCGTATGTGCGCTTCGATCTGAACGACTACTCGGTGCCACACACCTACGTGCGCCGCGCCGTGATGGTGCACGCCACCCTGGAGTGCGTGCGTGTCGTCGACGGCAGCACCGTAATTGCCACCCACCCGCGCAGCTGGGACAAGGGCGAGCAGGTCGAGATCCCCGAGCACGTCGCCGATCTGGTCACCTGGAAGCGGGCCGCCCGCCACCACCGCGGACTGGATCGCTTGCATCACGCCTGCCCTCACGCCGAGGCGTTCTTCGTAGCGGCGGCCGCACGCTCGGCCAACTTGGGCAGCCTCACCTCAGGCCTCACCCATCTCCTCGACCTCTACGATGCCACCACCCTCAATCAGGCCCTGGGTGCTGCCCTGCTCGGTGGCGCTCCGCATCTGGCCGCCGTGCGTCAGCTCCTCGAGCAACGCCGCTACGCACAAGAGCTGCCGCCGCCGCTCGCCGTGGCGCTGCCCGCCGACCCACGCGTGCGCGACGTCGTCGTGCAGCCGCACGACTTAAAATCGCATTCCGCGGCGAGATCCCGTTGCTGCGCATCCTGAAGGAGGACGGCGAGCCCGACCCCAGTTGGTCCCCCGATCTGCCGGACACCGCTCTGATCGAGATGTACGCGGCGATGCTGCGAACGCGGCTGTTCGATGACCGGGTCTTTCTCTTGCAACGCGAAGGCCGTCTCGGCACCTACGCACAAGTGCGTGGGCAGGAGGCAGCGCAGATAGGCAGTGCCTTTGCACTCGGGCCCACGGATTGGGTGGTGCCGGCGTACCGGGAAAGCGGCGTGCTGCTGTGTCGCGGCATTCCGATGCAGAACATCCTTCTCTATTGGGGTGGCGACGAGCGTGGCATGCTCGGTTTCAAGGCGGCGGTGTCGCGGGCGGCTCTGGCAACGCACATGGATGAAATCGATGTGACGGCGCTGGTGGCGCACGCCGGCGCCGCACACGACGCTCCCGGTCTGCTCGCCTGGATCGTGAAGGGTGTGGCGCAGACGCTGCAACGGCATCCACGGTTCAACGCGACCCTTGATGACGTGCACGAGGAGATGGTGCTGCGGCAGTATGTCAGCATCGGCATTGCCATCGACACGACAGACGGGCTGATGGTGCCGGTGATTCGCGACGTCGCGCACAAGTCGGTCGCCGACATCGCGGCCGAGGCCGAGCAGCTGAGCGCTGCCTGCCGGCAACGCACGATCGACATCGGGGCGATGCGTGGCGGCACCTTTTCCGTTTCCAACATCGGTTCGTTGGGTGGAATATTCGCGACACCGATTCCGAACTACCCGGAGGTGGCCATCCTGGCGACCGGCCGGATCACCGAGCGCCTCAGCCGTGCTGCCGATGGCAATATCGTCTCGCGATACATTCTCCCCGTGTCGCTCTCCTTCGATCACCGCGTCGTCGACGGCGCCGACGCGGCGCGCTTCGCCAACACGCTGCGGGAGATTCTCGCCGAGCCCGAGGGCTTGAGTTGAACACCAGCAGGGACTGTCGTTTTCCGCCACGGCAACAGGTCCCTCGTTTATTATCCCCAGCGGTCCTGCCTACGGCCGGACTTCTGGCGACAAGCGGATCTTGTTCGTGAAAGTAGGCGGCCTCCAGGTCCGCGTTAACTACCCGCTATCCAGACGTCCGGGGGGGTTGCGCGGCGGCGCTGATATGATAGTGGGCCTTACAGCAATGCCCGGTTTATGCGGGCTGACCAATGCTGTATTCGCGCAGGAGGAGCCATGGATAACGTCTCGACCCACGATGTAATCATTTTGGGCACGGGTTTGGCCGGGCTCCGAGCAGCGGTGGAGCTATCCATCCAAACTCGCGGTGATGTAGACATCGCGATGGTATCCAAGGTCCAGCTCATGAGAGCGCATTCGGTATGCGCCGAGGGTGGGACCGGAGCTGTCATGCGGCCGGAGGAGGGCGATAGCTTCGAGCTGCATGCCTGGGATACCGTAAAAGGGTCAGATTTTTTGGCGGATCAGGACGTGGTAGAGCGCTTCGTGCATACAATGCCCGATGAGATCCGTCTCCTGGAGCATTGGGGCCTACCATGGTCTCGGCGCGAGGATGGCCGGCTTATGCAGCGGCCATTTGGCGGCCATTCTTTTCCCCGGTCTTGCATGGCAGCGGATAAGACCGGTTTCTTCGAGATGCAGGCCCTGTACGACAACTTGCTTCGGTTTAGAAGCTTTCGCCGTTACGACGAATGTTTTGCGACCAAGATTCTGCTTCAGGACGGTCGCTTTGCCGGGCTCGCCATCATCGACATGCCCAATGGCCGATTCCATGTTATCCGTGGCCGGGCCCTGCTCGTCGCCACCGGTGGTCTGGGTGTCCTCTATGGTTTTACCACTTACTCGCAGACAGTCACCGGCGACGGGCAAGCTATTGCATACGAAGCTGGTCTCGCGCTCGAAGATCCCGAGTTCATCCAGTTCCACCCGACGGGTCTGGTGCCCTCCGGAATTCTCATGACCGAGGGTTGCCGCGGCGAAGGTGGGTATCTGAAGAATTCCAAGGGCGAGCGCTTCATGGAAAAGTACGCCGCCAAGTTTATGGAGCTCGCTCCCCGCGACATCGTCTCCCGCTCGGAGATGACCGAGATCCTCGAGGGTCGAGGCATCGAGGGGGAGCACGGGCCCCACCTCCACCTCGACCTCACACACCTGGGAGCGGATAGAATTAACAAGCGGCTGCCGCTGATTCGCGAGGTCTGCATGAAGTTCCTGGCCCTCGACCCCATTACCCAGCCGATCCCCATTAAGCCAGTGGCCCACTATTCGATGGGCGGGGTGGAAGCGGATATCGATGGCCGCACCAAGATCGAGAACGTCTGGGCCGCTGGCGAGGTGGCCTGCCATTCGCTCCACGGGGCCAATCGCTTGGGCTGTAACTCCACCGCCGAGTGCCTGGCCTGGGGCGGAATTAACGGCAAGGGGATCGCCAAGTACCTGGCCACCAAACCACGATTGTCCGAGTTCAAGGAAGCGGCGGCGAAGGAAGAGGAAAACCGTATTTTCAAAGGGCTTTTGCAGCGTACCGGCGACGAAAACCCCTACCAGATTCGGCGCGAGCTTCGGGAGACGATGGACAAGCACGCGGGCGTCTACCGCAACGGCCAGTCGATGCAACAAGGGCTCAACAAAGTGCAACAGCTGAAGGAGCGTTTCAAGAAAGCGCCGATCAAAGATAAAGGACGCGTCTACAACACTAACCTCGTCAACAGCATAGAGACAGGTAATCTCATCGGCCTCGCTGAGGTGGTGTTAACCGCGGCGCTGGCCCGAGAGGAATCCCGCGGCGGCCACTCCCGCACCGATTTCAAGACGCGGGATGACGATAAATTTTTAAAGCATACACTGGCTACCCGTGACAACGGCCGGATCAAACTATCTTACAAGCCGGTACGCATTACCCACTGGAAGCCAGTTGAACGGAAGTATTAAGCATTTCCACGCGGTCATCAACCAACCCGAGGCTAAAGAGACATGGCGGACCTAAAGCGCTACGACAATCGGCTGGGGATCTGGGGCTGGCTTGGAGGCGGTCGCTGGGGCATTGACCGATATGCCTATGCTCTCCACCGCCTGACCGGCTTGGGCATTCTGGCTTATTTCCTCATGCACATCGTGGTTACCACTTTTCGAGCCAAAGGCATTTACCTTTGGGATAAGCATCAGATCCTCGATCAGCCCATCTTCCGTATCGGTGAATTGTTGGTATTTCTGGCCTTTGCTTTCCACGCCCTGAACGGTCTCCGGCTGGTTCTGGTGGAATTTGGCTTTGCCGTCGGACGACCAATCGAGCCGATATATCCATACAAGACATCGCTAAACGTTCAGCGGCCATTGTTCGTCGTGGTGATGATCGTTGCGGCTGTTCTCGTGTGCGGGGGTGGGTGGGAGTTTCTGGGGTTATCTCATTAGGAGGTCGACATGGGTGAAACCAAGCTCTGGACATGGCATTTGATCGCCGGCGTGGTGATCCTAGTGCTTCTCGGCCTTCACATGCTGACCATGCACATCGGTGAGCTCACCGGCCTTTTTGTCGCTAACCGGGCGGTGGCGCCGACGGCTCCTATCAACTCCATGGCCCGGGATTCCCAGATCGGTTTTTCCATTGGTTATGTATTCCTCCTCGGGGTGGCGCTCTATCACGGTCTTTATGGCCTGCGGAATATCCTTTTGGAGCTCACTCTACCCGAGGCGGCTGAGAAGGTGTTGACAGCGTTACTGGTAGTTATTGGATTGGGCCTTTTCAGCCTCGGAACCTGGGCGGCCATTGCCTCCCACGCTGTCGCCTTGACCACGGGGAGGGGCTAACCATGCCAGGAAACGGCGCTGTTCGTGAAGTTACCTTTCACGTACGCAAATTCGATCCGACCAAGGATTCTGCCCCTTATATCCAACCGTTCACGGTGCCGGTTAAGCTGGGCATGACGGTGCTCGATGGTCTCCATTACATTAAGGAGTACCATGATCAAACCCTAGCCTGGCGGTATTCATGTAGAATGGGGGTATGCGGATCTTGTGGGATGCTGATCAATGGGCGACCGACATTGGCCTGCAATACCCAGATTTTGGATGTAGCGAGCAGCAGGCTCACCATCGGACCGCTGCCGAACTTTGCCATCGTCCGGGATTTGGCGCCCGACTTGAGCTCGATGATTGAAAAGCATCAATCCATTCTTCCCTTCATCGTTCGTGCTGAAGCGGAGCTCAACGATCCCGCGGGCGAATACTTTCAGTCTCCCCATCAGCTGGAGGAGTTTCTGCAGTTCACTTTCTGCATCAAGTGCGGCTGTTGCATGGGCGCCTGTCCGACGTTGGCTACCGACCTCCGCTACCTGGGCCCGATGCCCTTGGGCCAGGCTTACCGCTACAACACCGACAACCGGGACGATGGTTCGCAGCAGCGGATCCCCGTGGTGGGCGGCAAGGTCGGCGTTGTGCGTTGCCATTATGCCGGTGAATGCTCCCGAGCTTGTCCCAAGGGAGTAGATCCGGCGCGCGCCATCCAATTGCTGAAAAGACAGCTGGTGTCCTCGTATTTTGGCCTGGTTGCCAAACAACCCAGCCAGAAGCAAGGCCCCAACACCAAGGGAACGCGTCTGCCTGATATCCCTGACGCCCCGCCGCGTACGGTGAAGCCTTAGGGCTTGGTTCCGATCAGTCCGTTCCGGCGTGTCCCGCCTTCTCCGCTGGCGAGGCCCTTACTCAGCTCAGTGAATACCAAGAGCGGTACGAACTTCCTCAGGGGAGGCAATCTCTCGCCCGCACTCACGAGCGATCTTCACAAGGGCGGTAACAAGCTCACCATTGGATCTGGCTCGGGTCCCATCGGGAAGGTAAAAGGCATCCTCGAGACCCGTGCGCAGATTGCCTCCGAGTTCGGCAGCTTTTCTATGCAGGTCCCACACCTCAGCACGCCCGATGGCGATCACCTGCCATGTTGCCATCGAGGGTAATTCATCTATCAACAAGGGGAGCCATGCCGGCTTGGCAGGCATGCCACTGGCAACACCCATCACCAAGGATAGATCCACAGGTGCTTTGAGCAAACCAACCTGCACGAACAAGCCCACGGAACGAACGATGCCGGTATCAAAACACTCGCACTCGGGAACAACACCATACCGATGCATGTGCTCGATGAACTGCTGTACCTTCTCAACAGGGTTATCGAACACAATGGGTGGCCAGGCCCAGGTTCCCTGTGCGCTCGCCTTGAGATAATTGAGCGAACCTGCATTCAGCGCCGCCATTTCCGGGCGCACTCGTTCAAGACACGACAGCGGGCCGCTGATGTCGGAACCCAAGATCCCAGTGGAGAGATTGATAACTACTCCCGGGCAAGCATCTCGAATGGCCTGGCAGACGGCACCGGCATCCTCGGGCTTCCAGGATGGCAAGTGCCCCAGTCCCGGTTCTTGATTCCGCACATGCACATGCACGATGGAAGCCCCTGCATCAAAAGCCTCTCTCGCACTTCGTGCCATCTGTTCGGGGGTAACGGGCACGTTGAATCGCGCCGGGTCCGTCAGCACTCCGGTGAGGGCACAGGTGATAATGGCTCGATTCCCTGACACGCTACTTCCTCCAGCTTGCACCGGGCTTCATACGGCGCGGACGAACGGCGAGTCAAGCGTCAGCGAGGCGCCTGTTGAAGCACGCGACCGACGGCGCACCGCCCCGGCGCGTCGGGTCAACCGGGGAGAACCGGTCCGAGGGGCACGAAACGCTTGAGCTTGCCGCTCGCCTGGCGCTCGAGACAGCCCACCGCACGAACGTTGACGACGGGCTGCCGCAGCCCGACACGCCCGAGCTCAACGGCGACCTCGGCGCCCAGCCGCTCGGCGTCGAGCGGCCCGCTCGTGATCGCCAGCACGTCGGCGCCGTTCGGCGTCTGGCGCACCTGGTACTCGACCACCGACGCCGCCCGTGAGAGCGCCGACCGGAACAGATGAGGATGGACCGCGACGCCACCCCCGTAAACGAAACGGTCGTCGAGCCTCCCTTGGATGTCGTCGATCCGGCGGTGGATGGAGCCGCATGGGCAGGGCTCGTCGAGGAGCTTCACCTCGTCGGTGATCTCGTAACGGATGAGCGGCTGGATCACGTTGAAGAGGTTGGTGAGGTAGGCCTTGGAGGCCGTTTGTCCGGGTCCAACCGGGTTTCCCGCGTCGTCGACAGGCTCGACGATCAGGAGGTCCTCGCTGAGGTGCATCCCGCGACCACGGAAGCACCCCACGCCCGTGGGACCGCCCTCGCTCGTTCCCCACCAATTCGCCACCGGCGCCCCCCACACCTCCTCGACGGCCGCAGAGATCTCGGGCAGAAGCGGCTCGCTCGTGGACGTGACCCGCTTGGGAGCGATCCGGAGCCGTCCGGCGCGCGCCTCCTCGACGAGCACCGACAGCGCCGACGCGTAGGCGAAGAGGAATATCGGCTGTACCCGGTTCAGCCCGGCCACGATCTCCGCCACCGGACGCGTCACAGGGAAGCGATGCACTTCGGAGAACGCGCTGGAGAAGGTCTGCGCCGGTGCGCTCGTCATGTGCCAGGGGTGATCGGCGGCGACCGCCGCGACACTGTCCGGAAGTGCAGCGAGCTCGGGATCTCTGAGACGGTCACGGAGAGACTGCCGCGCGAAACCGGCGAAAGCGGTGCTCCACGCCTCCCACCCGTAGACGAAGACACCACGGCGCCCGCTGGATCCGCCGGAGGCGACGGCATGGAGGTCACCGAGGAAGTAGGCGTCGGAGGTGAGCCCTTCGATGTGCGCGTTGGCGGCCGCGAGCGTGACCCGCCGGTCGGTGACGATCTCGTCGAAGTTGGTCATGAGGTCGTCCTTCGTCATGACGGGAAGCTTCGCCAGGTCCTCCTCCCGGAGCGTTTCCGGGTTTACGGCGGCCAGCCGTTCTCGGTGCCACGGCGAGCGTTCCTTGGCGACGCGCACCAGCTCCCGGAGGCGCTCCTGGCGCTCGGCGCGGAGCCGCTCGGGCGTCCATTCGATCCGTTCGATGTGATCGGCGATGCGCGCCAGGAAATCCTCGACATGTCGCTGCCGCAACGACTCGTAGTCGCTCATCGCGTCTAGTCGCCGACGGCGCCGTCGACAATGATGTCGGCGTGGCCGTTGTGGGGGGCGTACTCAATGAGCTCGCGCCGCTCGCGAGCCACCTTCTCCACCAAGCTCAGGCAGTGCGTCTTGAGTTCCGAGACAGCAACCGTGCGGGTCATGACCTGTTGATATCCGATCATAGTCACCTGTCTATGGTCAGATGCCATCTGCGGACTGACTGCCGTCACCAGATCGTCTTGACGATCCGCAACGGCCGGAGCAGTCGGTCCTTGGTCACGACGGCAACTCCATGGTGGATTGCAGTAGCGACAATGAAACGGTCCACGGGATCAGGGTGGATATTCAAGGAGTCCGCCAATAGTGCGATGTCCGCGGTCAGGGGCAAGGGGTCAACGCGGGGAATTGCTTGGATGTTGGCGGCCCATTCGTGAACGGACATGCCGAGATCGAGCTTGCGCTTGCGCACCAACAACGATGTTTCCCAGAACACTATCGCCGGGATTCCAAGCCGGTCCGCCCGGGAGATCGCGCGCGCGGCGCGAGAGCTCAGCAAGTGCGGGTCGCTTGCCCACCAAACGACGACATGGGTATCGAGCACCACCACGCGTTACCCGTCCTCCCCGAGGCGCCACCCGGCGTCGTGGGTAAGCGGCTTCAGGAACTCTTCCTCGCTGACCAGCACTCTGGCGCGGCCGCGTAACGAGGCGAGGAGTTCTTCTTCGCGCTGCCGGTCGCTAATCACGGGCAGCAGGCGCGCAACCGGGTTTCCACGCTTGGTGATCACCACTTCGCGGTGGGTCTTGGCGACGTCGTCGAGGATCGCCAGACACCCTTGCTTGAACGCCCCCGCCGGGATCTTCTTTGCGGTCATGGACATGATCCATGGACATATACGATTCAGCGCGAGCCCACAAGCGCGGGGGTGTGGTACGAGGTGCGCGGGCTTTCCGGAGTTCTCCCGCCGATCACTTGTTCCCGAACGTAGGCAGGCCTGCAGGTCCCGTTAACTGCCGCTTTCCAGGGCTGAACCTGTGGGCCTGGCTGCTCCTTGGGTAACTGCAACTACCGCGGAACTAACACGTGCAGGTTGGGCTGAGAGTTCCGTCGCAGCACAGGACACGCTCACCCGAACAACCACACTGCCCGCCGTGCCAGGAGCAACACCCCCGGCCTTCGGGCCGTTCAGAAGCTGGAGCGACGGCGGCGGGCAAAGGCTCAGCGGCTTGCGGGACGTATGAGGCCGCGCTGCATAGCAGCCCAACAGTAGCAGTTGCGACGAGTAAGATCTTGTTCATGTCAGATGCCTCCTTTGTGCGCATCGTTTAGTCCGCCGACGGACATCATCTACCAATGTGGCGCTTCCCGTAGCTGTACCGGTTGCGAAGGTATGTGTCCGGATTGCCAGGGGCGATCTTCCCTGTGTGCGGGTTGGTGTTTCCCGGGAAACTGTAGTTGTTGTACGGGCTCCTGTCGGGATTGCTGCGCCAGTGCTGCTGGACGTAGGTACCGTTCCTACGCGTGTAGCCGTGCACGGAAGTGCCCGCCCATGCCATGGAGGCTGACACCGCTATGAGAATGACGGCGGCCACTATGGTCACTATCCTTGTGCGTCTCATGACTGCCTCCGCGTTCTCGTTTCTTTCGCATGCCTATTGAGACTCCTGTCGAGGCCGAACCTCGATCTGGCTCGGATCGGCGACGATGATCTGCGGCTTCCCGCGGTACGGCGTGATTACACCCGTGATGCAGATGTTTTTGTCCAACAGCGTCCCCGGCGGTGGCGAAAACCGCAGACGATCGCTGCCCCAGATAACGCCGGTGAAATCCTCATTCGGGTATGGTCGACCCAGGTTGAGGAAAGTCGGTGCGCCGCGGGATGCTCGTGCGTACTTCGCGCTTGCGACAACGCCGCAGACGGTGGCGTGCTCGCCAATGTGTTTGCCTGCTTCAGCGGCTGGTATCGGATCGGCGGCAAGCGCGAGCGAGCTGACGGCCAGCCACAGAAGAACCGGGAGTCCACGCTTTAAGAGTTGCATTCGTCCTCACAATCTTCGTAGTCTGAGCGAGCGTCGTCGATGCAGGCTCGCAGGTCATCGGCTTCATCGGGGTCGTCGTGCAGCAGCACGCAATCCGACTTGGCGGAGTCGTAATCGTCCTCGCAGTCGGTCTTGCACCCCGCTCGGGCGACACCGGGCATCACGCCGCTGGCAGCAAGCGCCAGGCCCAGGATAACGATCCGGAAATAGTGATGCGCCATCGTTTGTCCCTCCCTTGCGGCGACACGGGGGCCGCTAATCGTCGTCCCCGTCGTCGAAGCTTGGAAAGTCGATTCCCCCAAGCCCGCCGCGGTCATAGTAGTTATCCAGGTACGTATCCGGGTTCCCCGGCGCGATCGTACCCGTGTAGGGGTTCAGGTTCCCGGGGAAGCTGTAGTTGTTGTACGGGTTGCCATCCGGATCGCTTCGCCAGTACGGCTGGACGTAGGTGCCGTCGGCCCGATAGTAACCGTCGACGTACTCGTCAGCCCAGGCTGACGAAGAGGCTGCGATCAAAACGGCGGCGGCAATCACTGCGCTGCAGATGGCTCCTGTGGTCCTTTTCATGATCTGTCCTCCTTTTGTCGGGGCTGAATTTGCGCCCTCATGAAGGTAGAGGCCCCGCCCGCTACCGTCCTGGTGCTTGCGGACGACAGCCTCGGGAGCGGCGTCGTTGTCAGTAGCACGGGCGATGTGGTCACGAACTGGCATGTCGTCCGTGGCGCGAAACAGGTGGCCGTGGTTTTCAAGCCCGAACGCGGGGTGGATATTCGAAAAGAACTCGTCTTCGCGGTGACGTTGATCAAGGTGGATGAGGTGGCCGACCTTGCCCTCCTCCGCGTCGCGCAGCCGCTGAAGGATATTCCTCATCTGCGTCTGGGAGACGTGGCAAAGATAGAGGTAGGGCAGGATGCGCATTCGATTGGTCATCCGGAGGGAGAGGTCTGGACCTACACCGCCGGGATCGTCAGCCAGGTTCGGCCGGACTACGAATGGACGGGCACGGACGGACTGGCACATCACAGCAAGGTGATCCAGACGCAGACCGCGCTCAATCCAGGCAATTCCGGTGGCCCGCTGCTGAACGACCGCGCGGAAATCATCGGCATCAATTCCTTCCGTAGGGAGGGGGAAGGACTAAACTACGCGGTGGCAGCCGACGTGGTCGGCAAGTTCCTGCAAAGCACAGAAGGTCGGCCTGCTCCGCGGGCCGCCCGCCTTCCGAACGCTCCGGTGCCCCGTTCGGAGCTGTACGCCGGTAACATCGTTGGAGCGTACATTTCGTCTTCCGCACCGCCCCCGGATGTATGGCTCGTCTACCTAAATGGACCGGCGCGAGAGGCTGCATACGCGGCGATGGGAAGCGTTGACAAGACTCGTATCGACACCGTCATAAAAAGTGATGGCGCCGGGTGGACCACTTTGTTCTACTACTTTGACACTGACTGTGATGGGACGATCGACCTGATCGGTCGCACCGCCGAGGGAAGCGACGAAATCGAGAGCTATCAGCTTCCGGAAGGATCTTTGCGGCTTTCAACTCTGGCCAGCGAGCTTGTCACCGCACTGAGGCAGCGTAAGATACCATATCCGCAGATCCGGTTTTGCGAGTAGGTGGCCAGATGGGAACTGAAGGGCAGCGCCGCGGTGCTACGCCGCTCAGTGCTGTCTTGTTGATGGTGGTGCTCCTCTGCGGCTGCAACGCTGCACGAGTGCAGAGCAACGAGGCCCGCGTCGAAGCAAGACCAGCCGACGCGAGCCCAGGTGTGCAAGACCTCGTCGTCGAAGGACTTCGCCAAGATCAAGCGGGCAGCGCGGAGGGCGCAATCGAAAACTACAAGGCCGCCCTCGCGGCGGAACACGATCCGGCCAAGAAGGCAAACCTCCTCCTTGTTGTGGCAATTGACTATCTCCGCCTCGGTCGCTGGGAAGAAGCAGCGCAGGCGGCGGAGCAAGCAACGGCGATCAGGCTCGATTACGCGGAAGCGTACTGGAGTCTCGGCGAGGCGTATGCGAATCTTGGCCGTTTTCAAGAGGCCGCCGACGCTTTCCAGCAGGCGATAAACATCAAACCGGACGACGCTGCGGCCTACTATGGCCTTGGAGAATTGTACAGCTTTCAAGGCCGATTCGAGGATGCCATCGGCCCATTCGAACGGGCAATCCAACTCGACCCGAGCGTTCCCCAGACGCACTATTTCCTGGCTCTCGCGTACGGAAAGGTCGGCCGCCTTCAGGACGCGATACCTGCTTACGAGAGCGCAATCCGCATCAAGCCGGACTACATCGACGCACAGTTCCAGCTGGGCCTGGCCTACTTGGCCATTGGTCGTGCACAGCCGGCAGTGGAGCCACTTCGACAGACCGTCCGTCTCAAGCCCGATTCGGCGGAGGCGCAGGCGACGCTGGGCTTTGCCTTCACGCAAGTCGGTTCTTGGCAAGAAGCGGTGGACGCCTGCCAGCGAGCGATCAAGATCAAACCTGATTACGCAGAGGCCTACGTGAATCTCAGTACGGCGTACACCAAGCTCGGCCGCTTCAACGAGTCATTCGAGGCAAGTGCCGAAGCGCTGCGCCTCAAGCCGGAGCTGGCTTCGGCTTTTGCCCCCGACTTTCGGGCCACAGATGCACCGGAGGAGCCCGCTGACGCCGTAGTCTTCTACAACCGGCAGCGACAAGCAGCGAACCAACGGGGCGACGTAAATGCCGAAGCTGCGGCCGCTCTCGGCCTTGCTGATGCGTATGATGCACTTGGACAGCTCGTGCACGCACGGGTCCACCTGACCGACGCTGTCGGCCTTTACGGCGCTGCCGGCGACCTTCAAGGGCAGGCGCGGGCACTCATGGAGATCGGTCTTATCGACGAAGACACGGGCCGGTATGACGAAGCACTGGCTTCGTACCATCGAGCGGCCGTTCTGTATCGTGGCACTGAGGACCGGCAGGGCCTCGCCGAGGCGCTCACAAGAATCGGACACCAGTACGAGCTGGCCGGAGCTGTGTACGATGCCATTCAATGGTATCAGCTTGCTTTTGAGACCGCCAAGGCGGGCGGTGATGCAGCTAACGAGGTCCGGGCATTGGCCGGCCTCATGCCCTCGGCGTTCAGTGCCGGCGACCAACAGCTGGCGGAGCGATATCGACCGGAGGTTGAGCCTGCTTTCCGTGCCTTGTCGGCAGCGATGTCGCAAGGGAAGCCTCGCTTGCCGTGCACCGAGGCGCTACGATCCTGGAGCCAGGGCGAGGCCACGTGGGGGGCTCCGCAGAATGCCATCGCCGAATTGAAGTTCCTTGTCGCTCTTTATCGGGCAGCTGCGCCGAAGACGAGACGATTTGTGAGAGAGACCGCGGCCGACCTCTATTTTCTGGGCGTTGCCTATGCCCGTATGCAGAAATACGAGGAGGCGCTCGACGTGTTCAGTCGGGCCGCCGATACTGCCCGACAGTGGCATGCCTCGCAACGGTACCGGGTGACCAACGCGATGGGGAGCGTCCGTGAGAAGCAGGGGAAGCTCGACGATGCGTTGGAGCTGTACAAGAAAGCGGTTGAGGGACTTGAGGCCGCAACCTCTCCGCAGCACGTCGTGGAAGTCCGATTCTCACTGCAGCAGCTAACGTCGTCTCTGTACGACGATGTCACGCGGGTTCTCCTGAAGTTGCACTCCGCGGAGCCTCACTACGTCGAGCAATCCTTTCTCTACAACGAGCGCGGGAGGGCGAGAATGACCCAGGAGGTTCTGAAGGCGGGGCAGGCTGACGGGGCTGAAGATGGGGCCTCTATGCAGGAGAGAAAAGAGCTGAGCGCCGCCGTCACTCGCATGCAAAGGGTTGTGCAGAGGGAGAAGGTTCCCGGCGATAGGGATGCTCGGTTGCAAGCAGCATTGGCAGATCAGGAGAATGCGTTGCGAGCGCGTGAGACGACGCGGGTATCATCGGATACGAGGGTGGGTCGCCGTGTAGGCCCCACAATTCAAAGCGTGGCAGACGTGCAGGCGATTCTCGAACCCGAAACAGCGCTGCTGGAATACTCGCTGGGGGAGCAGCGCTCCGCACTGTGGGTGGTCATGAAGGATACCTTGCATGTCTACGAGTTGCCTGACGAACACCGAGTGACGGAGGCAGTCGAGAAATACTTGCGAACGCTTAGGACACCTTTGCTGAGTAAGGACGAAGCGGAGGAGCACCGCAAGCAAGGGCGCGACTTGTACGACCTCTTGCTCAAGCCGGCTGCGGCCGAACTCCAGACGCTGACCGGTTTCGTCGTCGTCCCGAGCGGAAGCCTGTCCTATTTGCCGTTTGAGACACTCATCATGAGCGCTCCCGAAGGTCTGGCCGGAGGGGTCAATGACGGGCTGTTGGCGTGGCTCGGCTACGTAGGCAAGACATACGCTGTCAGCTATGCGCCTTCCGCGTCGGTGCTGGTGGCACTCGGCAGATCGTCCCGCACGGGGCAGCACGGGCGTACGCCTCACCAGTTGCCGCTACTCGCGTTCGGGGACCCGGTGTATGAGCGGCCGAGCGAGCCTGGTAGTGTAACCGCGACTCTACGGAACAGTTACGAAAGAGGGGGTGAGGAGCTTACACGCCTGACCTTCTCTGCGCGGGAGGTCGAAAGCGTCGCCGCGGTCCTCGGCGTGCCCTCCACCTCGGATGCAATTAACCTGCGGGAGAGGGCAACGGAGAAGCAAGTCAGGGAATCCGATCTTACCCGTTATCGGATTCTTCACTTTGCTGTGCACGCAAGGGCAGGAGACGAATTCAGTTGGGCAAGCCAGCCTACACTGGTGCTGTCGTTGGCTGACACCGATGAGAGGTACGATGGCTTTCTCCATGTGGGTTCCGGAAATTGTGTCCGCTTTTTTCCGGAAATTCTGTCCGGTTTAGTAGCGTGATCGCTGTTTGAATCGGGCAAGTCAAGCGGCGGCAAGTGGCGAGTGCGGTAGGAGGGG
>JBEKBJ010000016.1:0-61176 GCA_050015455.1 Binatia bacterium
AACGCTTGGTGCGTGCATCCCTCGGCGAGGCTCCATGGGTGCCAGAAGCCAAGAAATCAAAGAAAGGAAAGAAACGATGAGCTAACTGCGCGGCAATATTTGTGGGTAATTGCAAGGTGAGCAACACTCTGCCACCGGTGCGGTGCCGCGGGGGCTGTTCACCAATGTGATGATTTCGTTGACCGCAACCTCACCGTCACAGCCGCAGGCGGGTAAGACCCAACAAGCCGACGAAGCCGAGTGCGGCCACCAACACAACGATCATATCGCGCGACATCAGTGGCGCCAAGCTCCGGGACAGGACCGTCGCGGGCGGACTGAGGTCCGGATCGGTGCAGCCATCGGTGACGTAGATCTCGTGGCCCTGCACTAGCGGTTTCGCCAGGACAATGGTGAAGTTGCCGTCGTTGTAGCTGGCCGACACGAGGCCCAGCGGAGAATCGTTGGAATCGTGGCAGACCGCGTCAACGCAATCGAACACGCAAATGCCGTTCTTTGCGTAGTCGACCGTTCCGACGACACAAGTCGCGTGCGGCGTGCATCCCGGTTCACCGACCCCCGTGCCGGTGATGACGGTGGACCCGCCCACGCTCCCATCGGTGATAACCGGCGCCTGCGGCGTCGGCGTCGGCGTAACGGTGGGCGTGCTCGTCGGTGTGTTGGTAATTGTCGGCGTCAGGGTCGGCGTCAGCGTGATCGTTGGGGTTGCCGTCGGGGTGTTAGTCGGCGTCAGGGTCGGCGTGTCGGTCGGTGTTGACGTCGGTGTATGGGTCGGTGTGGACGTCGGGGTGTTGGTCGGCGTCGACGTCAGCGTCGGGGTGTTGGTGGGCGTCAGGGTCGGAGTATCGGTTGGTGTCGACGTCGGTGTACTGGTCGGTGTCGACGTCGGTGTGGTGGTCGGCGTCGATGTCTGAGTTGGTGTTGCCGTCGGCGTAGCGGTCGGCGTCTGCGTCGGTGTATCGGTCGGCGTCTGCGTCTGGGTGTCGGTCGGTGTCGACGTCGGGGTATCGGTCGGCGTCTGCGTCGGGGTATCGGTCGGCGTCGGCGTGTCGGTCGGTGTCGACGTCGGCGTGTCGGTTGGTGTCTGCGTCGGCGCCCCATTGACGGTGAGCGGATACACACTCGACGTACTGGTGAGAAAGTTCGTGTCGCCGCTATACGTCGCGGTGATCGAATGCGGGCCCACCGCGAGCGACGCGGTCGTGGTTACGGCTTGGCCGGCCCACAAGGTAACCGCCGAGCCCAGCGCCGCGCTATTATCACAGAACTGCACCGTGCCGGTCGGTGTGCCAAGGGTCGAGGTCACCGTCGCGGTGAAGGTGACGGACTGCCCATAGGTAGACGGATTCGGCGCGGAGGTGACCGTCGTCGTCGTATCCGCTTGAGCATTTTCCGGCGCAATAGACGGGTCGCCGGTTGCCAGCGTCCAGCGACTGAGCGCCGTGATGTTCGAGGCGGAGACACAGGTGATGTTCGGATTGCTGGTGTCGAGCGTTCCGCCTTTGTCTTCCCAGGATGCGCCGTTGTAGCGCCACAGATGCAAACTGTTCACGTCGAGACCGTTCCCCTCGGTGTCCCTAATGCACAGACTCACTGTCAGATTGTAGGTGCTGTTCGTTGCGCTAATGTCCCACAAGGGCGTGACGGCATTACTGGGCTGGCTTGCCCACGCCAGAATCTTGGCGAACGTGATGGTACCTGGGTCGTCGGCGGTGTCACACCTGATTTTGCCGAGCGCGGGACCGAAACTATAGGTCGTGCCCTGAGCAAGTGCGGATTTCTGCACCCAATTGCCATCGCTGTACTCGCGCTCGAACGCGCCCATGTCGCAGCGCAAATCGTCGCGCGCCTCCCCGCGCTCGTCGGTGGTCGTACACGTTGTCGAGTCGCCTGCGTCAATCACCGGGCTGTTGGGGGGCAGCGCCTGCGTCTGTATGCCGCCGCCATAGTCGCCGAGCGGGAGAAGCAGCGGGTCGGCATTGATGTTGGTCGTGTCGCAGCCGCAGCAGTCGCTCTGCACATCATTATAGCTGAGTGTTGGAGCGGTACACCCCGTGTTGATACCATCATAATCCTGACAGCAGAGATTGTACCAGATGCCGCCGATAGACGTATTACCCCAGACGATGCTATTATGAATGGTGGTTGCCGTAAGGGCGACGATTCCGCCGCCGTAACCACCGCCAGCTGAATTGTTGACCAAGGTGGCGTTGTTGAGTGTCATCGCGCTGGTGGTCAAGATTCCGCCACCATACCCCGCGGAATTGCCCGTGATCAGAACATTGTTCAGTGTCCAGTTGCCACCGTAGCTAGGATCACTAACCCCGATCGCGCCGCCTTCGGTCGCCGAGTTGCCGGAGAAGGTGACATCGTTCAGGACCACGTTCCCGGTCCACGCACCCAAGCCGCCGCCGGTGGTAGCTCCATAGTTGTTCGTGAAGGTGACCTGGTTGAGCGTCACCGGAAAAGAGTTGCCTTCAATGGTCATTCCGCCACCGATACCGCCACTGCCCCCGCTGTTGCCGGTAAAGCTAACATCGGTCAGTGTCGCTGAACCACCACTGACATAAAACCCACCGCCTCTCATTGTGGCGTAATTGTCGGTAAACGTCAGGTTCGTCAACGTCATCCAGTTACCCGCCGCACCCGCACCGTCAATGGCGCGATTGTTGGTAAAGGTGAGATTCGTGAGCGTCGTGCCCACTCCATCGTTGTATATGCCCCCGCCTGCATTATCCGCCAAGTTGCCGGTGAAGGTGGAATTCGTGATCGTCACCGGGGCACTGCTGTAGATTCCGCCTCCATTGTAAGCGCGATTGCCGCTAAAGGTGACGTTGTTGATCGTCATGCTGCCGTCCGTGTACAGCCCGCCGCCAGCCTGCCCAATGTTGGGACTATAGCCGGCCGTGATCGTCACGCCGTCCAAGGTGGGCGGTGATGGCGATGGCGTCGGCGTGGGTGTCTCGGCCGGCGTTGCGGTCGGCGTGGGCGCCTCGGGGTGGTAATAGCTGACGACGTGGTAGCTGTTGTTACCGAGGCCGGTCACGGTGGAGGCGTCGGTGACGATGGGAGACTGGCTATCATCCCCGTCAATGTCGCCGCTAAAAATGGTGACATTCGCCTGCGGGTCACGCTGCGTACGCTCCGTCTCGCTGCCGGCAAAGCCGCCGTACACCGCGACCCCCGCTTGGAGCGGAATAGTGGCGTCCTGGTCGGTCGTGGAGGTCGTCGGCTTGTAAACGCCGGCGGCGACCCAGATTTCGTCTCCTGAGACGGCGACGGAATTCAGTGCGTAAAGGAGATCGCAGGGGGTAGTCCAATTGCCGCCGCAGGTGCCCGAGGTCGCGCCGGGAGTCGCGACGCGAATGATATTCGTCGGCGTGTTGGTGATGGTCGGTGTCTGCGTCGGTGTGGGTGTGCTGGTGTTCGTCGGCGTGAGCGTGATCGCTGGGGTAGGGGTCGGGGTAAAAACCACCGCGTGCGCGACGGGCAGCGGAGCAACGAGAAACAATAGAGAGATGGACAAGGCGAAGGTGACGAGCGGCAGGCTCGCTAAGCCGCTGTTTGCCGCAGTGCGCGTGGGCCACGTCGGTGCCCAGAGGACCAGCGCGAGCCTGATCACGTTCCTCGTGCGTGCCACCCAACTGCCGATGTTGCCACCCCCACAGCCCCGAAACGCGCTTCTCTTCACCAAAATCTCCTTACGGGTTAGCGTGCGATGCCGCTAGAGTCGCGCGGGAGCCTACTGCAAGTCGCTATCAATTTCAAAGCCACAATGCTCAGGCTACGAAAAACCTCGATCCACTTCCACGCCGCGAGCGTCTTACCTGTTCCACAACCGGACAGAAGAAGAGCCCGCGGGCCGAGATCGGCCGCCCTGACCTGGAAATCATGCAGGCCTCGAAAGCTCCCTTGGCGCCTTTTGATCTCATCGATGCGCTGCTTGATGACCTTCTCAGCAGCGTCGTGCGCCGTTAGCTGACTCGCGAAGGCCGTATCGATCCACTCTGCTACTGATGCCTCCGCCGCACCCACCCGCACAACGGCCGAACCAGCAGGGTCTGCGACAATCAGACCGGCCTTGACAGCCAAGAGTAGTCGCCGCCTCCTTTCGTCTTTGCGGCATACCCTTTTGGCCCTCTAGTTTGGAGCCAGGGGACTGTGCCTGAACAGCCACATAGATTGCAACGGAGTCTGCTCGTCGACCATATCAACGGATCCCCCCTTCTCCTCCGCCTCGCAGGAGGGTGCGAGGCTGAAGCGACACGACCGTCACCAGCACGCCAACGAAGATGAGTGACCAGCAATTGCAGCGGTTGCAGGATGTTGCGTGGATTAGCCGGCGGCGCTAAGGGCTCGCGGTGTGGATGCGACCGCTATCGAAGGGGTGCATTTTTCTCCGTGACCTATCTTGCATCCCCTCCGGTCAGGGATAGGATCGGCTCCATGCTGCGCACGATCATGCTGACGAGAACCTCTCCACCAAGCCCGGTGCGCAACGGTCGAGTAGGGGTGGGGTTCTGAGCCAATACGATCGAATGGCGCGTGCCGTCCTGCCGGTCGGGGCGGCGGCGGTGCTCCTCAGCGTCGCGACCGTAGGCTGGTGGACGCAGCCGGACCGTTTTGCCCGCGGCTATGCTCCAATGCAGCCGATCCCGTACTCTCACCAGCTGCATGCCGGAACTATGAAGATCCCGTGCCAGTACTGCCACACGGGAGCGACGCGCTCTCGCTTCGCGGGCGTGCCGGCGGTTGAAACCTGCATGAACTGCCATCGGGTGACGAAAACCGACAGCCCCGCCATCCAGAAGCTGACCGCGATCTACAACTCCGGCCGGCCGCTGCAGTGGCGGCGTATTCACGTGCTGCCGGATCATGTCTATTTCGATCACCGGCCGCACGTGAACGGCGGCATCGCCTGCCAGACCTGCCACGGCGAGGTGCAGACGATGGACGTGGTGTACCAACACATGTCGATGCGCATGGGGAACTGCCTCGGCTGCCACCGCGATGCGCACGACGCCTTGCCCCCGGATTCGAAGATCCAACGCGGCGCGGAGCACTGCAATGCCTGCCACCGGTGAAGCGATCGGAACTATGAAGAGCATTTCACGCCCTCACCCCTTCGACGAGCTCAGGGCGGGCTCTGACCCTCTCCAGGAGAGACTGTCGATCTTCTCCAGCGGGCGCCCTTCGAGACGCGGCCAGAAGAAGGCCGCTCCTCAGGGCGAGCGGTTCTGTTATTGTTCTCAAGAGACAATTTCCGTTCACCCTGAGGAGGTCCCTTCTTTTGGGACCGTCTCGAAGGGTGTAGTTCCCGTTCATCGACAATCTCCGAAGCGACAGGGAACCTTTCGGGTACCTCAGCGTGACTCCGAGCGGAAACGCTCAAGGGAAAGATGCGGATGATGAACCCGATCGACACGGCGCCAGCGGGGATCTCCCGGCGGCGTTTCCTGGCCCTGCTCGGCGCCTCCGCCGCGTTCGCGTCGGGCGTCACTGCCTGTTCCAAAATCGATCGGGGCACGATCGTCCCATACACGCGCAAGCCGCTGGGCGTTGTGCCCGGGATCGCCGACCACTACGCCAGCACGTTCCAGGAAGGCATGACGGCGTACAGCGTCCTGGTGAAGACGCGCGAGGGACGGCCGATCCACATCGAGGGGAACGACGAACACCCGCACTTTCGAGGCAAGACTTCTCTCAGGACCATCGCTGACATCCTGCGCCTGTACGATCCGGACCGTTTGCGGCAACCGCTCGTCGATCGACAGCCCGTCAGCTGGGAGCAAGCCGAGGCGAAAGTCCTTGCGGCGCTGAAGGGGGCAAGGAACGCGGGCAAGCCGGTGATCTTGTTCACCGGCGCCGTGCTGTCGCCGACGCGGCGCGCGTTGATCGGAGATTTCAAGCGCGTCCTTCCGGGGCTGGTCCACGTGCCCTTTGAACCGCTCGCGCCACACGCCGAGCGTGCCGCTGCCATGGCTGCCTTCGGCGAAGCCGTGAGTCCGCGGTACCGGTTCGATCGCGCCGCCGTGGTAGTCTCCTTCGACAACGATTTCCTCGGCACCGATCCGAACGCGCCAATCGCGGTCCGGGAGTTCGCTGCGTGGCGGCGCGTGAGCGGACCGCACGACAGCATGAATCGCCTGTGGGTGTTCGAGGGCGGTATGACGGTCACCGGCGCCAAAGCCGACCATCGCTTTGCCATCCGGCCGTCATGCGCTGCGGCTGTTGCGTTCGCGCTGGCGCGCACACTCAGTGAGCGCCACGGCGTCGCGCTGCCGTCAGGCCTGAAGCCCGAGACCCTTGCAGCCTTCGATCTCGACAAGCAGGCCGGCGAGCTACTCATCTCGGCGGCGCTCCTGCACGCCTTGGCCGCCGATCTTGCGAGAGCAGGACGAACGGCACTGGTGCTGGCTGGGCCGAGCGCGTCGGTGGAGACCCACATCGCCGCACACTTACTCAACACGATGCTCGGGGCGGAAGGTCAGACGGTGGAGACCGCCTTCACGCCGGGGCCGGTCGATGTGTGCACGTTCGAGGACCTGCGGAAACACGTCACCGACATGAAGTCGGCGCGCTACCACGCCGCCCTCTTCTGGGACGTTAACCCGGCCTACTTCTGTCCCGACCGCGCTCTTTGGACGGCCGCTGTCGCGGCGGTGCCGAGGAAGGTTTTCATCGGTCTGCATCCGGACGAAACGGCTAGAGAGTGCCAGATTGTGCTCCCCGAGCACCACTGGCTCGAAGCCTGGGGCGACTACGAAGCTTCGGCGGATTTGCTCAGTTTGCAGCAGCCCACGATCGGTCCTCTCTACGATACCAAACAGGGCGAAGACCTGCTGTTGGATCTCATGCGTGCGCTGGGTGGTGCGGCTCCCGCCGATTATCACGAGTACCTGAAGGCGCGCTGGCAGAAAGAGGTGTTTCCCGCAGGGAGTCTGGTGCCCTTCGAAGCTTTCTGGAGCGCCGCGCTGCACGACGGCATCCTGAGGCGCCCGGCGCAGCCGCGCTCGCCACGAACGCTGCAGGCGGCCGCAATCGAACAGGCGGTGACAAAGGCCGCAACCCCAACCACCAAGGGTTTCGAACTCCTAGTGCAGCCGGGAGTGGGGGTCTACGATGGGCGGTATGCGAACAGCGGCTGGCTTCAGGAACTTCCGGATCCCGTCACTAGGGTGACCTGGTTGAACCCGCTTGCGGTTTCCCCAGCGGATGCCCAACGACTGAACCTCACAGATGGAGATGTGGTGCAGGTAGAGGTGGGTGGGCGGCGCATCGAGATTCCTGTCCTCGTCCAACCCGGCCAAGCGCGGGGAGTTGTGAGCGCCGCGCTCGGCTATGGGAGAGACGCGCTCTCGGTGGCGCAGGGCGTCGGCGTGAACCTCTACCCGTTGCTCGACGAGACTTCCACGGCTTCGAACCTGCGCGTCGGGGCAGCCTTGATTGCAACCGGCAAGCGCGTGCGCTTGCCGCTGGCACAAACGCATCAGACGATGGAAGGTCGCGATATCATCCGCAGCTGGACCCTCGCGGAGTATGGCAAACATCGACGGGAGGAGTCTGATCTCCCGACACTCTACCCCGAGCAACGCTTTCCCGAACACAAGTGGGGGATGGCGATCGACCTTTCGACCTGCGTGGGCTGCGGCGGCTGCGTCATCGCGTGCCAGTCGGAGAACAACGTTCCCACCGTTGGACCGGAGCAGGTTCTCAAAGGGCGTGAGATGCACTGGATCCGCATCGACCGCTACTACGAAGGCGATGCGGAAGCTCCGCGGGTGCTCCACCAGCCAATGCTCTGCCAGCAATGCGACAACGCTCCGTGCGAGAACGTGTGTCCGGTCAACGCCACCACTCACAGCGCCGATGGCTTGAACCAGATGGCCTACAACCGCTGCGTGGGAACTCGCTACTGTGCGAACAACTGCCCGTTCAAGGTCCGTCGATTCAACTTCCTGGATTTCACCGGGGCGACGCCGGACGCCATGCGCCTGGCGTACAACCCCGAGGTCACCGTGCGGCCGCGTGGCGTGATGGAAAAGTGCACCTTCTGCGTCCAGCGCATCGAAGACTTCCGGCTGCGCGCCAAGGCAGAGGCACGACCGATCCGCGACGGCGAGATCATACCCGCTTGTGCCGCCGCCTGTCCCGCCGAAGCGATCGTCTTCGGTGACCTGAAGGATCCAAACAGTGCGGTTTCCAGATTGAGCCGGAGCCAGCGCGGCTATCACGTGCTGGCGGAATTGGGCATCCGACCGTCAGTGACCTATCTCGCCGGTGTCACCAATCCGGCGGGTGATGGGGGCAGGCATGCAGTCTGAAGCCGTGTTGCTGCCGGAAGCTTTACAGCCCCCGACTCTGTTCGAGGGGCCGGTCACTCTCGGCAGTCTCGACGATCAGGTGTTGCAGTATCCCGCCAGGAAACCGCCGGCCGCCTGGTATCTGGCCTTCGCCTTCACGTTCACGCTGATGACGCTGGGCTTCAGCTTCATCGGATACACCTTCTACATGGGTATCGGGGTGTGGGGAAACACTAGTCCCGTCTTCTGGGCCTTCGACATCATCAACTTCGTGTTCTGGGTGGGGATCGGCCACGCCGGCACGTTGATCTCGGCGATCCTGCTTTTGTTCCGCTCGCGTTGGCGCAACGCCATTGCCCGTTTCGCCGAGGCCATGACGATCTTTGCCGTCATGTGCGCTGCGATATTCCCGCTCATTCACGTCGGGCGGCCCTGGGTGACGTTCTGGTTGTTCCCGTACCCCAACCAGCGAGGCCTCTGGACCAACTTCCGCTCGCCACTCATCTGGGACGTCTTCGCGGTCAGCACGTACTTCTCCGTCTCCTTGATGTTCTGGTACCTCGGCCTCGTCCCCGACCTCGCCTCACTCCGAGACCGGACGAAGAGCGGGATCCGCCGGTTCTTCTACACCGTCTTCAGCCTAGGCTGGCGGGGCGCGGCCTCCCACTGGCAGCATTACGAGAGGGCGTATCTGTTGCTCGCCGGGCTGGCGACCGGCCTAGTGCTCTCGGTGCACAGCGTGGTCTCGTTCGACTTCGCCGTCTCGCTCGTGCCCGGCTGGCACATGACCATCTTCCCGCCTTACTTCGTCACGGGCGCGATCTTCGCCGGCTTTGCCATGGTGGTCATGGTGCTCGTCGTCGTCCGCGAGACGATGGACCTGAAGAACCTGATCACGGCGTATCACCTCGACGTGATGAACAAGATCATCCTCGCGATGTCGTGCTTGATGGGGTACGCCTACCTGATGGAGGGGTTCACCGCCTGGTACAGCATGGACCAGTATCTGCATCACATCTTCATGCAGTACATCTCGGGCACGTACGGCTGGGCCGGCTGGCTCACGATCAGCTGCAATGTCCTCATCCCGCAGTTGCTCTGGTCGCGCCGCATCCGCCGCAGTTACGTCGGCATGCTCTTCGTATCACTTGCGGTGACTGTGGGTATGTGGCTCGAGCGGTTCGTCATCATCGTGGTATCGTTGCATCAGGACTACCTGCCGTCTTCCTGGCACATCTACAAGCCGACGCTGGTCGACTTCGGCATCCTGTTCGGGACCTTCGGGCTGTTCTTCACGCTGGTGTTGCTGTTCGCGCGCGTGTTGCCGGTGATCGCCACCTCGGAGATGAAAGTGATCCTGCCCGGCGCGCAGCCGGCGCACGCTGGAGGCCGCCATGAGTGACGGGGTCTTCGCGGTCGTCGGTCTATTCGACAACGCCCAGGAGCTGTTGCAGGCGATTCCACGGGTTCGGGCTCGCAGCCTCGGCCGCGTCGAGGCGTACACGCCGTACCCGGTGCACGGCATCGACGCCGCCCTCGGCCTGCGCCGCTCGCCGTTGGCCGGCATGGTGCTGGTGGCGGGAATGATCGGGGCCGCCACCGCGCTCTTCTTCCAGTGGTGGATGACAGCTGTGGATTACCCGATCGTGGTTGGCGGCAAGGCGTTGTTCTCGTGGCAGGCGTTCGTTCCCATCATGTTCGAGGTCACCGTCCTCTTTGCCACCTTCACCGCGGGGCTGGGGATGTTGTTCTTGATGAACCGGCTCCCCTTCTTCGGCCATCCGCTGCTATCTTCGAAAGCCATAGCCGCCGTCACGCGCGACAAGTTCGGCCTCGCGATCGAGGCGCAGGGCGAAGCCTTCGACGTGGAAGCGGCCAAAACGGCGCTGACGGCGGCGGGTGCCACAACCCTGGAAGTCTTGCCCTTTCAGCGAGAACTCGTGCCGTTGCAATTCATGACTCGGGCGGCCATGGGCATCTTCGTCTCATGCGTGGTCGCCGGCTACGCCATGTACTGGGTGATCAAGCTGTTCCCGGTGTTGCCGCCGATGGTGCACATGGAAGATCAGCCGAAGCTGAATCCGCAGAAGGCAAGCGCCTTCTTCAAGGATGGCCATGGGATGCAGCTCCCAGTTGACGGCACCGTCGCCCGCGGCCCCCTGCCCTATCTCATCGCCACCCAGGAGGAAGCTGCGGGACTCGTCAACCCTCTGCCGAGGACGCACCGGGTGTTGCAGGAGGGTCGCACCGTCTACAACCAGCACTGCGCCGTGTGCCACGGCCTGCTCGGCACCGGCACGCCCTCGCTCACGTCGGCGTACGGCGCCAAGCCGGCCAATCTCCAGGGGCAAACCATTCGAGACTACCCCGACGGCAAGATCTACCACGTGATCATGAAGGGGAAGAACGCCATGCCGTCCTACGCCGCCGACCTCACGGAGGAGGAGCGCTGGGCGGTGGTACATTACGTCCGCGTGTTACAGCGGGCGCAGAACGCCCGCGACGAGGATTTCCAATGAGCCCCCGTCCGACACTGGCGTGGATCCTGGCCGCACTCGGAGCGGTTGGCGTGGTCGCGGCACTCTTTGGTGCCAGCCCGGAGCGGTTCTGGGCAAACTGGCTGCTGTGGTTCCTGTTCGTGCTGACGATTGGGTTGGGATCCCTGTTCATCGTGGCGCTGGGCCATCTCGTCGGCGCCCGCTGGAGCGTACCGATCCGGCGTGCGCCCGAGCGCCTCTCCGGGCTTGTCGTGCTCGCCGCGCCCATGGCGCTGATCGCGCTGTTGTCACTGCCGGTGTTGTACCCGTGGGCCCGGCCGGAGGGAGCCCTGCACCCGGCGATCGCCGGCAAGGCGCCGTGGCTCAACGTGCCGTTTTTTGCGATCCGGGTTGTGGTCTGTTTCGCGCTGTGGGGGCTCGCCTACAGAATCCTGGTCGGCGGCTCCATGAAGCAGGACCAGACGAGAGACCCCGCCTTCTCCGTGCGCGCCCGACGTTTCGCCCCGGCGTTCATGGTGATCTTCGGGCTGACGATTACGCTGGTGGCGTTTGACTGGATCTCGAGCCTGGAGCCCGAGTGGTACAGCGATATTTTCGGTGTCTACCTGTTTGCCGGCACGTTTCTCGCGGGACTCGGTGCCAGCGCGCTCGTCGTCATTTATCTGGTGGAGCACGGCCGTCTGCCGGGGGTCACGAACGACCATCTGTACAACTTGGGCGGCTTCATGTTCGCGTTCACCGTGTTCTGGTCCTACATCGGTTTCGCGCAGTATCTTCTCATGTGGTACGGCAACATGCCCGAGGAGATCTTCTGGTACAAGCAGCGCATCGAGGGCCCGTGGCTCAACGTGGTCCTGCTGCTGGCCGTCGTGCACTTCCTTGTCCCCTTCTTCGCGCTCATCCCGAGGGGCACGAAAGGCGATCCTCGTGGTCTGCGCTGGGTAGCGATGCTGGTGCTCGCGGCGCATTTCCTTGATCTGTACTGGCTCATCCTGCCGGTGGTGGGGACGAGTCCACCGCTGTCCTGGCCGGAGATCAGCTTCGCCTTGTGCTTCCTCGGGCTCACGCTACTGTGGGTGGACCGGGCCATGCGGAGCGGAGCGGACATGCCTGTTGGCGATCCGTTGCTGCAAGAGGGTCTGGAGTTCCGGCTGTGATCGAGCAGTACGTCAGCCCCGAAGAATTGCGCCGCCTGGTCTCCACCTATCTGGTGGCGATTGGGGCGATCACGATCTTTGCGCTGTTCGCGCTGATTGTCGTGCCCGGCCTGCGCAATGCGAACAAGCCGCCGGCAGCGCCGTCCGTGGTTGGGCCGGAGGGCGAGACGGGCTGGCTCGACCCCACCGAGTACCCGCCGGAGAGAGGCTACGTGCTGCCACCCGTCGATCCCAAAACCGTGATTACGGCGAACCCCGAGTTGCTCAGTCGCGGCAAGACCCTATTCGAGCACAACTGCACCCCGTGCCACGGGGCAACTGGAGAAGGCAACGGTCCAGCCGCAGTTACGCTGAATCCGCGACCGCGCAACTTCACCCAGCCGAAGGCCTGGACCAACGGCTATCACCTCACCGAGATCTACAAGACGCTCACCGAAGGGATCAAGGGCACCGGCATGGCGTCGTACGACTACCTCGGTGCGCGCGATCGCATGGCGCTCGACCACTACGTGCAGTCACTCAGCGCCTTTCCGCACGGCGCGGATGACCCAGCCGCGCTCGATGCGCTTGCCAAGCGGTTTGCATCCGCCGGGGAGAAGGTACCGAACAAGATCCCGGTGAGCATGGCGATGGCGAAACTGGAGGCGGAGTACGTCGCGCCAACGCCTCTGTCCGCGCCCCGACTCTTTGCCGGAGTCATCGTAGACCCAGCCCGCGCCGCGCAGACGCTCGCACGATCAGCATCGTGGCGGCAGAGTGCCCCAGCGCTCGCGGCAATTGTGGTGCCCGGAACTCCGGCCAACGGCTTTGCCGTATCGGTGGCGACGTTGAGCCCGGAGGAGTGGCGGGCGTTGTACGAAGCCCTGCTCACCGCAACTCACGGGCAGCCGCAGAGACTGTCGATGGAGAGCCGATGAACCCGTGGTCCGCCCGACACCGCCCGGGGCGATGCCCCGGGCTCACGGATGGCCGCCCCGTTGGGGCTGCTGTTGTCCGCCGGCTGGAATGCTTCGGTGTCAGCCCTGAAAGGGCGGCAAGCCATCAACCCAGGGCAACGCCCTGGGCGACGGGCGGGACGGATGTTATTCTCGCCTTCATCCTGCTTTCGCTCTGGATGTTGCTTCTACCCGCCGCACGCCCCGCGCGGGCCACGGACGAAGTCGCCATCGACGAGAAGCTCGGCGCGACCGTCCCGCTGGATCTGCAGCTCAATGACGAGACCGGCCAGAAGGTACCGTTGAAGGTGCTCATCGACAAGCCAACAGTGCTGACGCTCAACTACTTCCGGTGCGCCGGCATCTGCACGCCTCAGCTCAACGACCTGACGCGCACGCTCAACCAGATTCAGCTCGAGCCCGGCAAGGATTTCCAGGTGATTACCGTGAGCTTCGATCCTGCGGACACCCCCGAGGTCGCCGCGAGCAAGAGGACCAACTACCTCCGGCTGATGAAGCGCCCGTTCCCGCCGCTGGCGTGGCGCTTTCTCACCGGTGACGCGGCCAGCACGAAGAGGCTGACGGATGCCGTCGGGTTTCATTTCAAACGCCAGGGTGACGCCTTCATCCATCCCGCTGCGCTGATCATCCTCTCACCGCAAGGGAAGGTCACACGGTATATGTACGGCATCACCTATCTGCCGTTCGATCTACAGATGGCGGTCGGCGAGGCCGCCAGTGGTCTGGTCCGGCCGACGATCAGCAAGGCGCTCGACTTCTGCTATAGTTACGACCCCGCAGGCCGCAAGTACGTCATCAATGTCACCCGGATCGCCGGCTCTGTCACGCTGCTGGCAGCCGCTGTTTTTGCTGCGGTCGTGCTGTTCAAGGGCAGGCGCCGTACGGAAAGGGCATCATCATGAGCGCGATGGCAGCACACGCTCTGGGTGACGAGCCCAGCTATCTCGAGGCCGGCGGTAGAGGTCTACGCTCGTGGATTCTGTCCACCGATCACAAGCGCATCGCGATCCTCTATCTCGTTTGCATGCTGAGCTTCTTCCTCGTCGGGGCCACCCTCGGCGTCCTCATGCGTCTCGAACAGCTCACGATGGGACCGACCATCATGCAGCCGCAGACGTACAACGCCATGTTCACGGTGCATGGGGTCATCATGATCTTTTTGTTCGTGATCCCCGGGCTGCCGGCGGTGTTCGGGAACTTCTTCCTGCCGATCCTCATCGGAGCGAAGGACGTGGCCTTCCCGCGACTGAATCTCCTGTCCTGGTACTTCTTTGTAACTGGGGCGGTGCTGGCCGTCACCTCGTTGTTCACGGGCGCCGGGCCGCCGGACACCGGATGGACCTTTTACGTGCCCTACAGCATCCGCACCGGCACCAACGTCTCACTGGCGGTGTTTGCGGCCTTCGTGCTGGGGTTCTCCTCAATTCTCACGGGCATCAACTTCGTCACCACCATTCACCGGCTGCGGGCGCCGGGCATGGGTTGGCACCGCATGCCGTTGTTCCCCTGGTCGCTGTACGCCACCGGCTGGGTGCAGATCCTCGCCACGCCGATCATCGGCATCACTCTCCTGCTCGTGATCCTGGAGCGGTTCTTCGGTATCGGAGTTTTCGACCCGGCCAAGGGCGGCGACCCGCTTCTGTACCAGCACCTCTTCTGGATCTACTCGCACCCGGCGGTGTACATTATGATCCTGCCGGCGATGGGCGCGATCACCGAGATCATACCGACCTTCGCACACCGCACCATTTTCGGCTACCGCGCCATCGCCTACTCCTCGGTGGCGATCGCGGCGCTGGGATCGGTCGTTTGGGGCCACCACATGTTCACCAGCGGCATGGGTGAGATGGCGAACGTCGTCTTTTCCCTGCTCACCTTCCTGGTCGCCATCCCCAGCGCGATCAAGGTGTTCAACTGGGTGTCGACGCTCCACAAGGGCTCGATCGTCGTCGAGCCGCCGATGCTCTACGCGCTCACCTTCATCTTCCTGTTCAGCATCGGCGGCTTGACGGGCCTCATGCAAGGCGCGCTGGCGGTCAACGTGCACCTGCACGACACCTACTTCATCGTCGGACACTTCCATTACGTCATGTTCGGCGGCACCGGTTTCGCCTTCTTCGCCTCCCTGCTCTACTGGTTCCCGAAGATGTTCGGTAAGATGTACAACCGCAGAGTTGCCACCCTCGCCTGGTTTCCAATGTTCATCGGTTTCAACATGCTGTACTTCACCATGCTGGTGCTGGGCGTTATGGGCATGCCGCGGCGCTACTATGACCATTTGCCGCAGTTTCACACCGCACACGTCGTCGCCACGGTAGGGTCGTGGTTTCTGGTCGCCGGTCTCCTCATTCTGTTGGGGAATTTCGTCGTCGCCCTCTTCAGAGGACGAAAGGCCGAGGCGAATCCATGGGGCGGCGTCAGCCTGGAATGGACGATTTCCTCCCCGCCCCCCATGGAGAACTTCGAACAGGTCCCGACCATCGCCGGGCCACCCTACCACTTCAACCCGGTGGCACACCGATGAGCAGTGCGATTCCCCAGCCACACACGTTGCCGTCCGCGGCGCACCACGACTACGCCGGTTCCAAGATCGCCATGTGGCTGTTTCTGTTCTCCGAGATCTGCCTGTTCGGCGGCTTGTTCCTCCTCTACTCGGCGTACCGGGCGAAGTACCCGCACGAGTTCCATGACGCGGGCAACGAGTTGAACTTCGTCATCGGCGTGATCAACACCCTCGTGCTGCTGACCAGCAGCCTGTCGATGGCCGCGTCCATCACCGCCCTGCAGAAGGGGAGCCGCCGGCTGGCCATGCTGTTGGTGGGTGTGACCGTGGTGCTGGGCGCGGTGTTCCTGGTGAACAAGTACTTCGAGTGGATGGCCAAGTTCCATCACGGCCTGTATCCCAACGGTCCCGAGCTGCTGAAGCGCCCGCCGGGCGAGATCCTTTTCTTCGGGCTCTACTTCACGATGACCGGGCTGCACGGCTTGCATGTCATAGCGGGGATGGTAGTGCTCTCGTTCATGCTCGCGCTAATGGCGCGGAACCGCATTCGGCAGGACGACTACGGCAAGCTCGAGAACGCCGGGCTCTACTGGCATCTGGTGGACGTCATCTGGATCTTTCTACTGAACCTTTTCTATCTTGCCGCATGACTCAGCTAGCGATCGAAGAAGAACACGGACATATCGTCCCCTACCCTACGCTGATCAAGGTGTGGGCCACGTTAGCGGTGCTCACGTTTATCCTCACCTTCATCAGCAAGGTCTTCCACGAGTTGCTCGCGGTGTGGGCCATGCTGTTCATCACCCCGCTCAAGGCCTGTCTCGTCTTCTACTTCTTCATGCATCTCAAGTTCGAAGGGCCGCTGCTGAAGACGATGGTGTTCGTGGCGCTGTCGACCCTCGTCATTTTCATCGGCATGCTGTTCTTCGATGTTTCCTTTCGGTGAATCGTAATGCCTTTTTTGAACCCGCCGCTGAGCACCGTAGACCGCGTCGACGACGTGTTCCTGTACATCTTCATTCTCTCGGTCGCCTTCCTCATCTTCATCACTGCGGTCATGGTGTACTTCGTCATCAAGTACAACCGGAAGCGCAACCCGACGCCGGTGGACATCGAGGGGAACACGCCGCTCGAGATTGCTTGGACCGTGATCCCGCTTGTCCTGTTTCTCACCATGTTCTACTTCGGGTGGACCAATTTCTATTACATGCGCAATCCGCCACGCGATGCCATGGTAATCGATGTCACCGCACGCCAATGGGCCTGGAGCTTTCAGTATCCGAACGGGAAGCGTTCGGACGAGCTGTACGTGGCGCTCAACCGCCCGGTGAAGGTCGAGCTGCACTCTCTCGACGTCCTGCACGGATTCTACATCGCCGCCTTCCGCGTGAAGGAAGACATCGTGCCGGGCAAGGCGAATTACACATGGTTCACGCCGACGCTCTTGGGCACCTTCGACATCCAATGTACGGTGATGTGCGGGCTACGGCACTCCTACATGCTGTCGAAGGTGCACGTGCTCCCCGAGGACGAGTTCAAGGCCTGGTACTTCGCGGATGAGAACGCCCCGCTGCCCGTCAAGCTCCAGCCCGCGGCTGTGCAGCCCGCTGCGGCCGTCGCGGGTGCCGGCGTGCCGGGCTTCGCCGTCTTGCAGCAAAAGAACTGCCTCGTCTGCCATTCCGTGGATGGCTCGGAGAAAGTTGGTGTCACCCTGAAGGGACTCTACGGAAAGAAGCAGACCGTTGTTGGAGGGAAAGAGCAACAGGTGACTGTCGACGAAAACTATCTCGCCAAGGCGATGCGCGAGCCGCGCACGCACCTGGTGGAGGGGTATCCGCCGACGATGCCCGCGCCGTCTCTGACCGACGACGAGATCGGACAAGTCATCGCCTACGTGAAAGAGCTGAAGTGAGAGGTCACACCAGATCCAATGCCGGTAAGATAAGCGGCGTCTTGCCAAGATCGCACGCTTGGAGACGGCGCCTGCAAACCCTTCGACACGGCGCTGCGCGGCTGCTCAGGAGGCGCCTCCTCAGCGTGAGCGGAAAAGCATTGCAGCCAAACAAGTTACCGCTCACCCTGAGGAGGCCGCGTTTTTTTGAGCGGCCGTCTCGAAGGGTGCCCGCTGGCCACGAACCGTCCTAAACTTGCTGGCATTGACTCTAGGTCCCACGAGCAGACGTTCATGAAGCAGCCCCTTACTCCTTACGCCTCACTCCTCACGGACCTTGAACGCACCCATTGCGCACTGACCAGCTCCGTAACCGTTTGACTGCCAACCTCCGCGACATAGCGCTTCACCAATGCGCTCGTGTCGAGGAAGAGCACCGACACGTCACCAGCCCTCGTCGCGTTCTTCGATCACTGTAGCCGACAGCGGCTTCCCGCTGATCACCATCGGAAGGTTTCGGTTCACCACCTCGCGCGATAGCGTGCTCACGTCGCACCCCGCGAAAGCGGAGGCCTCCTCCAAGCTCAGTCGGCGCACTCCCCGCCCCGCCAAGATCGTCTCCAGCGCCGACTTCGCGGCCACATCGCGGCCGAGTCGTTCAATGGTCAGCCGCACCCGCTCGCTGTTTGGTAGGCCGAGGCTGCTCAGGGGCCGCAGCACTCCGTCTTCGACGATTGCATCACACGTGATCGCCATAGCTTGCCTCACCTGCTACTTACTCTAGCCGCAGCCGGCCTTACAGCACAAGCAGCCGTAGGGCTGATTCCCACTCTGGCAAGCAAAGGCACGGCGTGGGCTTGTGAGTTGACTGCGCCAAGCTAGTCCCCTGTGCAGACTCCGAACCCTGGGGTTCCAGCACGGCACCGATCCCCTGACACCCTACTGGCACCCGACACCTGACCCCTGCCTCACCCGCACCCGTTCAGGGCGTTGTTCACCGCGGTCAGAATCTCATCGACGCTGATGTGGCCGTCGCCGTTGGCGTCTCCGGGTTCGCAGGTCGTGACCGGCGCGGTCCCGAGGGCGATGTTCACCATCGTGAGCATCTCATCGACCTTCGCCGTGCCTTTTGAATTTCAGCCATCAGAACACGCAGACATCACGGCCCTCCCACGAGAGAGTGGAAGCTCACCTGTCCATTGCACGTGTTGCCCCTCCGCGTGAGAGATGGGAGCCGCGCGGCCGGCCGGAGGCTGTCGCTACGCTCGTTGCAGCCGGATCACCCGCACCACGGGGCGAGGCAGAGCCAGAATCTCGGGATCGCCGGTCAACAGACGGACGGCTTCGAGGCGGGCGGTAGCGACGGCAAAGGCATCGGCGTAAGAGATCGGGTGAGCCGCCTTGATGCGTGCGGCTTCCATGACGAGCACGTCACGTACGGTCACAACCTCGATCGGAAGCCGCCGGAACTGCTCGAGTTTGGTGTCGGCGGCGTCGGGGCCAGCGATCTGAATCATGCGGTAGTACACCTCGCCGAGGTTCACGAGGTTGATGAGCAGCCGCAAGTTACCACTCGCCGCCCGCCTCAAGTAGCGACGGATGACCGCCTCAGCCGGAGCTTCCCTTTGCAAGAACGCCAGCGCGGCCCACGCATCAATGACGACGGCGCCCGCGCGCATCCGCTTCCACCTCCGCCCGGTGCTCCGCCTCGAGCGCGCTCAGGGCGTCGCCTTCGGTGAGGATGCCGCATACCTGCGCGATGATGCCGTCGTCATCTGGGCGAAGGCGAACCGCCCCGCCGGGCAGCTCTTCGACCCGGATGCGCATACCGCTGCGCCACCCCAGGCGCTGCCGCAGTGCCCGCGGAATTACCACCTGGCCACTCTTAGTCAGTTGCGTCGCCGTCTTCATGGGTAGTCACAAGGTAGGACGATCCCATGGTCATCGTCAAGCCGTACTCCGGTCCCTGGCCCCTGGTTTCTACGTCTCCCTGAGGGCGCCTTACCCCTCACGTCTCACCCCTCACAGGTTCTGCACGCATCCATTCAGCGCGTTGTTCACGGCCTGAATGATCAACGCCACGTTGACCTGTGAGCCGCTGGGAATCCCGGCAGCGCATGCGGCCGGCTCGGCGCTCCCGAGAGCGATGTTCACGAGCACGATGATCTCGTTGACCGTGACCTGAGTGTCGCCGTTGCAGTCGCCGACGCATGGCGGCGGAGTTGCGGTAGAGGTCAGTTTCGGTGTTGCGGTGCCGGTTGAAATGAGGGTTGCCGTTGCGCTGGCGCTAGGCGCGGCAGTTGCTGTGAACGTCGGCGTGCTGGTGGTGGTCGCGGTCTGACTTGGGGTAGCAATCGAACTGGGTGTGCTCGTTGGCGTCGGTGATACGGTCTTCGTTGGGGGATGCGTCGGCGTGTTGGTCGGCGTGTCTGTGGCTGTGGGCATCTGGGTCGGAGTCACCGTTGCGCAGCTACCGGTGCTCGTGCATGCCGCGTTCAGCACGGGTGTCCCGCCAGGTTGGCACTGCCCGTTCACGGGTGCACCGCAGGCAGACAGGGACGCGTACTCACAGCAGCTGTTTGCCGGGAGTGATGTATTCGTCGGCGTGTTGGCCGGCGTGTCTGTGGCTGTGGGCATCTGGGTCGGAGTCACCGTGGCGCAGCTACCGGTGCTCGTGCATGCCGCGTTCAGCACGGGTGTCCCGCCAGGTTGGCACTGCCCGTTCACGGGTGCACCGCAGGCAGACTGGGACGCGTACTCGCAGCAGCTGTTTGCGGGGAGTGGTGTATTCGTCGGCGTCGGCGTGGGGGACAGTGAGGCTGGGACCGCGTTGTACTCGTAGGCACCGATGGAGCAGTTCACGCTCCCAGTACCGGGTCGGACGTAGCCGCGCTGGTCGAGGTTGTTGACCGGCGCCACTGAGCAGACCGACTCGTCCCCGGCGTCGATCGCCGGGCTCCCAGCCAGGAGCGCGATCGTTTGGGTTGGTCCGCCGTTATTCGCCAAGCCCGAGAGCATTGGGTTCGTATTACTGGGAGAAGTTCCCGAAAAACCGCAGGAGCCATCGTCGTCGATGTTGTGGCCGCCGTCAGTGATGGGGCCGGAGCAATTGCCGCCCGAGGGGCTATTGGCGACGATAGTGTTGGTGACGGTCAGCGTGCCGCCGCTGTTCACGATGCCGCCGCCACCGGGCGAGCGATCTTCCAAGGAGCCAAAACCGAGCGCGCTATTGCCGGAGAAGGTGCTGTTGGTGACCGTCAGCGTGCTGCCTGCGTCGTTGAAAATGCCCCCGCCGAAGCCGAGGCCCTGCCAACCGGCGCTCGCGCTATTGCCGGAGAAGGTGCTGGTGACCGTTAGCGTGCCTTCGTTGTCGATGCCGCCGCCGGTGTCGCCCACGGCATTGCCGGAGAAGGTGCTGTTGGTGACCCACAGCGTGCCCTCGCTCTAGATGCCGCCGCCCGCGGCCGCGACATTTCCGGAGAAAGTGCTGTTGGTGACCCACAGCGTACCCTCGCTGTAGATGCCGCCGCCGGCGCCGCTCACGCTATTGTTGCCGTTGGCGATGGTCAGGTTCTGGACCGTGAACTGGACGCCAGTGTTCACGGAGAAGACGCCCACGCTGTTCCCGCCGCTGATCGTGATCAGACTCCCGCCATCAATGGTGGTGTCGGCGCTAATGGTCTTGGTGCTGGTGACGGTAATCGTGGCGGTGCCCCCGCAGTTGAAGCTCACGGTACCGGAGAAAAACTCGCCGCCTGGGAGGCAGGCAGTCAGCGCGGACTCAGTGCAGCTCGCGCCCGTGCCGGTGCCCACGACGCACGCCAGGGCGAGCGAGGGTAGAGAGAGACATTGCAGGAGCAGAGCCAGCCCTAAGCCGCTGCATCGCAATGCTCTCTTCCTCATTGCCGCCTGATACCCTCTCTTGCCGCCTCGCCACATATCACCAGTCGGCGTCAGTTCCAAACAGGGTTGAACAGGTCCACACAAATGTCGTTGATGCACACCTCGGTATGGAGCTGCGAGGCTTCATCAACCTCGCGGCTGCCATATCTCTTTTCCCCTTGGCAACGCAAGGAGCGCCGCGCAAGTGCTACGCTTCGGTCCACAACTGCCACATGGCTGAAGCGCCAAGGCGCAAAGGCGCCAAGATCAGTCTTCTTCAAGTCCATTCAGCGCCCTGGTGATGCCACCCTTCATGAGGGCCTCACCACAGTTCAGCAAAAATCCCAGCCTGCATCCGGTCATGACGCCAAGGCAACGGCCCTTTGCACTCCGCCCCCGCTGCGGGGTACCCTGGTGCTGTCCGAACATTGGAATGGAACCAACCAGCGCGTTGAGGAGGCGTCCCATGACCATCACACTGAGCGGCATCGTCCATGGCCGGCGGATCGATCTGGACGCTGAGGCACCGGTCCCTGACGGCGCAGCCGTGACCGTGCGCCTGGAACCCAGACGACTCACGGCCCATGAACGGCGCCAAATTGTTATCGCGACCGCCGGCTCTTGGCGAGAGGATACCTCGCTTGACACTATCTTCGCCGAAATCGCCCAACGCCGACGCGAAACCGCGCCGCGCCAGGGTTCCCTGGAATGATCCTGCTCGACACCAACGTGGTGGTGGCGCACCTCAAAGGAGACGCCCGCGTTATTGTCACCTCAGTCGGCATGTTGGGGGGGGTCAGTAAACCCTATCACCGTTGAGCGCGCCGCGACGGTGTGGCAGTGTGGCAGGTATGGAAAAGATAACGCTCCGCAACGTCCACGTCCCGCTGCCCCAGAAGCTCTACAGCAGGCTCAAGGCCGAAGCGGTCCGGGCGAAGCAGCCTGCTGCCACCGCGGTCCGGGAGGCGATCGAACTCTGGCTGCGGCAGAGGCGGAAGGCCGCCCTTCATAAAGCCATTGCCAGATATGCAGCGGAAGTTGCGGGCAGTCACGCGGATCTGGACAAGGACCTCGAATCTGCCGCGGTGGAGCACCTGCTTGACAACGAACGAGCTGCACAGTGAAGCGCGGAACGATTGACCGCGATGATAAAGACATTTGAGGCAGTGTACGAAGATGGGGTGCTGCGGCCCTTGGAATCGCTCGATCTCCGCGAGCGCCAGCGCGTCAGGGTGATGCTGCAACCTGCCTCGCCGAAGGCTTCGCAGGGCACCCAGCCCGCACCCGCTGCTTCCGGCGAGGAAGATTGGCTGGATACCGAGTGCCTGCGGGAGTGCGCGGCCGAGGCCGACGAGCGCATCAGCCTGGACTCCGTTCGCCAGGCCCTATCGAAGATCCCGGGCTCGCTCACCGCGGACTTCGTGCAGGAGCGGGCCGACCGCTGACCACGCAGGTCCGCCGGCGAGGAAGCACCATCCGGTGAAGGAGCGTCGCCGTGGCCAATTGCTTCTTTGACACGAGCGCGCTGGGGAAGAACTATCACGTTGAGGTGGGCACCGAGGAAGTCGAGCGGCTGCTGGCGCTGCCACAAGCCCGACATTTCATCTCGCGGTCGAGCATCGTCGAGGTCCAGTCCGTCTTCGCCGGGAAGGTTCGCACGCGCGTGATCGCGGACGCAGCCACGTGGGCCAGGACCGTCCCAAGCCAAGGACCCCTCTCGGGATTCCCTTCGTGAAGAGGACTTCGCAGAAATCGCACACCGCGCTCTCAGTCAGACTCGAAATCGATCGGCCGAACAGGTATGCTAGCCAGCGAGGTGAAGTTCGTGTCTCTCGCAGCTGCAGCTCAACCGCTCCCGCTCGCGGAAGATGCCGATGGCGTCATCCGAGTCGGAGGAACACGAGTCACGCTGGATACGGTTGTGGCGACCTTCAATGAAGGGGCCACGGCAGAGGACATCGTCTCGCGGTACCCGTCGCTCGATCTCGCCGACGTGTACGCGGTGATCGCCTACTACCTGCGGGAGCGTGACGGTGTCGAGGCGTACCTCGATCGGCGGCGACAAGAGGCGGCAGCCGTGAGAATCGAGAATGAAAAGCGCTTCGATCCGAACGGGACTCGTAACCGACTCCTTGCGCGACGGGCAGCGCGCCAGTCGTGATCCGCTTTGCCGCCGACGAAAACTTCAACGACCTCATCGTTCGCGCCGTGCGCAGGCGTCGCCCTGACATAGACCTCGTGCGCATCCGCGACACCGAGATGCGTGGCGCGAATGATCCTGACATCCTCGGCTGGGCGGCAGAGGAACGTCGTGTGATCCTGACCCATGACGTGACCACGATGACGAAACACGCATACGAGCGTGTGCGCGCCGGGAAACCCATGGCGGGAGTGTTCGAGGTGTCCTGCGCCGCCCTACTGAGCGTCGTCATCGACGAAGTCATCCTGCTCGCGGACTGCAGCGTCGAAGGCGAATGGGAGGGACAGGTCCGGTACTTGCCGCTGCGTTCAACAACGGCCGCAATGCAGTAGGAGGCCGCGGCGCCAGGTGCGAGGCAATCATCAGCCGATCGGGCGGGCGAAAAGATCCTCGTGACAGGATCTTGTTTTGGCGCGCGCCGCCCACGGCGGATTCATAGTGCACAAGCCCGGCGCAGCGCAACACATTGACCTTGCACGGACTGGCGTGACGCCTGCGGAAGTGGAGCAGGTTGTCTTGGTCGTGTGCCGGTCCAGGGTGCCATTTCCGAGAGCGAGAATCCGGTATATGTAGTGCAGGGTAAAATTGATGAGGATCGACAGGCAATGAAGATGTTCACCTGGCACAAAGTAACCTGACGCGCCGCCTGGGAGGCAGGTCTGTCTCCTGAGACGACGAGTCCCAAACCGGACTCCTCGCTGCCAGCCTGAGCGCGCCACCTCGGCCTGCGGGCGGCGAAGGTCCGCTCGCAACCGAAGGAGAGGCGCGATGTCTACCGATTACCGTCCGATGTGGATCGAGCTGGGTCTCGATCTCGAGGCGCACGACGCGCTGCTCGGCGTCTTGGGCTCACTGTACGAGCAGACGTTCATGAAGCAGCACAACCGCCCCGCCGGCATGAAGTACTTCGACTTCGTGATGAGCGAGGTGCACGGGCTGCGCATCCAGGAGCTGGTGGACGCGCGCAAGCAGGGCCGCAAGGTGGTGGGCGCGTTCTGCGCCTTTGTCCCCGAAGAGATCGTCCTCGCCCTCGACGGCGTCATGGTCGGACTATGCGCTGGAGCGGAGTTCGCCACCGCGGAGGCGGAGAAGTTCTTGCCCCGCAACACCTGCGCGCTCATCAAGGGGTTCTTCGGATTTGCGCTCGCACGCGTGTGCCCCTATCTCGCGGCGAGCGATGTCGTCGTCGGTGAAAACACCTGCGATGGGAAGAAGAAGAGCTACGAGATCTTCAAGGACTTGGTTCCCCGCCTGTACGTCATGGATCTGCCGCACACGAAGTCCGCGGAAGGTCGCTCGCTCCTCAGGGCGGAGTTCAGACGGTTCGCGGCGGCTCTCGAAGACCTCACCGGCAAGAGGCTGACCCCCGACGTCCTTCGAAGAGGGATCGCGGCGGTCAACGCGAAGCGATCGGCCATGCACCGCCTCGCGCGGCTGCGCGCCGCGGACCCGGCGCCGGTTTCCGGCCTCGACGCGCTGCTCATGAACCAGGTGTACTTCTACGACGACCCCGCCCGCTTCACAGCCTCGGTGAACGCGATCTGCGACGAGCTGGAGCAGAGGGCCGATCGCGGCGACGGTGTGGCCCCGAAGACGACGCCCCGGATCGTCGTCTCGGGGTGCCCGATGGCGGTGCCCAACTGGAAGCTGCCCGCCATCGTCGAGCGGACCGGCGCGGTCATCGTCGGGGAAGAGTCATGTATCGGGGAGCGCGGCACCCAGTTCCTCACCGCCGACACGGGGCGTACGGTAGACGAGCTCATGGACGCCATCGTTGATCGGTACTTCAAGATCGACTGCGCCATCTTCACGCCCAACCCGTCGCGGGTCGAGCACGTCATGCGTATGGTCAAGGATCTCGACGCCCACGGCGTCATTCACTACGGGCTCCAGTTCTGCTCGCCGTACCAGATCGAGGCCGGTCCGGTGGAGAAGCGGCTGGAGCAGGAGGGTATCCCGACCCTGCGTATCGACACCGACTATGGCCAGGAGGACGTCGGGCAGCTCCAGACCCGTGTGGAAGCCTTCGTCGAGCGCCTGCGCGGCTGACCCCATGCGCAGCGCGGGGATCGACATCGGGTCCAGGGCGACGAAGCTCGTGGTGGTGGATGGCGGGCGTGTCGTGTTGCGCGTGGTCGAGGACACCGGCTGTGACCCGCTGGCAGTGTGCCGCCGGCTGCTCGATGGGGTCGCGTACGATACGCTCACGGCGACGGGCTACGGGCGGCACCTCTTCAAGGAGCACTGGCCCGCTGCCGAGGTCATCTCGGAGATCACGGCGGTCGCCCGAGGCGCAACGTGCTTGATTCCGGGTTGTCGGACCGTCGTCGACATCGGCGGGCAGGACACCAAGGCGATCACACTCGACGCGGCCGGCAAGGTGCGGAAGTTCGTGATGAACGACCGCTGCGCCGCCGGCAGCGGTCAGTTCCTCGAGATGATGGCGACGGCGCTGGCCTACACGCGGGAGGAGTTCGTGGCGGCGGCCGGCCGGGCCGCGCGCGCGCAGCGGCTGAGCAGCATGTGCACGGTGTTCGCCCAGTCCGAGGTCGTGTCACTGATCGCCCGCGGCGCATCCAAGGAGGAGATGGCACTGGGGGTACACCAGGCCATCGCCAGCCGCACTGCCGCGCTGGCAGGAGGGGTGCCGGTGGAGGAGCCCGTGGTCTTCACCGGCGGCTGTGCCCACAGCGCGTGCCTCGTCTCCCTCCTCTCCGCAGCGTTGAAGAAGCTGCTGCGGGTGCCCGAGTCACCCCAAACCGTCGCCGCCCTCGGATGCGCTCTCCACGGTTCGCCCTTGCCGATGCGAACCGCGTGATCGCGGAGGATCTGTCCCATGGTTGGAGTGTCGGGTGAACTCGGCTCATTCGACCGGGGCCTTCTGAATCCCCCCCTGTCTCCGTTTGCCTACGGCAGCTCAAGAGCATAGCCTTCTGCTCGCAGGGCACCGGGACGAGGGTCGGGGTGAAGACAACAGAGTACTTCAAGCACGTGCGCATGCGGCCCGACCGCGCTACGATCCGGGAGAAGTGGATCAAGCAGGTAATTGAGCACGCGGACAAGACCGAGGTCCAATCAGACGGAAGGATCCGGAAGTGGGGACGGATCACCGAAGCGGGGAAGTATCTTCGGGTCATACTGCTTAAGGATGGCGAGACAGTACATAATGCGTTCTTCGATAGGTCTTTCAGGGAGAGTGAGACATGAAGGTTAAGTACTTTGCGGACACGGACACGGCCCTTGTGGAGTTCACGGACAACGAAGTCGTCGAGACGAAGGAAATCAGCGAGAACATATACGTTGATCTCGATCACCGAGGGAACCTTGTGAGCATGACAATCGAGCACGCGCGCACCAACGCTCGACTGCCGGAAGTCTCGTATCAGGAAGTAGTGGGGTGAACGCAGAGGGGGTTGGGTTCAGCGCCAAGCCCTTTGCAGAAATTGTCGCCGCTGGTGAAGGCGCACGTCTGTGCCGCTCCGACTCGTTGCGGCTCACAGCGCGCTTGCCCGACACCCGCAGAGTACGATACAAGCCCCATAGGTTTTGGACACCAACTGTGATAGGCAGCGGTTCAGTTCAACGGGGCTCGCGTGCCGAAGCGACGGCGAAGGCAGGCCTTTCCGTCATCCGGCCGTGGAGCGCCCAATCCACTCCCGTGACGTCCACGCGGCCGGAAGACGGAAAAACCCTTTAGCGTTAGGTCGCCAAGATCCATGAGACGTTTTCGGAGCGAAAGGGAGGAAGCATGAACGTGCGGAGGATCGTCCCGTGGCTATTGATGGCAAGCGCCTTCGTTCCAGTGGTAGCATCGGCCGGGCAAGCGGCACGTCTAAGACTTGCTGCGCGACTTCTCGACGCCATGCAGATGAGCAAAACTGTCGAAGACCAATTTGCGATGATGCGAGACATGCACAAAGGCATGATGACGCAGATGGTCACTCAAATGGGCATGCCGCCAGATGCCCTTTCCGGAGTCGAGGCGATGCAGGAAGAGGTAGCTCAAGTCGTTGCGCACGATTTGAGCTGGGAGGCCGCAAAGGCAAGCTACACGGAAATATACGCCTCCACGTTCAGCGAGAGCGAGCTGAAAGAGTTGATCGCGTTTTATCACAGTCCTGCAGGTCGAGCTCTCGTTCTGAAGACACCGGACTTGACAGCAAAGACCATGGAAATTGGTCAGCGGCAGCTGGCGACGCTTCTTCCGAAAATCCAGGAGATCGTCCGTAAATACCAACCAACTCCCGTGTCCCAGTAGGCGACTTGACCCGCGCCGCGGAGCGGACCGGCCCACAAGCGTGCGACTTCATGCGAGCGGCAGTAGCCGCTGGCCGCTCACGCGCAGCACGCTGGCCCGACGGGCGTGGAGTCTGGTGAAGCGTGCGCCGCTGGGTCTTGCCTCTCGTTTCCTACTCTGGTAGGAATCCACCGTGGGTCAGGCTGCCGCGAAACTCTCTGTAAGCGTTCCGAGCGAGGTCGCGGCGGCTGTACGCCGCCGCGTCGGCGCACGTGGACTATCAGGATTCGTTGCGCGCGCGATCGCGCATGAACTCGAGCGCGAGCAGCTCGGGACCTTTCTCGCGGAGCTGGAACAGAAGCTCGGACCGGTCTCCAAAGCCGAGCTTTCCAGGGCTCGCCGAGCATGGCCGAAACGCTGATTCTAGACGCTGAAGCCGTGAACGCTCTTGCTCACGCGGCAGAGCGCAGGGCGCTGGCTGAGCGCGCCCGGGCCATTCTAACCGTCGCTCATGAGAAGCGGGCACTGGTGCGCGTGCCTACGCCCGTCCTCAGTGAGGTGTGCCGTGGCCCCCGCTACGACTCCGCGATCAACCATCTGCTCAACGCACGTGGAATCGGCGTCTCCGATCTCACGCGACCTATCGCACAGCGGGCTGGCCATCTCCTCGCCCGGGTCAAGCTCTCCTCGGAGCACGCAATCGACGCGTTCGTGGTTGCCACCGCGCTTCAGTTCGACGCGGCGGTCATTGCCACTGGCGACCCTGATGCTATCCAGCGGCTCGCGTCACCGTTTCGACATGTCCGTGTCTTCGCCCTATGAGCTGCTCCACCCCAAGTGGCAGGCTAACAAACAGTGGCTTGGAGAGGCCGAGCACACCGCGGCGCAAGGCGAAGGAGGAGATCGTGATCGCCGGTCGCGTCCGTGACTGTTCGACCAGAGCTTGGGGACGGCTTCAACAAACGTCTTGGCGCACGCGTGGCGCGACGCCGACCGCCGCGCTAAACATAAGTCGATGAAAACGGCAGACCGCTTTCGGGCAACCGAGCTGCTTCATGCCATCAGGGCTGAGCGTGCCCGCGTCAGCATCCGCGCAGGGGAACTGATCGTGACTCCACTTCTAGGCGACGAGGTCACCAGATATGCGAAGAGCCTGTGCCGGGAACTCTCCGAGCTGTATCGCGAGCACCCGAAGGAGGTGGGTGAGATGATCGCGGCGCGACAAGCTGCCTAGCTCTCACCTGTAGAGGCGACAGAGGGCTCGAAGGTGCTGACGGCGAGCTTAGATGCTTATCGCTTCCGCTGGTCGCGAGCGGCGCGATCCAAGAAGAGGTAGCCTGGAAGGCTGGCCAGCCGCAGCGCGGGCCGCAAGAGCGCCGGGAAGTCCTTGAGGGCTGCAGACGACTTCATAATCCGTGGGTGGTCCATCTCGATCCGCTGGCCGGAGGTTTCCAGTATGCAGCGGCGGGCGTGCAAGACGTTGAGGCACCAATCGGTGTCGGTCCCATAGGGCAGCGGGGTGACGTAACCGTGCCCCGTCGGAAAGGTGACGACGGGTGTCCGATACCGGCGCCCACTGCGGCGGCCGACATGGTGCACCAGCGCGAACGGTGGAACCTGTCCCGCGAAGAGGCCCACCAGCCGGTTGGTAATCACCCGGTTCACACGCCGCATGATGCGCGGAGCTTGCATGGTGGCAAGGGTAGCGGCTAAGGAACGATGCTGTCAAGGGAAAGCGACGTCCCGGTCCTCTCAATCCCAGATCGACGGGTGACGGTCGCGCCAGGGGCGCGCCTCCTCCAACTGACCTGCCAAGCGGAGGAGCGTCGCCTCGTCGCCGAAACGGCCGCCGAACATGAGCCCCACCGGCAGGCCATCGCGGGTCCAGTACAGCGGCAACGAGATCGCCGGCTGCCCGGTGGCGTTCTGCAGCGGCGTGAACGGCACGTACTCCATCACCGGCGCCATGACTTTCATCACGTCGGGCTCGTTAACGTCGATGGCGCCGATCCTGATGGGCGGCGTGCCCAGCGTCGTCGTGAGCCAGCAATTGTAGGTTTCATAGAACCGCGCCGTCTGGCGCGAGATCATCTGCAGCATTGCGACCGAGAGGAGGTATTGCGTCGCCGTAACTTGCTTGCCTTGCTGGTACAGACTCCAGGTAAGCCCTTCGAAATCTTTTTCGGTCGGCGTGCGCCCATGCAGCATGGCGAAGGTATCGATGGCCCAGGTGTGGCCGGCCATGAATACCGCCATAAAGGCGGTGGTCAGCATGCCGATATCGACACTCGGAGTTGCCTCCTCGACAATGTGGCCGAGGTCTTCGAGGAGCTTCGCCGTGGCCTCCACCGCTGCGACACACTCCGGGTGCAGCGGCGCGCCGCTCAGGTTGCGGGTGGTGAAAGCGATGCGCAGGCGGTCCGGTGGTGTCCGCACCTCATCGAGAAACGGATGCGCGACCGGCGGGGCGCAGTACGGATCACCCGGCTCCGGGCCGTGCGTGCAATCGAGAGCGGCCGCCGTATCGCGTACCGTGCGGCTGACCACCCCTTCCACAGCGAGGCCGCTGGCGAAATCACCGATGATGGGACCCATGGGGTTGCGCGCGCGCGTCGGTTTCAATCCCACAAGGCCACAGCACGATGCCGGAATGCGGATTGAGCCGCCACCGTCGTTGGCGTGCGCCAGCGGCACGATGCCCGCAGCCACCGCCGCCGCCGAGCCGCCGCTCGAACCACCGGTGGAATGCGCTAGATTCCAAGGGTTGCGGGAGGGACCATACAGCACCGGTTCGGTCGTCGGCAGGATGCCGCACTCCGGCGCGTTGGTCTTACCCAGCACCATCAGGCCGGCGGCTTTGAAGCGCGCCACCAGCGTGTCGTCCTGAGCCGCCGGCACGCCGGTCATGAACCGGCACGCGTTGGTCGTGGGCACGCCTTCGTAGTTGCCGAGAAGGTCCTTCAGCAGGAACGGCACGCCCTGAAACGGCCCGGCATGGCTGTTGGCAGCCGTCTGCCGGGCTCGGTCGTAGATTTTGTATACGACCGCATTCAGTTTCGGGTTGTGCTTCTCGATGCGGGCGATCGCCTCTTCAACAAGTTCGGCTGGCGTCACCGCTCCTTTGGCGACCAGCGCCGCCAGCCCGAGTCCGTCATGCGCCGCATATTCCGCGAATGGCATGTAATCTCCTCCGGGCGCAGCCTACGTCAGTGCCCGGTGATTGTCGAAGGCGCACGGCCAAAAAATTGACCGTGAACAGCCCTCTGGAGCATGCCGCGTTGCTCCTGCACCATGCCGGCACTGCGGGCGGCGCGGTCGCCCCCGCCGCCGAGTTCGACGGACGCATGTACTTCGGTGCCGTGTTCGACGACCGCATCGGCGTATGGCGCCGGTGATGCGCATGCGTGGGGGTAGGCCCAACGCCGCGGCCCTTGGCGCGCTACAGCCACCGCAGCCACAGTCCTAACTGCCGCGCCCTACGCCTGACCGCCGCCTCAGGGAAGCCGCCGCGGATCAGACGCCACGAGCCGGTCTTGTCTTACGGAAGAGCGCGAGGCGAAGGCTTGGCCGACCCGCCATCGGTTTGGACCCAGGCGTTCGCTACTTCGGCTTGCCCGGCGTGCTCGGTGCGCGATTCCTTCGGCTTGTTGTGCGCGTCGACGAAGACCAGGCGCGGTGTCCAATCGCGCGCTTCCTCCTCGGTCATGACGCCGAAGCTGGCAATGATGACCATATCGCCGGTGCGCGCTTTGTGCGCCGCGGCGCCGTTGATGCACACCACACCCGAGCCGCGCTCTCCGGCCATGGCGTAGGTACGAAAGCGCTCGCCATTAGTGATGTTCCAGACATCCACCTCCTGATAAGGTAAGATGTCTGCTCGTTCCAGCAGTTCGGTGTCAATGGTGACGCTGCCTTCGTAGTGCAGGTCGGCACCGGTCACGGTGGCACGGTGGATCTTGCTTAGCACCATGGTACGCATAGGGAACCTCCACAGGGTGTACAATTGACAGTTCATGGTCAATAGTCAATAGTGAAATCTAGCTCGTTTCCTAGCTTGCACCGCGAGCGGACGCCTCGCGTGCCGCTTCTAGCCGTTGACTCTCAACTGTCGAGTCTCCACTCAGAATGCAGTTGTCGATGAGTCTCGTTTTGCCGATGTATACGGCCAGCGCCAAGAGCGTCGGGGCGCACACGGTCGAGACTTCTTCCAGGGTTTTCGGGTCTGCCAAGGTGGCGTATTCCAGGCGGGCCAGCGGCTCGTCTGTGATCACCCGCCGGGCGGCGGCGAGGATGCGCAAGCCATCGGTTTCGCCGCGCTGCAGCAGGGCGGCGGCTGCGGCCAGCCCCTCCACGAGACACCGCGCGGCTTGCCGCTCCGCCGTCGACAGATAGGCGTTGCGCGAGCTCATGGCCAAGCCGTCCGGCTCACGCACGATGGGCGCGCCGACGATCTCGATGTCCATGTTGAGGTCCGAAACCATTCGCCGGACCGCGACCAGTTGCTGAAAATCCTTCATGCCGAAGACCGCGACGTGCGGCTTGACGATGTGAAATAACTTCAGCACGACCGTCGTGACGCCACCGAAGTGCGTCGGGCGCGCCGCGCCACACAAGCCGCGTGTCACCTGCTCGACCTTTACGGTGGTTTGAAAGCCGTCTGGGTACATCACTCGGGCGTCCGGCAGGAACAGCACAGTGGTCCCGGCTTCGCTAAGCAGTCGCGCGTCGCGCTTGACATCGCGCGGGTAGCAATCGAGGTCTTCGTTGCTCCCGAACTGCAGCGCGTTGACGAAGATCGACGCCACGGTTACGTCGCAGTGTCGCTGCGCTTGGCCCACGAGGCTGAGGTGCCCGGCATGCAGGTACCCCATCGTGGGGACGAAGCCGATGCGTTGGCCCTGAGCGCGCGTCGCGTCGGCCCATCGCTGCATCTGGCGGATGTCGGTGATGAGTTCCATGAAAAGAGGATGTCAAACCGGAAACGTCAAATGAGCATTTCTCCAGTTTGCCATTCCCAGTTCGACATTTCCCGTTTGTCACCTGTATCCGTCGGCGGCGATCTTCTCCTCGCGTTGCACCGGCACGAGCGAGTGAAACGAGTGTTCGTCCGACGGAAACTCGCGGGTACTCACGTCGCGGGCGTACGCACGGATCGCGTCGCCCGCAACCTGCCACAGGTTGGCATAGCGCTTGGCGAACTTCGGGGCGAACCGGTCGCAGAGGCCGAGCACGTCGTGGAGTACGAGGATCTGGCCGTCGCAATGCGGGCCGGCCCCGATGCCGATGGTCGGGATGGTCAGGCGATGCGTGATCTCCGCCGCCAGATCGAGCGGAATGCCTTCGAGCACAATCGCGAAGGCGCCTGCGTCTTCGACCGCCAGCGCGTCCTCGATCAGCCGGTCGCGTTGGCCCGGGCGCTCGCCACGGCGCTGCCCCTGCACCTTGTGGCCGCCCATGCGATGTACCGACTGCGGCGTCAAGCCAATGTGGCCCATCACCGGAATGTCGACGTTGGCGATGGCGGCAATGGTGGCGGCTACCGGCAGCCCACCTTCGAGCTTGACGGCCTCGGCGCCGCCTTCCTTGATCAGCCGGCCCGCGTTGGCGACGGCTTCCGGAATCGACACCTGATACGACAGGAACGGGAGGTCGCCGACCAGCAATGCGCGCCGGCGCGCCCGAGCCACCATGCGGCAGTGGTAGACCATCTCGCCCATGGTGACCGGCAAGGTGTTGTCCTGCCCTTGGACCACCATACCGAGAGAATCGCCGACCAGGATCACGTCCACGCCGGCTTCATCCGCGATGCGGCCGAAGGGGAAGTCGTACGCGGTCAGCGCCACGATCGGGTCGCCGCCCTTCCGCTTCAGTATCTCCGGCACCGTGACTTTGCGCTCCATAACAAAAAGCCCTCCTGGGACCGAATCCCGGAGGGCTTAGACCTGACCGGTCTAATCGACGCTTCGCGACTGGAATTCGCCCTGCGCACCAGAGTCGGCGCATGTCGCCGCTCCGCCAGGTCGAACCACTCAATCGCAAACCCCTGTGTGAGGGGCGCTCCGTCTCGGTCCACTCTCCCCGACGTATGGTCAGGGCCTATCTGGATCCAAGCGGTATGTAGTGTTGCACTCCTTGCCCCATGTTCCTGATCTCGCGGATCAGGTCGGCCAAGTCCTCCGGACGGGCGACGAAGTCCACGTCTGAGCTGTTGACCACCAACAGGGGCGTCTCGTCATAGTAAAAAAAGAAGTCTCTATAAGCCTCCGCTATACGCTGTACGTACTCCCATGCAATGCGCCGCTCGTAATCACGGTCGCGCTTGCGTAGCCGGTCTATTAGCACATCAGCACGGGCTTGTAAATACACCACGAGATCGGGTTTCGGCAAGCGGGCATCGAGCAAGCCAAATAGCTGGCGATAGAGCGCCAGCTCGTCAGGCTCCAGGTTGGCCTGCGCGAAGATTTGGTCTTTGGCGAACAGGTAGTCGGCCACAGTCTGCTGGGCGAAGAGGTCCTGCTGCCTGAGGGCGCGCTGCTGACGGTACCGGCTGAGGAGGAAGAAGAGCTGCGTTTGGAAGGCGTAAGCACGCGGGTCGTCGTAGAACTTCTTGAGAAACGGATTGTCCTCGACCTGCTCCAAGATCGCCCGCGCGTTGAATTCCCCGGCCAACAGGCGGGCTAAGGTGGTCTTCCCAACCCCCAGCGGCCCTTCCACGACGATGTAGCGGGCGCCCTTCACCACACACCCCGTTGGCAGTGGGTGCTACGTAGCATAAAGATGCAGCGGTCAGCAATCGGCTGTCAGCGTCCAGGAAGAGAGGATCCCAGGTTTGAATACCTACGCCCTTACCGCCCTGCGCGCACCTTTCCTTGACTCGCTGGGGTGTCTCGGTTAAGCGACTCACGTTTGGTGGTGCACGTGCGTGGAAGCCGAATCCGATCTCATTGCGGCGCGCCGTCGCAAGCTGGAAGAACTCCGCCAGCGCGGGGTTAATCCGTATCCCAACGACTTTCGGCCGGCGGATACTGCCGCCGGCATCCAGCAACGGTTCGGGGCGCGCAGCCGCGAGCAGCTCGAAGGCTGCCAGGATGCCGTTAGCGTAGCCGGCCGTATCGTCGGCCTGCGTGACTTCGGCCGCGCCTCCTTCCTACATCTACAGGACCGCACCGGCAAGATCCAGGCGTACGTCAAACGCGAGGTCGTCGGTGAGGAAGCGTTCAGCACCTTCAAGGCCATGGACTTGGGAGACTTCGCCGGCATCGTAGGGTACCCTTTTCGCACCCGCACCGGGGAGCTGACCGTTGCCGCGCAACAGGTCCGCCTCTTGGCCAAGGCCCTACGGCCGCTGCCCGAGAAGTGGCACGGCCTGACCGATGTCGAAGCCCGCTACCGCCAACGGTATCTCGATTTGGTCGTGAACCAGGAAGCATGCCACGTGTTTCAGCTGCGCTCACGCATGGTCGAGCGCATCCGCGCCTTCTTCACCGCCCGTGACTTCCTCGAGGTCGAGACGCCGGTGATGCAGCCGCTCTTCGGGGGCGCGACGGCGCGGCCGTTCATCACACACCACAACGCGCTCGATATCGATCTCTATCTGCGTATTGCGCCGGAGCTGTACCTGAAGCGGCTGCTGGTGGGTGGGTTCGAACGGGTGTTCGAGTTGGCGCGCGTGTTCCGCAACGAAGGCGTGTCGGTGCGGCACAACCCCGAGTTCACCATGCTGGAGTTCTACTGGGCCTACGCTACCTACGAAGATCTGATGCAGCTTACGGAAGAACTGGTGGTCACCATGGCAGAGGAGTTGCTGGGCCAGCACACGCTGACCTACGGTGAGTGGACCATTGATCTCACGCCGCCGTGGCGGCGCATTTCCATGCCGGAGTACGTTGCCGCCTGCGCCCACGTGTCGCTGGATGCCGTCCTCGCATTGGACGTGGAGACGCTGAAGAACGCCGCCGCCAGGCTGGAGGTGGCGGTCGATCACGACTATGTGGCGCATCACGGACCGGGCGCCGCAGGGTACTTGCTGAACGACATTTTCGAAGCGACGGCCGAGCCGGAGCTGATCCAGCCGACATTCGTTTACCAGTACCCGGCGGCGGTATCCCCGCTGGCGCGGCGCAACGCCGAGCGGCCGCAGTTCGTGGACCGCTTCGAGCCCTTTATCGCCAGGCGCGAGATCGGCAACGCCTTCTCCGAGCTCAATGATCCCGACGATCAGCGCGCTCGCTTCGAAGAGCAGCTGCGCGCCCGGGCCGCTGGCGATGAGGAAGCGCACGTGATGGATGAGGACTTCGTGCGCGCCCTCGAGCACGGCATGCCGCCAGCGGCCGGGGAGGGCATCGGCATCGACCGCTTGGTTATGCTGTTTACCAACTCGCCGTCGATCCGCGACGTCATCTTGTTCCCGCATATGCGACCGGAGAGAAAATAGTGAAAGCGTGAAGCGTCAGAGGGCGGAGCGAACTAGATTGGCGCCCCCCCCTTCCCGTTTCCCGCTTCAACGCGAACATGCGCTACGAACTGTTCATCGGGCTACGCTACCTGCGCGCCAAGCGCAAGGAAGCCTTCATCTCGCTCATCACCGTGATCTCCATGCTGGGGGTGATGATCGGCGTGATGACGCTCAACATCGTGCTCTCGGTGATGACCGGCTTCGAGGAAGATCTGCGCGACCGCATCCTCGGCTTCAACCCCCAAGTCGTCGTGCTGAGTTTCAACGGCACCATCACCGACTACGACGGCACGGTGCAGAGCGTGGAGAAGGTGCCGGGCGTGGTGGCGGCGGCGCCGTTCGTGTATGGCCAGGTCATGCTGTCGGCGCAGCAGAACGTCACCGGCGCCGTGGTACGCGGCGTGACCCTAGCCTCGGAAGCGGTGATCGACTTGCAGCGCCACTTGAAGGAGGGCGAGGTGGCTGAGCTCGGTCAGCTGCACGCCGTCCCGTTGGACGACGGTAAGAACGGCACCGTCGAGCTGCCTGGGATCATCATCGGCAAGGATGTGGCGCGCCAGCTCGGCTTGGTCGTTGGCGATCCCGTCAACGTGATCTCGCCGGTCGCCACGCCCACTGCGGTCGGCATGGTGCCACGCGTGAAGCGGTTCGTCGTCGTCGGCCGGTTCGATTCGGGTATGGCCGAATACGATGCCTCGCTGGTGTACATGGACCTGGCCAACGCGCAGCGCTTCTTCGACCTCGACGCCGCGGTCACTGGGATCGAGGTGCGGGTCGACGACATTTACCGCGCCAAGGAAGTGGCGGACCGGATCGCCGCCGCGTTGGGCTTTCCGTTTCGGGTGCGCGACTGGATGGACGTGAATCACAACCTGTTTTCAGCCCTGAAGTTGGAGAAAACGGTCTACTTCATCGTGCTCCTGCTCATCGTGCTGGTGGCCGCCTTCAACATCGTGGCGACGCTCATCATGGTGGTGATGGAGAAACGCAAGGACATTGCCATCCTGAAGTCGATGGGTGCGACGCGCGCCGGGGTAGGGCGCATCTTCATCTTCAAAGGTATGGTCATTGGGATCGTCGGCACGTTGATCGGCAATGTCGGTGGGTATTGCGCCTGCTGGTTGTTGAAGCGCTACCAATTCATCGAGCTGCCGAAAGACGTGTTCTACGTGAACACGCTGCCGGTGAAGATGTACCCGGAATACTTCGCTGCGGTCACCGTGGCGTCGTTGCTGATCTGTCTGTTGGCGACCGTGTATCCCGCGCGGCAAGCCGCGCGGCTCACGCCGGTGGATGTCATCCGGTACGAGTGAAGACGCGTATGGGGCATCGCGTATCGCCTATCGTCAGACGTACCCGGCTTGCGCTGTCGCCCCGGACGGCGTGCGATCCGCGATCAGCGAAAGGCGATAGGCCAAGCCATGACTGAGCCGCTGGTCCAGGCCGTGGGGTTGTACAAGAGTTACAGCGATGGCCGCCGTATCGACGTATTGATCGACCTCGACTTGCAGGTGGCGGCTGGCGAGGCGGTGGCCATTGTCGGGCAGTCGGGAGTCGGCAAGAGCACGCTCTTGCACGTGCTGGGGACGCTCGACCGCCCGACGGGGGGCAAGGTGCTCTTCGACGGCGTCGATCTGTTCAGCTTGCGCGACCGCGAGCAGGCCCTGTTGCGCAACCGCGAGATCGGTTTCGTCTTCCAGTTCCACCATCTCCTGCCCGACTTCACCGCTTTGGAAAACGTGATGATGCCGGGGCTCATACGCGGCATGAGTACGGCGGAGGCGGAGCCGCGCGCCCGCGCCGTGCTGGAACGGGTTGGGTTGGGCGAACGGCTTACGCACAAACCCGGCGAGCTGTCCGGAGGCGAGCAGCAACGCGTGGCCGTGGCACGAGCGATAGCGTTGTCGCCCCGGCTGGTGTTCGCCGATGAGCCGACCGGCAACCTCGATCCGGCCACCGCCGCCGAGGTTCAGCGCCTGCTGATGGATCTCAACCGGGAGCAGCACATCACGCTCATCATCGTCACGCACAACGAGGCCTTCGCGGCCTCGGCGCATCGCACCTTGCGCCTGCAAGACGGCCAGCTGCGGTGACGGCGGGCGTCTTTTCCAGCAGGACGAAGGAGTCTCCGCGGGGGCGGCCTTGGACATGAGCTTGTGCCTTGTCGGCGGTGCGGTCTTGGGGTTTACAGCCCGGCCACTGTCTGGTAGGCGTATGCGCCGATCAAGTCTGTGGAGCTGAGGATGCGGACGCTGCCGCTGGTGATGGGGCTAGGCTTCCTGCTGCGCCTTGTGGCCATCGCGGCAGCTCAAGAAGCAGCCCAGCCGGCCGGTGGCGAGCCGGGACCGCGTCTTGATCGCGTCGTCATCACCGGCAACCAGCGCGTCGAAGAGGAGGCCATCCGGGTGCAACTGCGCTCCCAGCCGGCCACCCGCCTCAATCAGGAGACGGTCGACCACGACATCCGAGCGCTATACCACATGGGCTTCTTCGACAACGTCGAGGCTGAGCTGAATCAGGAACATGGTTTCTGGGTCCTGACCTTCCACGTCACCGAGCGGCCGCTGATCAAGGAAGTCAAGATCGAGGGCAACAAGAAGATCCACCGTGAAGATCTCGATGGCGCCTTCAAAGTCCGCCCCAACACCATCTTCGATCCCGAGAAGGTCGGGGTTGGCATCGAGGAAGCCAAAAAACTGTACGAGCAGAAGGGCTACCTTGACGCCCAAATCAGCTACAAGACCACCCCGATGGCCGAAAACCAGGTGAGCCTGGTTTACAAGGTTGATGAAGGGAAGCCGGTGCGCATCACTAAGATCGTCTTGGAAGGGGCGCGCGCCCTCACACCAGGACAGCTCAAGGGGGTGATGCAGACGAAAGAGAAGTGGTTCCTCTCTTCCATCACCGGGCGGGGTAATCTCGACAATGAGGTGCTGAAGACCGATGTCGAGCACCTCACCGCGTTTTACTACGATCACGGCTACATCGACGTGAAAATCGACGAGCCGGTGGTGGAGCGCACGGCAAAAGGCTTGCAAGTCACCATCAAGATCGACGAGGGCGACCAGTACAAAGTGGGCACGGTCGACATCGGCGGCGAGCTGCTTCCCGACATGACCCAGGCACGTGAGAAGCTGAGCCTCAAGCCCGGCGAGATCTTCCGTACCAGCAAGCTGCGCGACGACATCAACGCGCTAACCGAGATCTACGGCGACCAAGGGTACGCGTTCGTCAACGTCACGCCCGACACCGAGGGGAGCCGGGCCGACAAACTCATGAACGTCACCTATAAGGTTAGCAAAGGGCCGGAAGTTTACATCGACAAGATCGACATCACCGGCAACACCAAGACGCGCGACAAGGTCATCCGCCGCGAGCTGGAGCTGGGCGAGCAGGAGCGCTTCTCGGGGTCCAAGCTGCGCCGCAGCCAGGAGCGGCTGCGCCGGCTCGGCTTCTTCGAAGACGTCAACATCACCACACGCCGGGCCGAGAGCGAAGACAAGCTGGACTTGCTTGTCGACGTGAAGGAGGCATCAACCGGTGCCTTCTCCGCCGGCGCCGGTATTTCGTCGGGTGAGAGCTTCCTGTTCAACCTGCGCCTCTCGGAAATCAACCTCTTCGGCCGCGGCCAGCGGCTCATCCTCAATGCCGATTTCGGCGCGATCCAGCGCAACTTCAGCCTGGACTTCACCGAACCCTACCTCATGGACACCGAGCTGACCGCCGGGTTCAGTTTGTTCAACTGGCAGTTGATTTTCGACGAGTTCACACGCGGGGGCACCGGTGCCAGCGCTCGGATACTGTACCCATTCAGCGCCCTCGGCTGGAACAGGCTGGGGCCGCTTTCCCTGATCGACACACGCTTCGGCCTCGAGTACCGCATCGAAGATGCGGAGATCACCGACGTGGCCCTGGATGCGCCGACCGCCATTCGCACCGAACAAGGCTCCAGCGTGACCAGCAGCATCACCCCGCGATTGTTCCGCGATACCCGCAATCACCCGTTCGATCCGACTGCCGGCTCCATGCAGGATCTGTCCTTCGAGCTGGCGGGGCTCGGTGGGCAGAGCCATTTCATCAAAGCGGAAGCACGCGGACGGTGGTACTTCCCGTTTTACAAGAGCCCGGCCTTGGGGACGTTCACCTTTTCCACCGGCGGCACCTTCGGCTACGGTCTGGGATACAGCGGAGAGCGCGAATTGCCGCTGTTCGAGCGCTATTTCCCTGGCGGCATCAACTCGGTACGCGGCTTCCGCATCCTGTCGCTGGGGCCGCAGAACACGGTCACCGATGCCTACGGTCGTCTGATACATACCGATCCGGTCGGCGGCAGCCAGGAGCTGATTTTCAACGAAGAGATCATCGTCCCCATCGTCGAGTCCCTGGGTCTGAAGGGCGTCGTGTTTTTCGACGCCGGCAACGCCTTCTCGGTGGCGCAGGGCATTGACTTCGGCGAAATGCGTATGGCGAGCGGCGGCGGAGTGCGCTGGCTGTCGCCCATCGGGCCCCTGCGGCTGGAGCTCGGCTTCCCGCTCAACCCACGCCCGCACGATGATAAGCAGACGGTGATGTTCTCCTTCGGCGGTCCGCCGTGATCGGGGAACGCCTTTGGCAGAAGGTGGGACCGGGGATTCTTGCTGCCATGGGCGATAGGCGATAAGCCATATGCGAACTTAGGAGGCTGACGTTCATGAAGGTTGTCTTGTGGATGCTTGCTGGAATGCTGCTAGCAGACGTGGCGTTGGCGCAAGGCGCCCCGAAGATCGGGTATGTCGACCTGCAACGCGCGCTCAACGAGTCCGACGCCGGCAAGAAGGCTAAGGAAGAGTTCAAGGTGCAGGTAGATAAGCTGCAGGCGCAACTGAAGAAGCAGAAGGACGAAATCGACAACCTGAAGGAGCAGCTCGAGAAGAAGTCGCTGGTCATGAAGGAAGAGGAACGCAGCAATCTCGAGGAGGACTACCGCAAGAGGCTGCGCGACTTCGAGAACAACTACAAGGATTCGCAGGCCGATCTGCAGAAGAAGGACAACGAACTGACCGGCGCCATCATCCATGACTTGCAGGATGTCATCCGCAGCTACGGCGAGCGCGAGAACTATACGTTGATTCTCGAGGCCGGGAGCACGGCCGTACTGTACGGCGCCAAGAGCGTGGATCTGACCGACGCCATAATCCACGAGTACGATGGCAGCCGTCCGGTGAAGGGGAAGAAGAAGGAGAAATGATACGCTCAGCGTGGTAGCTTGCCGAGGGACGCATGAGCGCGAAGCAAACGCCGCTGTTCGACTATAACGAGATCGCCTCGCTGCTGCCGCATCGCTACCCGTTCCAGTTCATCGATCGAGTACTGGAGTTCGAGGATGGCCGGCGGATCATGGCGCTCAAGAACGTCTCCATCAACGAGCCCTTCTTTCGGGGTCACTTCCCGGAGTACCCGCTGATGCCAGGCGTGCTGATTTGCGAAGCGCTGGCGCAAGCCGGCGCTCTGCTCGGGCACCGCTCCACCAATGGAGTGCGGCCCGGTTACGTGTTCCTCCTCGCGGGACTCGACCGGGTACGCTTCCGACATTTGGTACGCCCCGGCGATCAGCTGTACCTCGAGGTGGTGCTGCTCAGGCGGCACTGGCCACTGTGGAAGATGCACGGGGTTGCCCGCGTGGAGGGGCGGGCAGTAACCGAGGCGGATCTCTCCGCTATGGAGATTGAAAGGAGTCGGCGACCATGAGCGGTCCATGCATCCATCCAACCGCCATCGTCGCCGCGGGCGCCGAGCTCGATGATGACGTCGACATTGCCGCGTATGCGATCATCGGCCCCAAGGTACGAATCGGGCGCAACACGCACGTCGGGCCGCACACCGTAATCGACGGCCGTGCTACCATCGGGTGCGACAACCAGATCTTCCACCATGCTTCGGTCGGTGCCGTACCTCAGGACCTCAAGTACGGCGGCGAACCGAGTGAGCTTATCATCGGCAACCACAACTGCATCCGCGAGTTCGCTACGCTGCACATCGGCACCAGTGGCGGCGGCATGGTCACGCGTATCGGTGATCAGAACCTGTTGATGAACTTCAGTCACGTGGCGCATGATTGCCAGCTCGGCAGCCATATCATCGTCGCCAACGGAGCGCAGCTGGCCGGGCACGTGGCCATCGAGGACTACGTGATCGTGGGGGCGCTGGTGGGGATCCATCAATTTGTAAAGATCGGCGAATCGGCTATCCTGGGCGCCGGTGCCATGGTGTCCCAGGATGTGCCGCCATTTTGCAATGCCACCGGCGACCGCGCACGGCTGCACGGCCTCAACCTAGTCGGCCTCAAACGCCGCGGCTTCAGCCCGGAACTGGTGCGCAACATCAAACGCGCCTATCGCATCGTCTTCCAGTCCGGACTCAAGCTCGCCGAGGCCATCGCGCGGGCGCGCCAGGAGGTCCCGCAGTCGCCGGAAATCGAGCACTTCCTCGCCTTCATTCAGGCGGCCGAGCGGGGAGTGTGCCGGTAGGAGCATGTCGCTGACGGCATATGGCCTGCGGCAACAGACGAACCGCGGTTTTCACGGGCGAGTTGCCATAAGCCCTACGCCATAAGCCACACGTCAGCCGCAGCCATGCAACGCGTCGGACTCATCGCCGGCAACGGCCGTTTCCCATTGCTGTTTGCGCGCAGCGCCCGCAGTCAAGGCATCGAGGTCATTGCCGTCGCACACGAAGGCGAGACGCTTCCCGGGCTCACCGAGTTGGTGAGTGCCATCACCTGGGTCAAGGTCGGCGAACTGGAGCGCATCATCTACGCGTTTCAACACGCCGGCGTCACGCGCGCGGTGATGGCCGGCGGCATCCACAAAGCCGCGTTGCTGGAGCGCTTCGCGCCCGACCAACGTGCGCTGGGTTTTCTCGCGCGCCTGGCGCATTTCGGTGATGATGAGCTGCTGCGCGGGGTGGCGGCGGAGCTGGAAAGCGAGGGCATCGAAATCGTGCCCTCGACCACCTTCCTCACCATGCTGCTGGCGCCGGCTGGAACCTTGACGGAGAACGAGCCCACCGAAGCACAATGGCGCGACATTCGCCACGGGATCGAGGTGGCGCAAGCAATCGGCCGCTGGGACATCGGGCAGAGCGTCGTCATCAAGTCGGGCATCGTGCTGGCTGTGGAAGCCATCGAGGGCACTGACGCCACCATTGCGCGCGGCGGCCGCCCCGGCGCCGTGGTGGTGAAGGTGAGCAAGCCGCAGCAGGACTTGCGCTTCGACGTCCCGGCAGCGGGGCCGGAGACCGTACGCGTGTGCGCCGAAGCGGGCATCGCTGTGCTGGCGGTCGAGGCGGGGAAAACGCTGCTGCTGGAGAAACAAGACTTACTCAGTGAGGCCGACGCGGCCGGCCTCAGCGTCGTCGGGGTTGAGACCGGCGCCACCCCCGTGGACCTGGCGAAATGACCAAGCCCCTGCGAGCCGCTGTCGTCGGCGTGGGATACCTCGGCGCGTTCCACGCCGAGAAGTACGCCAGCATGCGCCATGTCGATCTGGTCGGCGTCGCCGACACGGTTGCGGAGCGCGCGCGGGACGTGGCCGCACGCTGCGGTACGCAGGCGTTGACAGATTATCGCGCCCTCTTCGGCCGCGTCGATTGCGTCAGCCTGGCGGTGCCCTCGCCGCTGCACTTTGCGCTGGCGCATGAATTCTTGATGCACGACGTCGACGTGTTGGTGGAGAAGCCGCTCACCACCAGCGTGGCGGAAGGCCGGGCCCTGGTGGCGGCGGCGGAACAGCGCGGGCGCATCTTGCAGGTCGGCCACCTTGAGCGCTTCAACCCGGCCATCCGCGCGCTCGCCGGCGTGGTGACGCACCCGCGCTTCATCGAATGCCACCGCCTGGCGCCATTCGTCGAGCGCGGCACCGATGTCGATGTGATTCTGGATCTCATGATCCACGACTTGGACGTGATCCTCAGCCTCGTCCACGGTGACGTGCAGGCGGTCGAAGCGGTCGGCATCCCGGTGCTGTCGGAGACCGCCGACATCGCCAACGCCAGGCTGCGTTTTAGCGGCGGCTGCATCGCCAACATCACCGCCAGCCGTGTGGCGCTGAAGCGTGAGCGCAAGATCCGCATCTTCCAGGCCGATACCTACGTGTCCGTCGACTACGGCGAGAAGCACGTCCGCGTGTGCCGCCGCGTCATCAGTGACGGCGCGCCGGCGATCACGGTCGAAGAGCACTCGCTCGGTCAGGCCGACGCGTTGTTTGACGAGATCGAGCACTTCGCGCATGCCGTGCAGACGCGCGAGCGCCCGCTGGTAGACGGGCGCACCGCGCTGCGCGCCCTCGAGGTGGCCGAGCTGATCCGCGACAGTCTGGAGACCGCATGAGCACGACGCGGCGAAAGGTCCTGCTGGTGGCCGGCGAAGCCTCGGGCGACGTGCACGGCGCTGCCCTAGTCGAGGCGCTGTGTCGCAGCGATCCAGAGGTGGAGGTGTGGGGCGTAGGCGGAGAACGGCTGCGCCAGGCCGGCATGCACATTCTGGTCGACACCGCCGCCGTCGCCACCATGGGCTTCGTCGAAACCTTCGGGACGCTCGGACGGCTGCTGTCCGCCTACCGGCGCTTGAAACGCTTCCTCGTTGAGGAACGCCCACAGCTGGTGATCCTGATCGACTTCCCTGAGTTCAACCTCTTTTTTGCCAAGCGTGTCAAGGCTCTGGGAATTCCGGTGTTTTACTACATCGGCCCGCAGGTGTGGGCGTGGCGGCGCCAGCGCGTGCGCAAGATCGTGCGGCGCGTGAACCGGCTGGGCCTGCTGTTTCCGTTCGAGCCGCCGCTCTACAACAACGGCCGCAGGCGAGGTCTCGGACCGAAACAACCAGCGCCGCTGGCGGATTTCGTGGGCCACCCGTTGCTCGACATCGTACGGCCGACGCGCACGCGCGAGGAAACGCTGGCTTACTACCACCTCGATCCGGCGCGCCCGCTGTTGGCGCTGTTGCCTGGCAGCCGCAAGAAGGAGCTGCGCTACTTGCTGCGGCCGGCGCTGGGCGCGGCGGAGCTACTGATGCGCGACGGCTGGCAAGTGGTCATCGCCCTGGCTCACACCCTGACCAAGGAGGAGGTGGCCGCTGCATTGGGTGAAAGAATGCCGGCGCTGCCGATTGTAGAGAATGACACGTACAACCTAATCCACGCCGCCGATGCGGTGCTGGTTGCGTCGGGAACCGCGACGCTTGAGACCGCGTTGCTCGGCCGGCCGATGGTAATCATGTATCGTGTGGCGCCGCTGACCTTCGCCTTGGCGCGGTTACTCGTGCACGTTGACTACATTGGCATGCCCAACATCATTCTCGGCCGTAGCGTGTTTCCGGAATTGATCCAGGGTGACGTCACGCCTGAAAAGCTGGCCGCCGCGGTGCAGGACGTTAACGCGCGGCACGACGGGTTGACCGCCGCCCTGCACGAGCTACGCGGCAAACTGGGCGAACCCGGCGCTGCCACGCGTGCCGCCCGTATGGCGCTGGAGCTGATGGCATGAAGCAACCGCAGCTTTACCGCCGCATGCTGGCCTACGCTCGGCCCTACTGGTGGCCACACTTCGCCCTGGCGGTGCTGTGTATGGTCCTGTTCAGTGGCACTAACGGAGCCATGCCGTTCCTCATCCGGCACATCTTCGACGACGTGTTCACCAATAAGAACATGTTCGCCCTGAAGGTCCTGCCCGGTGCGATCGTCGGCATCTTTCTGTTGCGCGGCATCGCCGGTTTCGGCAGCACGTATCTGACGGAGTACGTCGGCCAGCGCATCGTCGCCGACATGCGCAACGCGCTGAACGACCACATCCAGCACCTGTCGCTGGCGTTTTTTAACCGCACCCCGACCGGCACCATCGTCTCGCGCATCACCAATGACGTCTCGATGGTCCGTGCCGCCCTCACAGACGCCGTGGCTTCCGTACTGAAAGACGCCTCCTCATTGATCATCCTGGTGGCGGTGGCGTTCTACCAAGACTGGTTGCTGTCCCTCGTCGCCTTGGTCGTCTTCCCCGTTTCGGTGCTTCCGATCATCCGCCTCTCCAAGCGGCTGCGTGCGTTTTCCAAGAAGGGCCAGATCTCGATGGGGAACATGACCATGCTGTTGCAGGAGACCATCCAGGGCAATCGCGTGGTCAAGGCGTTCGGGATGGAGCACTACGAAAAGCAGCGCTTCAGCGAGGAGAATAACCGGCTCTTTCGGCTGTACATGAAGGGCACGCGCATCCGCGCCTTTACCAACCCCATGATGGAGATCCTCGCGGCCTTCGGCATTGCCGGCGTGGTCTGGTACGGGGGCTACAGCGTCATCGTGGGCGGCCGGACGCAGGGTGCATTTCTGGCGTTCCTCACGGCGTTGTTCCTGCTTTACGATCCATTCAAAGGGCTGGCGAAGACGAACAATGCGATCCAACAGGCGCTGGGCGCCGCGGAACGCGTCATGGAGCTGCTCGACACCGGTACCGACGTAGTCGACACGGGCACGCGTCGTCTCGAGCATGTCCGTAGCGGTATCCGCTTCGAGAACGTCAGCTTCCGCTATGACGAAGACTGGGTGTTACGTAACGTCAGCCTCGATATCCGTCGTGGTGAGGTTGTGGCGCTGGTGGGCATGAGCGGGGGAGGGAAGAGCACGCTCGCCGACCTCATCCCGCGCTTCTACGACGTGCCCGAAGGGCGCATCAGCATCGATGGTCTCGATATACGCCAGTATACGCTTGTCAGCCTGCGATCGCAGATCGCCATCGTCACCCAACACACCTTCCTGTTCAACGATACTGTGCGCAACAATATCGCCTACGGTGACATCACGCAGGGCATGGACGCCATCATGGCCGCTGCCGAGGCGGCGAACGCGCACGAATTCATCATGGAGCTTCCCGGCGGCTACGATACCGTGATCGGTGAGCTGGGCGTAAAGCTTTCCGGTGGGCAGCGCCAACGCTTGGCGATTGCTCGCGCCCTGCTGAAGGACGCCCCCATCCTCGTGCTCGACGAAGCCACCTCGGCCTTGGACAACGAATCGGAGCGCCTGGTGCAAAGTGCTCTGGAAGTGCTGATGCGCAACCGCACGACGCTGGTCATCGCGCATCGCCTTTCCACCATCCGCCGGGCCGATCGCATCGTGGTCGTCGTGCGTGGGCAAGTCGTCGAGCAGGGCACGCACGACCAGCTACTGGCCCTCAACGCGGAATACCGCAAGCTCTACGACCTGCAGTTCCAGGATACTGACGAGTTGGAGCCGAAGGTCCTCCACTGAACGGGATTGACCGAATGACAAAGCGGAAACGGGAAACCGCGAATGTGAAACCGGGCGACCAGAGCTCAACCAGACGATGATCGCCCCCGCTCAGCTCGTTGACAACCATCTGCTGCTACTCCGCCCCCAACGGTGGACTAGGAATGCGGTGACGAACAGGAGCACCAGCCACGTCCCGCGTTCATGATCTTGTTTCGGAGCAAGCGCACAGCCGTCCCCAGCCGTAGGAGCGTCGGGCGCCGACACGGCTGCCGGCGCCCCGTTCAGCACGGGTGGGCTCGTGGACGTTGGAATGCTCCTCGCGATGGGAACCGTTGCGGTGCTGGTTGGCGTCGGGGAAGTTGTGGCAGTCGCAATGCCTTTGGATCCTGAGAGGACGACGATCGAGCCGTCGGCACCGCCAGTGGCCGGCAAGCTGTGTCCAGCTGCATCAGAAGCGATTACCCCGGAATTGGCAAGTACGCGGGTTCCAGCGGTAGCGCTGGGGCTGATGGCAACGCTGCACGTGTAGAGCAACGACCCATCCGGAATGGGACTCAAACCGTCCAGCGGAAACACGAGCGCACGAATCCACCAGTCGCTACAGCTCCGGAAGGCAAATCGGGCGGACTTGTGAATGGCCGGGTTCACTGCGCACGCCGGCGTACCGTCGCTATCTTCCGTAACCGGCGTGCTCGGATCGAAGGCGATGTCGTTCTGAATGGCGACGACATCGTTGCTTCTGCTCTTCAGAAAGACCCCGATCGTTACCTGTTGGCCGGGTGACCCGGTGGCACTACCGACATCCACGGCTACGGCCCATGTCGGTGTGGCGGTGGGTGTGGGAGTCGGTGTCCGGGTGGGGGTTACACTCGGCGTAAGTGGAGTACTGGTCGGAGTCGATGTCGGCGTCATGGTGATAGTTGGCCACGCTGGCCAGCTGGCTTCGAACGCGCCGATGTCACAGCGGGCATCGCCAGCCAGCGCTCGCGGCGCCCCGCGCTGATCCGTGGTGAGGACATTCCCGTCGGCGTCAGTACAGCCATCCGGATTCCCCGCATCGATGGCCGGGCTGCCCGAAAGCAGCGCCTGGGTTTCTGTGGCGCCGCCGTTGTTTTGCAATGGACCGAGATGAGGGTCCAGCCCTGTGATCACGTCACCGGTGACGGTGCAGTTGGTGAGGCCCTGGATGAAATTGTAGCCCTGCGAGGTGAGCAAGCCATCGCAATCGCCGGCGATCGGCGCCCAGTTTTCATCGATGATGGTGTTCTCGGCAACAAGCGTGTTCTTCAGAGCCGTCAGCGGACCGCTCCCGGCGATGCCGCCGCCGCCCATGCCGTCAGAAGTCCCGTATCCTCCTTGTCCGCCGCTGTTGCCACTGATCGTGCAACTCGCGAGCGTCACGGTGCCCGTGTTGAAAATGCCGCCACCGTCGCCGGGCCCGTCACCGCAGCCCGCCTGGTTACCGCTGACGGTACTGTTCACCAGACTCAGTGTGCCCCCATCGCGATTCGCCAGGCCACCGCCGCTGCCGCCGCCGGTACCGTCGCCCGCAGCGTTACCGCTGATCGTGCAACGCGTGAGCGTAACGGTTCCCGCGTTGAAAACGCCACCGCCATCACCGCCGTACGAGTCGCCCATTCCCGCCGTGTTGCCGGCCACCGTGCTGTCGATAAACACAGCGCTGGCGACGTTTGCGACCGCACCGCCGTTGCCACCGTTATCGTCGTCGCTGTCTCCGGCAGTGTTGCCTGTAAGTGTGCTGCTCGTGATGACGAGGTTGCCGGCGTTGAAAATGCCACCCCCATCACCGCCGGGCCGGTCAACATCGTCACCGGCAGCATTCTCATTCACGGTCGTGCCGTTCAGCGTCAAGATTGCTGCCGTGTCATTGTAGATGCCTCCACCAGCGCCGGCACAGCTCCTTCCCCCAACATCACCGGGCGCGTTGGAACCCGCATGATTGAAGCTCACGGCGCCGCCGTTTACCGTCAGCGTGCCAGCGTTGAACACGCCTCCACCTCGTCCGGCACATCCCGTCTCGGGGGTGAACGACCCGTGCCCCGCTGGTGTGTTGCCGGCGCTATTGGCGGTCAACGCCACGTCGACCAAGGTCAGAACGCCCTCGTTGAGAATGCCGCCGCCATCCCCACCTGGGCCAGGCTCCGTTGCCGGCATGTCCGGCATCTTTCCGTTGGTGAGTGTCAAACCATTGATGGTCAGGCGACCGTCGGGGGCGACGTGGAGCAGACGAAAGGCGGGCGTGCCGTCGGTGCTGCAGCGCGCGATGGTGGCGCCGTTACCGATGATGGTGATGTCACTCGTCACCGACGGGAGGCCATTGGGCTCTTCGATGCTGTTGCGCACGGTTAGGTTATCTACCTCGGTCAGTGTGTACGTCGCTCCGGGCGTGAGGATGATCGTATCGGCCCCGTTGCCGGCCGGGCAGCCACCGGTGGCGGCGTCGGTATTGGCGGCCGTGATGGCATCGCGAAGCGTGCAGCCGGGACCGCCGCGGGCACCGGAGGTGCTGGTCGCGGTAATCTCCGCTGCGCGCGCCAGATGGCCCGGCAGGAGAACGAGCGCCGACCAGGTAATGGCCAGAACAGCGACCAGGCGGCGGTGCGGAGCCAAGGTATGCATGGACGGCAATGTCGTCTCGCGGGGAACGATGGTCCGAGGTTCAAGAGACGTCATGAGTGGTCTCCTCTTTGCGCCCACCATCCTTCGGCGCAATCTACGCTCGAAAGTCCTCGATCGGGGAATTCTATTAGGCCGATAATAGAAACCCCCTACTCGAAAATAAAGATTAAAATGATGTGGGATGCTTTCGATCCTTAGAAGACGGGCTTATCAGAAGATTCGGGCTCCCGAGCGGTTTCTTTCGCCGCCCCGCCGTTTTCTGCTATCTAGACTCAACTGAAGTTTCTTGCGAGATGATGGCATCAGAAGCGGCCAAAGAAAGAGACAGCCCGAGCAGCATGCAGCGCCCCGTGCAAGAGGCGGAGCTAGCGGACGCTCCGGATCGCCGCCGGCACCGTCGGCTGCGCGGCATATACCTACGCGTGCTGACCGTAATCGCGCCGTACCTCATCAGTGGCGCCCTGCGGCTGTTGAGCAAAACCGTGCGCATCCGCTTCACGAATGCCGAGGAGTTGTTCGCGTGCTGGGAGCGCGGTGAGCAAGTGATCGTTGCCTTCTGGCACGATCGCGTGGTGATGATGCCGGTCGCTTATCATGGCCGCAAGCTCTGCATCATGAACAGTCAGCATCGAGACGGCGAGATCGCCACGCGGGCGTTGGCGCGCTGGGGCATTCGCTCGGTGCGCGGTTCGGCCACCCGCGGTGGGGCGGTTGGCTTCATGCAGCTGGTGAGTGCGTTTCGCGATGGTTGCGATCTCGCGGTGGTCCCTGACGGACCGCGGGGGCCGCGCCACGTGGCCAAACTGGGCGTCATTCACCTGGCGCGCGCCACCGGCGCACCCATCTTCCCGGTAAGCTATGCGGCCACGCGCAGACGGCAACTGCGCAGCTGGGATGGTCTCCTGATTCCGTTGCCCTTCTCGCGCGTCGTGTTCGTCGCTGGCGCGCCGCTGGCGGTGCCGCGCCATACGGGTGACGACGAACTCGAGGCGAAACGGCTCGTCCTCGAGGCCCGGCTGAATTACGTCACGCAACGGGCGGAAGTGGAGGCTGGGGTTTGAGGGTGCCGTTTAACATCGAGGGCCAAGGCTTCGGACAGTCACCCTCTCCTCAAGATGGAGGGATGGCCTACGCTGTCTACGACGCCGTCGGATTCGTGTTGGCGTCCGCTACAATACCGGTGCTCCCGCTGTTGCTACTGACCCGCCACGGCCGTAGTTTGAGCGAGCGGCTCGGGGGCGTGCCGTTACCTGCCCGCGACCTCGACCATCCCGTTTGGATACACGCGGCCTCGGTCGGCGAGGTGCTGGCGGCGACGACGCTGATCGACGCGATGCGTTGCCACTGGCCTGATCGCCGCATTCTCATCTCGACGACGTCGCTGGGCGGCCGTGAAACTGCGCGTGCTCGGGCCGGTGCCGATGCGGTGATGCTGTTGCCGCTTGACCTGCGGCCCGTGGTCGACCGGGTGATGCGCCGTGTGCAGCCGTGCTCTCTGATTTTGGTGGAGACCGAGATCTGGCCGGCCTTGATTCGTGCCGCCGCACGGCAGCATGTGCCGTGCACCATCGTGAGCGGCCGCATCTCGGAGCGTGCCGCGGCGCGCTACGCTTGGGCGCGATGGCTGATGCGCCCGGTCCTGGCGCAGGTGGCTGCCTTCGCAATGCAAACTGATACCGATGCCGCGCGCATCGTAGCGCTGGGCGCGCCGCCGGAGCGTGTGCAGGTCGTCGGCAGCTTGAAATATGCACGGGTGAACGGGGTGGATTCCAGCGCGCAGCGGTCGGCTGCGGCACAGGCGTGCACCATCATCGACGGGCGACCGCTGCTGGTAGCCGCCAGCACGCATGACGGTGAAGAGCAGATGGTGCTCGATGCCTGTGTTCCGCTCTGGCGGGAACATCCGGATTTCCTCCTGCTGATCGCGCCACGACGACCGGAGCGCTTCGACGAAGTCGATCAGTTGCTTGCGCGCGCGGGGTTGTCGTGGCAACGCCGTAGTCAGTTGTCGGGCGCCGTCGGTCGCGCGACCCAGGTCCTCCTTCTTGACACACTCGGAGAGTTGCCCAATCTGTTACCAGCAGCTCGAGGCGTCTTTGTCGGCGGAACCATCGTGCCGATCGGCGGCCACAACGTGTTGGAACCAGCGCTGTTCGGAAAGCCGGTGGCCTTCGGCCCGTTCACAGCGAATGTCGCGGCGGCGGCGAACGCGTTGCTCGAAGATGGGGCGGCGATTCTGGTGCACGGCGCTGCCGAGTTGCGGGCAGCATGGGATGCGCTGCTGCGGGGGCCGCAGCTGGCGGAAGAAATGGGTGCCCGGGGGCGCGCCGTCGTGGACGCGCGCAGCGCGGTGGTAGAAGAGACACTTGCGGTGGTGCGCCGCTGCCTCGGCGAATGATGCGATGCGATCAGTCCTGAAACCACTTGAAAAAAGCGCCACGACATGTTGGGGATGGCTGGAGCCTCATGTGTCCTCCTCGGGGCGTGATAGGCGATAAGCCACAGGCGGTTTTTCTGCGGGAGTTTCATTCAACGTGATTGAACGATTGATGGTGGCACAAACGTTCCGCGACGTGGTCTGGAACCGTCGCGGAGTGTGCGGCTGGGCGGCGTGGCTGGCACTGCAGCCGGCAAGCGCGCTGTTTGCGACCGGTGTCGCCTTGCGCAACCTGGCGTACCGCACCGGCGTGCTGCCGGTGCACCGCGCAAGAATCGCCGTGGTCAGCGTCGGCAACCTCTCGGTGGGCGGCACCGGCAAGACGCCGGTGACGCTGTGGCTGGCGCGCCAGCTCGCATGGCGCGGCGCGCGCGTAGCGATTCTCTTGCGCGGCTATAGCGGGCGCGCCAGCGGCGTGACCGTAGTATCGCGTGGCGACGGGCCTGAGGCCACGGTCGAAGCCGTCGGTGACGAGGCCGTGATGCTGGCGAAATGTTTCGGCGGTGTGGTGTTGACCGCGCGGAATCGCATCGAGGGCGTCGTCGCCGCTGAGCAGCTCGGTTGCGATGTCGTTGTCCTCGACGACGGCTTCCAGCATCGCGCTCTGGCTCGCGACTTCGACCTAGTATTGGTGTGTGGCGGTGAGACGGCGCTGCTGCCTGCCGGGCCCATGCGCGAGCGCACGACCGCATTGCGGCGTGCGGATGCCATCGCGGTCGTGCTCAAGAATGAGGAACAGCCGACGCTGACGCCGCGGGCGGCCAAACCCCTGTTCCTCGTCCGCCTCGTGCCAACTGCCTTGGTGGAGTCGGAGGCGGGACGCTGGCGTGAGTTGCCGATCGGGTTTCTTTCCGGACGGCATATCGCCGCAGTGGCCGCCGTCGCAGATCCGAGCTCGTTCTACACCGAGCTGCGCCTGTGGGAGGCGCAGCTCGAAGAGATCTTCGAATTTCCCGATCACCATCTGTACACGCGGTTGGATTGGCGGCGGATCTCGCGCGGCGCACGAGATCTGGAATTGATTGTGACCACCGAAAAGGATCTGGTAAAGCTGGAGCAGTTTCCGTTCCCACGGGGGAAACTGCTGGCCCTTCGTATTGCACCGCAGATCGACAACGCGGATGCTTTGATCCATATGGTCATGCAACACGCCGGCCTGTCGCAAGCCGCGTGAATCGAGGAGGACGTTGATGGCAATCAATCCGGAGCTCCTGGAGATTCTCGCCTGTCCGAAGTGCAAAGGCGACGTGCATCTGACCGCGAAGGAGGACGGTCTCATCTGCAACAGCTGCAAGTTGCTGTACCCGATCAAGGATGACATCCCGGTCATGTTGATCGACGAGGCCATTCCGGTCTGACGGTTCGCGACGGCCGCCAGAAGATGAGGTTTCAGGGTAAGCGGAAAGGGCATTGTGGAGATCGAAGACTCGAGCGCTCGCCCTGAGCCGCCGTCTTTTGGGCGTCGTCTCGAAGGGCGATAGCGTAGAGAAAAGGCTGCCCTGGGGACAAGCCCATGCGCTTTCTGGTTGCACAAACCAGTTTTCTTGGTGACGTGGTGTTGAGCACCCCGGTGTTCACGGCGCTGCGGCGCCACTACCCGGACGCAAGCATTGCCGCGCTGGTGCGCCCGGACGCGGCGGAGATTCTGGAGGGCCATCCGGATGTCGATGCGATCATCACGGATGACAAACGCGGGGGCGAGCGGGGGCTCGGCAGTTGGCGTGTGGTGCGCAAGCTGCGGCGTACTTACTTCGATGTCGTGCTGGCGCTGCACAAGTCGTTTCGCACCGCCTGGATCTTGGCGGCGGCGGGTATCGAGCAGCGCATCGGCTTTCGTCAGAGCGCCGGTTGGTTTCTCTACCATCGCCGCGTACAGCGTGACCCTACGCGGCATGAGGTCGAGCGCAATCTTTCGATCCTGGCCGGCCTCGGTCTCGACCCGTCGGCGGTCGCGGTGCGGCCGTTCGTCCCTCGCCGTGACGAGGCCGTGCTCCGTTTTCGTGCTGCGCTGCGCGCCCGCAACTTGGATCCGGAAAGCCCGGTGATCTCCGTGGCGCCCGGCTCGACATGGGCCACCAAGCGCTGGACGGTCGAAGGCTACGCGGCCCTGCTGATCGGGCTGCAACGCGAGCTGGACACTATCCCGGTTTTGCTCGGCGCGCGTGGCGACGCGCCCTACGCCGAGGCCATCGTCCGGGCCGCCGGTGTCGGCATCAACCTGGTGGGGGAGACCGATTTGCGCATGCTGGTCGCGGCCATCGACCAGAGCGCGGTACTGGTGGCCAACGACAGTGCGGCGGTGCACATTGCGGTGGCACGGGGCACGCCGATAGTGGTGATTTTCGGTCCAACGGTGCCGCAGCAGGGGTTTGCTCCCTATACCAACCACGCCCGCATCGTGGAGCGGCAGTTGTCCTGCAGGCCGTGCGGCCGACACGGTAGCACGCGTTGCCCGATCGGTACCCACGCCTGTATGCGGGAGATCAGCGCGGCTCAGGTGCAAGATGCGGTTCTGCAGCTGTTGCCTGGCTCGATCCGGGCATCGGTGCCGCAGCCGGCCCCGCTGTTGCACTGAGGGCGTGATTCGGTGCGATCATTCCACCGCGTTGAGAGCGCGTGCGCGCCCCGCGCGGTCAGTGCCCTTTCCTTCCAGGAGACGGCGAGGGTGAGGTGATGACCTGCGTGATCATTCCGCCTGGTTTTGAGCGCGTGCGAACGCGGCGCACGCTGATCGTGGTACGCTCCGAGGGCCGTGAGTGGCTGGTACCGCTGCTGGCGGCGGCGGCCCGTGGCCAGACGGCGGCGCAGGAGGTGGGCGGCCTCAGCAGCGGCCGCGGTGGCGCGGTCCTGGTTCGAGCTCATGGCCATGCAGTGGTGCTGCGGCCGTGCCGTCGCGGCGGGCTTCCGGCGCGGCTGCTGCACGCGACCTACTTCGACTGGAGCCTACGCCCGCTGCGCGAACTCTACAGGCTCGAGCACTTGCGGCTCAAGGGGGTTCCTGTGGCCGAGCCGCTCGGCGCCTGCGTGCGCTGGCTGATGCCGGGCTGCTACCGCGGATGGATCGTGACGCGATACGTTCCCAGGGCGTGCACCATGTGGGAATGGGCTGCGACCGCTCCGACGGACGATGACCGCGCCGCCGTGTGGCGTCAGGTCGGCGCCGCCATTCGGCAGCTGCACCGTGCCGGGGGCCGGCACCCGGACCTGAACCTCCACAACATCCTGCTGTATCCGGCGGCGGGGTCGCTGCGCGCCTTGTTCGTCGATTTCGATCAGCCGCGGTTGTCGGTGCGGTTCCGCAACCCCGCGGGTGACCTGGCGCGGCTGCGGCGCTCGGCGCGCAAGCTGGATCCGGACAGCAGGCTAATCACCACTGGTGATATCGAGCACCTGCTAAAGGCCTACCGCGAATGATTAGGACGGCAGGCAAGATTCTTTCCCCTCTTCCTCCGGGAAAGGGGTGGGGTGGGGCGCCGGTTGTCGCGCGCCGCATCCTCATCGTGCTGCTCGGGTCGATCGGCGATGTTACCCTAGCGTTGCCACTGGTGAACCGGCTGCGGCGCGGCTATCCGCAGGCGCATATCATTTGGGCCGTGGAGCCGCTTTCCGCGCCGCTGCTAGTGCACCATCCTGCGGTCGACGAGACGCTCATGTTCGACCGGCCGCACGGCGTTCCCGCGTTTCTGCGTTTTTTGCGCCAGGTCCGTGCCGCCCGCGCTGACTTGACACTGGATTTGCAGCGGCATCTCAAGAGCGGGATCGTGAGCCGGGCCTCGAACGCACCCCTGCGCTTGGGATTCCATCGGCGGAACGCGCGTGAGGGTAATTGGTTGTTCAACACGCACCGGCTCGACCCGATGCCGCACCTCACTCCAAAGCTGCAGCAGTTCCTGCGCTTCGCCGACTGGCTCGGTGTAGAGGAGGTGCCGGTCACGTTTGAGCTACGCGTCACAGATGCGGAAGAGCGTCGGGTCCAGGAGCTGCTCGCCGGTGTGCCGGCGCCGTTTGTTGCGGCAATCGTCGGTGCGAGCTGGGAAAGCAAGCTGTGGTTTCCGGACCGTATGGCCGCCGTCAGCGACGCGCTAACGGGGCGAGGCGTGGGTGTGGTGTTGCTCGGGGGGTCGGCCGACGCGCAGTTCGCCCGGGCCGTTGTCGCGGCGGCGCGTATGCCCGTACTCAACCTCACCGGCCGCATCAGTCTGCGGCATGTGATCGGGATTCTGCAGCGCGCCCGTGCGGCCTTCGGCCCGGACACCGGCCCGATGCATATCGCTGCGGCGGTAGGCACGCCGGTGATTTCATTGTGGGGCGCAACTAGCCCGGTGCGCTCGGCACCTTGGGGTAGCGAGTCAAGGGTCATCACCGGCACCGCTGTGTGCAGTCCCTGCTACCGGCGGCACTGTCCGATTGAGCGGCTGTGCATGCAATCGATCAGCGTCGAAGCCGTGGTCGCAAGCGTGGCGGCCGCTTTGGTGTGACAGGCTTGGTTTCGAACTGGCTCAAATCCAGGGTTGCACTCATCACGTCGCGGAGCCCCCCGCACTCCGACACACCGTCTCGACCGCCCTAGTCTGCTCCTGCTGCAGGCCCTCGATGGCAGCGCGCGGGAGACGTATCAACCGCAGCGATTCCCACTGCTCAGCGTTGAGGCCGCAGCCGGCAACCGGCACATACGCGTCCTCGCTCGCTTGCCACAGCCAAGTGGCTGACCTCGTTGCGTGCGCCGACGGTGATCTGCTCCGGGCCCAGGCAGGACGCCACCATTGCGGCGGCCACCACCTCCATCTTGCCGATCATGTCGGGAGTGGACCACACCGCGGGCATGCTACGGTTTCAGGATAGTTGTGGACGAACACCACGGCGGCGGTGATGTCATCTGTCACCGTGTACTGCCGCTCATCCGAAAGCCCCACTTGCATCTCTGCCATGCCGGACTCCACATCCCGATTCGTTGACGAAGAGAAAGATGAAGTAGATCGGTACACCTCTGCGACTCACTCCGACTCCAGCTGCTGCGCCGTGGCTTTCTCCAGTGCTGCGACGGTGGTCTTGTAATTGTAGAGCGCCTGCACGTGGCTGGCTTCGGCAGTGGTCAGCGAAGCTTGGGCGTCGGTCAGCTCGATAATGTTACCCACTCCCGTTATGTACCGGCCCTCCCCCAGATCGAGGTTCTCCCGCGCTTCCCGCAGCGCCGTTTCCGACACGCGGATGCTCTCGGCCGCTTGCTCGAGATTGAGGACGTCCTGGCGGACCTCGAGGGCGATGTTCTGCCGCAGTACGTCTTCGTTGTACTTGAGGTTCGACAGGTTGGCTTCCTGCTCGCCGATCTGCGCCGTCGTCAGTCCGCCATTGAACAGGCTGACATTGACGGTGGCGCCAAAGTCCCACAAGTCTTGCCGCGGATAATCGTTGCCCTGCCAACCGTAGTCGCCTTGAGCCTTCACCGACGGCAGATAGTTCTTCTGCAGGGAGGCGATCTGTTCGTTGGTGGCAAGCTCCTGGGCCCGAATGCTCTGGATCTCCGGGCGCTTGTCATAGGCCGAGGCCAACGCCTCATCCTCAGTGACGCTGACCTGATGCACATCGAAATTGTCGACGATGTCGAAGTCGAGCGGCCCGGTCAGGCCGAGCGCATTGCGCAAGGTCTCGCGCGCCACCGCGACGTTGTTGCGCGCCGTGACCTGATTGAGCTGGGCGTTCGCCAGCTGCACCTGGGCTTGCGTGACGTCGAACTTGGGGGCCAGCCCGACGTTGAAGCGGCCCTGCGCCTGCTCGAGATGTTTTTCATTCTGGCGCACAGTCTCGTCCGCCACGGTCAACAGCCGCCGCGTGGCCAGCACGTTGAAGTACGCCTGCTTGACATTGAGGACCACGACCTCGCGCTGCGTTGTACGGTCCGCCTGCAGCGACTGCTCGGCGGCTTGTGCCGACCGGATCGAGTTCAGGTTTTGGCCGAAGTCAAACAGCACCTGCGTGAGGGTGCCTTGGGCCGTGTGCAGATTGAATGTCCTGGAGACCCCCGCCAGGCCCGCCTGCGCCGTCACCGGATTGGTCTTCTCTCGGATCGGGTTGTAATACGCACTGAGCTGTGGGAGGTAATTTGAGACTGCCTGGTGCACGCGCTGCTTGCCGGCCTCCACTGACGCCGTCGCGGCTTTCAAGCTGGGATGCTGCTCCACCGCGATGGTGATGCATTCTGCCAGCGTCTTTTTCGCCTGAGGATAAGTTGGTCCAGCGGGTGCTGGCGGAGGTGCTGGGACGGTGGCGGAGGGTGAGCTGGGTGCTCGATGCCGACCTGCGTGGGTTTTTCGAGGCCATCGACCACGAGTCGTTGGTTGCGCCGTCGGCTGCGTCTCTTGTGCAACCGCCGCCATCGCACAAAGGCCCGTGAGCAGGGCCAGGATTGCCACTCGCATTCACCGTCTCCTCTTTCCGCCGTTCTGGCCCGGCATGCGAGCCGGTTCGACTGTCGCCCCGCCCCCAACACGTCAATCACAGCAGCGATCAAAGGCTTGGAAACGGGGGAAGGCATTTTCGGAACTGACTGGTCAGTCGCTAATTAAGGGCACACCGCGGTTTTGTCAATCGGCGTTGCCGCAGTATCGTCGCAGGGCGTGCCACCTGCCGCCGGCGCCGGCAGGACTTGACCGCCGCAGGCGCTGTGGACTGCCCTCCTCGCATGCGTGGAGAAAGCGGCTACAGCTTTTCTTGCACGCTGCGGACTTTCGCGTCCATGCTCTGCACGCGATCGGTGCGGGTGCCGATTTTCAGCGTGGTGCTGATGCGCGGCGCTCCCATCTCGTGCACCACGTCGTGACAGCGCCGGATCGCAGCGAACACCGCATCCCACTCGCCTTCGATGTTGGTGCCGTAGGCGTGCAATCGGGTCTCCAGCCCGGCTTCCTTCAGCACTCGCTCGCACGCGGCGATGTACGGCGACAACGAGACGCCCACTCCCAACGGCACGAGACAGAGATCGGCAATGACTTTCATCTTACACTACTTCGCTCGACGATACTGATCGTGTCCGCTGGCCGCGTCAATCTTCACTCCTGGCCGCCGACACGTTCTCGCGATCGCTTTCCCTGACGATTTTCGTTAAACCTACCCGCGTCCATGGCTGGCAAGAGGTGCATTCGCGAGCTTGTGCCTGCGAACCAAAGCAAGGCCTACGAGGTCTTCAAGAGCGTCAGCCAGGACATCCTTTTGGCACTCGTGGAGGTGTCGAGGGCTTGCTGCCAACCAGCACCTACACGCCGGTCAAGAGGGGTTTGTAACCGGTTTGTAACCGGTTCGTACCGAGTCCACCTGCGCAAAGGTTCCATCAATGGAAAATGACACCAAAGCAGATATCGGCGACGTTGTAAAAAGCTGGATCAGCGGTTTCGATGGCGCCATGGATTTCCGCTACGTCAGTGCCTCAGGCGACGAGGTCGTGATCGAGTACGACGTGAACGAGAAGCATTTGCAGCCATACGGGATCGTCCACGGCGGCGTGCACTGCGGCGCGATCGAGGCTGCGTGCTCGACCGGCGCGAGCATCGGGGCCATGGCGCGGGGGCAAGCCGTCGTTGGCGTTGAGAATCACACCAGCTTCATTCGTGCTGTGCGCGCTGGGCGCGTCCGGGTGACCGCGACTCCGCTGAGCCGCGGCCGCCGTTCACAGGTTTGGGAGGCGACGGCACGGAACGAAGCGGGGCAGATCGTTTCCAGCGGGCGTGTGCGCCTGCTCTGCCTGGATGCGGGCAGCGATCTCGCCGGCGAAAAGGTCGCGAGGCGACAGCGGTGACGGCATCAGTGAGGTGGTGCGCCGGTGGGTTTCATGCGACCGGCCCAGTGGTGTCCCCTATTGCGGCGGCGTACGCACGGCGCCGGTCATGGGCACGAACACCACATCGGTGAAGCGTTCGATTTTCAATTCTCCGTCCTGCTTGCGCGCGCGGATGAGGCTTTGCCCGCCCTCGTCACCCATCGGCATCACCAGGGGGCCGCCCGCTTTCAGCTGGGCGAGCAGCCGCTCGGGGATACGGGGCGCGGCAGCTGTGATGATGATCGCATCGAACGGCGCCGCCTCTTCCCACCCGTACCAGCCATCACCGGCCCGCACCTTCACATTCTCATACCCGAGGTGCGCCAGACGTTCGCGGGCCGATGCCGCCAGCGCTGGATCGATCTCGATCGAGTACACCTCGCGCGCCAGCTTGGCCAGAATAGCCGCCTGATAACCGGATCCGGTGCCGATCTCGAGCACGCGCTCGCCACCTCGCAGCTCGAGCAGCTGACTCATGTAGGCGACCATGTAGGGCTGTGAAATGGTTTGCCCGCTTCCGATCGACAAAGCCTCATCGGCATAGGCGCGAGCACGGTCCTGGGGGCGGACGAACCCCTCCCGCGGCACTCGCGCGATCGCCATCAGGACGCGCTCGTCCCGGACATCCTCACGACGAAGCTCGGCCAACAGCTGCGCACGCGCCGTGGATGTGTCTGAGGGCGGTGCGGGATCTACGCCGCCCGCGTGACACGCAGCGAGACAGAGCACGCCGGAAGCACCGTAAGCAATCAGATGTAGCCACGAGAGGTAAATCGGGCTCACACCTCCGTTTGGATCTATATTGCAGTTCCGGCGTGGAGTCCACGTCAGGACCATGGCCCAAATCCGGCGCTAACGCACCGGCGCGCGCGATCCGGCGCGTTGGGCGCCGCTGCGGGCGGCTGACGCCGGCCGGGCGGCCCGCTGTGGTCGGCGAGTGGGCCGAGCCAAA
>JBEKBJ010000017.1:0-80356 GCA_050015455.1 Binatia bacterium
AGCCGTATCGCTCGCCGCCGCCGCCGCTCCAACTCCGCCGCCGTCCCCTGTGGTCGCATGCACGCAGTATACACCACCGCGGACGATCTTTCTATTACTTATGCAATCCTCAATAACTCAGGTTTCTCGATCGGAGCGAAGATCAGATCATCGTGGCGACTGCACAAGCCGGTAAAGGTTGTGGCCTGGTTCCGCCCGACCAGGGCAAAGTCGATCTTGGGCCCCTCAGCGAGAGTAACCGACGGCGTCAGTCCCACCACATGGCCGTCCCGAGCCAGTTGATCCAGCACGTGAGAGTTCTGGACTGAGTGCGCACGAATGGCGCGCTCGCTGCATTGAAACGATGACTCAAGGCACCGCGAGAACTGCGACTTATCGATCCGCAAGAATGAGGCGAAGAGCTCCTTGTTCGGATGCCAGCGGTCGCAGTTCGTCATCGTTCGTTCGACACCCCTAACGCTCAGCATCACCAGCGCGTTTGGTGCATGCTGTTGTTCGGCTTCCTACTTCCAGAACTTCCACCGTGGTTTCGGGCCATCCGCCCGTTGGTAATACTGAGCCTCCAGAGACGTGATCATCTCGACCAGTCCTCGAAACGTGAGGCTTCCAAAATCATTGAGAAGCAGAACTAAGCGCGGGTCAGGTTGCCGTCCGGGGAACAAGTAACGCGCAAGGAGCCAGCCAACACTGCCTCGGCCCGTCACGCGAAGCGGGAAGTCCGGTCGCGTGTGGACGTTCTCGTACGCGCCCTTGTAGGCCATAAAGCGCTCTTCGAGGTCACCCTCCCACGCGCGAATACTTTCCTCGCTGCTCTCAATCAGCCCCGCTCCCACCATGGCGTCACAGCAACCCTGATGATAGGCGTCCAGCAGCGGCTTCCTGGCCCCTGCCTTTGTGAGCTTTGGCGAGTTCGCCACGTACCACATCCAGAACATCATGAAGATGCAAAATTCGTATCGCCACCGGCGGTCCTGGAAATCAAGAATGGCAGGTCCAGAAAGGCCACCAAGCCCTTCCTTCATCTTTCGGCTCAGTTCGTCCGACGTTGAAACGAGCCTCCTCGCGTTCTCGCTGCCGACCTCGTCCCACGGAACCTGGTCCCTGTCGCTCGCCGGGAGCGGCTCGGTGGTGCCTTTCTCTAGATCAACGCGCCACGACCAGACAGACACCGGCCCATTCTTCTGGGCGGCCTCGGGCGTTTGAAAAACGAATCCGCATTCCCAAACATAGGGCGCTATCTTCTTCCCGTGCGTGCTCCATCGACCAATATCCGCCGCGGTTCGGATGCCCAGCTCCTGTCGAATGCTAGCGATGAAGGCGGGCCACCACGACTGACGCACGAGCAGTCTGGTTGCGGTTGTCGAGTCATCAAGTACCACGCCAGCTTCGGCCTCTTCTCGCTCCATTTCCAGAATACGGTTCCTATACAACTCGAGGCGAGGACCAAGATCGTTGGGGATGTCCACGAGGCCAGCGGCCGCGGCCGCGACAACGCAAGCCTCCCGTTCGTTGAGCCCCTCAAAGGCTGCTTGCCAAGAGCTGAAGACTTCTGCTTCTGATCCTTTCAATCTCCGCTTGTAATCCTCCGTCGCCCGAAGAGGCGTTGGGTCGATTCGCCTGTTTCGTTTCAATGCATCGAAGATCCCCACCCTACACCTCTCGTGCTTTGATGGCGTCACCGTCTTTGTTGCTTCCACGCCTTGTCACATCGTGGCCGAACTACATCTAGGTTCCCGGAAAAAATCCGCTGAGGTCGCCGGTTCCTGCGCCATAGCATCCTGCCCTGCGAAGCGGAGCGTAGTTCACACTCCGTGAGGAAGTCAAGGGGTTACGCGCCGCTTGCTCACCCCCGTTCTCGGCATGTTGGGTCGCGGGCCTCGCGACCTAACGCGCCGTCCTCGAGCAGCCGGTCCGCAGGACTCTGTGCGCCGTGCCCGCGGCGCTGCTGGATGCGATCAGACGGCGGGCGACCTTTCCGGCGTACGATAGAAAAATGGCCGGCACAGCCGGCCCTACCCTACGTACCGGTGCCTGCAGAGCCGGTTCGTTGAGGGAAGGAAATAGCACTCAGCACTCAGGGCTACATGTGGCCGCGCTGGCGCAGCAGCTCGACGATGGGAGCGTAGAGGTTGGCGTTGCTGGCGATGATGCCGGGCAGGAGCGTGTCGGCGTGTTGGTTGAAGCGTAACGGTTTTCCGTAACGATCGGTGATGCGTCCACCTGCTTCAGTGATTAGAGCGGCGCCGGCGCAGATGTCCCACTCGTTTTTCGGGGTCAAGCTGAAGGTGGCATCCCCTCTCCCGGCGGCGATCAGCGCCAGCTTGTACGCCACACTGCCGGTCAGCTCGATCCGCAGGGTCGACTTGAACTCGTCCCATTCGCCACGCGCGTTCTCCGAGCGGCTGGCGAGGAAGCGGGCGACGACAAGGTCGCTCACTGCGCTCACGTGCACGGGTGCACCGTTCAGCGTGGCGCCATCACCGCGGCTCGCCGCGAACATCTCCTCGCGTGCCGGGTTGTAGCTCACTCCCAGCACCGGCACGCCGTCATCCACCAGCGCGATGCACACACAGAACTCGGGGATGTGGTTGATGAACTCCTTCGTGCCGTCGAGGGGATCCACCACCCACACGCGCCGCTTGCTCAGACGGCGGGCGGAATCCCGGGTTTCCTCCGACAACCAGCCATCGTCAGGAAACCGTTCACTGACGAACCTCCGGATGCACTGGTTCGCCTCGATATCGGCTTCCGTTACCGGGCTGTCGCTGCCCTTCTGGCGTACCGTGAAATCGCCGGCGTACCAGGATCTCACGATCTGGCCGGCTGCACGCGCCGCTGCGAGCGCGACCGTCAATTCTTCGCGATACATCAACCGCTCACGTCAGGGGGATTTCGCGGTAGCGTCGCGTCAACGCCTCCAGCATCTCGTTACGGCGATCGTAGAGGCGCTTGGGCTTGCGCGGCACATGCTTGGCGAGGGCGTACGCGGTCAGGATCGGCAGCGCGACGGTACTATCCACGTAGCACACGACGGTGTTGGGCAAGGCATCGGGATCGACCTTGCCCCAGCTGACGGCCTCTCCGGGCGTGGCGCCTGACAGGCCGCCGGTATCCGGACGCGCATCGGTGATCTGCAGGTAGTAGTCGTGGCCCTTTTCGTTCAGGCCCAGAACCTCCTGGATCTGCGGTTCCGTTTGCAGGACGAAGTTCTTGGGTGAACCGCCGCCGATCATCAGCACGCCGCTCTTACCACCCGCAAGTTTGGCCGCCAGCACGATGGCGGCGGTCTCGTTGACGTCACGCGAGACATCGAACGCCAGCCTGTTGTCGCGCAAGGCCATGGCGGCGACGTTCATGCCGATGGAGCTATCACCCGGCGACGATGTGTAGATCGGCACCCCGTGTTCGTACGCCGCAGCCAGCAGCGAACGGCCTTGCAAACCCAGCACGCGCTCGCGCTCGCGCACGTAGGCGCCGACGCAGTAGTGGAACTCCGCTGTCCCCATCGGTTTCTGGAATTCCGGGCCGGTGATCACCTGGCGGAAGAAGGCGTCGGTTTCGAGCAGCACGGTGTAGTCGAACAAGATGTCGTAGATGCGGACAATCCCCTGCTCCCGCAGTTCCACATCGTCCGAGAACGGCGAGCCCATGTGCATGCTCAGGCCGATGCCGAAGTGAGCGTCGTGATACAGGTTGGCCCCCGTGCTCACGATCCAATCGACGAAGCCGCATTCGATGAGTGGAATGATCGCCGCCGCGCCGAGGCCGGCCGGCGTCAGCGCGCCGGTCAGGCTCATGCCGACAGTCACGTCGTCCTCCAGCATGTGCCAGGCGAAAAGCTGGCAGGCTTCACGCAAGCGCGCCCCGTTGTAGGCCAGAAACGTCCGATCCACCAGTTCCGTCAGCGTGATCTGCGCGTCGATCGGCCGTGGATCAATGCGCGGGTGTTTGTCGAGCCGACGTTGCGATGTCCTCACCGGATGTCTCCTTCACCAGTCCGCCTCTTCGCCACCCATCCCTACCCGTCAGGCGACGAACTATCAACTATCGACTTTTCAGTGATACCGCTCCGGCTGGCGCAACGCACGGGCTTCGGCGATCAACTGTTCCAAGGCGGCGTCCAGATCGCGGCTGTTCGAATGCAGCTGGCTGCGCAGCTCACGCACGTGATCTTTTCGCGGGCTTTGCCTGGCCGCGCAGTAGCGGCGCTGCAGCTCACTGCGCTCCGTCAGCAAGCGATCTGTTTTCGCCAGCGACAGCAGGCGCACCGAACCGTCCTGCAGAGCCGACGTCATCGAAATCAGCCGGCTCAACAGACCGGTGTGGTGGTTGGCGACCGACATCGCCAATGATCGGTCGCTCACTTCGTAGAGGTAGAAGGCTGCCCGCAACTGCCGCAGTGCCTGGTCTGTGCGGCCCTGTCTCATGAACGCGTCGCAGCGACGGGCGCGCGCGACGTAACGCGCGAAGCGGCGGCGCTCCAACCAACCGCCTAGCGGCAGGCTCACCGCGTTGCAAAGCAGGCCCACCAGGTACAACAGTAACCCGACGGAGGCGAAGACCACGAGGCCTGCCAAAATGGTGTTCAGCATGTCAGCACCCTTCCAACAACGCGCGGATCTTCGCTCCGACATCGCCGGCGCGTACGATATCCCCAATCATAGCCACCGCGTCAGCGCCGGCGGCGAGTACATCCGGCATCGTCTGCGCCGTGATGCCGCCGATCGCCACGATGGGCAAGCCCACCCGGCTACGGATGAGGCGCAAGCCCTCCAAGCCCTGCACCGGATCCGTGCGCTCCTTGCTCGCCGTCGGGTAGATGGGGCCGAAACCGATGTAGTCGGCGATGCCTTGGCGTGCGGCGGCCTCGGCTTGCGCCGAATTGTGGGTGGAGAGGCCGATGATCTTGTTCGGGCCAAGAATCTCGCGCGCCGCGCTCACCGGCAGGTCTTCCTGCCCCAGGTGCACGCCAGCAGCATCGACCATCTTCGCCATGTCGGTCCGGTCGTTGACAATGAGCTGCGCGTGATAACGGTCGGTGACAGCCTTTACGCGGCGCGCGATCTCGACGAAACGCCGCGTGGGCTGATCTTTGATACGCAGCTGCAGAAAACGCACGCCCGCATCGAGCATCGTCTGCGCCAGGCTGACATGCGACAGCTCCGGATCGCCGAGCGTATCGATAATCGGGTAGAGACGGTGGGGAAAGATCATCGTCGGCCGTGCTCGTGAGTCGTGTCCGTTCGAACCTCTGGCGGTACCGAGCACGATTCACGAGCCCGATTCACGTCACTCCTCCGCTTTCCGTTTCGGCACGATCTTCAGTTCCGTGATCTTCTTGTGCAGGGTGTTGCGGTTGATGCCGAGCAGAGCCGCGGCCTTGAGCTGGTTACCCTGGGTGCGCTCCAGGGTCAGCTCGATCAGCGAGCGCTCGACACGTTGCATGATCAGCGGATACAAGTTGGTCAGCTCCACGTCGCGTGCCTGGCGGAAGTACTCCTTCAGCTTGAGCCGGACGACATCTTCCAGCGACAGCTCATCGTACGTCGGCGTGGCGGCATCGTGCGTCGCCAAAGCCAGATCGTGGGGCATGAGCGTCGGCCCCGGCGCCAGCACGGCGGCACGCACCAGCGTGTTCTCCAGCTCGCGCACGTTGCCGGGCCAGGCGTGGCTGTTGAGCATGGCACGCGCCTCGGGGGAGATGCCCGTGATGTTCGTGCCCATCTCGCGGTTGATCTTGGCGATGAAGCAACTCACCAGCTCGGGGATGTCGCCGCGGCGTTGGCGCAGCGGCGGCACGAAGATCGGCACGACCTTCAAGCGAAAGTACAGGTCCTCACGGAAGCGCCCCTGCTTCACCGCGCGTTCGAGGTCTTGATTGGTCGCCGCGATCAGCCGGCAATCGACCTTGATGATCTCGCGCCCGCCGACTCGTGTCAGCTCTTTTTCCTGCACGACGCGCAGCAGCTTGGCCTGCAACTCCAAGGGCATGTCGGCGATCTCGTCCAGGAAGAGTGTGCCGCCCGCGGTGACCTCGAACATGCCGGCGCGCTGTTCGGTGGCGCCGGTGAACGCGCCGCGCTCGTGCCCGAAGAGCTCGCTCTCCAAGAGATCGCGCGGCACGGCCGAGCAGTTGAGCGCCACAAATGGAGCGCTCCAGCGCGGCGAGTGCGCGTGAATGGCGCGTGCGATGATCTCCTTGCCCGTCCCGCTCTCGCCCTGAATCAAGACCGTCGCGTCGGTCGGCGCCACTCGCCCGATGGTCTTGAAAATTTCCTGCATCGCCGGCGTGGTGCCGATGATCTCGACGCCCAGCTCGAAACGCCGGCGGGTCTGTTCCTCGAACCGGGCGAGCCCCGCCGTTTGGCGGCGCATGTCCAGCACCCGCTGCACCAACAGCCGCACCTCTTCGATGTCGAACGGTTTGGTCACGTAATCGTAGGCGCCGCGCTTCGTTGCCTCGATGGCGTTGGCCATCGTGTTCTGCGCGGTGATGATGACGATCGGCGTTGCCAGCCCGGCGTCGCGGACTTTCGACAACAACTCCAAGCCGTCCAGGCCAGGCATTTTGATGTCGACCAACGCCAAATCGAACTCGTCCCCGGTGAGCTTCGCGAGCGCGGCATCACCGGTGCCCGCTTCCTCGACGGTGTGGCCTTCGCCGGCGAGCGCTGTCGCCAGCACCCAGCGGATGGACTCCTCGTCGTCCGCCACCAGAATGCGCCCTGTCAGTGCGGTCATGAGCGCACCACCGGTAAGGTCACGGTCACCACCGCGCCGCCGCCGCGCGCGTTCCCCGCACGGATGTCGCCTCCGTGCGCGGCGATGATGCGCTCACAGATGGCTAGCCCGAGGCCGCTGCCGCGTGCCTTGGTGGTAAAAAACGGCTCGAACACCCGCTCCAAGTCGGCGCCGCGGAAACCCGGACCGGAATCGGCAATCTCGACGCGCAGGAATTTGCCCGCTTCCGGAGGAGTCGCGGCCGGGCCAGCCGCGCCGCCGCGCCGCCGGATGTAGAAATCGGTCTCCATACGTGTGATCACGGTGAGTGAACCTCCCGCCGGCATTGCCTCAAGCGCATTCTTCATCAGATTCAAAAACACTTGCGTCAATTGCCCCTCCTCCCCAGACACGTCAGGCAAGCTGGGATCGATCTCCAACCTCACGGCGATGTTTCCCACGCTCAGCTCCGTCTCCGTCAGGGCAAGCACTTCCTTGAGGACCTTGTGGATGTTCACCGGCACCAGCTTGGGCGCGGGCGGAGCCCCGAGCGTGAGCAGCTGTTCCACCAGGCGGCCCAGGCGACCGATCTCGCGGACCATGACGCCGGTGTACTCGCGGATTTCGGGTTGATCGGCGAAGCGCTGTGCCAGCAACTGCGCCGCCCCCTTGATACCGCCGAGCGGGTTCTTCACCTCATGCGCCAGGCCGGCGACCAGCCCCCCCAAGCGCGCCAAGGTCTGATTGCGCCGCACTTCGTCCTCCAGCTTCTTCTCATAACTCAGGTCTTGGATGACCAGGGCGGTACCCTGGATTTGTCCATCCGGTCCACGGATCGGCGAGCAACTCACCCGGACGGGGATAGGGCCTTGGCGCGCGAGTAAGATCTCTTCGCCACACGACTGATTCTGGCCGAGGGTGCGTGTACGCTGCGCCATGGCCGCGAGCCTCGGAGTGGCGCCAAAGACGTCGGCGCAAGGCCGATGCCGCACCTGAGTTTGCGAGAGACCGGTGAGCTCTTCGGCCGCCTGATTAAAGGTCGTGATGCGATCGTACTCGTCGGTAATGATCACTGCATCAGCCAAGCTGGCCAGCACGTTCTCGAGCGAAGTGGATCCCGAGGCGGCGCCACGCACCAGCCGCCGCGGCCTCTTTCTCTTCTCCCTGGCCACGAGCATCGTGAAATCGTAACACACGGCCGCGTCTGCGTGAACCGCGCTGCTCATGCGCGGGCGCCCCAAGGACGTTTGCGTTCAACCGGTGACGCAGGCTATTGCGCCCTTTCGGGATCGACCCGTTGTCGCTCAATTGCGGGATCGACGGGGCTAGGCTATTCTTTATGCGTGTTTTTTCTCCAGAGCGTAATGATGACGGGGAAGCGGTGCGTCTCTCCGACCGACGATCCACTGCCCACGACCCACCTTAAATGAACGGGCGAGACCTTTTGACGCTGATCGAGAACGGCGGCGTGGTCATGTATCCGCTGCTGCTTTGCTCGATTGTGAGCATCGCCGTCATCATCGAGCGATCGTGGACGCTGGCGCGCGCCGCGCGCGCCGCGGCACGGTTGCATCAGCTGGTCATCGAAGCTGCGCAAGAGGGCGTTATCGGCGATGCGTTGGCGCTCAGCCGACGCGACACCTCGCCGCTCGGCTCGGTCTACAAAGCGGTGCTGAGCGCCAACGAAGACGACGACACAAACCGGATGCGTCTCGCCCAACGCCGGCACTCCGAGACGGCGCGCCGCCTGAAGCGCTACGTATGGCTGCTCGGGACGGTAGGGAGCCTGGCCCCTTTCATCGGGTTGTTCGGCACCGTGATCGGCATCATCCGCGCTTTCGAGAACATGGCGGCCACCGGTTCCGGCGGCTTCGTCGTGGTGGCCGCCGGAATTTCCGAGGCGTTGATAGCCACCGCCGGCGGCTTGCTCGTCGGCGTTTTGTCGATCTTCGCTTACAACGCGTTCATGGTGCGTATTGCGAACCTTTTGGCGCTCTGGCGCGAATGGACCGACGAGCTGTTGAGCCAACTCGGCCGGCCACACACCCGTGAAGGGAGCCTCCCCCGTGTCGCTCAATCCCGCTGATCCCGACACTGATTCCGCCGGCGGTGACATCGTCGCCGAAATCAACGTCACGCCACTCACCGATATCTTTCTGGTGCTCCTCATCATCTTCATGGTGACCAGCACGGCGCTGACGCAGCAGGGCACGAAGGTGAATCTGCCGCGCGCGGCCGCCGGCGGGTCCGAGCCGTCCGGTATCGTTGTGACTGCAACTGCCGATCGCCACATCGAGCTGAACGGGAAGCCGGTGCCGATGGAAGACCTGCGCGCCACGCTCGAGGCCACGTTTCAGAAAGGCGCCGAGCGCAACGTCATCCTGCAAGGCGACCGTAACGTCGTGCTTGAGCAGGCGGTGCAGATCATGACCATCGCCAAGGAAGCGGGCGCGGAGAAGATCTCGATTGCCACCGCGCCCCCGGAGAAGAAGTCCTGAGTGCCGAATCTGCAGTGCGAGCGTTGATTCTATGCAACAGAAGGACGAAGCGCCCCGCACCGACAACACCGTCCAAGAGAGTCACTCGCTAAAGGTCTTGCGGGAGATCTTTCAATCCGAACGGCCGCTGACATATATCCGCTCGGCGGAAGAGCAGCGTATCGGGCAGCTACTGTGCGAGGCAGCGCGATTGTTCTTCGCGCCGCCGGTGCCGGTGTGGAGCTGGAGCGTGACCGAGGGCATGCGCCGCGAGGATGGCACGCCGGCGGACGGCGAAGCGTTGGGAGCACGCGCCGCGCTCGATTTCGTGGCGGCGTATGATGGAGCGGCAATCTTTCACCTCAAGGATTTCCACGAGCCTATGCGTGAGTCGGCGGAGATCCGGCGGCGTTTGCGCGACTTGTACGAGCGTTGCTTTGATACCGGCAAGTACGTGATCATCTCCTCGCCGGTTCGCGATATCCCCGATGAGATTACACGCGACCTGGTCTATTTGGAGTTGAGCGTCCCGGATCCGGTCGAGCTGGTCGCCTTTCTCGGTAACGAGATGGAGCGCATCAAGAAGGCGGGCGGCACGGTCGACGCGAGCGAGGGCACGGTGCACCAGCTGGCGCGTGCGCTCCAGGGGCTCACCCTGGATGAGTCGCGGCACGCCGTCCGCCGGGCGCTGGCGGTTGCGAAAAAGTTCGATGCCGATGCGGTGCCAATCCTGTTGGAGGAAAAGCGCCTGCTCGTCAACCGCACCGGCCTGGTCGAGTTCGTTGCCGCTGACACGCGGCTCGAACATGTGGGCGGGCTCGAATACTTGAAGAAATGGCTGCTTGAGCGCCGCAAGCTGTTCGAGATGCGCGAGAGCATCAACCTCGACATCGTGCCGAAAGGCGTCCTCGTCATGGGGATTTCAGGTTGCGGCAAGAGCCTGTCGGTCAAAGCCGTCGCCTCGTACTTCGGACTGCCGTTGTATCGCATTGACATGACCGAGATCTTCTCCGGCCAGCACGGCCCGGCCGAAGGCGCGTTCGCGCAGGCTTGCCACATGCTGGAGGAGATCGCACCGGCGGTGGTGTGGTTCGATGAGATCGAGATGGGCATCACGTCGCAGGAGTCCTCCGGCGAGCAGGGGCGCATGTTCGCCTTCTTCCTGACGTGGATGCAGGAGAAGGCGCGCGGGCTGTTCGTCGCCGCCACCGCCAACCGCGTCGACCTGCTGCCGGCGGAGATGATCCGCAAGGGGCGCTTCGACGAGGTGTTTTTCGTCGACCTGCCTCTCGACGACGAGCGCGTTGAGATCTTCAAGATCCACCTGCAGCGGCGCGGCGCGAATCCAGAGGACTTCAACCTGGAGCGGCTCAAGCGCTTCACCAAAGGCTGGAACGGCGCCGAGATCGAGCAGTGCGTGGTCTCCGCTCTCACCGCCGCCCGTTTGGAGGATCGCGATATAAACGACGACGACCTCCTCAATGCGACGGCGAGCGTGGTGCCGCTGTCGAAGACCATGAGAGAGCAGATCGATCACATTCGCGCCTGGGCCTACGACCGCGCCGTCCGCGCCTCCCCACGCGAGTACTCGCGCTGATCTGCGTGCAGGGTAGAGAGTCGAGCGTGGAGAGACACGGACTTGTGTCTTCCCGGTGTTCACGCTCCACGCTTCACGCTCCACCCTCCACGCCCCCGCGCCCTTGCGCAGCACGGGGCGGCAGGACTAGATTCCGGCCATGGCCAAGGCGAAGAACCTCCCGGCGACTTCAAGCATCGGCGACTATATCCGCCGGCAGCGCCAACTTGCCAACATCTCTCTGCGCAAGGTGTCGGCGCAAAGCGGCATCTCGGCCGCCGTGCTGAAAGAAATCGAAGCGGGGCTGCGCAACCCTAGCCGGACGATCGTCCAATCGATCGCCGGGGCACTGCGGCTGTCGGCGGAAACCTTGTATTTACAGGCAGGAGTGCTCGACCCCCAGGATGCGGACGAGCTTGGGACGCTGCATGAGATCCGTCGCGACCCTGCGCTGACGCAGCGCCAGCGCGATGTCCTCATCGAGGTCTACGAAGCGTTCTGTGCTCTCAATCGGTCGCAGGAAGAGCCGTGAGAGCTCCTCACGCCTTCACCGTCCGCGCAGACGCTTGACATTCGGGGTCGGCTGGACTCTAGAAGCAACGGCGGTGGAGGAGGAGTGGCGGCGTGCCGAATTTCCGTCACCGGCTGACGCGGGCTCAGCAGCAGATCTATGATCGCAGCGACGCGAGGGCATCGATCGCGTTGCGCGCCGGCACGCAGCTCCGGGTAGCGGTGCATGCGCTCCCGGCCGCCTTGCTCTCGGGCGACCGCTTTCGGGTCGAACAGGTCTCGCAGGTGATCGTCAACGATATCTGCACGGCTTTGGCCGTGTCGCGCGTGCACATCATCGTCAGCAGGACACGTCCGTCGAACGCCCGCGGCGAGTTGCACGGGCTGTACACGCCCGCCGCCGAGCGTGCGCCGGCAACCATCAAGGTCTGGATGATAACGGCCAAACGCGGACAGGTGGTGGCCTTCAAGACCTTCTTGCGCACGCTGCTGCACGAGGTCTGTCACCATCTCGATTACGCCATGCTGCGGTTGCCGGAGTCTTTTCACACCGACGGCTTTTATCGGCGTGAGTCGAGCCTGTTCCATCAAATCGGCGGCCCGGCGGCGGCAGCAAACGGGCCGGCCAGCGGGTCCGGGCGGAGCGGCGGCGGTTTGTGTCCTCGGGTACAATAGGTGCTGCGATGCAGGCGGCCAGTAACGCCACACGGATAGAGATCACTGATAACCTTGATCTGCTGCTCGGCGTCCTGCCGACGCGTGTGCGGGATGCAATCGAGCCGTTGGACGACCTCCCGGCGTTGCTGGAAGTGGTGCTCGATCTCGGTCGCCAACCCGAGGCACGCTTCCCGTGGCGGGCGGTTGAGCTTAGTCGGGACCCCGTGATGCGTGAGGACCTCGACTACATGACGGCCCGGATCAGCACCTTCACCAAAGACAACCGCGCCGGGATCGAGCGCACCCTGCACCGGATCTCGGCCTTGCGCAATCGGCTGGGAGAGATCGTCGGGCTGACCTGCCGTGTGGGCCGCGCCGTCTACGGCACGGTCGAGATCGTACGCGACGTGATCGAATCCGGCCGCAGCGTGCTGTTACTGGGGCGCCCTGGCGTCGGCAAGACGACCTTGCTGCGCGAGGCGGCGCGCGTTTTGGCCGACGACCTCAACCGTCGTGTCGTCATCGTCGACACCTCGAATGAGATCGCCGGCGATGGCGATATTCCGCATCCCGGCATCGGGCGCGCCCGGCGCATGCAGGTGCCGTCACCCGAGCGGCAGCACGCGGTGATGATCGAAGCCGTCGAAAACCACATGCCGGAGGTCGTGGTCATAGACGAGATCGGTACCGAGGCGGAGGCACTGGCGGCGCGCACTATCGCCGAACGCGGCGTCCAGCTCATCGCGACAGCGCACGGCATCAGCCTCGACAACCTCATTTCAAATCCAACGCTGTCCGACCTCATCGGCGGCATTCACCCGGTAACACTCAGCGACGAAGAGGCGCGCCGGCGCCGCACGCAGAAGACGGTACTGGAACGCAAGGCGCCGCCCACATTCGACGTGCTCATCGAAATCCGGGACAGGGACCGCTTCGCGGTGCACGCCGACGTGACGCAGGTCGTTGATGCCGTGCTACGCGGCCAGCCGGCACGGCCGGAGATCCGCGTGCGCCACCAGGACGGCAGCGTCGAGGTCGAAGGGCCATCAAGCACCGTCCCTCCCCTACCCCATGCCAAGCCGACACCGCCGACGGCTCGCCACGCCCTGCGCATCTTTCCCTACGCGGTCAGCCGCGAACGGCTGGAGCGCGCCATCCGCGACCTCGGGGTCAACGCGGTGGTCTGCACCCAGCCGCGTAACGCCGATGTCGTGGTCACCCTGCGCTCGCTGGCCAAGAAGCGGCCTAAGAAACTGCGCGAGCTGATGGTGGACAGCTCTCGCGTGCACGCCATCGGCGGCAACACGCAAGCGAAGATCGCTGACTTTCTGCGTGAGCTGTTCGAGCTGCCGGCGATCAGCAACGAAGAGCAGCAGGCGCTGCGCCAGGCCGAAGACGCCATCGCCGCGGTGATCGCTCACCGTGAGCCGGTAGCCCTCAACCCTCAGAACCCTCACTTCCGCCGCCTACAGCATCAACTGGCGGAAGCGCACGGCCTCGCCAGTGAGAGCACCGGCCGCGGCCCCCTGCGCCGCGTTGTGATCCGGCCCTAAGAGTGAGGACGTGAATCGTGCTCGTGAGTCGTGCTCGGAATTCACTCTCCCGAACACGACCCACGATTCACGAGCACGAACTAGTTCGCCGCTTCAAACAAGCCCGCCGCGCCCTGGCCGCCGCCGATGCACATGGTGACGATACCCCAGCGCTTCTTTTGCCGGCGCATCTCGAGCAGGAGCGTGCCGGTCAGCCGTGCGCCGGTCATCCCATAGGGGTGGCCGATCGCGATCGCGCCGCCGTTCGGATTGAGCTTGGCAGGATCGATGCCGAGGCGATCGCGGATATAGACCGACTGCGAGGCGAAGGCTTCATTCAGCTCGATGATATCGATGTCGTTCAGCTTCATGCCGACGTGCTTGAGCAGTTTGGGGATGGCAAACACGGGAGCGATGCCCATCTCGTCCGGCTCGCAGGCGGCGAACACGCAGCCGCGGAAGAAGCCGAGCGGCTGAACCTTGAGGGCCTTGGCGCGGTCGTAGGACATCAGCAGGTTCGCTGAGGCGCCGTCCGAGAACTGGCAGGAGTTGCCGGCGGTCACGCTGCCGTCCGGCTTGAACGCGCCGGGCAGCTTGGCCAGACCCTCCAGCGTGGTATCGGGCCGGTTGCACTCGTCGCGGTCGACGACAACCTCTTTGGTGGACGTGGCGCCGGTCGCCTTGTCCTTCACCTCCATGGTGGCTTTCATCGGCGAGATCTCTTCGCTCATCTTCCCCGAGCGCTGCGCCGCCCCCATACGTTGCTGCGAGATGAACGCAAACTCGTCCTGCTTCTCACGGCTGACCTTGTACCGCTCCGCGACGACTTCGGCGGTCATCCCCATGGGCATGTAGATGTCTTTCTTGTGGTCCATGAGCCAGGGGTTGAAGAGGTTTTTCTTGTTGATGTCGTTCTGAATCATGGTGATCGATTCGATGCCGCCGGCGACGATGGCTTGGGCGCCCTCGTTCTGAATCATGTGGGCAGCCACGGCGACCGCATACAGGCCGGAGGAACAGAAGCGACTGACCGTGCCGCCGGGCACAGTGATCGGCAGGCCCGCCGCTATGGCCACGATGCGCCCGACGTTGTAACCCTGCGGACCCTCCGGAAACCCAGCGCCCATCACGACATCTTCGATCTCAGCCGCATCCAGCTGCGGCACCTTGCGCATCACTTCCTTGACGCAGTGTACGGCCATATCGTCCGGGCGGGTCAGGTTGAATGAACCGCGAAACGATTTCGCCATCCCGGTTCGAGCAGTAGCAACAATGACAGCTTCGGCCATGAAAGCCCTCCTTTTTATCCGCGGCACTTTTCCAGGGGTGCGGGCCGGTTGCAAGGGGGTAGGGTAGCCTCCGTCACTCGAATCTTCAGATGAGTAAATCAGGTACTGCGACGTCTACATCTTGAACCTCGCCTCAGCTAATGTGGGGCACGCCGTATGACACGTTCGCTCGCACTAGCTGGGTTGATCCTGATGCTGGCTGGCGCTGCACCTGCACGGGCGCGCCAGGTCGATGTGCCGCTACAGTACGACTTCGACTTCATCCGCCAGGCGCTGGTCGTGCAGGTCTACACCGGGCCAAACGGCAAGGCGGTGTTGTGGGATGACGGGACCGGTTGCGGATTTTTGAAGCTGTATGATCCCGAAGTGACCGGCAGCGCAGAGCGTATCCGCGTGGTCACCCGCGGCGAAGGCCGCGTCGGCACACCGATCGGCGATGAGTGCCTGGCTCCGGTGCAGTGGGACGGGTTCCTCGAAGTCTTCGAGCAGCCGCAGATCTCGGCCGATCAGCACGTTTTGCAGTTCCGCGTGGTGGAATCGAACATCTACGACAAGGAATTCAAGAAGCCGCTGCTCACCGGAAAGATCTGGGATCTGGTGAAGCGATACGTGCAACCCAGCTTCGAGGCCGTGCGCATCGACCTGAAGCCGGCGATTCAAGACGTACGCGATCTCCTGCCGCTGATCGTGGCGCGTGGCGATCAGGCGCGCATCGAACAAATGCTCGACTCCCTGCACCTGGCGGACGCTACGGTCACCGACAAGGGCGTGAAGGTCATGCTCGCCTTTGCGGTGAGCGCCGTTACGCCGGTCGCTGCGCCGACGCCGGAGCCGACGTTGACCCCGGAAGAGTTGCAGCGCTGGGAAGAGGCGTTGGACCACTGGGACGCGTTCTTTACTTTCGTAATCAAGCAGTTCGGCAACGACACCTCCGCCCAAGACCTGCGCCAGGCATTCTTCGACGTTCTGATGGACAGCCGCTACGACCTTCTGGAGGCGTTAGCGCCGCCGTATCCCGGCGCTCCCGATCCGACGAAGCAACTATTCCTCAAGGCCTGGGAGCGGCTTGTACCCGTGGTCCGGCGCAGCGCCACGACACTGCCCGGCGCCACGGCGCTACGCTATCTGAGCTTCATCGCCGCGGGCGACGCGCTGGCAGCGTTGGACGAGATTGGCCCGGAGATCGGGGTTGAGATCTCGGCCGACGGTCTTCGCCGGCTGGCTCGCATCATCGCGCCGTTGAGCACGGAAGACTCGCTGTCGTACAGCACGGCGGTCGATGCAGAACTGCGTCAGTTGTTTGGTTTCGGTCCGCCCTTGCCACCACCAGACCTTTCCGCCGAACCGACTAACGCAGAAGGCAATCAGGCGTGGTGGCGCAATCTGCTTGTGGCCCGCATCGCCATTGCCGCCGTGGAGCCCCCGGCGGCGAAGACCCTGGAGCAGTGGCTAGCGCCGCAGGATGCCGATTCGATCGATGCCTATCTCAGAGCGGTGCGCGAAGCGCTCGACGAGATCATGCAAAAGTCGCTGGCCAGCGGCGGCCTCGACGGACAGTATCACCACCTCTACCGCCTGCTGGTGTTAGCTGCGGCGTGGCAGGAAAGCTGCTGGCGGCAGTTTGTCCGCGAGCGCGGCAAGATCACGTACATGCGGTCGGCGATCGGATCGATCGGCATGATGCAGGTGAACGAGCACGTGTGGCGTGGTTTCTACGACCTGCGCGGCCTGCGCTGGGACATCCGCTACAACTCCCGCGCCGGCGGCGACATCCTACTGCACTATCTGAAGGACTATGCCATTCCGCACAACCAACCTGGAGTCACCGACTTCCTGGCCCGGGCCACGTACGCGGTGTACAACGGCGGCCCCGGCCATCTGAAGCGGTTCCTCGACAAGAAGACGAAGAAATCGCTGCAGCGCATCGACGAGTTGTTCTGGGAGAAGTTCAAAGCCGTCACCGCGGGCAAGGAGGCCGGCCTGGCACGCTGTCTCGTCGGCGGCGCGGCAGTGGGGGACTGACCAGATCCAGGTGCTCTTCCACGATCCCGTTGAGCGCGTACTCGAACGAGCCGGGCACGATATCAAACGGTCCCCACATCAAGAAGCCTCCCCTCTTTCGACCCGCTCTCCTACTCCCATGACGATTAGCGGAAAACCGGCGGCAGGAGCTGTAGATAGTCCTTGCCGGTTATGCCGCCAGCACACATAAATGCAGAGTGCACAGCTCCCTCGATGCCGCCTTCGTTGATACGCTTCCCGTAGGTATCACCGGCAAAATACAATCCCTCAACAGTGGGGCATTTGACATCAACCCACTCGTCCTCCGGATGTCTCCAAAGGATACATGTATCGCCAACCGTAAACAGCATCCATTCCAGCGATTCTCGCCAGCCCCGAAAGGCAGTATCCACAAATTTCAACATGCGGTCGATAACTATATTCACTTTTTTCTTATCATGGGCTTCGCTATCCAGGATGCTGCTGGCCATACCCATCAGGTGCTTACCTTCAGGCGCGCTGGAAGGCGCAATAGCCGACATAGCCACGATATCCAGCGGTACGTTACCCCTGAAGAGCCCTTCGCTCTCGGGGATCAACATCGAGGTATGGTAGAAAGCCCTAGGATCCACCTTGAGCTCGCAGAACCCATTCAGCGGTTTAGTCATGCCTAACTGGCCGGCGACCATCGATGTATGAATTATGTTCTTACTTAATCTGACAAAATCCGACGGCAGTAAATTCTCCGGGATAAGTCTCAACAAAACCTTGGGCGGTACCGTGCAGATTACCGTCGGAGATTCTATGTCCACGGTTTTGCCGTCGATTTCAGCCACGACACCAGACACCCCGCCATTGCGAATGATAACCTCTTTAACCACGGCATTGGTAAGAATATCCCCTCCAGCGTCCTTGACCGCAGTAGCAAAACCCTCGGTAATGAATCGATGGCCGGGCGCCCCGGCGAAACCCCAGGAACCATTGGTTATATGCACCCCGGTCTCCTGGACTTGCAGAAATACCTTCAGGTTCTCTCCCGCAGAGTTCAACGCCGGGTCATTGATGATCGTCTGGAAAGTCCCCATGGCATAGTGGAATTCTTGAGCCAGTTCACTTCGAGTTATTCCTTCTACCCAGTCCTTCAAGGTCACATGGTCCAATTTCTCAGCCTCAGCTATCGTGCGCACCTGGAACTTCCGTTTGTGAACCTTCACCATCTCAGCGTAATCTTCATCGCTCATCCAACCATATTTGTTTCTTCTGCCGAGGATATGAGGCTTCCAGGCATGGTCATACCAGACAAAGCCTTGATTGGGATAGAAAATCGAAGCCTTGTTAAACAGCGCCAGAGCTTGGCTTACACGCCCCCGGTTGGTAAACCAGGCACCCCGGCCTCCTGCTTCGAGGACATATCCATCAAGCATTTTCTTTTTTATAAGAGTGGATAGATCCGGTTCCGTCCGATCGCTGACCCAGGAATGGGCAGATAGCGCCAGCGTTTTACGAAATTGGTCGGCATCGCGAATACCTTCACCGCGGAACGATGTCGCCCGCCCCCCAATCTGCGACGAAGCCTCCAGAATGAGAACTTTCCTATGATCCATGTTTGATAAGAGAGCGCCGGCAGCCGAACCGGCTATCCCGCAACCGACAATAATGACATCATAGTTGTCTGAAATTTCTGAGGTCATATTTTCTCCATATTTGTGTGACCGTCTTCGGACAAGTCAGAACAAGGCGTGACAAGCAATCCGTCGTGCTCGACGCGGGCGTCGTGGCGGGCTCGGCCTCATAGCAGCCGCTATTTCTTAGGCCGCGCCACGCTCATTGCTGACCTCGGCGCACTCGTACAAGGCCTCAGGGGCGATGTCCCCACCGTTCGGCCAAGCAATCGTCCAGCCATCGAGGAAAAATCGCCGAAAGTACTTGAGGTCCTTCAGCGGCTCGAAAACGGGCCCCTTCAGCCACCGTCGAAAGTCGATCGTCTTTTCCGAGTTGTCATCGAAGGTCACGTGAATCCGATAGCCGCCTCGGTATTCGGCCTTGATCACGCATGGAATCCCGTTCATGACGCCCTCTCTACCGTAACGGCTCAATAGTTTCGAGCGGCTTGCCGCCTTCATGCGCTGCCAGTTCGCGCGGATGTCCGCCTCATGCTGTTTCGCCTACTGCCTGATAAGGCGCAGCGCTGTCTTGGAGCTGATGTTGCCTACCACCATCCGACCGGTGAGATCGAACTTGCCTCGCTGGCCCTGGTACTCAGCGTGAAAGTGCACTGGTTCGTGGTCACTGTAGAACATCCGAATCACGATTCCGAAGAAGATCGAGATCGCTGGCATACTGCCATGCTACCCCAGATCGCCCAACAGGCCTAATGAGCTTGTAGAAAAACTCGGTGGCTATCCTCGGTGGACACCCAAAACCGGCCAGTCGTCGACACCTGCGAACCGGCCAGTCGCAGGGCTTCACTTTGGGGTGAAAGCCCTGCGCTGGCCTCGATTTGCAGCTTTTGGCACCACTCGGCCGGATCGAAGGTGTCCATTGAGGGTGGCTATTTGCAAATGCTGCTGCCGTCATCGCTACGCCACCGGCCCGATTCCTACCACCGGGTCGGTCTGGGTCGGGACCGCCGAAGCCCGGCTGTTCTACGATCTCGTTGAGCGCGTACTCGAACGAGCCGGGCACGATCTGATCCGCATAGCTCAGCGGAATCCACTTGTCCTGCTTCAGGTTGTACGGCTTGTACCGCGCCATCCGCCGCTCCCAACCACATCAGCCGCCCGGGCATCGTGCGACACCCGCGAGACCTTGATTTACCTGGGTGCGCGGACTTTTTCTACATCCTCAACGCTATGCCGATGAGCCGTCGCGGGCGAACCGGGGCGACGCGGCTGGTACGGGCCGCATCATGCCCGCGGGCCGATCGAGCGCCGGGTTCGGCGATCTATGCCGGTCACTTCGGATATCTTGTCGCATCCAGCGCCACAGCCAGAAACACAAGCGACACAGCAACCAGAAGAATGGCGATCACGGTCTCCATATGGTCACAACCCTCGCAGGGCTTGGATCTGTCGTTCAATCCGGCGATGCAGTAGCGCGATGCCGGCAGTAATGGCAAGCACAGCGAGACAACCCCCAACCAGAAGCTGAAGGGTCGTGCTGGTGGCATTGGAGATTAGCCACCCGAACAAGCTGATATCCGTGACTACCATCACGCCGAGCCAGAACTTGAGATACGCGATCTACTCCTTGGCGACATCCAGCTCCGACATGTCCGACTCCGGATGCGAGCATAGCACGAGTCGCACGAGAATGCCGACCGGACGGTGGTACGGTGGTCACTGCAGCTCGTTTCTCTATTGCGAAGTCGCCGAACGTCATGCCGCTCAGGCGCGGCGCGCTTTTCGCCGCCGCCTGGAGCAGCGAGTTAGAGGGCTGCCCCAAACGGCACCGTTTCTCCTCATGATACTACGACGCTGACAGATCCGCGGGACGAAGTGCTTGGAGAACTCGTTCCGAACGCGGGACCGTCTCGATTTGCTCATCCGGCTTTACCATTCTCCGTTCAAACAGCGCGAACGGCAACGGAAGGGCGCCCGTGAAACGTGGGTGCAGATAGAGCACAGGCTGGCACGGGCAGCTGAGCCCCACCTCCGGGTAGGCCAGCACACCGGCGCATACTGGTTCGCTGGCTCTTCCATTGATGAACTCGCCTCCCAGGCCGTCACCACCATCTCCGAAGAGGGCACGATCGAAATCGTGAAGCGTCGCACCGAAGCGCCCGTCGATTGCAACTATCCGCGGGTACGGCGAATCGCGAACTTGCCTCCGCTTGCGTTTCACGGCGCGCCGAATCCTGGAAATCGCGTCGCTCCAGTAGGCGAGCCACGGACCGCCAGCAATCGCTGGCTGATCGGCGCTAGCTGCAAGCAGCTTGAGTCGGATCATGCCGCCGCCAAACGGCTCCTCGATATCGCGCCGGTCTCGCTCGTGTTGCGGTGGGGGGATCCTCATGAGCTGTCGTACCAGCCGTTTGAACTCACGCTTTGACTGAGCGGGACCGATCTCAGGTAGCTCAGATATCCAGACACCCCACGCGACAGGCACCGCGTCGTGAACTATTTTCTCTAAGGGGTCGACGTGCTGCCGGCTCTTCTCGTAGGCCGACAGGAACTCCGGGGACGTTGCATCCACAATCAGCGCCCGATCAGCAAACCACGCAAGAAAATCGGGCCTGCGTCCAGACGCTGTCGTCTTCTCCCTTTCGAGCCTGGCCCCGACAGCTTGAAGTGTCCTTGCTACGATCAGCTCGAAGAAAGCTGTCTGCCATCTGCTCTCAAGGTCGCGGCAAACGGACGTGCGCCATTCAGCCGGGAGCTGAGCCAGATTAAACTTCAGAAATCGGCGTGCCTCACGGGCGCGCGGCGCTGTGGACCTTGCAAGCCAATCCAGAAGTCCTTCGCTTGGAGGCGAGGGCGTACTGTCAGGAATGGCCGGTTCCTGAAGCCAACGAAATGTGACCGTATCTGTCATGCCTGCTGTGCTCGACGTGCCCTCTAACCTTAAAGGGTTCTTCCGTCACCCGGCCGCACGGACATCACGCGAGTGGAGCGGTCGCTCCACGGCCGGATGGCGAAAAGGCCCCGTTGAACTGAACCGCTGCCCATCACAGTTGGTGTCTAAAACCTATGGGGCTTGTATCGTATTTTACGGTTGTCGGGCAAGCGCGCTGTGGGCCTGTGGACGGATGAAGCGTGGCTCAAAAGGGCAGACAGCTTGGTGGTGCGGGCGTGTGGAGAGGCCGCCGCTGCGGGGAACCCTTCCCTATCGGTTCATGGGCAGGAGCCGCCGTCTTTCCGATCATCCCGGGTAGCGGCCCTCCCTTGGCCGCGTATCGAGGGACTGGCGGCGTCTCGAAGCCTGTCCTGAGCCGCGTCGAAGGGGGCGCCCGCTGGATCGACCGTCTCGTCCGGAAGAGGGGAAGAAATGATTTCAGTCCGGCACGCGCTCGACGGCGCGCTTGAACTCGCGGTGCCAGTTGGTCACAGTGCCGAACTGCTTCACGTAGGCGTCCAACCCGACGAGCGCGCGCGCCAGAAAGACGCGGTGGCCCGGCGCTTTGAATAGGCGGTTTTCAAAGCCGATGCTCGCCACCTGCATCGCGATCTCCACTGAGTTGAAGTCGCGCGGATTGAACGGGCGGTCCTTCAACACCGGGCCGAAAATCAGATACATGATGCGGACCAATGGCTCCGGGTTGTCACCACGATCGAGATACCCCAAGCGTACGAAGCACTCCGCCATCGTCGCCTCATCGCGCACCAGGATAGCCTTCGCCAAGCCGTGATAAGCCTTGCGGATGGCTTCCGGGAAGATCCGGATCGATCCGAAATCGAGGATCGCCAGCTTCGGATGGTAGGTGACCAGGTAGTTGCCCGGATGCGGATCGGTGTGCAGCATGCCGAACTCGAAGATCTGGCGCCAGAGCACGCGGAAGTACTTGACCGCCACCCAGTCCTTGAGTGACTGGTCGACGCCGGGGCCGAGGATCTCTTTGAACGCATAGCCTTCCAGCAAGCTCATGGTGAGCACGCGCCGCGAAGAGAAATCGGGGTAGACATCGGGGATGAGCACCTCGTCGTCGTCGCGGAACATTTTCTGGAACAGCGCGATGTTCTTGGCCTCATTGACGTAGTCGATCTCTTCGTGCAGGCGCTCTTCGAGCTCGCGGTAGACGTCGGACTGATCGATCTTCTGCCGCATGACATCGCGGCCGATCATGGTGAATGTCTGCAGCAGGGCTTTGAGGTTCTGCAGGTCCTGGTTCACCGTTTCTTCCACGCCAGGGTATTGCACCTTCACCACAACTTCCTCGCCGCTCGGCAGCCGGGCTTTGTGCACCTGGCCAAGGGAAGCGGCGGCAAAGGCTTCCTCATCGAAGGACGCAAACAGCTCGTCCGGGGGCGCGCCGAGCTCACGGGTGATCTGCTTGCGGATGAGAGCATAGTCCATCGGCGGCACCGACGACTGTACCACCGAGAGCACCTGCAGGGCCTCGGTGGGAAGAATGTCGTCCCGCATGGACAGCATCTGCACCAGCTTCATGAAGGCGCCGCGCAGCTCCTTCGAGCGCTCGACGGTCTTCATGGCGTTCTTGATATGCGTGTCGAGCAGCGCTTTTTCGCGACTACCGGCCGAACGGAAGGGCCAGCGCAGCGCTTGCCAGACGTAGCTGGACCCCACCGAGGTGGCGAGCTCGCCCACCTTCAGCACCCGCCGGGCACGGCCGCGGGTAATATTGCTGCGCGATTTCGAAGAGGTTGTCACCGGGTCCGATCTTAATCGGCTGAGCGCTGCTTGTCGACGCACGAAGCGTCTTACCGCAGGAGACGGTGCCGAGCGGCTTGGGCGAAAGTGCTACTAGAAAGCCGGGGATGGCGAGCATCCCGGCTGAATGAACACTCCGGCCGCAACCAGCTCCTTGACACGGCTTTCGCGAGCTTCCAAAAGGGGAACGAGGAGTGCGAGACATGGCACGCCACGATCGCAAGGGTGAGATGCACCGCCGCCGCGTGCGGCGGCAGAAGCTGGCGGAGCTGCGGCAACGGTATGCCGCGGCGAAGACGGAGGAGGAACGCGCGTCGCTGCTTGCCAAGCTGGCGCGCGTAGCGCCCACGCTCTCGCCGCAGCAATTCCTTGCCACCGTGAAAGCGCCTTCGAAGAGCGCCGGCACGGCTTCGCCTGCCTGAAAGGCGTCAGTCGAGATCTTCCCCGTTCATGCCGGCGTTCTTGCGCGCCGTCTTCATCAGCTCCGCAACCAGCGGGCCGATGCTGGCGGGGTCTTCGACGGGCTTGGCCCTGGGGCCGCGGTGCCAGCCCTCGGCAATTGCCAGCACGTGGCCGGAGGCCTCGAACACACGCCCGGTGATGTGTCGCGATTCGGCGCTCGCCAGCCATGTGACGATCGGCGCGATCCAGCGTGGGTGCAGGCTCGCCTTGTCCTCTTCTGTGCCTTGGGCCATCCCGAGGTCCTCGGTCATCCGTGTGAGCGCCCCAGGCGCCACGCAGTTCACCGTGATCCCGTAGCGGCCCAGCTCGCGTGCAGCGATGATGGTGAAGGCGGCGATGCCGGCCTTGGCAGCGCCGTAGTTGCTCTGGCCCGGGTTACCGTAGATGCCGGAGACCGAGGTGGTGTTGATGATGCGCGCGTCGACCGGTTTGCCGGCCTTCGTCTGATCGCGCCAATACCCGGCGGCGAAATGCGTCATCGCAAACGTTCCCTTCAGGTGCACCTTGATGACCCCGTCCCACTCCGCCTCGGTCATGTTGACGAGCATCCGATCGCGCAGGATGCCGGCGTTGTTCACCAGGACGTCCAGCTGCCCGTAGGTGTCGACGGCCTGCTGGATCATCCGCTGAGCCCCCGCCCAATCACTGACATCGTCACCGTTGACGACCGCTTGGCCGCCGGCGGCCGTGATTTGCTGGACCACTTCCGAAGCCGGCCCCAGCGACTTGCCGGTCCCATCGCGCTCGCCGCCGAGATCATTGACGATCACCTTGGCACCGTGCGCGGCCAACATGAGCGCGTACTCCCGGCCGATGCCGCGCCCGGCACCGGTCACAATAACGACCCGACCTTCACATAGTTTGCCCATTGCGTGCTCCTCGTTGATTACCTTGGCGCGGGCGTTTGGCCCTCGCCCGTATGTGTCCGGCGGTTCGCTTACATTACTACAGGCCGGGAATCAATCCACGCCCGGTCCCGGCCCCGGCATGAGCGTCAGGAGCGGGCGCTACTTCGTGCCGGTGACGGCCTGGAGTACCTGCTCCGGATGTGCTTCGGCGTTCGCGACCTTGGCCCAGTGCTTCTTCACGCGGCCGTCGGGACCGATCCACACCGTCGAGCGGATGACGCCCTTGGTTTTCTTGCCGTACATCACCTTCTCGCCGTAGGCTCCGTACTGCCGCATCACTTTGCGGTCGGGATCGGACAGCAACGTAAACGGCAGCTTGTACTTGGCGGCGAACTTCTGGTGCGAGGCCGCGTCGTCGGCCGACACGCCTAAGACCACGACATTCGCTTTCGCCAGATCCTTCCAGCCGTCGCGAAACCCGCAGGCTTCTTTGGTGCAGCCGGGCGTGTCGTCCTTGGGATAGAAGTAGAGGATTACGTCTTTGCCGGCTAGGTCTTTCAGCGAGACTTGCCTGCCGGCGGCGTCGGTGAGAGTGAAATCCGGTGCGGGCTTGCCTTCCTGAATTGCCATATCGAGCCTCCTTACGGATCAGAGCCTGCCATACGCAGCGCGGCAATCAAGAGAGCCACCCCGGGCAAACTCTCCTTCCGATTGCCACGCCGGCGCCTCTCGTGGCATGGAAGCGATATGATCAGTGATGCAATCAGGCAGAAATTGAAGTACGTCAAGGTCTCCGATCCCGACATCGGTCTCGAGCGTTTTCCCGATTTTCTCATCGTCGGCCCGCAGCGCACCGGCACGACGTGGCTGCACGCCCACCTACGCTACCATCCGGAGATCATGTTGGCCGAGCCCAAGGAACTTTTCTTCTTCAGCAGCTTGAAGACACCCGATAGCCGGCGGTTCCGCTCGAACGAACTGGCGCATTACCTGCAGTTTTTCCGCGAGCCACTGTGGCGCGTGGCGCTGCACCACGCGATCAGCCTGTGGCGTTACCGCCAGCTGTACCGGCCCAAGATCCGCGGCGAAGCCACCGCAAGCTACGCGGCGCTGGATCGCGACATCATCGCCGAGATCAGCGCGCTCAAGCCCGACCTCAAAGTTATCCTGATGATCCGCGATCCGGTGGAGCGAGCGTGGTCGCACGCCAAGAAGGATCTCGTGCGCAACCGCCGGCGTCGATTCGAGGATGTCGCCCCGAACGAGTTCGAGCAATTCTTCACCGATCCATATCAGCGCCAGTGTGCGCGCGTCACGGAGAATATCGACAACTGGGCAGCGTTCCTGCAGAGGGGTCACCTGCTGGTGGGTTTGTTCGACGACATCGACGTCCGGCCCGAGGCGCTGCTGCTGGCAGTCATGGACTTCCTAGGCGTGCGCAGCGACCAGCGCTACATCAGCCCTGAAGTGCGCGAGCGGGTGAATCCTACGGCAGCGAGCAAGATCCCGGATCGTTACCGGCGTTTTCTCGACGAGTTGCTGCATGACGATCTGACCCGGCTACGAGAGCGCCTCGGGTTATCGTGGTCGCCAGAAGCCAGCGACCCGCTCGACCGCCCGCCAGCTGCCCGGGACGAGCGCTTCATTCTGCCGCTCCATGAGCGCTAGAAAGAGTTGCTTGATTGATGCCTTGCAAGGGGCCCATCCTCTAGGCCTGCAAAGCGTTTCTCATCGAACATCCTTTCTCCGAGCAGGCCAGCTACTTCCGGCTATCTTCGCAATTGCCTTGGCGCATTTGCATCGGCTCGGTCTACCTGGTACTAATGACGTTAGAAGCTGCTGCGGCTGGGCTTCTGGGGCTCAACACCTACCAAAGGATTTTCGTAGAAGAGATAATCAAATCCTGGCGGTTTTCCTGCCTCCGAGAAGTCCCTGGCTTGCGATTCATCGTAGAGAGAGAATGCAGTTCTGGCGTCTTTCTTGCGTGTCCTTGGTTTGCGGTTTATAGTAGGAGAGGTTTATAGTAGAATACGTAATGCAGTTACGGGGCGCTTCTTACGCGCGCGAATTTCCTGGTCTGCGGTTCCGGCGGCCGGGAAGCATGCGTATGTGCGCAACCTATTTACTGAAAGCACGGGTGGCGTCTGACGGCAAGTAAGGGACCTGTCGAAATCAGCCGCGCGCATCCGCAGGAGTCTAAACGTGACTGAGACAGAGGTCGAAAAGAAAACCAAGAAAGTCTATGGCGAGGTCTACATCGACCGCGAGCGCTGCAAGGGCTGTTCGTTCTGTGTCGAGTTCTGCCCGGCGCACTGCCTGGAGTTGGACAAAGCATACAACTCCAAGGGCTATCATCCGCCGGTGCTGGCGCGGCCCGACGACTGCAACGGCTGCGACCTGTGCGGCCTGTACTGCCCTGACTTCAGCATCTTTGCGGTGATGCTCAAGGCCAAGAAAAACGGACGAGGGGTTTCGTGATGCATGCAGATCCAAGCGGCGTTTTGACTGGCCAACATTATCTCGATGGCAATCATGCGGCATGTGAAGGTGCGCTGGCGGCCGGCTGCCGGTTCGCTGCCGGTTATCCGATAACCCCGTCGACCGAGATTGTGGAGCGTGCGGCCGCACGTTTTCCGTTTATGGGCGGCATGTTTATCCAGATGGAGGACGAGATCGCCGCCTCGATCGCGATTCAAGGCGCAGTGTGGGCCGGCAAGAAAGCCATGACAGTGACCAGCGGTCCGGGTTTCTCGCTGATGATGGAGCACATTGGCCTGGCGGCCATAACCGAGACCCCGTGCGTGTTTTTCAACGTGCAGCGCGGCGGACCGTCGACCGGCCTGCCCACGCTTCCCGGCCAAGCCGACATGATGCAGGCGCGCTGGGGCTCGCATGGCGATTACGAGATCATCGCTCTGTCTCCGCAGTCGCCGCAGGAGTGTTTCAACATCGCAATCGATGCTTTCAACCTTGCCGAGCAATGGCGGGTGCCGGTGCTGGTGATGATGGACGAGTGCGTCGGCCACATGACTGAGCGAGTCATCATCCCGAAGGCCGAGACCATTGCGGTGACGGAAAGGCGCTGGACCAAGAAAAAGCCCAGCGACTACAAACCGTTCGAGGCGGGTCCCGATCTGGTTCCCGACATGGCCAAGGCCGGCGACGGCTATCATCTCTTTGTCACCGGTTTGACCCACGACGAGCGCGGGTACCCGGTGATGAATTGGCAGGCGCAGGAAAAACTGGTTCACCGCCTGGTCAACAAGATCCGCCTCTCCACCGAAAAGATCATTCGCTTTGAGGAAGAAGACATCGAAGGCGCAGATGTGGTGGTCGTGTCTTACGGCATCACCGCGAGGGTGGCCCGACGCGGCGCAGAGCTGGCGCGCCAAAAGGGCGTGAAAGTCGGCATGCTGCGACTGGTCGTGGTTTGGCCGTTTCCGGAAAAGCGTATCCTCGAGTTGGCCTCGAAGGTCCAGGCCTTGGTGGTCCCGGAGATGAACTACGGACAGATGGTGCTGGAAGTCGAGCGCGCTGCGCACGGCAAGACGAACGTCGTCTGCGTACCCCACGGCGGCGGCGAAGTGCACGACCCCGAGGTCATTGCCGAGGCGATCATTCGCGCCGCCAAACAACGGAGCTAAGCGAGGCACGTCATGGCCAACGAAGCTGAAAATCCTGTCAACCCATATTTGCGCATGGACCGCATGCCGAGCATTTGGTGCCCGGGGTGCGGCATCGGCACGAGCGTCAACTGCTTCGCTCGTGCGATTACCCAGTCCAAGGTCGATGTTAAAAAGCTATCGATCGTCTCGGGCATCGGCTGCACCGGCCGCGTGTCGGGTTACCTCAATTTCGATTCGTTCCACACCACGCACGGGCGGCCCATCGCCTTTGCCACGGGTCTCAAGTTGGCCAATCCCGAGTTGCACGTCGTCGTCTATTCCGGCGAGGGCGACCTGATTGCCATCGGCGGCAACCATTTCATCCATGCGGCCCGTCGCAACGTGGACATATTGGTGGTGTGCGTTAACAACTTCGTCTATGGCATGACCGGTGGCCAGGTGAGTCCGACCTCGCCTTCGCCGGCGAGCTTCACGACTGCACCTTACGGGCAGTTTGAAGAGCCCTTCAATCTTCCCTATCTGGCCGACTCCTGCGGGGCCGTGTACGTGGCGCGTTGGACGACCTTTCACGTTCGCCAGATCGCCAAAAGCATGCGCGACGCCTTTGGCAAGAAGGGCTTTCGCTTCATCGAGATCGTTGCGCCGTGCCCCACGCTCTATCAGCGCCGCAACAGGCTCGGGGACGGTCTGGATGCGATGCGGTACTACAAAGAAAAATCGGTCATCAAGAATGGCGCCGAAACCAAGAGCCTCAGGATTGACTTTCAATCAGAGATCACGGTCGGGACTTTTGTCGACCGCGAGCGGCCGACCTTCCTTGAGGCGATGAATGACCGCTTCCAAAAGGCCCTAGGCAACAAGTATGTGCCGTATCCGCTGGGACCGAACCATGAGCTAAAGAGCCAACCCCGGGCGCAGGCCAGCGCCTAACAGGAGACAGTCATGGCAGTCACGGAAATCAAACTGGGAGGACTTGGCGGCCAAGGCGTCATCCTTGCCGGGGTCATTGTCGGTAAAGCCGCGGCGCTTTTTGACCACAAAGAAGCCACGCTGACGCAAGCGTTCGGACCTGAAGCCCGTGGCAGTAGCTGTAGCGCCCAAGTCGTGGTGTCTGACGATGCGATTCTCTACCCCTATGTGACGCGACCGAACGTCATGGTCTTGATGTCGCAGGACGCCTACACGCGTTTCTCGCCTGAAGTGGCACAAGGGGGCACTCTCATCATTGAGGAAGAGCTGGTCGAGCCGGGCTCTGTGCCCAACGGCGCCAAGGTGTTCAAGATCCCGGCAACCCGCATCGCCGAAGAGCTGGGCAGGCGCATGATCCTGAACATCGTCATGGTGGGTTTCTTTGCCGCCGTTACCAAGCTGGTCAGCGTCGAGGCCATGCGCAAAGCAGTTGAGGACTCGGTGCCGAAAGGCACGACCGACTTAAATCTCAAGGCATTTGAACGTGGGTACGAGTGGGGACAGAAAGTCCTGAACTGACCTGACCTGATCGAGAAGCGGTATTCACCAGAGGGGAGGATGCTACGCCCCAGTCATACGCATCCTCTCGCGCCCCTAGGGAACTCGTGCCTGCGGTGCCTGCCGGAGTGCGCGTTGACCAGTAGACCGTCCCCGGTATAATTCGAACGCTTGACTACTCAACGATCAGTTGCGGCAATCGTGTTGGCCGCTGGCCTCGGCACGCGTATGAAGTCGGCCCGGGCCAAGGTGCTGCACCATCTGGCGGGCAAGCCGTTGATTGCGTATCCGCTGGCGGCGCTGCGTCACGTCGGCATCGATCCGATCGTGGTAGTGGTTGGCTATCAGGCGGATGCGGTGCGTGCCGCCTGCGCCCCATACGAGGCACGCTTCGCCGTACAAGCGGAACAGAAGGGCACCGGCGACGCGGCGCGGACGGCGCACGCGGCGTTGGAGGCTTTCACCGGTGATGTCGTCCTTGTCTACGGCGACTTGCCGTTTTTGCGTGCCGAGACCTTTGAACGGCTCATTACAGCGCATCAGGCCACGGGTGCGGCCGTGTCACTGCTGACGGAGACCGTGGATGCGCCCGCCGATTTCGGCCGCATTGTGCGTGACGAGGCCGGCCGCGTCTCGCAGATCGTTGAGTATCGTGACGCGACCGAAGCACAGCGCCGCATTCGCGAGATCAACGTCGGCGTCTACTGCGCCGACACCGGTTTCTTGTTCCACGCCTTGCAGCAGCTACAGCCAGCGAACAAGCAACGCGAGCTGTACCTGACGGACATCATCGCGTTGGCCTATGACGAAGGGGCACGGATTGCCGACGCACCAGCGACAGCCGGGGAGGGCGCGCAGATCAGCTCGCGCGTAGACCTCGCCGCACGGGAGAAGACCTTGAAAGACGAAATCAATCGCAAGTGGATGGAAGCCGGCGTCACCCTGGAAGATCCCGCCACCGCGTACATCGGCCCCGACGTCGTCATCGGTCGTGACACGATCGTCGGACCGAACGTCATCCTGCGCGGCACGACCCGCATCGGCGAAGCCTGCCGGCTGGATGGGACGGCGCTGATCACCGACTCCACCATCGCCGACCGCGTGCACATCAAGCTCAGTGTCGTCATGACTGAAGTGACGGTTGCGGACGATGTTCAGGTCGGCCCGTTTGCGCAGCTACGGCCAGGCACGCATCTGGCCGCCCGCGTGCATGTCGGCGATTTCGTGGAAACGAAGAATGCGCGCATCGGCGCCGGCACCAAGGCTATGCATCTAGCCTACCTCGGCGACACCGAAATCGGTGAAGAGGCAAACATCGGTGCCGGCACGATCACCTGCAATTACGACGGCTTTCAGAAGCATCGCACCGTCATCGGCAGCCGCGTCCAGGTGGGCAGCGACTCGCAGTTGGTGGCGCCGGTCGTCGTCGGCGATGACGCCTACCTCGCGACCGGCACGACGGTGAGGAAAAACGTCCCGCCGGGTGCGCTGGTGTTTAATCCGAGGCGACAGTTACACCGCGAAGGCTGGGTGGCCGCGCGGCGGGCGCGCGCAGCGGCGGGAACCAGCGAGGAGGCCAAAGGCCAAGGCCCAAAAGTCCAAAGGCGAACAGAATAGCCGGAGCTTGCGCGCCCGCACGGCCGGCGCGCCGCCAGAAGAAGGCGGCTCCTCAGGGCGAACACGTAGCGGCGCAGCATGCGGCGCGCCTACGCCGCCTGCCCTTCCGCTTTCACCCAATACCGGTCGACGTCGTCCTGCAATTGCCGCAGGATTTCATCCTGCCGAACGGGCTGAAACAGATGCTGGTAGCGCCTTTGCCGCTGCAAGTAATCCGCCACCGGGTGGAAGCGCAGCCGCACCGTGTGCACGATCTCGCCGTCGCGCATTTCCTTGAGCGGCCACACGCCGGTGTCGACGGCGAGCTTTGCCACCTCGACGGATTCGGCCGGCTCCACGCCCCAGCCGGGCGGGCATGGCGATAGACTGATGAAGAGTTTCGGTCCGCGCACTCGCCCGGCGCGCACTACTTTATCCATCAGGTCGAGCGGATAGGCGGGGGAAACCGTCGCCACAAACGCCGGACCCTGTGCTTGCCAGAGCTTAAATAGGTCCTGCTTTTGCGTCTGCGTCCCCGCCGATGTGGCACGAGTGACCGGCGTGGTGGCCGTGTGTGAACCGAGCGGCGGTGCCGGCGACATCTGGAATCCGGTGTTGCCGAAGGCTTCGTTGTCGTAACAGAAGTAGTAGAAGTCGAGCCCGCGGTGAATCGCAGCCAGCGTTGCCTGCAAGCCGATGCCATACGCCGCGCCGCCGCTGGTGACGACCACAACCCTCAGGTCCTCCTCTTTTGACAGCCTGCCCTTTGCAATCAAGAGGTCGAGGGCGTCGCGAATGCCCTGCGCGCCGGCGGGTGCGGCGGCCATGGCGGTGTAGAGCCAGGAGGAGTGGAAAGGCGTAAAGGGGAAGACCGCCAGTAAGGTCAGACAACCGGCGGCATTGACGAAGACGACGTTCGGGCCGAGCGCCTTGTGAAACAATCGCAAAGCCAGCAAGCCGCCGCAGCCGGCGCACAGCCCTATGCCGCCGCCCAGGTACTCCTCAGGTGGGATGTCCTTGATGCTCTTATAGATCTCGCGACGAATGCGCATGCTAGTCCGACGACCGGTTAGGCACCCCATGCTGGGCGATGCGCAGCATCTCCATCATCTGGCGATACTCGGAATCCGAGTAGAGCAACATCGGCTCGGACGGACCGCCTTCACCTTCAGCGGCATGCAGCGCCGCCATGATGGTATCGAACTCCTCGCTGCGAAAACGCCGCCCCCCGAGGCCGCCGATGAAAGAAAGCAGTGGCGGTGCCGGCCCGCCCCGCAAGGCACTCGCCACCTCGCTGAACAGGATGCCACCCTTGCCGATCGAGATGTTCTGATCGATCACAGCGACGGCGCGGCGGCCCCCGAGGAGCCATTCGAGCTCCTGTGCGGGGAACGGACGGATCAGCCGCAAGCGCAGCAGGCCAACCTTCTCGCCGCGGGCGCGCAAACGACCCACTTCATCTTTGCCCACCCCGCTGAACGAGTTCGACATGACGATAACCCACTCGGCATCGTCCAGCCGATAGCTTTCGACCGCGCCGTAGCAACGGCCGAAATGGCGGCAGAACTCGCCGGTTATGGCATCGTGGACGCTCAGCGCCACCTCGGCCGATCGCTGCATCTGGTACTTGAAGAAGCTGTAGCCGCTGCCCCCGAGGACCGCGACGCCCTGCGCCATAGCATGCGAAGCGGAGAACCCCTGCGTGGGCTTATAGGCGGGAAGGAACTCGCGCACCGCCTCCACTGAGGGGACATCGACCGGCTCGCGCGTAAAGGAGAGATAAAAGCCTTCGAGGTTCACCAGGACCGGGAGTTGCACATCGGCATGCTCGGCGAGCCTATAGGCCATGAGGACCGAGTCCAGCACCTCCTGACAGGTGTCGGTGTGGATCTGCAGGAACCCGCTGTCCCGTGCCGCCAGGATCTCGTTTTGGTCCGGTTCGAGCGTGACGGGCGCGGAGAGCGTGCGTGACACGTTGAGCAGGACCAATGGCACCCGCCATCCGGCGATGGTGTAGAGCATCTCGAAGCCATACACGAGCCCCTGGCTTGAGGAGGCGGTGAACACCCGTGCCCCAGTGGCCGCTGCCGCGCCCGCTGCCGTCAGCATCGACTGCTCAGAGTCCATGGCCACCATGCGGGCCGCCAGCTCGCCGTCTCCGCTCCACTGCGCCAAGGCCTCGATGACCTCGGTCTGCGGCGTGATAGTACACACGGGGATATAATCGACTTCAGCGAGCCGCGCTCCCCACGCCGCCGCCGCGTTGCCGGTGAGAAGCTCACGTGTCATGCCGCATCTTCCCGACGCTCGTCAATTGCCCCCGGGGCACACTCCGTCATGCAAGCGAGGCAACCTTTACAGTGTGAGTAGTCGACGACCGGGTAGTCTTGCGAGTCAAGTTGAATCGCGCCCTCGGGACATAACGCGAAGCAAAGGAAGCAGCGGGTGCAGCGCGCCCGTTGGACCACTGGCCGATAGGGCCGCCATCCCTCGGTGGTACGCAGCGCGGAGGTGGCCTCGGTTTCGATGGCCGGCACGGCGATGCGGGCGGGGAGCCGCGGCACAGCAAACGGCCGCGGCGGGACGGTCGCCCACGGCCGTCGCGGGTCCGACAGGCCCACCGAGGGTGCGGCATCATACGCCCTCTCGGTCGCCCGCAGGTTACACGCGATCAGCTCCTGGCTCAGGCGGATTGCGGCCAGTTCGGTCCCCACCGCCTCCGCCACCCGGTTCCACGGTGTGAGTGCGGCGGCTTTGAGCGTGAAGCCGGCGATCGGCGCGCTCAGCAGCTGATGCCCGAGCAGATCGAGCACGATGGACGTAACGTCCATGATCACCATCTGCGCGGGGGTCTGGTACCGATCCCCAAGCTCGTCGCTGCTGTGGGTACTATTCACGAGTAAGAGGCTGCCCTCATCGAGCCCGCTGAGCACAGCCGCGTCCGGCTGTGCCAGTAACGAGGAGTCCATCACGACGCCAACGTCAGGGCGTTCGACGTAGCCCCGCTCGTAAATAGGCCCGTTGCTGAAGCGCGTGGACGCGACGACGGGCGCGCCGCGCCTTTCGGCGCCGTATAATGGCGAGTCCTGGACCGTCGACCCGCCAAGGAAGACAGCTCGGCTGACGATCCGGCTCGCCAGCCGCACCCCCTCCCCGCCACGGCCGTGGAATCGGATGTGACGAACCATGCCCACCTCTGGTGGCAAAGCTGCCAACCCCATGCCAGACCTGCATTTTGCGCCGAAGCGGTTCCGAGTCGAACTGTCACTCCTAGGATTGCCAAACGGCTGTGCCGCGCTTCCCGGCGCTGCGAAACGGCTAATGGATACAAAACTACCGAGCGGTCAGCCGGTTCTTGTCCGTGCTGCCGTAGCGAGTGCCTTCATCGGCGCCGTCAGTGCCCCACCGAGATCAGGTGTGCGATCGAGAACACCTCCGGAAGGTTGCCCGATGCATACGCGGTGGGGGAATGCTCCCCGCTGTTGAAATACCAGGCGTCCGGATCGGGTGATGCAGGACCGGGGATCATGATGATCGTGGCGTGGCTAAGCTGAGTATCGATCATGGTGGCGGAGGTGAACCCCATTTCGTCGTCGTACACGACCTTCGAGTCCGGCCGCGCCTGCTTGCGAAAGGAGAAATACTCCATCCACACCTTCCACAGCTCGCCCCTGTGATCGTAAATGTCGGAATACATCACCACCCAGGCCTCGGCGTCGATGTAGATCACCCGCTTTCCGTAAGCATATTGCGGCAGTTTCGACACCCCCTCGATCACGTACGCGCGGCGTTTCTCCCAGTTATCGCAGTAAACGAAGTCGGCGCCGCCTGGGCAGCGCTGCACCGGATAGTGCTCCCGGTGGATGACACCGAGCACCTCCTTGACACCGAGGAGTTTCCACTCGCTCCAAGCAATGTGGCCACTGTAGCCAAAGTAGGAATCCTGATCGGTGTCCTGGCCGAACAGTGAATCGCTCCGCTGTGCCGTCGACATCCGGCGGGTGCGGCGGAGGGCCGGGATGTAGATCCAGTTATCGTCTTGCCGCGCGGCACTGATATAGCGGATGTCGAGTGACCCAATCCCCTTCATGTCGAAAGGCGAGACGATCGGGCTTAGGATCTCCTTATAGCGCACCTGCTCCGGGTTGGGCATCTCGGGTTTGGGGTCGGCGAAGAGCCGCCCGTTGTAGTACAGCCGCCGCAACTCCCCGACCACGAACTCACGATCCGGCACCATGGGCGAGGTGTACGTCATCGGACCGCTCGGCACCTGAAAGTCACGCTCGAGAACGTCATCGGTGATGAGCGGCTTGTACTGGTAGTTCCACATGATCTTAATGGCCGCGTCGGGATCGTTGACGTCGATGTTGGGAAAGGGCATGCCGGCGACATAGTTCTGGAGCGTGTTGCCGTCCGCCGAGATGCGCACCTGGCCAGCGTTGGCCTCCGTTGCCGCCCGGTACGCGCGCGGCCAATCGACTCTCTTGGTGGCTACGATGTTCATGGTCATCCCGTGGTCCACGCACCAAGCGACGCCGGGACCGACCAGATCGCGTACCTTGTCGGAGTTTGCCTTAGTGATGACATCCCCAGGCTGCACGTCGGCTAACGCCAGAGATGCCGTGAAGACCACCGCAGCAACAGATGCAAGCCGTTTCATAATACGACTCCTTCTTGCTTCGAGCTGGTTGGATGACGCGTACACCGGTATCAGGTCGGCAGCAATTGATACCAGCATCCCCACCTCTCAAATGTGGGTGGCTCGGTCACGCTTCGCGCCTGCACGTAAACACCACGTCCTTGCCGACTGAGGGCAAGGTACTCCGACCAATCCGCTCGCACCATGTGTGCCAGTCATCGGGCCGCGCCAGTGGGTGCACCGCGACACAAACGCGGCCCAACTGCTGGCAGACATGAGAACCAAAGTGCTTCTGTTTCCCAGAAACGCGCAGACGGGAACGTTTTCTTATCGTTCACCTGAGCGACCGCTTTTCGCACAGAGAGCGCCGTCCTCGGCACGAGCCCGCTTGAGAACTTAGGCCAAATGTGGTCCCTTTCAACATGATGCAGGAAGGTGGCACAAGCGCCCTCGCCAGAACCAGGAGTGTTTCGGATGGAAATCCAGAAGTGGCTGAAGTATCCCGTACATTGTGTGAAGCCGTTGGATTCGATCCAGCATGCGCGGGACATCATGGAGACGCGGCGCATCAACCAATTGGCCGTAGTGGCTGGGGGCCAGCTGGTAGGCATCCTCACCGACCGTGACCTGCGCGCCGCCTATCCCTCGGTGTTCGACTCTCCGGTGCTGGGCAGCCGAAAACCGCGCACTTCCGCCACCGATCCGAAAGCCGTTACCGTGGAGATGGTAATGACCACGAACGTGCTGACCCTGACGCCGCACGATTCCATGGTCGACGCCGCGCGCTTGATGCGCCGCGAGCGCATCGGTGCAGTACCGATTGTGGACGGCAACCGGTTGGTCGGCATCCTGACCCGAAGCGACGTGCTGGATGCCTTTGTAGCACTGGCGCGATCGGTGTCGCCCGAGCAACATGGCTCCAGGTGACCTGCACTCTCGGCCTGTCACACCGCTCCGCCTCCGGCCGGGACGGGCGGGGCTGGTGTACGCCGCACTACTGCTGCTGGTTGCCGCCGCTCCCGGCTGTAGCCGTGATGCGGCGCCGTCCGGCGACAGCGGCAAGGGCGCTCAAGTCTCCCGTGCCGAACGCAGCCCTGCCTTCCGTAACCTCGGCAAGCGTGCCGAGAGCCAGCTCTGACTCTACGGCACGCTGACCTACCACCGAAGCGTGCGCCGCGAAACGATTAGAAATGATGCGTCCAGCGCACGTTGAAGCGTGACCCTTCCGGCCGATTCTCTGCCTGCGTCTCGAAATAGGCGTTGAAGAACAGGTGATCGTTTTGTGAGAAACTGTAGAGTACGCCCGGGCCAATGCCCAGCACCTGTTCGCGCGAGTTGGGTATACCGTGCCCGTCGACCTGGGCGTTGGTGAACTGCTTAAGATAGTAGCCGTTCACGCCCGCGCGCAGCTGGTGCGGCAGCAGCTCATACTCCGAAGCGAAGTTGATGTGAAATGCCTGACCCGCCTGCGTGTCGCCCGCGGTCGGAAAGAACGTCTTGTTCGGGCTTTCGTTGTCGGCGTTCCACAGGTAGTGCAAGCGCCACGAAAGTGTCCACTCGGGAAGAAAGAAGACCGTCGCCGCCCAGTACGGATCGAACGAGTAGAAGTTCGATCCGGGGTTCAGTACCCGATCATCACGGTACTTGCCCGTCGGAATCAGGTTCTGGAGCTCGATGCGGTGCATGAAAATGGGGCCGTTGGCGCCCATGATCGGGTCCCACTGAAGGTAAGGCCCGATCAAGATGTCGCCTAGTCCGCTGGTCGCGTTCAGCACGGGAACCTTCCCGGGTTGCACATCCACAGCGACGAGCGGCACGATCACGTCGATACCCCACTTCCCTCCGAGCAGCACCGGCTGATTCGATTGGTAGATAAATTGGTTCAAGCTCACCCACGCGTCGAGGCTGCCGAGCAGCGGCGTCTTGCCACCATGCTGATCCCTGAAGGTGCCGGCCGTGATGTACTGGACGTACTCCTGGAAGTAGAAGCCCGGCCCGGCGGGTGGCCCACCGTCGAGGAAACTGGTGAAGCCGAGGTTCAACCCCAACGGCAACGCTTGTTGCGCCGTCAGCCGGGTGGGCAGCACTCCCAGCAAGCAAAGCCCGGCCACCATAACTATCCCCCTCACCTGAAACACCCCTCGTCTCATACATCCTCCTTTCCGTTCGAGCGCGGATGTAGCGCGCTCCGCTTGCACTTCGACACGGTTTTACATACCCCTTGCACCTACGGCAGATTGCGGCCCGAAAGGAGCATTCAATGACAGATCGAACCAAGTACCTGCTCGACGAGAAGGACATCCCGACAGTGTGGTACAACATCCAAGCCGATCTTCCCGAACCCCTCCCGCCCGTTTTGCATCCGGGCACCCACAAACCGATCGGGCCTGATGACCTGGCCCCGTTATTTCCGATGGGACTGATTGAGCAGGAAGTCTCCACCCGGCGCGAGATCGACATCCCGGGCGAAGTCATCGACATGTACCGCCTGTGGCGGCCCAGCCCGCTCTACCGCGCGCACCGACTGGAGAAGGCGCTCGATACCCCGGCGCGCATTTACTACAACTACGAAGGCTTCAGCCCCTCTGGCTCCCACAAAACCAACACCTCTGTTGCGCAGGCCTATTACAGCAAGGTGGAAGGCGTCAAGCGGATCGCCACCGAGACCGGGGCCGGCCAATGGGGTTCGGCGCTTGCCATGGCCTGCCAGTTCTTCGGCCTCGACTGCAAAGTCTTCATGGTCAGAATAAGCTACGACCAAAAGCCATACCGAAAAGCCATGATGGAGACTTTCGGCGCCCAGGTGAGTGCCAGCCCCAGCCGCGAGACCGCGTCGGGTCGCGCCATCCTGGAGAAGGATCCCAACTGCAACGGATCATTGGGCATCGCCATCTCCGAGGCGGTCGAGGTGGCCGCGCAAGACCCTAGAACCAAGTACGCCCTCGGCAGCGTCTTGAACCACGTGCTTTTGCACCAGACGGTAGTCGGCCAGGAGACCATCGCCAAGCTCAAACTGGCGAATGACTGGCCCGACGTCATCATCGGCTGCACCGGCGGCGGATCGAACTTCGCCGGCATCGCGTTTCCGTTCATCGGCCGCAAGTTCCGCGGCGAAGATAAGGGCGAACGGATCATCGCGGTCGAGCCGTCGGCGTGCCCGTCGCTCACCAAAGGAAGGCACACCTATGACTTTGGCGACACCGCGCACCTGACGCCCTTGGTAAAGATGCACACATTGGGCAGCACGTTCGTGCCGCCGGGGATTCATGCCGGCGGCCTGCGCTACCACGGCATGGCGCCGCTGGTCTCGCACCTGGTGAAGCTCGGCGAAATGGAAGCCACCGCCGTGCCGCAGCTCGAAATCTTCGACGCCGCCGTGCGCTTCGCGCGCGCCGAGGGCATCATCCCGGCCCCCGAGCCGGCGCACGCCATCGCCGTCGTCATTCGCGAGGCACTCAAGTGTAAAGCCGAGGGGAAGAGCCGGGTGATCCTATTCAACCTCTGCGGCCACGGGCATTTCGACATGCAGGCCTACATGGATTACTTCGCCAACAAGCTGCGTGATTACGAGTACCCCGAGCATGAGGTCGCCATGGCCCTGGCCGGCTTGCCCAGCGTGGAAGCGGTGTGAAGATCTGAGGTGCCCGCATGCAAACGATACCCATCTAAGGTCGGCATGGCTGCGACGCTCATCCTCTCCTTGTTGTTGGGCCGATAAGCGAAGGTGGGGGTGGGGGTGTAAGGCGGCGGTGCCGAGTTTGCCAGAATAATCACGCACGCCATCGATTTCATCTTCGCCCGGCCTGAAACACGTCGTCGCGTCACAACTCGACGGGCACCTCGATACGCGCCCTGGGAAGACGGGCACTACTCTCGGGGTGAGCGGAGAGATCGTCTGTCACTCTATTTGGCGAGATTCAGTAACCATTCTCCCGCCGCAACTGGCAGAAGGGTCGCCGTTTTACCGGCGCTCGTGCCGCACCTCGGCTACGACGATCTTGACGCGGAACCTGGTCTGCTTCTACATCACGTCGCCAGAACCTGCGCGCCGTAGCGGCGAAATCGGCTATCGTGCGTGACCAGGATCAGATCTTCCATCTGTGCTTGCGCGATGAGCATGCGGTCGAACGGATCATCGTGATGTTGGGGCAGTGCGCCCGCGCTCTGCGCATGGCGCGCGGTGATCGCCAACTCGGCAAACCCATTCGCCGCGATCTCGGCCACCAGATCACTGTCTCGCACGTCAAGCCGTCCGAGCTTCGCCTTGATGGCGATTTCCCAAATGGTGGCGGCGCTCACGTGGACGATCGCGTGCGGCTCGCGAATCGCGTCGCGCGCCGCCGTGCACAGCTTGCGGTCGTCGCTGAGCCACCACAGGAACGCATGCGTGTCCAGCAACAACCTCATTTCGTCCTCATGCCGAACGCCTTCGCAATCGCCTTCGGCAGCGGCGCGTCGAAATCCTTGCCGATGCGAATGCGCCCTTTCAGCCGGCCGGGCTTTCGTTCATGTGGCGAGACGGCAATCAGCTTCGCTACCGGCTTGCCGTCCTTGGCAATCACGATCTCCTCCCCATGCGACACGCGAGAGAGCAGCCGCGAGAGATGCGTCTTCGCCTCGTGCACGTTCACCATATCCATGAGCACCGAATAGGCGGTTAGCTAAGCTTAGTCAACTGGGCATCAGCAACGCCTGCGTCCAGCTCCCAGTGGCCGCCGCGGATGCGCGAGATCTATCCCATGCGGCTCATGTTCGCGTCGTCGCCCGCGTCAGGCGTGGGTTTTCGTCCCAGTTTATGCGACACGAAGGTGTCCAGGGAGGCGATCGCCGACCGGATGTCGCCGTAGACAGGCAGCCCCCCTTCCTCCAGAACGGAGACGAAGTCAGCGTAGTACCGGCCGGCGCTCACCGACACGACCATCGGCTTCTTGTGCTGTGCCTCGAGATTCAAGAGCAGGTTCGCCAGACCGCCGGGGTCGCGGCAGGTCTCGGGGTCTGTCTTGAGGGAGACGGAGTGCGGGACGACGGCGACGAAGACGCAGTCGACCCCGGGGTCGCAGATCACTGCCTCCACGAAGTCGGCGTACATCCGGTCGTCGGCCATAGGCGTGATGTCGAGGATCGGCGACGAGGTGTCGACGAGTCCGTATCGGTTGATGGCGTTGAGCCGCTCGACGGTTTCGGCGGAGAGCTGAGCCTGGGTGAGGCCCTTGAGCTCGTCGGCGCCCACCGTGCTCTCGAACCCGGCGTTCACCACCCCCGCAACCCGGTTCCCGGCCGGCGGCTTGAGCACGAGGAGGGAGAACGCCTTCACGAGGTCGTAGTACTCGTCGATGGTCTCGGCGAGTATGACCCCCGCCTGCCGGCAGGCGGCGCGGAACACCTCGTAGCTTCCCGACATCGACGCCGTGTGGGACGCCGCCGATCGAGCCCCCGCCTCGGTGCGGCCCGCCTTGTACGCCACGATGGGCGTCTCCATACCCCGGGCCATGTCGTAAAACCGCCGGCCCTCGCCGGCGTCGAAGCCCTCGATGTAGAGGCAGACGACGCCGACCGTGGGGTCGCCCTCGAAGTATGCCAGCAGGTCCGCCACATTCACATCGCACTTGTTTCCAAAACTCACCACTGCGCGGAAGGGGCGGCAGCCGCGGAGCTTGTCGAGGGCGGTGACCGCTAGCGCGCCGCTCTGGGTGAGCAGCACGGCATTCGAGTGCTCGGAGGAACGGACCTCGAGCCGCTTCTCGTTGATGAAGAGGGTGTTGACACCTTTCGAGACAGGTCCGCCGCTCGGGTGCCCGGCGACGCGGGATGCGGGTGCCCAGTAGACTCCCATGCAGTTGGGTCCGAGGACGCGGACCCCGGGCGGAGTTGCGACCCGCACCTGGCGAGCAAAATCCGTGTAGGGCAACGAGGCGGGAATGCCGGGGATGAGGATCACCGCCTTCACCGAGGTTCCCGCGAGGCCGCGCAGGAACTCCGGTGCGCTCTGCGCGGGCGCGGCATACACCACCATCTCGACCGGTGCGGGCAGCTCCGCCAGGCTCCCGTAGAGGGGATAGGATGTGCCGCCGAATCGCACGCTGCCGCCTTTCGGGTTGACGAGGAAGAGATCGTCCCTCCCGAGGTCGTGGAGCAGCTCTGCAATCTCCCGTCCCAGGCTGACCTTGGACGAATCGGCCGAGCCCCCGACCACGGCGATTCCCCGGGGCCGGAAGAAGGCCTCGAGGTTCGCGCCATTCCCTCTCGGCGCCCAGACGTCCGCCTCGGACGCGGCCCGGAACTCGGCGAGCCCGTCGAGGGCCACGAAGCGGTTGTCTTTGGAGATCACGAAGGGGTTCACCTCGAAGGCGGTGAGGATGAACCGGGGCTCCGCGGCCATGGGCGAGTAGCGGAACGCGAGCGTGCTCATCCCAGCGACGGCCCGCGCCATGTACTCCAGGTATTCGAGATGGCCGATCTGTTCGAACTTGTGCCGGATGTGGAGCGAGTGCATGAAGGCCAGGGCGGCGGCATAGTCGATGGGCGGGAGGAAGAGGTTGGCCCGGTCATAGTGCGCGGCGAAAAATTCCGCGTCGTCCCCGCCCTTGGTCACGGTGAGCACTGGCCCGAAGGCCGGATCCTCCCGGAACCCCACCAGGGCCTCGTAGCCGATGGCCTGGGTGTGCGGGACGTGCTCCACCAGGAGGAAGCCGGTGACATCGGGTGCCTCGGCGGCGGCGAAGCGGGAGAGGACCTCCTCCCGCATCCGCGTCAGGACGAATTGCACGAAGAGAGGATCCGAGGCGGCGACCGTCCTCACCCCGCCGACCTTCTGCTTGTGGGGAATTCCGGGGGAGACGATCTTGACCACCACGGTATGCCCGAGACCGGCAAGCGCCTCCGCGGTGACCTCCGCCACGTCGCGCACGAACCGGTGGCGCGGGACCTTCAGACCGATGGTCTGGAGGATCCCGTACACCTCGTGCTCGTACAGGATGCTCCTCCCTTGCCGCTCCGCGGCAGCGAGGATCCTGTCGATCCGCCCCACCATCTCGGAGGTGAGACCCATGGTGAGCCCTCCGGCGCGGCTCTAGCACATCGGGCGGCACCGCGCACCTGCCCGGGGGGCAACGAGCTGCGAACTACCTGAACCAGATGGTCCTAACCCCTTGGTTGACAAGCGCTTCCCGGAATGCGTTCCCGTATACAGGGGTGCGCTTATGACAATTACCCGATGACGCGCGGCGGCGGCACGGCCTCATCCATCGAGCACCTGTTCACATCCTGAACTCTCAGCGCCCGACGAACTGCATCATCGCTTCGGGGTAGCGCGGGCCGGCGGCGGCCCCGCGCGGACAGGCGGCATCGAGGCGGGCGAGGTCCTCGGCCGAGAGCCGTACGCTCAGCGCGCCGAGATTTTCCTCCAAGTACGATCGCCGCTTCGTGCCGGGGATCGGCACGATGTCGTCACCTTGCGCGAGCACCCATGCCAGCGCCAGTTGTGCCGCCGTGCAGCCCTTGGCTCTGGCGATCTCTTCCACCCGCGCCACCAGCGCCAGATTCTTCGCGAAGTTTTCCTCCTGAAAGCGCGGCGAATAGCGGCGGAAGTCGTCCGGAGCGAGATCCTCGAAGCATTTGATCCGGCCGCTGAGGAAGCCGCGGCCGAGCGGGCTGTACGGCATGAAGCCGATGCCGAGCTCGCGGCACGTCGGCAAGATGGCCTCCTCCGGGTCGCGGCTCCAGAGCGAGTATTCGGTTTGCAGCGATGTGATCGGATGCGTGGCGTGGGCGCGCCGCAGCGTCTCCGGCCCCGCCTCCGACAGGCCGATGAAGCGCGTCTTGCCGGCGCGCACCAGCTCCCCCATCGCACCCACGCTCTCTTCGATCGGCACCTGGGGGTCGACGCGGTGCAGTTGGTAGAGGTCGACATGGTCAACGCCCAGGCGGCGAAGGCTCCCGTCACAGGCCGTGCGAATATACTCGGGGCGGCCGTTGATCCCGCGTAACGCGCGGTCGTTAGGATCGCGCACGATGCCGCATTTCGTTGCCAGGACGACTTGGTTGCGCCGCCCGCGGATGGCGCGCCCGACCAGCTCCTCGTTGGTGTACGGGCCATACATGTCCGCGGTGTCGAGCAGGGTGACGCCGAGGTCGAGAGCGCGGTGAATCGTGGCGATGGCTTCGGCCTCGTCGGCCGGTCCGTAGAACTCACTCATTCCCATGCAGCCGAGCCCCATGGCCGACACCGGCAGTTTCCCGAGCGCGCGAGTTTGCATGCGGTCTCCTCCTATATGCGGTTTATTCTGTCACACGGCGGACCGGAGCGGAATACGACCGTGCCGTGCCGGCAGGATAGGCCATCACAGCTCCAACTGCGTGCCGCCATCGTAGATCAACCGGCCCCCGAGTACGCGTGCGAAGTCGGGCAGGCAATGCTCCGCCGTGCGCGTCGGTGTCTCGATGTGTAAGACCTTGTGCCCGAGGACCGCAAGCCGGTCCGAGATCAGGCGCCGGTGGCAACGCCAATACAGCGCCTCGGCGCACATGAAGGCGGTGCGATCACTGCGCGCCAGCGCGAGGAGCTGCTCAAGCCCCTTCGAAAACTCCTCGCTATCCATGTAGTCGGCGTAATTGCGGAAGCCGGCGACGGTCCACGCCGTGTGCGGCGAGTCGGGCCGTGGGGAACCATGGCGCCGCCCACCGAGCAGGGGAATCCATTCGTAGCGGACGTCGTGGTACGCGAGGGAGGCAGCCAAGGGCTCGCGATTGAAGTGCGGCCAGCGTCGTGATGACGGGAAGGCGCGCACGTCGGCTATGCAGCGGATCTCGTGCGCCGCGACCAGCTGCAGAAATTCATCGAGCGGCCGGTTGGAGTGACCGATGGTGTACAGAGTGAGCATGACGGAAAACGCCAAACCGGAAATGAAGACGGGGAATCAAGCCAGCCAAGGGTCCGCCCCGACCCAGAGCCTGTCGCATAGGAAGCGATGAGCCGCGCCGCCTCCATAATATAGCGCAGCCGGCCGAGTTGGTCAGCTTCCATAAACGCAGACGGCCGTGCCCAGGATGTGCTCACGGGTGTAGCGGTTCCGGGAGTGTTCCAAGGGCCGACGGAGGACAAAATCCACGGGCGCACCCACCAGTTCCTCCACCTCGCCCGCCATTTCGAGCAGCTCGGCAGTGGAGACAGGTACGGACTCATCGAGCGTCACTAGCAGGTCCACATCACTATCTGAGGATGCCTGGCCACGCGCGACAGAGCCGAAGACCTCTAAGCGGCGGATACGGTACTTTTCGCAAAACCCGCGCAGCCACCTCCCCAGATCCTCAGTAGTAAGTGGCTGCCGATTTCCTGCCATGGCAGGAGCGTACCTGCGCTACCCGCCCGATTCAAGCAATCGGCCAACAGGGCGCGCTCTGCCCCTCCGGCGCTTTTCTTTCCGCGCGCCCTGAGCCTGTCGAAGGGCAAATTCCGATTTGCTCACCAGCTGTGAGCGCCTTCTCGTAGACGCGAACATTCTGCTCGAAGCAACGGACGAGAAACGGCCGTACCATCACGCCGCCAAGGAGTTGATCGAATCGCACCCGTCCTTGGTGATGTCGGCCCAGGTTGTCCGTGAGTATCTGGTCGTCGCGACGCAGCCTACCGAGGTCAACGGACTGAGCATGTCTTTATCGGGCGCGCTCGCCAACTTGCGCGAGTTCCGTCGAGCCATCCCTCTGCTCCCGGAGAGCAAACCGCTGTTGCCGAGCCTTCTGCGTCTGTTGGCTGCAGTTCCGTGTACCGGCACCCGCATCCACGACGCCCATATCGTCGCCAGTGCCATGGTTCACAGGGTGAAGACCATCGTCTCGCTGGACACCGACGACTTCGCTCCGTTTCTTTCGCGCATCGCGGCGATCACGCTACAAGAAGCGAGCGCACGGCCCAGGAGGTGAGTGTCGATCGCTGGGGCGCTTGGTTGTCAAGGGCCGGCCAAACTGGCCGCGATTTCGTGGGGGGTGCGTGGGTGAAAAGTCGGTCAGTACGTACCTTGCATTTTGGTGCCTGCGCGGCGTGAAAAGTCGCGGTGTACGGTGACCGAAGAATCGGGTGGGGTAGGCTCCGGCAATCGATCTGGATAGCAACTCACGTGGGCAGTGTCGACCATCGCTAAGCAACCGGTACTGTGGCCCATCGCCCACTACCAAGCAACCGGTCCCTTTGAGATCCGAAACCCCGGACTCCCGAGGCACACCGTGGCTCGTGCGGATATCAACTCTTCGCCCGCTCGCGCAGCCAAATCAGGTCGGCTTGGTCTCTTCCACGTCCGGTTGCGGCTTTGTTGCGGATCAGGTCTGCAAGGCCGATCACCGGAAGGCTCTGCTCGTCGATCGTAACCGTCAGGCGGTTGGGCCAAGCCTCCTCGAAACTCACACCGGTGATCCCGGTGAGGATATCGATGCGACTGGGCGCAATGCCGATCTGGAAGACGGTATCCAAGCGCAGCAGGTCTTCGATCGTCAGATCAAACAGCGGCGCGCCGAAACTCTGGAGCGCGCGCATCACGTGCTCGGCGTTCGCGCGCGTCGGGCGGACCCAAATGTCGATGTCGCCCGTGGCGCGGGGGAGACCGTGCGCCGCCATGGCGTAAGCGCCCACGACGAGAAACTCAACGCCCTCCGCGCACAACGCGGCCAACATCTCGAAGAAGTCGCGGTTCATCCGTTGTCCCCGTCTGAAACGCCCATGCTTGGAGTGTTATCGGCCACACCAACGCCATGCGCTCCGCGGGCGTCAGACGCGCCACGTAGTCGTCCTCTGGTTCGTCGCCTAGACGGCACAAACGAGTCGGGAGCTGGGCGCGAGTCACGCCCTGAGTATACCCGCAAATGGTTGGATCCGCGAACCAACGCCATGGTTCACGCGCCACTGTCGTGTCTGTCGCTACCCGAACTCCTGCAGCGAGCGCGCTCAGCGCGCAATGTTCCGAGCTTTGATGAACGTTCCGCGTTCGAGTTCCTCGAAGGCTACCCTCAACTCCTCCTGCGTGTTCATCACGATGGGTCCGTACCAGGCTATGGGCTCACCGATCGGCTTCCCGGAGATCAGCAGGAAGCGGACGGGCTCCGCTTCGGCGGCGATGGACACGGTGTCGCCGTCACCGAAGAGCACCAAGTGGCCGTCGCCGATCAGCCGGTCGCGCTCCATATCAAAGTAGCTGTCGCCCTCGGCCTCGTAGCTGAAGGGATCTTTCTGCATGCAGAAAACGCCCTTGCCGCCGATCACGTACGCGAACACCGTGTGCCCACGTGGCGTACGGTGGGTGAACGTCCCGCCGGGCGGAAGGCTCACGTCAAGGTACTCGGGGCTGGTGACGATGTCGCGTACCGGCCCGCTCACCCCGCCCGCCGAGCCGGCGACGATTTTGATCGTGGCGCCGCCTGAGTCCCTCACTTCCGGGATATCACCGCTCGCGACACCGCGGTAGCGCGGTTCCATCATCTTGTTCGCCGCTGGCAAGTTCGCCCAGAGTTGGAAGCCGTGCATGGCGCCGGTCGCGTCGCCTTTGGGCATCTCCTGGTGGATGATGCCGCTGCCGGCGGTCATCCACTGCACATTACCCGGGGAGATCACGCCGCGGTTGCCCAGGCTGTCACCGTGCTCGACCTCACCGCGCAGCACGTACGTGATCGTTTCCATCCCACGATGCGGATGCCAAGGGAACCCTTTCAGGTAGTGAGCGGGCTCATCGGAACGGAAGTCGTCGAGCAGCAGGAAGGGATCATACAGCTCTGGGCGGCCGAAACCGATCGCGCGGTGTAGGTGGACGCCGGCACCTTCGATGGCCGCGCGGCTCTTGACGACCTTACGGATGTGCCTGCTCTGGTTCACCGGCTGCTCTTCACCGTGATACTCCCCCAAGCTCACGCGTCAACTCTATGCTAATCTCAGCGACCATCAGCGCAAGACCCCCTGGTCCCGGATCGCAAGAAGGACGAAATGGGGGCTTCGAGTTGCTCATGCCGACACCCCCGAACGAAAGGTGCGGTGGCGAGCTTCGTGTTCGAGGGACTGTACCGTTGGGTACGGTGCGCGTAGAACTCTTGGAAACGCGCGCTCGTGAAACGCGCTACAGTTTCCGCTTGTCGACGACGCGCACCGCCTTGCCCTCACTACGCTCGATCTGCCGTGGGCCGACGAGCTTGACGTTGCAGTTGATGCCAAGTGCGCTGCGTACCTCGTGGCTCAGCAGTCTCTCGTGCTGAACGAGGCGATCGCGGTTGCCGCAAATCTCAGCCGGCGCCTCCACGATCACCTCCAGCTCGTCCATGTGCTCGGCGGCGCGATCCACGATGATCTGATAGTGCGGCGTCACCTCGCCGGCGCGCAACAAAACGGCTTCGACCTGGGACGGGAACACATTGACACCGCGCACGATGATCATGTCGTCGGTGCGCCCGACCAGCCGGTCTATGCGGACGGTGGTACGGCCGCAGGCGCATGGCTCCCGCATCAGCTGCGTCCGATCCCGGGTCCGGTAGCGGATCAACGGCAAGGCTTCTTTGGTCACGCACGTCAGCACGAGCTCGCCGACCTCGCCGTCGGGCAACGGCTCCGTTGTCTGCGGATCGATGATCTCGGGAATGAAGTGATCCTCGAAAACGTGCATGCCCTGCTGCTCGCGGCATTCAAAGGCCACCCCCGGGCCGATCACTTCGGTCAAGCCATACATATTGAGCGCCACGATGCCAAGCCGCGACTCGATTTCCTGCCGCATGCGCTCGGACCAGGGCTCGGCGCCGAACATGCCGATCTTCAGCGGCAGCGACGCCGGGTTGATGCCCTCCTCTTCCGCGACCTCCGCGATCAGAAGCGCGTAGGACGGCGTGCAACACAGCACCGTGCTGCCGCAGTCGCGCATGAAGGTTAGCTGCCGCTTGGTGTTGCCGCCCGACACGGGGATCACCGTGGCGCCGATCAGTTCGGCGCCGTAGTGAAAACCGAGTCCACCCGTGAACAGGCCGTACCCATAGGCGTTGTGAACGACGTCGTGCTCGGTCACGCCGGCCGCGGCGTAAGCGCGCGCGATCAGATCGGCCCACAGTGCAATGTCGTTCTGCGTGTACGCCACCACCGTCGGCTTGCCCGTCGTCCCGCTGGATGCGTGTATGCGGATCACCTCTTTCATCGGCACCGCAAGCAGACCGAACGGATAGTTGTCGTGCAGGTCACCCTTGGTCGTGAACGGCAACCGGACGAGATCGTCGAGCGACCGGATCCGTTCGGGGCCTCCGCCGCACAGTTTCTCGCGATAGAACGGAACCATCTTTGACAACCGCTCGATGCCGGCTCGCAGGCGCTGCAGTTGCAACCGTTCCAAATCTCGTCGCGGAAGGCTCTCCACCTCGTCGCGAATAGTTGACCTGATTGCCGGTATAGGCGTACGGCCCGGGCCGGCAGCGCTCGTCTCGTGCATCAGACCGCTCCGCTCACGGCGCGCGGTGTAATCTGCTGGATCCGAAGAGCCCCAAGCTGCAGCGCGCGCAGGTTCATATCGACCAGGTCTTTTCTCCTTTTGACAAACATCTCCGAGACGGCGGCCAGCAGCGACTCCGGCCTGAGGCCCACAAACTCCGACGCGGCCCCGATCAGGACGACGTTTTGCGCCCGCGCGGTTCCCGCTTCCTTCGCCACCGCAGCTGCATCGATCAGGTACACCTTGCGACCGCAGTTGTTCAGCAGCTTCATCAACTCCTCAGGCGGCGGGTAGTTTGGAATGTTCTCGACGGTGGCGCTGTTCGTCACGATCAAGCCGCCGGGCGACAGGTAATCGATGTTACGCAGCGCCTCGAGCGGTTCAGTTGCGAGAATAAGATCGGCGCGGCCCTTCGGAACGAGGTTGCTGAACAACGGCCCATTCGAGAGGCGCACATGGGCTTCGACTGCCCCGCCGCGCTGGCTCATTCCGTGCAGTTCCGCCTGGCGTACGTTGAGCCCCTCGCGCATGGCGGCATTCACGATCAGCACCGCCAGCGTGAGGATGCCTTGTCCGCCGACGCCGGCCAGAACGATATCTCGCCTCACCGCCGCTCACCGTTTCCGCGCCAGGTGGATGCACTCCCGCTGTGCGACGATCACCGACAGCCCGCGATGATCGAGCTCCTCCGCGATCACCTGCACGTTGCGTGCGTGCGCCTTCAGCACCGGGTCGATCACCCGCAGATGCGGCTCGGCGACCCCGAACCCGCGCAGCGCTCCGAGCAGTCGTTCGCCGCTGCCCAGACTGCTCTGCATGCCGGTCATGGCAACGGTGTCGTTGTCGAGGATGATGACGGTCATCGGCGTGTCCTCGGCCGTAGCGGCAAGCAATGTCGGCAGAGCCGAGTGCGCGAAGGTCGAGTCGCCGATGACTGCCACCGAGTAGCGCAGTCCACCCTGCGCCGCCCCTTTGGCCATGCCGACACTGGCACCCATCTCGACGCAGGTGTCGATCGCGGTGTAGGGCTCGAGGGCGCCCAGCGTGTAACAGCCGATGTCTGAGAATACGACCGATGGGCTGCGACTCTCCAGCGCCTCATTCAGTGCTCGATAGGTGTCGCAATGCGGACATCCGGGACAGAGGCTGGGCGGGCGTGCCGGAATGGTGAGGCCCCGAGACGCCGCCGGCTCTGGCGGCAGGCCCAGAACGGCTGCTAAGCCCGCCGCTGCCCTGTCCGGCGTCAGCTCGCCGCTCGCCGGTATGGTTCCGTCAGATCGCCCGTAAATGCGTGGGCCGGTTCCCGCGATGCCGAGCAGCCGCTCCTCCAAGTACGGATAGCCGTCCTCGACGACCAGGATGTCTTCCTTGTCTCGGAGAAACTCCCCGACGAGCCGGGCCGGGGCAGGGAAAAAGCCGAGTATGAGGTGGTCGAGTTCGACCTCGAGCATCTGCATCGCTTCGAGCGCGTAGTTGCAGCCTGCTCCGGAGCAGACCACGCCTACCTTCTGCCTCTCCGGCTGCCGTGCCCTAACAATGCGGTTCCACTGGCTCTCCTCTGCCCGCTCAGCGAAGCGGGCGCGCTTTTCCCACAACCGTGCATTCATGACACGGGCGTACACCGGCAAGAGGGTCCACGCGCTGCGATCGGCTCCCGTCCGTACGCCACGAGATACGACTGCGGGCTCCGCCAGCCGCACCGGCGCACGGCTGTGTGCGATGCGCGTGACCAGACGAACGAGCACCGGCACGTTGAACTCTTCCGACAGCACGAACGCCTCGCGCGTCATGTCGTAGCATTCCTGCTGGTCGGACGGCTCGAACCACGGCGTGCGGGCGAAATCGGCGTGGTAGCGTGTGTCCTGCTCGTTCTGTGAGGAGTGTATGCTTGGGTCATCCGCGACCACGACCACCAGACCGCCCAAGACCTCGACGAGCGCGGAATTGATGTAGGCGTCGAAGGCAACATTCAGGCCGGCGCATTTCATAACGACGAGGGCGCGCTGGCCGATATACGCCATGCCGAGGGCCTCTTCGTACGCGACCTTCTCGTTGCCGGACCACCGGGCGGAGATCTGTAGCTCGACCGCGCGCTTCTGCAGCCACTCGAACGCTTCGGTGGCGGGCGTCCCCGGATAGCCAAAAACGCCGCCGATCCCGCTGTCGGCCGCCGCGTGCGCGACCGCCTCATCGCCGAGAAGCAACCTCGTCCTGTTGCTCATATGCGACGATACTCAGATCGAGGACTAGCATGGCGAACCCGGTTCACCGGAATGGACGGCCGCTAGGAAGGATCTTGGCACGTTGGACAGTCCGCCCATGGGGATGCTTCGCATGGTACTCACGAGGTCTTGGTACCATCAGTGTTGCTGCTTGCGCAACGAGGAATAGGAGTGCCTTTCATCATGGGGAGCCAGGTGTAGTAGCTCAGCCCCCGCGTGGTGTGACGATCGCCACGGTGGCCGTGGCCTTCGACACCAAGTGCTCGGTACCCGAGGCGATGCAGAAGACCTCCGATTCGACTACACTCAGCTGCGTTCCCGGCTTGAGCACCTTGGAGCGGCAGATGAGCCGCTCGCCTTTGGCCGCGCGCAGAAAGTTGATTTTGAACTCCGCGGTGAGCACGATCTGGGCCGGCGAGACCAAGGTCGCTGCGGCTGCTCCGGCGGTGTGATCGGCCACAGTCGCCTGCACGCCGGCGTGCACGAAGCCATCTTGCTGGAGGTGTCGCGGCTCGAGCAGCAGCACGCTGGTGCAGGCGCCAGGTTCCAAGGAGTCGAGCTGCAGGCCGAGGTCGACAATAAACGGCGCACTGCGAAAGATTCGGTTTACTTCATCAGCGTTGGGCGCAGTCACCGGCCATCCTTTCTCTGGCGTTCCGTATACTGTGGGTTGGAGTCCAAGGACGATGGTACGTTTGGTATGAATCAAAATATCATGGTCGGCTGCAGATGGCACTCAAGGCCGCCACCGACACTCCGGACGGAAGCGACGCGCAAAAGGACAGGCCGGGCGTCACGCAGCTTGCTCAGAATCGTCAGCGGATCGAAGGCGGCGAAGTCTTTCGACGGCATTGGCGAAATTGGCGGCGCTCTGGATCCGTTCCTTCAAGCCCAACTCGAGAAAGCAATCGAGTAGGCTCTCATCGATCGCATCGTCCTGATCGTGGCACTCGGCGACCATAGCGGCAGTGTGGCACATGACGAACGAGAAGGCGAACCGCCGCGGTGTACGTGATCCCTCGGAACATTGATTTTGCACTTTGGTGGAACGTCGCCTCGGACCTGCACCCGCACACGCCATTTCGGCAGTCGCAAGCCGGAATCGGCTTTGGTTTGGCCCGCTTGCGATGAATATGAGCCAGATCGGTTTTAGATCTGGCGCCATGCCGGACGCGGCGGCCAGAACTAAAGTTGGTCTGGCTGCAGCTCATTTGCAAAAAGCCATAATCGTTTCAGGTTCGGCCTGATCTCGAGTAGATGAGGCCAACACAGCTCAAATGTGGCTCCTAATCTGTTGCAATGCGCCATTCCGGTTTGGAATGTGGCCAGGTTTTTACTGCCGCAGGCTATAACGGTTCCCGACGCGGCAGTGGGTGCCATCGCGGCGAGGCCGTCAGCCCGTTGAGGAAGGGTGAGCGGTCGGACGCGCGCCACGCCGACCGCGTTTCGGGCAATTCTTACGGCTCACCGCTGCTCAGAGAGCCGGCGTGCGAGCGCCGCGGCGTGCTGGCGTCCTGATATCGTCAGGGCATACGTTTCGTGCCTGTGACGCCCGCTTTTGCTCACCAAACCGGCGGCCAGGTGCGGCGCGCAGCTGCAGGAGCGACAGCAACTCCGCCAGATTCACGAGGCCTTCGGCTTCCTTGCACTCCGCAGCCGTCAGCCGATCACCGCGATCCTGGCGGTCGAGCAGTTCTTGGAGACGCTGATTCACAGCGAGCGGCAAACGAAAGCGGGCCAGGTCCTCCGGCATCTCCAACTCGATAGAGTAGCCCGGCGGTTGAAACCGCGGCTACGAGAAGCACGAAGCATGTCCTGAGCTTGTCGAAGGGTCCGCCTCCGCGGACTCTGCCAGGGCCCTATTATGCAGTTTCTGACCTTCCACATACGCTCTGACCCGGGGCACCGACTCCTTGCCGACCGTGAAGGCGCCGTGTGATCCTTGCCACTTGAAGGACTCTTCCGCGCTCTGGTGAGTGACCAGATGCGGAGTGGTGCCTCGTTGAGGAACCAACACCGATTACACCCACTATGCCAAAGTCCTTCCGATCAAGCTGCACGTGCTGAGGAGACAGATCGTCCTTCTGTCCGCTGAATGGAGAACCTCGCCGCGCCCCCCACGGCGCTCGGCAACAGATCGAGGACCGCGCAGAGGATGTAGAGACCTTTCTCCTCAGTGTCAGTGCATCACGGTTGGCACGCTCGCTCGCACTCGGCGTAGGAAGAAGACGGTTGGGATGCAGGCGAGGGAGAGGAACGCAAGCAGGCGAAAGTTGTCAATGAAGGCGGCAAACGAGGACTGTTGCAGGAGGGTGCCGTAGACAACGGCGAGTGCCTGCTCCGCGGGACGGATGGCGCCGCGCGTCGCAAGCGCGGCCTGACTGCCGGCGAGCCATTGCTGGCAGACCGGGGCAAAGGGCGTGAGATTGCCCACCAGCAGCGCTTGATGGCGCTGCGCGTCACGTGCGATGAAGGTCGCAATCAACGCAATGCCGACGCTCCCACCGATGTTGCGCATCAAGTTGAAGATCCCAGTGGCGTTCCCGATTGCCTCTCTGGGCACCGCCGCCATCGTAGTTGTGGCGAGTGGGACGAAGATGAGACCGATCCCCACACCATTCAGAATCGCGGGGGCAATGACATGTCCGATGGAGATCTGCAGCGTGAGGTCACCGAAATAGAAACACGACTGGCCCAGGACCAGCAACCCCATCCCGATGAGGAGCCGGGCGTCGACGCGCGCGACCAGGGGACCAGCGATGAGCATCGCGGCGATGGAGCCGAAACCGCGCGGGCTCAGCGCCAGCCCGCTCTGCAGCGCCGGGTAGCTCACCAGCGTCTGTAGATACAGCGGCAACATTACCGTGGTGCTGTACAGCACCACACCGACGGCGGTCATCATAGCGGTGCCGACGGCGAAGCTTCGATTGCGAAACACGCGCAGGTCGACGATGGGCTGCCGTACCCGCAATTCGCAGATAATGAAGGCGACGAAGGATACGACGCACACTGCGGACGCGACACAAATCCACGTCGCCGCAAACCAGTCCGCTTCCTCACCCTTGTCGAGCACGACTTGGAGGGTGCCGAGCGCCAGCGCCATCAGCCCGAATCCGACGTAGTCGATCCGCGGCCGGCCTTCTCCTCGCAAGTACGGCGGATCCTCCAGGAAGGCGTGTATCATGACCATTGCCACCAGGCCGATGGGCAGATTGATGTAGAAGCTCCACCGCCACGAGTAGGTATCCGTCAGCCAGCCGCCGAGCGTCGGCCCGATGATCGGCGCGGTGACGACCCCGACCCCGAAGAATGCCATGGCGATGCCGTGCTGCGCGGGCGGGAAGCTCTCGAGGAGAACGGCCTGCGAAATCGGCTGCAGCGCGCCTCCTCCCAACCCCTGCAGCACCCTGGCCACCACCAGAAAGCCGAGGCTTTGTGCGACGCCACAAAGAGCCGACGCCCCGGTGAACACGGCAACGCACACCAGCAGGAAACGCTTGCGGCCGAATACGCGGCCGAACCACGCGCTTGCGGGCAGCACGATCGCGTTGGAGATGAGATAGCTCGTCAGCACCCACGTCGCCTCGTTCGTACTGGCGGAGAGACTGCCGGCGATGTGCGGGAGCGCGACGTTCACGATGGAGGTGTCGAGCAATTCCATGAACGCTGCAAGCATGAGTCCTATCCCGACCAGCCACGGACTGGCTGATGGACGCCACACCTGCGAGGAGAGCTGCTCGTTCTGTACTGGCGAAGCGGTAGGCTCACTCATTGCGCTGTATGTTCACTGCAACCACCGACCGCCCCCATCCGCTGGCGTGAGCCAGTGAGAATGGCGGCTGTTCACGGCGCAACTCGCTGCGGGCGTCGTGGCAGCAACAGCGGGCCTTCCCGCCGGCTGGTGTCGATCGTCACGGTAGTGGACAGACCGACCCAAAGCGGGTGGTCGGGCGGCAGCGGCGCGTCGAGCGCAATGCGCACCGGGAGGCGCTGCACGACCTTGATCCAGTTGCCGGTGGCGTTCTCCGCCGGGAGGAGCGCGAACGCCGCACCGGTTCCGGGGGAGATGCTTTCCACGTGCGCGTTGTAAACCACCCCGGTGTAGATGTCGGCTACCACCGTCGCGGGCTGGCCGACACGCACGTCGGTGAGCTGCGTCTCCTTGAAGTTTGCTTCGATATAGACGGCTTGAACCGGGACCACGGCCATCAACGGCTGCCCGGGTTGTACCCGCTGGCCCACCTCGACGCTGCGTTTTGCGACCACGCCTGCCGTAGGTGCATGCAGCTCGGTATACGAAAGCAACAGCGCGGCCTGATCGCGTGCCGCCTGCGCCTGGCGCACGACGGCCGCTGCGGTTGCAGAGGCATCGAGTGGGATGCCGAGGGTGGCAAGTGCGCGCTCCGCTTCACGCTGCGCCTCGGCGTGGCGCGCCTCGGCGGCACGCAACACCGTGCGCGCCTTATCGAGGCGGTCGGGTGATACTACTTTGCGTTCGGCGAGTTGCGCCGCGCGGGTGTGATCGAGCCGCGCTTGAGCCAGTTCCGCCTCGGCCACTTCGACCTGGCTCTGAGCCGCGCGTACCGCGGCCCGCGTCTGCTCAACCTGCTGCACCGCGACGGCGAGGTTCGCCCCGGCCTGTCGCACGCCCAGTTCATAGTCGGCGGTGTCGAGCTGCACGAGCAGGTCCCCGGCGGCAACCTGCCAATTCTCGTCGACCAGGAGCGCGGTCACGGTGCCGGGGATGCGCGGCGTGACTTGCGCGACATCAGCGTGCACGTAGGAGTCATCGGTACTTACGTGCGTGCGGTAGAACAGCCACCAGCGGATGCCGACGACGACGAACGCCGCCGCTACGATGGCGGCCGCGCCTACGAGTACCCCACGCCGCGCCCACGACCCTTGTCCGCTATTGCGATCGGTCACTTTCCTGACTCCCTCGATTTCTCACTCGGTGTGTTCCAGCACGCGTTCGAAGGGCAGCGTGAATCGCTGCGTGCGTAGCGCGGGCGCGACTCCCGGCCTCGTCGAGCGTGAGGAACGACGTTCCCTCCGCACGGCCCACTGTGAAGCCTACCCCGGCCGCTAGCGACAACCAGGGGCGTGTCATGGAGGACCGAATAGCCGGCGGACGTTTGACCAGACTTCTCTGGCGACGGAGGCGGGGGCCCGTGGCGTCTTTCGGCCGAGCCACTCCGCCATTGCGGCGTTGAGCCCGCCCACGAGAAGGAGCGCCACCACGCGAGCGGAGCGTCGCCGCGCCGGCGGAAGCGCGGTCCGGCACAGCGATTCCACCTCACCAATCAGCTCCTCATACCGGGCCGCCGCCTTCTCGCCCAGACGTGAACGGATCTCCCACGGAAAGCCTTGCGTTGCCGCCAGGTAGAGCCGGAAGAAGGCCGCTTCAGCGGCGAAGTAGTCGAATGCGCCGCGCACCAGCCGCTCGATCCGGGCCAGCGGCGGACCTTCACTTGTGACACCTCGAACCGCCTCGACGAAACGGTCCATCCGCCGCTCCATCACGCGCACGAAAAGCTCCTCCTTTCCGGAGAAAGCCTTGTAAAGTGTGCCGAGTGCCACCTCACTACGGCGGGCGATATCCTGCATCGACGCGCCGGCGAACCCGCGTTCCAGAAAAACCGCCTCGGCCGCGTCAAGCAACCACGCGTTCCTAAAAGCGCGCTCGTGGATTTTTCTCCTTGTGGAACTGGGTTCCATAAAATGATGCCGCATTCTATCACTAGGGGTAAAGCGCCTCAACCGGAATTGTAGGCGGACGAGCAGGGCTCAGTCGCAATCACGAAAAAATGGCCGCCCCTCCCGTCTTCGCGGCACTCAATCGACCACGGCCGCCACGACCATGTCGGACAGGCGCTGGTGGCGCATGATGCTGTGTCCCTCTTCCATCAGCCCGGCGGAAAGGAAGACATAGGTGAGCGCCCGCTCGGGGTCGACCCAGAAGACGGTGGACCCGGCGCCGAAGCCGCCGAAGGTACGGGGCGAGGTGTTGAGTCCCAGCTGCGTCGGGAAGAGGCCGCTGCCACGCACGAAGAAGGTGAGGCCAAGATGCGCGGGAATCTCGGGCCAGCCGTACATCTCCCGCATGTAGTCCATCAGATGGTTCGGCAGCTCTCCCGTCTGATTCGTCGTCGCCAGCTCGACGGTCTCCGGACTCAGCACGCGGTTCCCGTTGAGCTGGCCGCCCCGTCGCAGCATCTCCGCGAACAAGAACACGTCGTGGACCGTCGACACGGCGCCGCCCGACGGCAGCTCGGTGTCCTCGGCGACGATGTAGTTCATGCCCTCGATCAGGAGCGGATCAAAGAGCCCCGGGGTCGTGTCGCGCACGACAACGGGCACGATCCGCTTCTTCAGCCGCTCGGGTAATCCCAGTGCTGTCTCCTGCATCCCCAAGGGCGCAAAAAGATCTTGCGCCAGGATCTCGCGGAAGGGGCGCTGCTCTTCGTCGCTCCTCTGAACCATCGCCGCAACGATGGCATGGGCCGTGACCGGGTTGTAGGTCACGATCGTTCCGGGCATGAAGAGCACCCGCTCGTTGCTCAGCGCCGCGACGACCGCCTCAATGTTGCCGAGCTTGTCCATCGGGAAGGTGAAGGGAATCTCCGTGTTCAAGCCGCTCGTATGCGTGAGGATGTGGGCGACCGTGATGTTCTGCTTGCCCTTGATGCCGAACTCGGGGATGAGGTCCTTGATGGGCGTCGTGAGCGTGAACTTGCCCTCCTCGATGGCCATCAGGACCCGCGTCGCCGTGAACTGTTTGGTGATGGACATGATGAAGAAGACATCGTCCGTCTTCGTCTTGCGCCCGCTGGCGAGGTCCGAGTGGCCGGCCGCCTCGTGCAGGACGACGATCCCCTCGCGCGCGACCAGGAACGCCGCCCCATCATAGAGACCCTTCGCGGTGTCCTCTTCGATCGCCCGCTTCAGCTTCAACAGACGATCGGGATCGAGCCCTAGTTTTCTCGCTTCGCTAATATCTGCTGTCGCAACCATGCGCCCCTCTCTCACGACGTTCTCTGATCCGAACCGGTCCGCTTCTTCTGCAGTTCCTGTTGGCACAGCCGTCTGTCCGGCGTGCTCAGTACCGCCAGTGACGCCGTCATTGTCGCTCTGCACCGTGCAAGGGTCAGGCCGCCTTGCTCATTCCGTTCAGGCACGGGCCATATTCTCCAACTTCCGCCGGGGAGAAACCACGCGGCGGCTTTCGCGCTCCAGGAATTCGTTGATCAAATCGAACGACTCGACGCAGATCTCGGCGTGGATCTCGTCGATGCCGCCGAAGTAGTAGTAGATCGCTCCCGGCGACAGCTCGGCAGCGAGGGCGATGTCGCGAATGTTAGTCTTGAAATATCCTTCCTTGAGGAATACCGCTTTGGCGGCACCAATAATCCGGTCCCTCCTCTCCATTCGCTCCGGTTGCCTTCGCCTCGCCAAGATCTCCTCCATCAGATCCGCCCGCAGGATATAAACGACGTTTTAATACCATGTGATGTTCGAACCGTCAAACAAACGCGAGAACCCGGGCCGTGAAACGGCAGATTCGCCTTGCCGGGCCCGGGCATTTCAGGTAGAGGGCCTTGCATGTGACGGGGCTGTAGCTCAGTTGGGAGAGCGCCTGAATGGCATTCAGGAGGCCGACGGTTCGACTCCGTTCAGCTCCACTGGTTTGAGTGTCGCGCTTGTCCGCACTGCGGAAATCACGCCTCTGGCGTGCCTGGTGGACCTTCTGTGTGGCGGTCGCCTTGCTGGCTGCGGTCTCGGTACTTGGTAGTTGCGCCGCACATCAGCCGCAGCCGACGATACCGGAGGACGACAACATCGAGGAGGCTCAGCCGCTCGCTGATGATGAGAGCCTCGCCGACAAAGCTGGGGAGGTAGGAGTCGTCGGCTTGGTGGTCGCCATCATCGTCGGGGGCATCCTTCTGCCGATATTCCTGCTCTGAACCGGGTCGGCCCCGATGATTGCTTCGGAAGACACCTACAGCGGCGGTGAGACCCGCCGTGTCGCTACCGTTGTGGTGTGCCTTTTCGTTTGACAAACAAAGTCGGTCCATTAGAGAGTAAGACCTCTGCTGGCCAGGCGTGAGTGTAGGGCGGCCGAAAAGACATGGGAGCAGTGTTATGGGACGAACCTATTGCGCGACATCGTTGGTAGTTGCTTGCCTGCTATTCTGCCAAAGTTCGCGAGCACAACTTGCTTTTTTAGCAGGTCCACAGTCCCCGGTCGCGGGGGGGGCGGTGGACATTGCGGCGGCAGACTTCAACGAAGATGGTATTGACGATGCAGCAGTAATCGGCACGGGCGTGGGCGGAGCTGTCACGGTGTTCTTCGGCTCGACAGACGGCAGCTTCACGTCCCCTGTCGCCATGACGGTGGGAAAGTTGCTGCGTGGCATCGTCACTGGAGATTTCAGCGGACACAAGGCAAACAATCAAGCTGCTATCGACATTGCGGTTGTCGGTGGGAACAAAGCGTACATACTGCCCGAACAAGTGCAAGGCGGAATGGGGACCGGGACGTTCGGGGCGCCAGTGAGCTTTCCGGTCCGCCATGTGGCCGCCGATATAGGTGCCGGGTACCTCAACTGCCCGCGCGGTTGCACGAGCTCCGCAGCTACGTTAGATCTTGTAACCGCCAACGGAATTTCCAACACATTGACTTTGCTGTTCGACCCGAGCCCCAAAACTGAAACGTATCAGTCCCCGCCGGATATCGCTACCGGGCGGAACGCCCATGCGGTTAAAGTGGCGGATTTCACCGGTAGCGGGGCCGACGATATCGCCGTGCTGCTCACCGGCTACACCGGTGCCGACCTCGTGAGCGTCTACCTCAACAACGGCACTGGGACCTTCTCGTCGCCTCCCGTCAGCTACCCTGTCGGCGTGGCAGCCACAGCCTTGACCGTCGCAAATTTCCACGGCGATATCGATGCCGACAGCGTGCAAGACATCGCGGTGTTGAATAAGGGCGCGGCCGCGGTGTTGAACAAGGGCACTGCGACAACAGCGGAAATCTCCGTTTCATTCCTGTTGAACCGAACGACCAAGTCGCCGGACGGCACACTCCGAGGGACTGGGTTCTTTGACACTTTACCCCTCTTCAGGGTCAGCTGCCCGGCGCAAGTCAATGGAATTCCCGTAACCTGTACTCCCCAGGGCATCGTCAGTGGCGACTTCGACGGCGACGGTTTAAGTGATTTCGCCGTGTCGTTCAGCACATCGGCAATAACGACAACATCAGCAACCGCCGGCTTCGTCAACGTCTATACTGGGCGCGGGAACGGGCTGTTTGATTTCGCTGCCCAAGTCCTCGTCGGCCTTGCGCCGAGCGGCATGGCTGCGGGTGACTTCACCGGTCACGGTAACGGTGTGCAAGACATTGCGGTCGCAGAATCCGGCAGTAGCACGACGCGCATACTGCAGAGCGTCCCGCCACCCCCGAAGCCCGGAGGTTGGGCGTGCAAAACGGATAATCAATGTCAGGCGGGGTTGCACTGCGTCGACTACATCTGCTGCGCTCTGCCCGACGACGCTCTTTCATGCCCATCGGGCGAGCTCTGTAACGTCTCTGGCAACCTCGGGGTGTGCTCGCCGCCCGGGCCAAACGGCATTCCGTGTGATTCCGCACAACAGTGTCAGTCGGGGTTTTGTGTAGACGGGTTCTGCTGCAGTGCCGCGTCCTGCCCCGCCGGCGAATACTGCAACAGCGGCGGTTGCGCCGTGCCCGCTCCCTCCGGTAGCCCGTGTTCGGAGGACGAGCAGTGCACATCCGGCTACTGCGTCAATGAAGTCTGCTGCGGCTCGGAGAGTTGCCCCAACAGCCAATCTTGCGATGTCCCCGGCTTTGAGGGTCAATGTACGCCGCTCGTCTCGCTCGGCAACGCGTGTACGAGCCCGGACCAATGTATCTCCGGTTTTTGTGCCGACGGGGTCTGCTGCTACGCAGCATACTGCCCCACGGACCAAGCGTGTAACCTCGCTGGATCCATGGGACAGTGCGCATACCTACCGACGCCCACACCCACCTCCACCGCCACGCCGACGACCACCTGGACACCCACGCCAACCCTGACGCCGACGCCAACCCTGACGCCGACGCCTGTGCCGATCGGGGGGGCGTGCTCCGCCGGCATCACACTCTGTGACTCACCGAACCAATGCGTCGACGGCATTTGCTGTCGCGCGGCATGCCCTGCCGGCCAGCATTGCAACATCACGAATTTAGTCGGCACGTGCCATGTGCAACTGTCGAATACATCACCCTGTAGCCTGAACACAGATTGCCTGTCCGGGTACTGCGCGCCGTCCGGCGAGTGCGCGCCGGCACCCACCGCGACGCCGACGCCGACGGCTACGATCACACTGACTCCCTCGAACACGCCGACGGCCACGATCACACTGACTCCCTCGAACACTCCGACAGCGACCGCCACGCCTACGGCCACACCGACGGCCACACCAACGCCCTGCGACGAAACCAGCTGTGAAGCCCAGGGGCAGGGGTGGCGGTGCGACATCACGGGTTACGTGGGCACGTGTTCAGCCCCCTTTGGCTATGGGGACGGGCCGTGTGGAAAGAACACCGACTGTGAGGCGGCCCTGATTTGCAATTCGGACACGGAGCGATGCGATTACAACCCGACGCCGGCCCAGACGCTGACGCCGACACCAGTAACGCCGTTGACGTGCCCACAGGGCATGGTGCCTCAAGGCAACGTATGCGTAAAGGTCAGCCGCAGCGGCGGCTGTTCAATCGGAGACCCGAGTGCCAGGGGTACGGCGGCCCCCGTAACTAGCGCCGCGGGCACAGACACCTGGCTGGTCGCCCTCCTGCCGTTGGCGCTCGGTATCCGGCGCCTCAGGCGGCAGCAAACCCGGGCCCACGCGCAGCGACCTATCCGAATTGCGTTACGGTAACTTCGCGTGCCTTACGCCAGCGGCAAGCGGGCGACGCTCAATCCTGTGTCCCACTCTCCCAGCGCTTCCACTGCTCGGCGTAGGCGTCGACGTTGTCGCGCGTGACCACATCGATGCCCGAATAGTGATATACCTCGGCTGGCTGCTCGCCATCGTGGATGGCCTTCAGCAGCCGTACCGATTCCTCGCCCCAGCCGAAGTACTTCTGCCCAACGAGGAGCTGTACCTTGCCGCTGCGGAGCAGGTCCGGCGCAGGCGGAATCGTGTCGAACGCGACAAACTTGGTGTGAGCTGGATCGATGGGGTCGAGTGCGTTGCGCATGAATACCGGCCAACCACCGACGGACAGCCAGCCGTCGAGATCCGGATGGCGTTGCGTGCCGACGGCGATCACTTCGGCGACCCGCAACGCGTCATCACGAATATCGTAGGTTTCGACGATGTGGACCTCGGGGTAGCGTGCGAGCGCCTCGCGCGCGCCGTCCAGCCGCTTCTGTAAGTTGTCGGCCCCGAGTGACGTGATCAGCGCGACGCGGCCGCGCCCGCCGAGGAGCCCGGCCAAGCCATCCCCGAGCGCCCGGCCCGCCTCGATGTCGTTCACGCCGTAAAATGCCAGGCGCTTGCTCTTCGGCGCATCCGAGTCAAACGTGACCACGGGGATCCCGCCATCCACCGCACGGTCGATGGCGTCGGTCAGCAGATCGCCGTTGAGACAGGAGATGGCAACGCCGTCCACGCGCTGGGCGATGAACGATTCGAGAATCTCCTTCTGCCGAATCTCGTCGGTGGTCTCCGGCCCGCGCCAGAGGATGTCGATCCCGCCGAGCCGTTGCGCGGCGCGCTCCGCGCCAGTGCGGGCATAATCGAACACCGGGATGTGCAGCGCTTTTGGAATGATCGCAAAGCGAAGCTTGCGGGGGCCGTCGGCCGGCCGTGAGCACCCCGTCGCCATCGCGAGCAACATGAGCGCCGCGATTGCAGATTTCAGATCTACGATTCCAAGCTTGTCCATCTCAATCCGCAATCTACAATCTGCAATCCAAAATCAACTCCTCTCCCGCGTTGCCAGCCGGTCCATGACCACGATCACGAGGACGGCAACTCCGAGGATGAGCCGGTCCAGGAACGTGCCCCGCGGGAATTGCGCCAGCGCGTTGCGGAGCACGCCGAAGATGAGCGAGCCGATCACGGCGCCCACCACCGAGGCGCGCCCGCCGGACAGCGAGGCGCCGCCCACGACCGCCGCGGCGATGATATCGAGCTCGTAGCCGCCGGCCACGTCCGCCTTCCCTTGTCCCTGGACGACCGCCAGCACCACCCCCGACAAGGCCGCCAGCGCGCCGCCGCTCACGTAGACGAACGCCTTCACTCGTTTCACCCGTACACCGGCATATCGTGCCGCGACTTCATTGCCGCCCGTCGCAAGGATGTGGCGGCCGAGCGCGGTGCGCCTCATGATCATCTGAAAGACGATGGTCAGCACCAACATGATGACGCCAGGCCAGAACGACAGCGCTATGCCGAGCGGCGCCGTCTCGGGTGCGAGGCGCGCCGACAGATCGTAGAAACGCCCTTCCGTGATCAGGAACGCGGCGCCGCGGGTGATGCCCATCACGCCCAAGGTGGCGATGAACGGCGGCAGACTGGCCGCGATCACGAGCACGGCTGCGAGCGCCCCCGAGCCCAAGCCTACGCCGACACCGGCCAGGCACGCCGCCCACAACGGCCAGCCGCCGACGACGAACAGATCGCCGGTAACCACTGACGCCAACGCGATGACCGCGCCGGGAGCGAGGTCGATGCCGCCTGCACCGATGATCATCGACGCTCCGATGGCAGCGATGCCGTAGATGCTGGAGTACTTCAGGATCAGCGCAACGTTGCCGGCGTTGGCAAAAGTGTGCGGTCCGCCGCCGCGGGGCGCCAACACCAGCGCGAAGAAGCCGAACTCAAGCAGCAAAATGAGCGCGGCGCTCCAACCAGACACCAGCCGAGGCAGCGCCACGCGGCGCACGGGCAGGGGCGCAGTCATTCGCTCTCAGCTCTCGATTGCGGGCTCGCGACTGCGCTCACCGCCGCCCCCGTCATCAATGCCGCCAGCCGCGTCTCGCTCGCCTCACCCGCTGTGAGCTCGCCCGCAACTTCACCGTCGTGCAGCACGAGGATGCGGTCGCACAGCGCCAGCAGTTCCGGCAAGTCGCTGGAGGCCAGCACGACCGGCGCGCCGGCCTCGGCGAGCTGCCGGATCAGATCGTGGATCTCGGCCTTCACGGCCACGTCGACGCCTGCGGTGGGTTCGTCCAGCAGCAACAGCGCCGGCTGCCGGCGGAGCGCCCGCGCGAGCAGCAGTTTCTGCTGATTGCCGCCGGACAACGAGTCGATCACGGCTTCGCTCCCGGGCGCACGAATCCGCAACCGCTCGATCCAGTGTCGCGCCTCGGTGCGCTCGCGCCTCGGATGAAGGCGCCACCCAGGAGATGGCAAGAAGAGATTGTGGCGCAGGTTGAGCGTGCGTATCAGCCCTTTGCTGGCGCGGTCTTCCGGCACGAGCACTGGGGCCTCCCCCAACTTCATGTGGCCGGACCGCAGCGGGCGCAGCCCCGTGATGCCTTCGAGCACCTCACTGCGGCCCGCACCCACGAGGCCGGCGAGGCCGACCACCTCACCGCGTCGGACCGTGAGGCTGAGCCCGCGCACGTGCGCCACGGCGACCTTCACGAGCTCGAGCGCCGCCGATCCAAGGGGCGCACCGCCGCGCACCCGAGGCGCCAGGTCGCGCCCTACCATCCGCCGGACGAGCGTTGCGGTATCAACCGCGGTGATCGGATCCGTCGAGACGCGCCGGCCATCACGCAGGACGGTTACGCGGTCGGCGATGGCACGCACCTCCTCGAGCCGGTGGCTGACGTACAGGATACCGCTGCCCCGTTTTCGCTGTGCGCAAACGGCGCCAAACAGCACCTGCGTTTCCGCCTGGCCCAGCACCGCTGTGGGTTCGTCGAGCAACAGCAGGTCGGGGCGTCCACACAGTGCGCGCGCCAACTGCACTTGCTTCCGTTGCGTGACCGCCAGACTCCGAAGCGAAGCTTGTGGGTCTGCCGTGCAGCCCACGGCCGCCAAGGCTGCCGACGTGGCTTCCTGCATCGCTCGCTGCCGCAGCCGCCGGAGCTTGCCGCGCAGCTCGCGCGCGAGGAACAGCCATTCGCTGACACGCAGGTCCGGCGGCAGCTCCGTTTCCTGCGGCACCCACTCGATGCGCGTCCCCACCGGAACTCGAATCGAGCCCGCGCTCAGCCGCACGGCGCCAGCGATGCCGCGTAACAGGGTGGACTTACCGGCGCCGTTTTCACCTACCACTGCGTGCACCTCGCCCGGGTACACGTCCAGGTCGACCTCGTCGAGGGCAGCTGTGGCGTGGTACCGCACAGAGATGCCGGCGCCGACCAGCAGCGGCTGGCCCAAAGTTTGGTCGTACCTCTGACAGGCTTCTTCTCGCCTCATGCCGGGACGCAGCCCCTATTCCACTTGTACGGGAACGCGCAGCGCCGCGCCACCTGATCTGCCCTTGGTGGGATCGACCGCCTGCGTCACAATGAGTTCCAACTGATACTCGCCGGGCCGGGTCGGCGCTTCGATCTCGGCGTTCAACGCGATCGACTCCCGCGGCCCCACGTTTCGCGGCAAGGGAATGAATCCTCCTTCGCCTTGTACGACGGCGTCTCGTGACCACCAGCGGTACGTGATCCACACTTGGAGGTAGGCAAAATCACTGAAGGCGGGCCAGGCAAGGGCACCGCGGTTGGTGACCCAGAGGTGCAGCGTCCCCTTGCCTTGGCGGCGATAGCGGCGCGGAAGCGGATCGCTGGTGGTCAGCTCACCGGACAATTGTTCAGGGTCGAGCGCGTGGAGCAGCGCCGGTTCGGGGTGCACCAGCGCCTGCCACAGCAGCGGAGCAAGGTCAAACGCGTGCCATCCGGCGCGTGCGGCGCGCAGGATCTGCGGATCACTCCAGTCCCACGCGCGCCACGACGCCCTGTCGACCGAGCGCGGCAGCGCATTCCACGAGTTGTCGTCGCAGTACGCGCCAATAGCTTGCACCAGCAGGCCCCAAAACACGAGCGCCAATACCAGCGGCCGCCCTCGACCCGATTGCCACAAACGCTCCACTGCCGGGATGGCGCCCAAGGCGATCACCGGCAACGCGTCGGTGATGAAGCGCGGCCCGTAGCAGTGACCGCCCCACCATCCGATCCAAGCGCTGTACAGCAGCAGATACGCGGCCACTCCGAACGGCGCGTACGCCAGCCAGCGCGGCCCCGCACGGCCAGGGCGGCACAAGGTCGGGATGGCGAGCGCAGCGGCCGGGGTGTAGATGAAGAGGCCACGGTTCGGGCTCACCAGCAACCCGAGAAAACGGCCAATGGCAGGCCAGGCAAAGGTGCCGCGCTGGTAGCCTCCGGTGGCGATGTTCACCACGCGCAGGTTGTAAGCGAGGAGCAAGCCGGCGCCCAACACGGGCAGGCTCAAGAACGGGATCAGCTGAGCGCGCCGCTCCCGCCACACGAATACCAGCGCGACGAGCGCGAACACGAGCATCGTCGGACGCGCCAACACGCCGAGCGCGGCGAAGGCACCGGCGGCCATTGCAGTGCGCCGCCGGACCGGCGCCATCAGACAGAAGCTCAGCCCCGCAAGTCCCAGCTCGGCCAAACCGTGCTGCCATAAAGCTTGGCTGCCGACCGTCCACGTACTGCTGGCGAGCCCGTAGGCCAAGGTGACCCCAACGGCCACTCTTGTCGAGGTCATGGCCGCGGCCGCGAGGAACACGAAAACGACTGACGCGGCCGCGATGGTTGCCGCAGCGATACGTTCCATAACTACCGAGGCCAAGCGGAAGCGTACGTCGTCATCATCGATATGGTGAGACTGCAGCCACCAGGTGACGGGTACATAGAGCGGTGTCACGATGATCGGCACACCAACTGGATAGCGCGACAGCCAGTGGCCGCTCGGGCTGCGGCGGAGGAAGTACGGCTCCGGCTCGAGCCGCCGCAGCCAGGTGAATTCGTCCAGGTCGAGATTGCCCTGGCGCAAGATGCTGAACGGCAGCAGCCGTGCCGGAATCGAATCCCAAGCCCCTATGGGGCGCAGGTTGGTCAGATACAAGAGGAAGCAAGCGGCGCCCAGCACACACGCCGCACCCAGCCGATGTCCTCCGGCGGCCGGCGCGGATTTCGGTTCGGTACGCGCCGGCCGCGGGCGCGTGGGATGCGGCGCTGTGCGGGTTTTCCGGTGAGCCATGATGGTTCAGCAGTCCTCGGATTCCGTCCGCAACCTACGCCGTTCTTGTACCGATGCACAACCCGATCAGCGGACTTAGAGAAGTCGTGGCCGGCGCTCCATGAGCGCCCACGTACTCGAATCGCGAGATGGTTTTCGGTATGTAGCCAGCGTGAGCATGCGAGCGCTGAACGAGATCGAGGCCAAGGCATTGCTGGCGGAAAGTGGGTTACCGGTGGCGCCGGCCGAACTGGCACGTACGGCTGGCGAGGCGGCGCGGACAGCCGAGCGCATTGGCTTTCCGGCGGCGCTGAAGATCGTGTCACCCGACATCGTGCACAAGTCCGATGTGGGCGGCGTCAAGCTGGGACTGACATCGCCGCAGGAGGTGGTGGCCGCCTTCGAAGCGGTCATGGAGTCCGCCCGCGTGGCCGCGCCCGCCGCGCGCCTCGACGGCGTCGCGGTCCAACCCATGGCGCGCGCCGGCGGTGCCGAGGTGATCGTCGGGGTGAGCGTGGACGCGCAGTTCGGGCATGTGATCATGTGCGGCCTCGGCGGCGTACTGGTCGAGGTTTTGCAGGACGTGAGCTTCCGTCTCATTCCCCTGCAGCGGCGCGACGCCCGGCAGATGCTCTCGGAGTTGCGCGGCCGGCGTCTGCTCGAGGGCATGCGCGGCCGTCCAGCGGTGGATATGGAGGCGCTAGTGGAGCTGTTTCTGCAAGTATCCGGGCTGATCGAACGGCGGCCGGACATCCGCGAGCTCGATCTCAACCCGGTGCTCGCGTATCCGGACGGCGTGCTCGCGGTGGACGCGCGCGTGCTTCTCGAGGAGCCGCCGTGAGCCGTTTCCACGCGCAGCTCGATCGCGCCTTCAACGCCCGGGTGGTCGCCGTCGTCGGTGACAAGCGTCACAACGCCTTCATCTGGCTCCGGGGGTTGCGCAACTTTTCACGCCAGCTCTACTCGGTGCAAATCGAGCCGAAGGAGGTGGCTGCGATCGAGGCCATGGGCGTGCGCAACGTGCGCAGCCTCTCCGAGATCCCCGAGCCCATCGACTACGCCGTGCTGGTGGTGCCGCGCGCCGCGGTGCCGAGCGCGCTGCGAGACTGCGCGCGGCAGCAGGTCGGCGCGGTCACCGTATTCACCGCGGGATTCTCCGAGACCGGTGAAGTCGAGGGCATCCGCCTCGAGCAGGAGATCCTGGCGATTGCCCGGCAGGCCAATCTGTTGGTGATTGGACCTAACTGCATGGGTGTGGCGAACCCACGGCTGGGGTTGTGCAACTTCCCCGGTGAAGCGTCCGGTCCCGAAGCCGCCGGACCGGTCGCCTTCATGGGCCAAAGCGGCACGCACACCATTACGTTTTGCATGCGCGCCCCCGCCGAGGGCGTCGGCATCAGCAAGGCGGTGAGTTTTGGAAACGCCCTGACGGCGGATGCCGCCGACTATCTCGATTACCTGCGCACGGATGATGAGACCAGCGTCATCTGCGCGTACATCGAGGGGGTGCGCGACGGGCGGCGGTTTTACGACGTGCTGCGGCAAACCACCCCGACGAAGCCGGTCATTCTGTGGAAAGGTGGGGTCAGCGCCGCCGGACAGCGCGCCATCTTCTCGCACACGGCCGCCCTGGCAACGCCACAGGCAGTGTGGCAGGGCATGGTCCGGCAGGCCGGCGCCATCAGCGTCGAGTCGCAAGATGAGTTGCTGGACGTGGCGCGCACGCTGCTCGCGGGCAAGAGCGCGCACGGCTGGCGTGCCGGTCTGGTCGCCATGACCGGCGGCCCCTCGGTAGTGATGACCGACGTTTTCACGGAAACGGGACTCGAGGTGCCGCTGCTGGCAGACGCGTCCTACGCCAAGCTGGCGCAGTTTTTCCGCGTCGTCGGCGGCGGCCTGGGCAACCCGCTCGATGCCGGCAGCACGATCGCCATGGGTTTCGACGCGGACAATTTGAAGCGTCTGCTCGAGGTCCTACACGACGACCCGGGCATCGACCTGATCGCCCTCGATCTTGGCGGCTCGATGTCACTCGATCGCTGGAACGACTACCCGACAAAGGTCCAGCCCGTGTTCGACCTCCTTGCCGCCTTCGCGACGCGCTCACATAAGCCCTTCGCGGTGGTGCTGGAAGCCCCACACCGTCCCGTCGAGGTCGCGCAGCGGTGTGACGAGCTCCGCCGCGACGGCGTCCTGACCTTCGCCTCGCCTCAGCGCGCGGCGCGAGCGCTGCGCCGGGCCGTCGAGTACTGGAGGTTTCGCGCCGGCGTCGAATGACGAGAGCACCCAGCGATCGAGTGCAGTCAGCATACCGCCGCCGCCGGTAACGACATCGAGCCCGATGAAGGCAACGCGTCGGATCTCTTGTGAGTCGGTCATGAAATGCGGTTCTCCATTCCGTTTCTCACGACTGAGCCAGAATCCAGCTCTCCACGATTTCACCAACGGCGGACTGCGCCGGAGAGTCTGCTGGCAGCTCGATGATCGGTCTCGCCACCAGGTCATACTCGGCGATTCGCTGATCGTGCGGAATGAAACCGAAGACCTCGATGCCGATCCTGGCCGCAGATTGCCGCAGCACGTCCTGATTGCCGATGACCCGATTGATCACCAGCCCCACCTTCTTACACTCGATGACCTTCTCGTCTTCGACCATGTGCTTGATCACCGCGGCGGTCTCGATCCCTCGTGACGTGGGATCGCTGACGATCAGCAAGGTGTCCAAGCGCCGGACGACTTGACGATTGATCTGCTCCAGACCGGCTTCGCCGTCGACTAGGATCATGTCGAAGCTTTCGGACAGCTTCTCGATGGCGCCGCGTAGAAGGCTGTTCACCGAGCAGTAGCAGCCTAAAGTTTCGGTGCGTCCCATGGCCAGCAGCGCGAATCGATCCGTTTCGTTCAGAGCCTCGAACACCATGTAGTCGAGTTTGGCAGCGAGCTCGGCCTTGGCGTCCGCTTGGCCTTGCTGCGCGGTCCGGATGATCTCTTCACGGATCTGCCCCATGGTGCAATGAGCTTTCGCGCCGAGAGCGCTCAGCTGACCCAGCGCCGGGTCGGCGTCGATGACCAGCAGCTTGCCCGCGCGTCCGCTGTCGGCGAGGGCGCGCGCCATCATGGCGGTAATGGCAGTCTTGCCGGCGCCGCCTTTGCCGCAGACGCTGACGATGCGGCTTCCGTTCGCGTGTGACTCAGACATTGATTTTTCCATCAGTTCAGCCATACACGGCGCCGTGCTGAAGTCCAGAATGATCGGGCTTCCTTGCAGACACCATATCGCCCGGAGCTTGTCCTGAGCCGAGTCGAAGGGGTGACTCCCCGCCTCCCCGAACAGCGTTTGCGGCGCCGGCGTTGGGTAGCGCGCAGTTTCAAGCGCCGCGCGGCGACAGCGACCATCCGCGCCGAAGTCTTGTGCAAAGCCGACCTGGGGCACCGCATGCGGTGGGCAAGCGACAGCCATCATGGTACGGAGAGCAACTGCAGAGGAGGGATGGAAAAACTAATCTACGTGGTGTGGAAACACGACGGGGCGCCGCCCCAGCGCTTCAGGCAGGAAATGCTCGGTGGCACCGCAAGACAGCTGATCGCCTTGGGAGCGCGTGGCCTGGCGGTGAGCCTGATCGATGAGCTGACCCTCCCAGGAACGCGGATCACCCAAATGGCCGAGCCCATGGTGGGAATGGTTTCCATCTGGTTGGACACGACGCTCAGGCGCGGCCCCTTGGAGGCAGCCCTCGTGCGTGTAACCAAACGGCTTGCGGGCTACTTGGTGGTCGAATCGGTTCCCATCGTCAACACCAAGCACGTAGTCTCGCCGGGGGAGCGCCTACCGGGGCTGTATAGTGTTGCCTTTCTCGAGAAGCCGAGTTTCCTCACGTACGACGCCTGGCTCGAACTGTGGCAGGGACACCATACGCAGGTGGCGATCGAGACGCAGAGCACCTTTCTCTATGTCCAGAACGTCGTAGTGCGAGCGCTCACCAAAGAGGCGCCGCCCTGGGCCGCAATTGTCGAAGAGGCGTTTCCGGCGAAGGCCGCCATGGAGCCGATGGTGTTCTACAACGCGGACTCGCCGCAGAAGCTTGCTGAGAATAAACAGCGGATGATGGAGAGCTGCGAGAAGTTCATCGACTTCACCCGCCTCGAATCACATCCGATGAGCGCCTATTCCATCAAGCTAATGATGAATGCTGAATGAGGCTGCGCGAGAAAAGGGGACCCGGCAAGCTAGGCTTGGCGAATTCCGAAGCAGACGGCGCGTGAAGGGCGTCACGACCGGCGGCGTCGCACGAAAGAGCGCTCCACCGCGACGAGGCCGAACCCCAACTTGGTCAGCGCTTTCGGCAACGCGCCCAGCTCCGCCTCGACCCGCGCCACCTGCGCCGGGGTGAGCCGCTTCGGCCAGCGTAGTCGGATTTCGGCGATGGTCTTGCCTTCCAGCTCCGGCATGCGCCAGCGGCGCTGCGGCGCTCCGGCATCACGCCCGGCCGCCTTGGCCGGTGCGGCCCTGGCCGGCGCAGCCTTGGCCGGCGCAGCCTTGGCCGGCGTGGCGTCGCATTGGCTGCGGCGCGCTTCGGTACCGCCGAATAACGATCCTTGTCCTTCTATGGCCCGCGGCTTACGCACCATGGTCGGCCTGGTTTACAAACCTGATTGCCCGCATGGTGGCGAACGAAGCAGCTTCAGGATCTCGTCGTGCACCAAGCTGTTGGAGGCGATGGCGTCACCACCATAGATGGTTGCCGCCCCGGTGAAATCGGTAAACCGTCCACCGGCTTCTTCGATGATGATCTTGACTGCGGCAAGGTCCCACGGCTTCAAGTCCAGCTCCACCATGGCTTCGGCCTGCCCGCGGGCGACGAACGTATGGCCGAAGTAGTCGCCGAAGCCGCGCTGGCGGCCGGATGCCCATACCAACCGCTCGAGTCCATCCCAGCGGCCCGCCTTGCGGAAAATATCCAGGCCGCCGAAAACGACCGTGCCGTCCCGCAGCGCGCCGACGGAGGAGACCCGCAAGCGGCCGTTGCGATCGAACGCGCCGGTACCCTTTTGCGCGTACAGCAGCTCGTCGACCGCCGGCGCATAGATCACACCGGTTGTGACTTCGCCGTCTTCTTCCAGACCGATGAGGGCGGCGAAATACGGCACTCCGCGGATGAAGTTCTTGGTCCCGTCGATCGGGTCGATGATCCACCTAGGGCGCGCGCCGCCGCCGCGTTCCCCGAATTCCTCACCGACAATGCCGTAATCCGGGAAGCTCTGGCGCAGCACTTCGACGATGCGTTGCTCGCATTCGCGGTCGGCCTGAGTCACGGGAGAGCGGTCGTCTTTGTAGTCGACGGTCAAGCGCGTCCGGAAGTATCGCAGTGCGATCTCCCCGGCGGCCTGGGCGGCGGCGATGGCGACCTCGAGGCGCTTGTCCATGCGGCGACCTTACCGCGGATCGGCGGTGGTCGCCAGCGCGCACCACCGCCCCTCCCACAAGCCCCATCGTCGCCGCGCTCCAAGCCTGGGGTGTGTGACTGACGTGCGCTCCAACCCTGGCGCAGCGACAAGAGGGGATTGAGTTTTCCTGTGCTCTGTGACAAGTGCTGGGTTCAATGCGCATTCGCCAGGTCTTGTTGACGATGCTTCCGCTCGTGTTCGTGTGGGCATGCAGCGGCGGCGGTAGCTCCAGCACTCCGTCGACTTTGTGGGAGAAGTTCCGGCATGACACCGGCAACAGTGGCGCAGCCCCCGGCGCCATCGCCACCTTCGGCGTCACCAGCATCACACCGCGGTCGGTGCCCGTCGATGCTCCCACGCCGCCGGCTTTTCCCACCCCGTCACCGACACCCGGTGCCATCTCCTCATCGCCGGCTATCGCCGAAGACGGCACGGTTTACATCGGCTCAGAAGGCGGAACGCTGGCGGCCTTCGATGCGAACCTTAATCTGAAATGGCGCAAGACAAGCTGCGAGGCGTGCCCGGCCGAAAGCCAAGCAACGCCCGGTCCGGCCGCACTCACACCGACCAGCACGCCCACGCCGCTCCCTCTAGGGTCGTTGATCTCCTCGCCCGCGGTATACACCCTCAACGGGCAGACGAGCATCTTCATCGGCTCGATTACCGGCTCCGTGTTTGCCTTTCAAGACAACGGGACCGGACAGCCAACGTGCAGCGCCTGCGCCCGGTGGCCCTTCGGCGCGACCCCGTCGCCGGGCCCGACGCCCGTCGTGCAGTTTCTGTCTTCGCCCAGCTTCACCACGGACCCGGTGCTTTTGACCGTGAATGGCGTGTTCATCGGCGCGCAGATCGAGCTGTCGGACGGCCAGAGCGTCGGCAAGCTTTACGCCCTCAACAGCGACGGCTCCGTGAAATGGGAGTTTCCACGCCGGGGCCAATCCGACATCGGCCCAGTGACCTCGTCGCCGGCACTCGACGACACCAACAGCTGGTACTTCACTGCGGCCGACGGGTACCTGTATGCACTCACGTCGGACGGCAGTTTGAGGTGGAGAAGCGCCATCGGACTGGCGCCTGGAGCGACGTCCGGTCCGACTTTGCCCTTTGCTCCCGCCGTCCTGATCGCGGGCAATTACATCGTCAGCCCGACCGGAGAGGGCGATATTTTCGCCATCACGCCGGACCAATTCGTCTCGTTTCGGGTTGCGTCCGTCGACTCTGGCATAGGCTCGTCGCTGGCCTTCGGCGGCCAGGGGGTAGCGACGCCATCTCCGACGGCGGTGGTCGTGGCGACTGCCACACCGCCATCGGGGCCTACGCCGACCGAAACCGCTACACCAACCGCTGGAATCCCCTCCTTCGTATACGGGGTGACGCAATCGGGCCAAATTGTGGCATTCGACCCGGCGCTGCCGACGCCGACCGTCTTCCCGACCCCATCAGTGCCGGTCGCGGCGCCGGTGATTTCGTCGCCGGCGTTGTCCACCGATGGTTTTCTGGTTTTCGGCGATAGTGACGGGCAGCTACACGCGGTGAGCACGGCGGACGGGAGCGAACTAAGCGGATTCCCCATCCAACTCAGCGCTGCCGCGATTCGGTCCTCACCGTCGATCGCGGGAAACGGGACGATATACGTCGGCGCCGACGACGGCATGATCTACGCGGTGGGCCTGCCATGAGGGCACGCAACCGTTGGGGCGTGCTGGTACTGCTTGCGGGTGCCATGGCAGCGTGCAGCGGCGGCACCAGCACGCCGACGTGCAGCTACCACGACCCTGCCGCGGCCGCAGTGTCTTCGCCGTGGCCCAAGTTCCACCACGATGAGCAGAACACCGGGGCGGTGGCGAACGTCCAGCTCCCCGGCACTCCAACATGCCGGTGGGTGTTTCCTCCAGGCGGTGCCGACTCTTGTTCGACGGCCCTCACCACGCCTGCGAAAGGCGCGTTCGCCGCGTCGCCGGTCATCAGCAACGACGGCAGCCGTATCTATATCGGCTCGGCCGACGGCACGCTGTACGCGCTGTACACCTCGGACGGCACGCAGCTCGCGTCAACGGATTTCAGCTTCTCCATCGCCCAGCCGGGGGGGATCGTGAGTACCGCGCTCGTGGCGCAGCGCGACGAGGGTGAGGTGGTGTTCGTCGGTGGCGGCAACGGCAGCCTCTACGGCTTGACCAACACGGGAGTCGCACAGGCGACGTATTGGCCGGACGCGATCGGCGGCTTCATCAGCGCCTCACCGAGCCTCGTCGGCGAGGGCACAGTGTGCGTCGACTCACTGAACGGCACGTTTGTCGCCGTGTGCCCCAACGGCGTCACCCGCTTCGCAGTGTCAACCGGGCCCAGCCAGTCCTCGCCCGCACAGGCTCCGGACGGCACGCTGGACTTCGGCGCCGACGATGGCCAGCTCCGTGCGGTGGGAGTCAACGGGATCGTCAACTGGTCGTTTTCCGCTGCGGGTCCGATCCGGGCCGCGCCGGTATTCGACACTGCCACCAATTCCATTTACGTGGCGGATCGAGCGGGTTGGGTGTTCAAAGTAATCGCCGGCGGTAGCTTGGCCGGCCGCCCGGATGCGAAGTTTGTTGCGTTCGAGCAGGTCGGGCCAATCTCTTCCTCACCAGCCTTAGCTGAGGATCATCTCTACTTCGGTTCCGATGACGGCAATCTGTACGCCATCGACAAATGTACCGGCACCCCGGCATGGAGCCCTCCATTTCCAACGGGTGGCGCGATCGCTTCTTCGCCTGCAGTTGCCATCATCGCCAGCGAACCCCCGCAACCGTTCACATGCTCTTCATCGGGGTCGCCTGCTGTGCATCAACGCATCGTGGTCGTGGGTTCGGACGACGGCAACGTGTACTTCCTGCAGGACAACGGTACGAGCGTAGCGCTAGTGGCGGTATTCAGCATCGGTGCGCCGGTTGGTTCTTCGTCGCCTGCCATCGGCAGCGACGGGGCGGTGTACGTCGGCGCCAGCGACGGCCGGGTCTACGCCATCGGCGAGCCGCTGCCCTCGCCCACGCCTTCATCTTGAGTTTCTCCCCGATTTCTACCAGCGCAACAGCGGTTCCACCTCAGCCCAGGCGGTGACCGGGGGAGAACAGGTCATGTTGTGGCAGACATAGACCGTGGGCTTGCCATCGACCTGCGCCTTGCCCTGCAACAGCGACGGTAACTGCTCCCCTTGGGTGGGGTCGACGACGGTCAGCGTACGGTTGGGGATGTACTGCTCGCGGATGCACTGCAAGAGGGCTTCGGTCTCCGGGGCTTTGCGCTGTCCCACGAGCACAATCTCGCGCGGTTTGCGCACGAAAAAGTCGACCGCGCAGAGCATGTTGGCGAGACCGAACGGCTGCTGCCGCATCTGCCCTGCATACGATCGCAGTAACGCCTCGGCACGCTCGATATACACAGAGCGTTCGCTGTAGTGATACAGACGCATTAGGTCGTGCGCTGCGACCGAGTTGCCCGACGGGATGGAGCCGTCGAAAGCTGGCTTGCCGCGCACGATCAGCGTCTCGTGATCATCGCTGGTGAAGTAGAAGCCGGCGGCCTGCGGATCCCAGAAATGCGCGATCATGGCATCGGCCAGGACGGCGGCGTGATCGAGATAGCGGCGGTCCTGCGTCATCTCGAAGACGTCGAGCAGCGCCTGGACGAAGAACGCATAGTCGTCGAGGTAGCCATTGAGCTTGGCGACACCGTCTCGATACGTGCTCAGCAGGCGGTTGCCGCGTTGCAGGTTGGATTCGATGAACGCAACCGCCTCGACCGCAACGCTACACCAGCGGCCGTCGCCGAACACTTCTTCGGCCTTGGCGAGGGCGCTGATCATCAGCCCGTTCCAGGCGGTGAGCACCTTGTCGTCCAAGCCCGGCTTCACCCGCCGCTCGCGCGCGGCGAACAGCTTGGCGCGGCTGTCCTGCAGCACCTGTTGGATGCCATCGACATGGCGATGAAACATCCAGGCGAGTTGCTCGAGTTCCAGCGTGACGTGCAGGATATTGGCCCCTTCGAAATTCCCCGCTTCCGAGATGTCCCAGTACCGGCACACGATTTCGGCCGCTTCATCGCCGAGGATGCGGCGCACCTCGGCCGCGTCCCACAGGAAGAACTTCCCCTCTGCGCCCTCGCTGTCCGCATCCTGCGCCGAGTAGAAACCGCCAGCCGGGTCGCGCATCTCGCGGCAGACGTATCCGAGCGTGTCGCGGGCGATGTCGGCGAAGAAGCGGTCGCCGCTGAGTTGGTAAGCGGCCAAGTACAGCGGCACGAGCTGCGCGTTGTCGTACAGCATCTTTTCGAAATGCGGCACCAGCCAATACTCGTCGACCGAATAGCGGTGAAACCCGCCGCCCAGCTGGTCGTAGATGCCGCCGTGCGCCATCTGTCGCAGGGTGTGAAGCACCATGTTGAGGTAGCGTCGCTCGCCGCTATGGCAGTACGCGCGCAGGAAAAGTTCGAAGGCCGCTTCATGGGGGAACTTCGGCGCCTGCCCCAGCCCGCCGTAGGTCTTGTCGTAGGAACGCGCCAGAGTGCCGGCGGCGTGCAGCACTAGGTCGTCGCCGAGCGGCTGCGCCGCGGAGGGGGCGCTGTCCATTTGCTCCAGTCGGCTCATGATCTGCACGATTGTTCTCTGCACGTCCTCCGGCTTTTCGCGATACGCTTGCGCCACCGCCAACAGCACCCGCCGGAAACTTGGCATGCCGTGGTGCTCTTCCGAGGGGAAATAGGTCCCGCCGTAAAACGGCTTGCCGTCCGGCGTGAGGAAAACGGTCATCGGCCAGCCGCCCCTGCCAGTGAGCATCTGGACAGCATTCATGTAGACGTGATCGACGTCGGGCCGTTCCTCGCGGTCGACCTTGATGTTCACGAAACGCTGGTTCATCAGGCGTGCGGTCTCTTCGTCCTCGAACGACTCGCGCTCCATTACGTGGCACCAGTGGCAGGCGGAGTAGCCAACGCTCAGCAAGATGGGTTTGTTCTCGCGCCGCGCCCGCGCGAAGGCTTCCTCTCCCCACGGATACCAGTCCACCGGGTTGTGCGCGTGCTGCCGCAGATACGGACTGCTTTCGTGAATCAATCGGTTCGTCTGTTGGCCCACGGGACACTCCTCACGCTGCGGAGCGGCTCAACGCCGACGGCAGAGGGGCTCACTCCTGTACTTCAAGATCTGCTCCCAGCTCCGCTTGGTCAAGCCGTCCGGCGCGCGCGGCCACTCAGTACTCTTCGATATAGTTGTTGGTGACGATCGCACGCACTCGCTCGTTCAACGCGTCGCGCTCCTCCAGTCGGCACGATTTGGTGTCAATCGGCCGGTCGAGCACGATCCTCACCCGGCCACGGGGGTGAATGATCGCCCGGCCCTTGGGGAGGAACTTGCTTGTGCCGCTGACGCTCATGGGCACTATCGGCAGGCTGGTTCGGATCGCCAAGCTGACGCCGCCCTTCTTGAAGGGATGCACCTTGCCGTCTGGGCTGCGTGTGCCCTCGGCGAAAAACAAAATGCAGAAACTCTCGCCGCCGTGCTCCGCGACATGGGCGACATGGGCATTGATACGCGCGATCGCTTCCTCGGAATCGGAGCGGTCGATGACGATGTGGTTGCTCCACGCCAACGCCTGCCCAAAGATCGGCACGCGCAGCAGCTCCTTTTTGGCGACGAAGCGGATCGTCAACGGCAGCGCCGCGAGAATGACAAAGATATCGAAGTTGCTCAGGTGATTGGAAATCAGCACGTACGAGCCGGTCCGGTCGATCTTCTCCAGCCCTTCGACTTCTACCTGCATGCCGCAAGCTGCGACGATCCATCGAGCCCAAATGGGGCCGAGGACGTCGGCGGGCCAACCGCGGCGTGAGATCACCATCAGCACGAGGCACAGCGTTCCCCACCACAGCGTGATGAAAAAAATGGCCAGGTCGGCGCCCAGCCCCCACAGCACGTCGAGAGGCTTTTCCAGAATACGGCTGGATAGCACGGGTGCTGTCATGGTGGAGCTCGCAGAAGAAGCGCTTGACTGGTGCCATAACGCAGAACGTGGGGCTCTGGCAACGTAGCGCCCCGATCACGCTCTGATCACGAAATCGACCTGGTCCGCACGCATGTAGCCGACTGTCATGCGCTCGGTGTTGTGGGCGCAGCCGAGCCGGCCCAGCGGGTCGACGACGATGACACCGGCCGAGCTGGCGGTGCGGCGTGCAAGCTGATTGATGCCGCATCGGGCGGCCTGCTCGGGGTCGGCGCCGTCGCGCAATCCGTCGAGAACCGATTTGGCCAACACCGCGCGGATGATCGCCTCGCCGTGGCCCGTCGCCGAGGCCGCGCCCAGTGCATCATCCGCGTAGGCGCCGGCGCCGATGACTGCGGAATCGCCGATCCGCCCGGGCAGCTTGTAGAAGATGCCGCCGGTGGAGGTCGCCGCGGCGACGTGGCCATCGCGATCAACGGCCGCCGCTCCCACCGTTCCGGCAGAGGCCCCGTCGTGACGTTGGCGCCAACGCTGTTGTTGCGCCGCGGTGACCAGCTCTTCGGGCCGACATCGCCGCAGGCCGCGGCTGCGCGCAAACGCTTCGGCGTCAGGGCCGGCCAACATCACGTGCCGCCCATCGTCCAGAATCGCACGCGCCAGCCGTACCGGATTGCACACGGTGCGTACGATGGCGACGGCGCCGGCGCGCAGCGTAGCGCCTTCCATCACCGCCGCGTCCATCTCCACCGTACCACTACTGGTGAGACACGATCCCAACCCGGCGTTGAAGTTGGGATCATTCTCCAGCACCGCGACGGCTTCGCAGACGGCATCGAGCGCGCTGCGGCCATGCGCCAGCACCTGCCAGCCCGCCCGCAGCGCCGCCCCACAGCCAACCAACTGCGCCCCGTCCATATCCGCGCGCGCAGCACCGGCACCACCGTGTACGATCAACGCCGGCCGCAACATCAAACGAACGCTCGCGGTTTGGAGATGCACTCACCCATTGTCGCACTCCGAAGCGGATCGACGAACCCCTCACTCAACAAGATTGATCGCCCGAGCATAAGGGACGGCTTCTCGGAGCCCGCCACAACTCACTCAAATGCCACCGGCCGGTGGCTACCAGTAGGCAGTCATGGCATACAGTGCAATGGTCCCAAGGGGATTCGAACCTACTCCCCTCGGGTCCGACGCTTCCACCAAAACTCCGCTAACACTAGTCGGTCGTAACAGAAAATAATTGAAGAAATAAACAGGTTGACCGTCTCCCCCATAAAGGCAATGGGAGGAGACAGCATGGCGAAACTCGGTCGGCCGAAAAGTCCGCTCATAC
>JBEKBJ010000018.1:0-59012 GCA_050015455.1 Binatia bacterium
AGGTGTGTCCATGGACTATCTGGCCTACGATCCAGCCCACGATCGCGTCTGGGTGCCGGCCGGCAATACCGGCAGCGTCGTCGTCGTGGACGCGGCCACCGAGCGGGTCGCGACGGTCGAGGGCTTCCCCACTGCCGAGACGGAGCGGCACGGCATGAAACGCACCGTTGGCCCGAGTTCCGCCACAGCGGGTGACGGCGTGGTTTATGTCGGAAATCGCGGTGATGCCAGTGTGTGCGCGGTCGACGGAGCCTCCCTGTGGATGGGCCCGTGCCTCAAGCTCGACTCCACACCCGACGGGCTCGCCTACGTCGCGTCGACGAAAGAAGTCTGGGTGACGACCCCACGCGACCAGTCGATCGTGGTCATCGATGCCGCCACGGCCGGGGCCTTGACGTGGAAGGCCAAGGTCAGCCTGGACGGGCAGCCTGAAGGCTTCGCGGTCGACGACGCACGCGGCGTCTTTTACACCAACCTCGAAGACAAGGATCGCACGCTGGCCATCGACATCCGGAGCCGGCAGGTCACGAGAACGTGGTCGCCGAGCTGCGGTGGGGACGGCCCGAAGGGGTTGGCGCTCGATCAACGCCTCGACTTCCTCTTCGTGGCCTGCCGAGGTCGGGTGATGGTCCTCGACGCCGGACACGATGGGAAACGGCTGTCAACCCTCGCCGTCGGCGACGGCATCGACAATATCGACTATGTTGAACCGCGCCACGAATTGTACGCGGCGGCGGCGCGCGACGCCACGCTCACCATCGCGCGCCTCGATCCTCAAGGCGGACTTACGCCCCTGGCCATCGTGGCGACGGTCAGCGGAGCGCGCAACGCGGTGGCCACCCTAGCGGGCACGGCCTATCTGACGGACTCGGCCGAGGGCAGAATCCTCGTCGTCGCGCCCGCCGTATCACCCTGACGGCTGCCTGCGCCTCATGGATTTTCATGTCAGGGGGTCGGCGGCCTAGAGCTGGGCTCGGGGCGGTCAGTCCTTGTGCTTTTCAAGCGCATAGATTTCGTAGGTGTCGCCTTCGGGTCGGTAGTAGAAACGCCAGTGCAGTTTGACGCGGGCTTGCATGGCGTCGGCGCCGTGCTTCGGCCACGGGTGGGCGTAGAGCGACGGGTGCCGCCAGTCGGCGAGCAGGTACCGGAGCTGTTTCCAAAACGCCCGTTGCACGTCGGGCGGGGCAGCGTCGTAGTCGCGGCGAAAGTGGTTCGTCAGGCGGTAGCGCACGGCGGCCGCATTAGCACATTATGGCTTGTGGCGCGCCTTGCGCCGCTCTCGGGCAATCCAGCGCTGGCCTTGCTCGACGGTCTCGAAGATGGGCGACAGTCCCTTGCCGGCTTTGGCGTCGAGGTATGCTTGCCGGCCGGCTTCCTCGATGTCGGGCAGTGCCCTGAAGTAGAGGCGTAGGGCGTCGCGCACGACTTCGCTTCGGCTGCGGTGCTCGGCTTTGCGGGTGCGTTCGATTTGCTTCGCCATCGGCACGGGCAACGAGACGGCGACGATGGCGGTGGTCTGTGGGTTCCGGGGCATAGGGTTATAAACCTTTGATAAGAGAAGCGTACCACGGTCGGCCGGCGGCCGTCAAATAGTGGGTCAGAGTTGAACCGGTTTGGTCTTGTTTGCTCGGCGTTGTGGGGTCGGCTTGGGCGGGGTCAGGGCGGCCTTAAGGCAGGTCAAGAGATCCGAAACCGTGAGGGTGATCGTGTAGTCGTAGGTGCTGCCGTCGATTGTTTCCCCGGTGACCCTGATCTCGATCTCGTTGGTGCGCCTGTTCCAGAGGAGCCAGTTGCTAGTTCTAGGGGAAAGTGTGGTGGGGAGTGTGGTGAGATCCCTGTTCAGCAGAGTAGGTAGTTTAACGGAAGACTTTTGGCTGTAAGTGGCGAGCCGAGTTATTTTCATGGCTCTCATTTTGCCCGAACAGTGCGGCGGTCACAAACGCCCGACGGTGGCCGCGGCTCGGCCAAGCGGCACGGGCAGGGTGCGGGAGTTTGGCGCGGCCGAGCGATGGTGACTAAAGACCGACCGAGGTCGTCGAACCTAATGCGCCGTATGGGGGTGACGCTCGACGCGGTTTGTCTGCTTGTCGAGATCCGCAACGATCCTACCCGCCCTGGGTAGCAGGAGGGCGGTCAAATGCGGGCGGGGTTGAAGCGTTTTTCTTTGTTGAGTTGGTGACGGGAAAAGGGGGAAGTCGTAGGTTCATTCGTTATCAACAGTATCAACAAGTATTTCAAGCGGGAACCAAAAAAGAAGTTGACGCTGAGCCAGAACTCGCCTACTTCGGTGTGGGAGGTTTCCGATTTCTAAGGATGAGAGGAGGTGAGGGCGATGACGAAGTGGAGCTACAAGGTCACGGGCCATGAGATTAAGCTTAGCGAGCGTGGTGTCAAAGGGATAGCAGATGACATAGGCAAGGTCGTGAACCGTTACGGGGGCGAGGGCTGGGAACTCATAATAAGCGTAGCGCACAAGGAGCCCGATCTGTTGCTGTTGTTCTTCAAGCGACCGGTGACTTGACGCCTTGGGTGCTCGGGGGGGTGGCTGAAGACGCGAGGGCGTTCGAGAGGGTGGTAGACCGCGGCTCGGACAACCGGCGCGTGTTCGCGCCGCTTCGCCGCGGTGATTGTTTGCGCACGCCGGCGGCGCCGGTGGCCGTCGCCGGCCGGCAGCTCGGCCGCAAGCATGGCGCGCGCCGGCTTCGACGTGGCGAGTGCTGCCGCCGCGGTCGCGCCGCGTAGTGGCGTTGTCACACCAGTCACGGGCGCCGGCGGTCGCCGGACGTGCGTGGAAACCTTAGGGCAAGTTGGAAATCCTGTGAAGGCGGCGTTCGATTAGTCGAGAAGCTGTAAAACGGCGCGGCCGAGACGGACAAGAGCGGCCCCGAACAACTGGCCGAATGCACCTACTAAGAGGGCGAGGACGAGGTAGCTGGCGACGGCGAGTGGAATCAGGGCAAAGCAGAAAGCGAGAAAGATGAGTAGCAGCCCGACAACAAGGCCGGTGATTGCGGCGGTGCGTTGGTTCACGCCGAAGGTGAGTTGACGCGGCCCCCTGAAGACCAGGCGAACGCCTCGGTGGTCGCAAGCTACATTGATGAACGGCAGTCGGCCCTGGGGGTTCTGAACGAGAAGTGTAGCTGTAACTGTCCCGCCGCGGTTGAGGACGGGCACCATGAAGTCGCGGCGGGAGATGAGAGAGGGCGCAAGGGCAAGCAACGTAGGGTCGTTAGGAGTGGTTTTCATAAGTTGCTCTCGGCGGTCTTTGAAACGCTGTGAGAGTTCAAGCTCGTTGGCGCTTCCGGAGACAGCCGCGGTGGCGGTGTAGATGAGGCTGCCGTCGGTGTAGAAAAGGTTGAGGTCGAGGTCGGAGAGGTCGGTGGTGCTCTCGTTCTCGACACGGACAGTCGTTGTGAAGAGGTTTTGAACAGGGTTGTTGTTGTAGAGGACTTGGATGTTGCCGAAACGCGCGTCCGCGGCCGAGAGCGCGATGTGTGCGTGGTGGGCTTCCCAGCGGAGGACAATCATTCGGCTGCGGTACCGTTGCCACCAACGCGGGACTAGATGACCGGCGGCGGCGGTGAGGGCGTAGGTGATGAGCGTGGTGATAGAGGTTGCGGGGGTGGGTGTGGGTAGTGACATATCAGGTGGTGAGAAGCGCCACGGGTTCGCTCTCGTCGCGCGGTTCATACCACACCGGCGCCGTGAGCGCGACCGTGGGGTTGTCGAGTGTGACTTGGTCGGCCGTAAGCACTGGGAAGGTCGCCTGCCCGGCTGTCGCCCCCCAAGGGGTAGCGCCTGGCGCAGACGGTGACCCGACTGTGCCCGAAGCTGTGCCCGCGACGGTCCCGACGGTGCCACCTCGCCGCACCCGCAGCAGCCAAAAAAGCTAGGCACAGTGCCCCGAAAACCCTTGTCTGGTGCTGGTCTCCGGGGCCTGAGACCGTTTAGGAATCCTGTGCTCTATCCATCTGAGCTTCGGGGGCGCAGCGGCGGTGAATGCGCCTCCACCCTAACCCTCCTCCGCTCACGCAAGTGTTCGCAGAGGAGGGGAGCTGGTCAACCGCCTCCGTTTGGCAACTGCTCGCAAGCCTCTTGTCCCCTCCCCTGTTGCCACTTCCGGCAACGGGGGAGGGCGAGGGAGGAGGCGCTTTGCCACACCGCACTCGTGTATAATGCGCCACATGCCCGAGGCCCCACGCCGCCGCTGGCGTTCCTCAGCAGCCGTGCAGAAGCGTGCGCGAGATCTCCGTCGCACCCTCACGCCCGCCGAGCAACGGCTCTGGCAACGCCTGCGGTGTGGCCAGCTCGGAGGCTGCGGCTTTCGCCGCCAGTATCCGGTCGGTCCGTTCATCGTCGACTTCTTCTGCCCGGCGGTGAAGCTGGTGATCGAAGTGGATGGCGGCAGTCATACGGAGCAGCCAGAGTACGATGCCGAGCGTACGCGGTGGCTGAACGAGCAGAAGGCATACCGCGTCATTCGCTTCACGAACGAGGAGGTGCAGCACAACATCGAGGCGGTGGTGGAGGCGATTGGTGCGGCGGTGAAGGCGCCTCCACCCTAACCCTCCTCCGTTCGCGGAGGTGCTCACGGAGGAGGGGACACTGCCATCCTCCGTTTGCGACTTCCTCTGGTCCCCTCCCCTGTTGCCACCCTTCGGCAAGGCTCAGGGCATGCTTCCGGCAACGGGGGAGGGTTAGGGAGGCGGCGCTTTGCCACGCTGCGTTCGTGTACAACGAGCCTCGGGTCTCGCGCCGTATCGCGCCTTGCTCCTGAGAGCTGACAGCGGAACAGCACGGGACTTCACGAGAGGTCGATGTAGACGTTCTTCAGCTGCATGTACTCGGCGAGCACCTCTTTGCCAGCTTCGCGGCCGATGCCGCTTTCTTTGTAGCCGCCGAACGGCACCGTGTACGGCAAGCTGCCGTAGCTGTTCACCCACACCGCGCCGGCGCGCAGCTGCGCGGCGACGCGATGGGCCGTCTGGGGCACGGTGCCGCTCGGGGCTGGACATATCGGTGGTCCGTTGCGCTATAGTCGAGCGCCGATCTCAGTCGGCCCCATGTAGGAGTCTCGATGCCCAGCCGCGCCGTTCGCCCGAGCACAACTCAAAGCACCGCAGCGCTGTGGGCGAAGTCCTGGCTCAACGCCCTCCTGTTCTTCTGCATCTTCATGGTGGCGCTGCCCTGGCTGGCGAACTGGTTGTTGTCGGCCCCGATACCGCTGCCGTCATGGCTGCAGCTCTTTGGCAGCGGCGCGCTCTTTTTCATTGGCGTCGCGACGTGGATCATCTGCCTGGACATTTTCAGCCGGCGCGGGCACGGCACGCCGTTTCCCTTGGACGCGCCCCGCAACCTCGTGACCACGGGGCCGTTCGCGGTAGTCCGCAACCCGATCATGGCGGCCGAGATTCTGGTCGTCTGGGCCGAAGCGCTCTACTTCTCCAGCCTCGGCATATTCCTCTATGCCGTGCTCGGGGCTGTGGCTGGGCATCTTTTGGTCGTCTACATCGAGGAACCCGAGTTGCGCGAGCGCTTCGGTGAACAGTATGAGGTCTACTGCCGGCGCGTGCCGCGGTGGATCCCGCGTCTGCGGTCCGGAGCTGAGCGATGAGACGACGACCGCCTGGACGAAAAAGGCGGCGGGTTCCTCTCCAAACCCGCCGCCTGAAAAGCCCGATCAGCTGCGCTCGACTGCTTCGCTCATTGTCCTATGCGCGCCGCCGGTATGGCCGGCGCCACCCAGGTGCGCGGGCGCGTGTCCGTGGCATTAGAACTGGTGCCGGAGATTGACATCTTGATGAGTACCGCTAACTATGGCGGGTGTGCATATCCAAACCCTCAAGGTATTCTGCGACGTGGTGGAAACCGGGAGCTTCTCGGCCGCAGCCTCTCAGAACTTCATCACCCAATCGGCGGTGAGCCAACAGCTACGCACGTTGGAAGCCAAGTACCACTGCAAGCTGCTCGAACGGGGTCGCGCTGGGGCGAAGGCGACGCCCTCGGGCGAGATTCTGTACCGGGCCAGCCGCGAAATCCTCGAGAAGTATCGTGAGATCGAAACCCAGCTGCAAGAAAGCGGCAAGGTGGTCAGCGGCACGCTCCGGATCGCGATCGTGTACAGCGTCGGGCTACACGAGTTGCCGCCGTACCTGAAGGAGTACTTGCGCGAGTTTCCGCAAGTGAACGTGCGTGTCGAATACTTGCGGCCCAACAAGATCTACGACGATGTGGTAGCTGGGCGCATCGACCTCGGCATCGTGGCGTACCCGGCGAAGCATACGCAGATCACCGTCCTCCCGTTTCGGGAAGATCTCTTGGTGATCGCCTGCCCACCCAATCATCCGTTCTCGGCTTTGAAGAAGGTCGCCCTGACTCGGCTCGACGGCCAGGTGCTCGTTGGATACGAGCGCGACATGTCAACCCGCAAGGCCCTCGACCAGTTGTTCAAAGAGCACAATGTCAATGTGCAGTACGTGGGTGAGTACGACAACATCGAAACCATCAAGCGCGCGGTGGAGATCGGCCAGGGCATCGCGGTCATCCCGCTAGCGTCGGTGCAGTACGAGCTCGAACTCGGCACCTTGAAAGTCGTGCATCTGTTAGACGAAACCTTGCTGCGGCCGCTCGGCATCATCTACAAGAAGAACCGCCACCTGTCCCCCGCAACCGTGAAGTTCATCGAGGTACTGCGGCGCGAAGATCTGCTCCAATTGCGCGAGCAGTAGGAAGGCGCAGGGGCGACGGCTTTGCATCGTCCCGATCGGGCGGCCGGCGGGTGCGTTGCTCAGGCATTTGTGCTCTAAGCCACCTGGACATCAACACGCATGCAACGACGGATCGGCATAATTCTCGCGCTCATTGTCGTGGCCGGAGCCGCCCTCTGGTGGCGCTCGAAGATGTCACGGGACGAATCGGACCGAGCCATCAAAGGCTCGGGCATTATTGAAGTCACCGAGGTCGACGTCGCCTTCGAGGTACCGGGCACGATCAAGGAGCGCTACGTACAGGAAGGCTCACTGCTCGACAAGGGCGAGCCGATCGCGCGGCTGGACGACCGTGAGTATCACCTCCAGGTCGAGCGCGCCAGCGCTGCCAAGGCAGCGGCGGAATCGCGCTACCGCCTGCTGTTGAAAGGGCCGCGGGGACAGGAGGTCGATCAGGCCTTGGCGGCGGTCGAGGCCGCCGATACCCAGTCCGCCACGGCGCAGCGGGAGTTCGACCGCGTTAAAGCGCTCTACGACACGCACGTGGTGTCGCAGTCGGAGTTCGACCAAGTGAACAACGCGCTCATCGCAGCGCAGGCGGCCCGCGACCGGGCTCGCTCTCAACTCGCGATGCTCAAGGAAGGGTTCCGCGTCGAGGAAGTTGAAGAAGGCCGAGCGCGGCTGCGCGAAGCGGAGAAGGCCCTCGAGCTCGTGGAGTTGAACCTGTCACGCTGCGAACTGTTCGCCCCCGTGGCCGGCCGCGTGTTGTCGAAGAATCACGAGGTCGGGGAGACGGTGCCGGCGGGGGCTTCGATCGTGACGCTTGGTGATCTGACGCGGCCGTGGCTCAACCTGTACGTGGGGGAGCGTGATCTCGGCAGGATCGCGCTCGGAATGCAGGCTTCTGTCACGGTCGATTCGTTCCCATCGCAGCCGTTTCCCGGCAGGGTAACCTTCATCTCGGAAAAGGCCGAGTTCACTCCGAAGAATATCCAGACCCAAGATGAACGCGTCAAACTCGTCTACCGTATCAAGATCGAACTGGAGAACCGCAATCAGGTGCTCAAAGCTGGGATGCCGGCTGATGCGATGGTGCCGCTCAATCATGGCGCGGAAGAAAACTGAGCAATTGAACCGTCGAGTCATTGAGTCAACTCTCCAATCGCGCAATGGCTCGATGACCCGATCGTTCAATCGTGTCTATGCCTCCTGCCATTGAAGCCGTCGACGTCACTAAAGACTACGCCGGCGCGCATGCCCTGCGGGGCGTGAGTCTGTCGATCGAACCGGGCGAGCTGTTCGGGTTGGTCGGCCCGGACGGCGCCGGCAAGACTACCTTCCTGCGGGTCCTGGCCGGCCTCTTGAGCGTGTCGGGTGGAACGGCGCGCATCGACGGCCTCGACGTGACCAAACAGGCCGCCCTAGTGAAAGAACGCATCGGCTACATGTCACAACGCTTCAGCCTCTCCGAGACGCTGACCGTGGCGGAAAACCTGCTGTACGTGAGCGAAGTGTGGCACGTGCCGCACGGCGAACGGCGCAAGCGCGTCACCCGCTTGCTCGAGTTCAGCCGGCTGGGACCGTTTCAGAACCGGCTGACGCGCAACCTCTCGGGCGGCATGAAACAAAAGCTCAGTCTGTGCGCCTGCCTCATCCATCAGCCACGCATCCTGCTCCTCGACGAGCCCACCATCGGCGTCGATCCGGTATCGCGCCGGGATCTATGGCTCATTCTCTACGACCTGATGCAGGAAGGCTCGACCATACTGCTGTCGACGCCGTACATGGACGAGGCGGAGCGCTGTGGCCGTGTTGGCTTCTTGCTCAACGGACAGCTGATCGCTTGCGGCAGCCCGGCAAGTCTGAAAGCCGCGCTGCACACGGTCATCCTCGATGTGCGCTGCAGTGATTCGCGGCGGGCCCGCCGGACCCTCCGCGACGTGCCGCGCATGGGCGAGGCGGTGAGCTTTGGAGAGCACCTGCATATCACCGTTCCACGGGACCGGTTCGACATTGAAGCGGGGTTGACGAAATTGCGGGCCAACGGTATCGACGTTCACGATTGGCAGATACGTGAGCCCTCGCTAGAGGACGTGTTCCTGTCCTACATTCACCGTAGCGCCGCCGCGGCGGGTGCGGATACCACGGCAAGTCCATGACCGCGTTCGCCGTCGACGTAAAGGGACTGACCCGCGTCTTCGACACCTTCGTGGCCGTCGACCACATCGATCTGCAGGTCGCCACCGGCACGGTGTTCGGTTTTCTCGGGCCAAACGGGGCGGGTAAATCGACCACCATCCGCATGTTGTGCGGCATTCTGCGCCCGAGCGCCGGCGCAGGCACGGTGGGCGGGTTCGACATCGCGACGCAGACGGAGCAACTGAAGAGCAACATCGGCTACATGTCGCAACGCTTCTCGCTGTATGAGGAACTCACGGTGGAGGAGAACCTGCGCTTCTTCGCCGGCATCTACAACGTCCGCGGGGCGCAGCGGCAGGCGCGCATCGCCTGGGCGGTCGAGATGGCCGGCCTTCGTGGCCGGGAGCATCTCCAAACGCGGGAGCTGGCCGGCGGCTGGCGCCAGCGTCTGGCGCTCGGTTGTGCCGTGCTCCACGAGCCGCCGATCCTGTTTCTGGACGAGCCGACCTCCGGGGTCGATCCGGCCTCGCGCCGCAATTTCTGGGAAATGATCGGCGAGCTATCATCGCGCGGCATCACCGTGTTCGTCACCACGCACTACATGGACGAGGCCGAGCACTGCGACGAGCTCGCGCTGATTTACGGCGGCAAGCTGGTCGCCACCGGCAGCCCGGCAACTCTCAAGCGCCGCCACATGTCGCGGGCGTTGTTGGAGCTCGATTGCTCCGATTTGATGGGCGCCTTCGCAGCCCTCAAACCGGAGCCGACACTGGCCGGGGTGGCGCTGTTCGGCACCACGCTGCATCTGACTGCCGACGACGAAGCCGCCGCACGCGTTGCGGTGGCGGCACGTCTGAAGGCTGCCGGGATCGGCATCCAGCGTATGGAACGCATCGAGCCGTCACTCGAGGACACCTTCGTCGCGATTGTCGAAGCCCGCGGCAGCGAGGGGGAGCGCGCATGAGCCCACCCGCCGAACCGACGCGGTGGAGCAAGCGGCGATTGTCGCTGCGCACCATCCGCGCCATCATGCGCCGGGAGTTCACCGACGTCCGGCGCGATCGTCGCAGCCTGATTCTGACCTTCCTCTATCCCATCTGCATGCTGATCATGTACGGCTACGGCATTCGCTACGACGTCGACAACGTTCCGCTCACCATTCTGGATTACGACCACAGCGCCGAGAGCCGCGACTTCGCCGAGCACATGTTGCGCTCAGGGTATTTTCATCTCGTGCGCTGGGCGCAGAACGAACGCGATCTCAACCGCGACCTGACCACCGATGCCAGCAAGGCGGCGGTGGTGATCCCGCGCCAGTTTGCTGCGCGCGTCCGCGCCGGCGAGCCGGTGACCGTCCAGGCGATCATCGATGGCTCCGATTCCAATACGGCCACGATCGCGCAGGGATACCTGCTGGCGATGATGGCAGGCTACTCCAGGACGGTTGCGGCCAGCCAGCCCGGCGTTTTGGCATCGCAGCTCAGCACGCCGCCGATCGAGCTGAAAAGCCGCATTTGGTACAACCCGGAGCTGAAAAGCGTCAACTTCATCGTTCCCGGCATCATCGCGGTGGTCATGATGATCGTCGGTGCCGTCATGACGGCAATGAGCATTGTCAAGGAGAAAGAGCGTGGCACCATGGAGCAGATTTTGGTGTCGCCCATCCGGCCGCTGGAGATGATGGTCGGCAAGATCGTCCCCTACGTCATCATCGCGTTCATCGATCTCGTGATCATCGTATGCGCCGGCTACCTGATCTTCCACGTGCCCATCAAAGGCAGCCTGTTGCAGCTCACGGCGTTGTCTCTTCTCTATCTCACCAGCTCCCTGGGGATGGGCGTCTTTGTCTCCACCATCGCCGATACCATGCAGAGCGCGATGCTTGCGGCCCTTTTCATTTCGTTGCTGCCCTCGGTGCTCCTCTCCGGCTTCATCTTCCCGATCGAGAATATGCCGGTGGCGATCCAGCTCATCACCTATCTGTTCCCCGGCCGCTACTTCGTCACCGCGATCCGCGGCGTCTACCTGAAAGGCGTCGGCCTCTCCGTCCTGTGGCCGGAAGCACTCATGCTGCTCTGTTTCAGTACCGCCATCGTGTGGCTCAGCGCCAGCCGGTTCCAGGAGAAGTTGGGATGACCGCCTCTCTCTCCCGCATCGTCCACGTCGTGTGGAAAGAGGTGATCCAAATCACGCGCGATCGGCGGATGTTTCGAATGATCCTGATCCTACCGCTGATGCAGCTGACCATCTTCGGTTACGTTGTCGCCATGGATATCACCGACATCGACACGGCGGTCTGCGACTTCGACCAATCGACCGAGAGCCACGCCTATGTCGAGCACATCATCCGTAGCGGCTATTTTCGCATCGCGGCCCCCTGTCGCAGCGTGCAGGACATCAACCAACTGTTGGATCGCGGCCGCATCCGGGTTGGGCTCACGATCCCGCCGGATTTCTCGGCGCGCATCAAGCGCCATCAACCCGCCGAGGTTATGGCGGCGTTCGATGGGAGTAATTCTAACACCGCCACCATCGCCGCGGCGTACCTTGAGCAGATCACGCTGACGCAAGCGGTCGAGGTCCAGTTCGCTGACCACGGCCGGCCAGTGGCCCGGGCGCAGCACCCGGTGGTGAGCCTCGAACCGCGCGTCTGGTTCAATCCCGAGATGCGCAGCGTGAACTTCATGGTGCCCGGGATCATCTGTGTGTTGCTGATGGAGTCGATGGTCATCCTGACCGCGGTGGCTATCGTGCGCGAAAAAGAGCGCGGCACGATGGAGCAGCTCATCGTGACGCCGATCCGCTCTTACGAATTGATCCTGGGCAAGGCGATACCGTTCATCGGCATCGGCTACATCAATACCACCATGGTGGTGCTGGCCGGAACCTTCTGGTTCGGCGTGCCGATCGCCGGCAGTTTGCCGCTGCTGTTCGGCCTCACGGGCCTCTTCATTCTCACCTGCCTCGGCATGGGCCTGGTCGCCTCGAGCATCTCCAACACGCAGCAGCAGGCCTCCATGGCGGGACAGTTCATCATTCTGCCGAACATGTTTTTCTCGGGGTTCATGTTCCCGATTGCCAGCATGCCGCCGTTGGTGCAGAAGCTGACATACGTGATTCCGCTGCGCTACTACATCACCATCGTGCGCGGTATTTTCCTCAAGGGGGTGGGGTGGGACGCCCTCAAGGATGAGGCCGCAATTCTGTTGGTTTACGGGATCGTGATTCTGGGTTTTGCCAGCCTGACCTTCCGCAAGCAGATCAGGTAAGATACCCGCACGCTGCCGCGCCTGCAGGTACCACAGATCGGGGGCGCGCCGCTGTGCGCCCCGTTGCGGACATCACATGGACCGGGCTGGGCTCAGGCAGCGCGGGCGCTACAGCTCTCGCCCAACTGATGCCACGCGTCGCGGTACTCGGCATACTTTCCCGAGTACGGGCGTTGCGAGTCGGGCAAGTAGAAGGTCTTACCACTGCGGGCGTCCCACGGAATGATGTAAGCGGCGCTGAGGTTCAGCGACTTTCCCGTACCTAGGGGCACGCAGACGAAAAAATCACAGTACTGTTCCTCGATCCGGCCACGGTGATGAAAATTGAAGTTCCAGGCGCGGTACACGTAGCTGTAACGACGCCGCTGCAGACGAACTCGGCGGCGGTAGGAGCTGGGAAACGCGGTTCGCAACGCAACCCGTATTTCACCATTGAGCAGAAAATCATAGCGCGAAGGAGAATTGCTCTCGGCAACGGGCAGCTTCATCTCACGCAGCCGCGCTAGCACCCGTGCTTTAGGAATGTCGTGTATGCCTGGTCTGTCCATGGCCGTCACCCTGGCGCAATGCACGTGCATTTGCAACCGATTTCTGAGGGAAAATACTTAGAGTAATAGGGCAACGCCCCAGAACGATTTCATATGACATTTGTCATGGTAAGCAGCGCACACGGCACGACCTCTTTTTGGTGAACCAGAAAACCCACAAAACCCGCGGCGTGAACCGTCAACGTCAGCGGAAGCGACGCTCTGGCCACCAAGGGCAGAAAGGCGGCAGGTCGCGAGTCGGGCTGAGCGTGAAGCGGGCCGGACGCTTTTCCAGAAACGACATGACTCCTTCGTAAGCGTCGGCTGACTTGCCCATCCAGAAGATACACTTGGAGTCGATCTTGTGGGCTTCCATGGGGTGATCGGCACCCAGCATGCGCCACAGGAGCTGCCGCGAAAGTGCGACCGAAACAGCCGAGGTGTGGTCGGCAATCTCGCGCCCGAGGGCGCGCGCTGCTTCGAGCAACCCCTCGGGCGCAACTACGCGACTGATCAGGCCCGCCTGCAGGGCTTCTTCGGCATCAAACACGCGTCCGGTGTACACCCACTCTGCTGCTTTGCTGATGCCCACGACACGGGGCAAGAACCAGCTGCTGCACGCCTCGGCGACGATGCCGCGGCGGGCGAAGACGAACCCCATACGCGCATTCGTGGAGGCCAGGCGGATGTCCATCGGAAGCGTCATCGTGATGCCCACGCCCACAGCCGGGCCGTTGATGGCGGCGATGACCGGCTTTGTCGATTCGAAGATGCGCAGGGCCACCATGCCGCCGCCATCGCGGTGAGTCTCCAGGGTGTCGCCACCACCTACCTGGCTGTCGAAGGTGGCACTCCCCTCGCCCAGATCGGAGCCGGCACAAAAGGCTCGGCCGGCGCCGGTCACAATCACCGCCCGGACCTCGTCATACGCATCTGCCTGATCGAAGGCCGCAACCAGTTCCTCTCGCATGCGCGGGGTGAAGGCATTCAGCTTCTCCGGACGGTGCAAGGTAATGGTAAGAATCCGTTGTTCTATATCGCATCGAATGGTCTCGTACTGCACAGACTTTGCCCTTTCTCCTCAGCACTCGGTACTCAGGACTTCCTCCCCTAGCATGCGGCCGGCGCTTCGCCAAAGGGCGGCCAACACCTTGACATGCACCGATCCGGCATTACGTTCAGCCATGACAGCGGCGGCCCGTAGTGGCGCCGCAGATTCGGAGAAAAAAGTACTCGAAAGGAGGAGGCGTCCATGGCACTTTTCCTGGACCCTGTCAGCGGACTGTTGTCACTTCAGCGTGAACTCGAGCGTGCGTTCGAGAACCCGTCTGGTTTGGACCTCGGTGTCTCTGGCCGCGGCGTGTTCCCGCTAGTGAACATTTTCAGCGAGCCCGACGGCTACATCGTCCGGCTCGAAATTCCCGGTGTGTCCCCGGAGGACTTGCACATTGAAACTCAGGGCCGCACCTTGACTATAAAAGGCAACCGCGAGCGCCGCGGCCCCGAAGGTGCCGGTTTTCACCGCCGCGAACGGGACAGCGGTGAGTTCTCGCGCTCGCTGCAGCTGCCGGACTCGCTCGATCTGATGCGGGGCGAAGCGTCGTACAAGAACGGCATCCTGACGATCCGCGTCCCCAAGCGAGAAGAGGCGAAGCCGCGCCAAATCACCGTCAAGGTCACCTGAGGCAACATCGAAAGGAGGCGATTGCAACCATGGCAGAGAAGGAACTCATTCCAAAAGGCAAACAGGAGCTCGAAGGCGAAGAGCAGACGCGCCCGGGCCGGACCTACATGCCGGACGTTGACATCTGCGAGACCGCTGACAGTCTCTGGCTGTGGGCGGATATGCCCGGAGTGGATGAGAAGGCGGTGGAGGTCAACCTAGCCGAGGGTGTCCTCTCCATCGCAGGCGCGGTGTCGCTGAAGGAGTATGAGAACCTAGCCCCGGTGTACACGGAGTACAATATCGGCAACTACCTGCGCCGATTCACCGTGTCCGAGGATATCGACGTTGACAACATCAAGGCGCGGATGACCAACGGCGTCCTCGAGCTCGAGCTGCCGAAAAGCGCGCGCGCCAAGCTGCGGCGCATCAACATCGCGACTAGCTGATCTCACCCGAGGCTGTAGGGGCGCGGCATGCTGCGCCCCTATGCATGCCCTGTTCCTCGCGGTTGCAGGTCCACCAGGCCAAACCTATACTTTGCAGCATGCCAGGCGCTCAGGAGCGGTTGACACCTCTACAACAGCTCCTCACGGAACAGACGGCTGCGGGCGAGCTTTATGTCTCTCTGTCGGATACGGCGCTGCGCTGCCTCGCTTGCGGTCACCGGTGCTACCTCCCTGACGGCAAGGTCGGCATCTGCAAGGTACGTTTCAACCGCGGGGGCGTCCTCTACGTGCCGCGCGGCTACGTCGTCGGGCTGCAGTGCGACCCGGTGGAAAAGAAGCCGTTCTTTCACGCCTCGCCCGGGGCTTTGGCCCTGAGCTTCGGCATGCTGGGCTGCGACTACCACTGCAGCTACTGCCAGAACTGGATCACATCGCAGGCCTTACGCGACCCGAGTGCCGGCGTCGCGCCACGCCTCTGCAGCGCAGAACAGCTGGTGCAACTCGCGCTCGATCACGGCGCCGAGATCGTCGCCAGCACCTACAACGAGCCGTTGATCACCAGCGAGTGGGCCGTGGAAGTCTTCCGCATCGCCAAAGCGCGCGGGCTGACGACGGCGTACATCTCAAACGGCAACGCGACGCCGGAGGTGATCGAGTACCTGCGGCCATGGGTAGATCTCTACAAGGTAGATTTGAAAGGCTTTGACGATAAGCAATACCGCAAGCTCGGCGGCCTTCTCGAGACCGTCAAGAACGCGATTCGGCAGCTGGTGACCATGCAGTTCTGGGTCGAGGTGGTCACCCTCGTCGTCCCCGGCTTCAACGATTCGGACGCTGAGCTGGCCGCGATCGCGGAGTTCCTGGCTTCGGTATCCGTCGATATCCCGTGGCATGTCACGGCGTTCCACCCCGATTACCGGATGACGGACCGCGATGCGACCGCGGTTGCCACCATCCTGCGCGCCTTAGCGAGCGGACAGGCGGCGGGCTTGCGTTACGTCTATGCCGGCAACGTGCCCGGCCGCGTCGCGAAGTACGAAAACACGTATTGTCCGAGCTGCCATGCGGCGGTTGTCGAGCGCACGGGCTATCGTATCCTCGCCAACCGCCTCGAAGACGGCTGCTGCGCGCACTGCGGTACGCGCATCCCCGGGCGTTGGGGCAGCATCCGGCCGAAAGAGCGCGGCATCACCGACCGCGCGCCACGTACGGTGGCGGTCTAAGCGTTAGCGTTCGATTTGAATCTTCCCGCTTACGCCGAGATCGTCTAGCGCCTGGCGAAGTTCGCTTTCGAGATTCGAAGCGTTGCGCGCATCGATGGTGACCGAGAACTCCACGCCGAGTTTGAGATCGCTTCCGGAACGGAGCTTTGGAATCAACTTCGTCCCTAACCGGTTCCAAATCTCGGGCGGGATGCTGCCGACGAGACGCAAGGTTGTTGTCTGCTGCGCCGCTGGGGTCTCACGCCCAATCGGTTCAACAGGCGCCGGCTCCGGTTGGATTTCCCGCTGGGTTTCGAGGCTGGTCGGTTTCGTACTCACCGGCTGTTCGGCCGAGGCTCGCCCAGCCTTCAGCGCTTGCGCGCGGCCCTTGGTCAGCAGAAAGACACCTGATTCAAAGGCCACTTCCTCTGGCGGTGGCGGCTCGTTGAACCACACCCGTTCGTACGTGCCGTCAGGTTGCTGGCCTGACGCCAGCCCGAGATCGCCCCTTGAGGTAAACTCCAGGATCTTCGCCCGCAAGATCGTGTCGGGATCAATCAGTCGGGTCAGCGCACCATTCAGGAAGCTCTGCCGTAGGCTGGCCAGCGGCCACGCTCCGGAGTCCTTCAGCGCCGGCGGCCATTTCCGTTCGAGGTACCCCGCACCGACCGATTCGTTGAGGAGTGAATTCGATTTCAGCGCGGCAATAACGCGGCCGCAGAGCGTTTCGGCAGCCGAGGCGTGACCGGCCCCCAGATCGATTGTCCGTAGCCGGTCGGGCTCACCCGCATCCGCGAGCACGACGAAGCGGTAGTCGCCCCAAACGTCATCCTTCGCCTGTTCCTCCGCGTCACGGACTTTCGCGTCGATGTCGGCGCGATCGTAATCAGACCCCAAGGTGCCGTCGGCAACCTCCCGAGCCACGCGCTTCCACGCGAGCCACAGCTCGACCTTGTCGCGCAGGTCCCGCCCCGGCTTCTTCACGCACCACACGAGCGCACCCGGATACAAGCGCGGCGATTTCCCGCGCTGCCTTGTCCATTCCGCAATTTGCTGCCGGATCGAGTCGCTGCCCCATTCACGCTCCGGGTCCAAGAGCACCAGTGTGAGCTTGGGAGAGTCTTGGACTGCCGCGCCGTCTTCGGGGAAGGGGACCAGCGGGATAGTGGCGCCGCGCGCGAATTCCTTCTTGGCGATGTCTCGCATCACCGGTCGGATCTCGGTTTCTTCATCGAGCGAGGCGCGCCGATCGCTAACGGCCTTCCTAATAGTGGCCTTGTGGTAGATCTTGAAGCCGTCAGATCCGACGCGGCTGATGAAGAACCCCTTCGACTCCAGAGCGACAGCAGCATTGTCTACCGAGGTCGTGTCGATCTCTGGCTCGCCGATGGCGAAGCGCAGCTCCGGCAGGTGCGCGACCTTGTCGATTTGCCCGCCGGAGGACTCGAACAGGATGGCGGCGCCGACCCGTCGATGGATGTCGCGCAGAGCGCCCTTGCTATCCGCGTCAAGTGCTCGGGCGTGAGATTGGTCGTCGGCGATGTCGGTTTCGATCGCGGAGTTCAGGCGCGGTTCTCCAAGCTGCCCAAGCACTACGGCTCGGAAACCGGGGACATCTAGCGGGGCGGAACCCAGGGTGATCAACGGCTCGCGGCGGGCGCGCTGATACCCTTCCCGGTACGCACAAGAGATCCACTGCGCCAGCATGGCGAGAGTGCCGCGGGTTTGCTGGTAATGCGGCAGGGCCTGCCACTTCCTCTGAAACACAGAAAGCGTGGAGGGATGAAACGGGAAGCACGCCTCAAACCGCCGCTGCAGAAAGTCTCGCGCCTTTGTCTCGGTGGTTGCGGTGTCCACTGCCGTCCACTCGCGTGGCAACTGCGCGCGGCGCTCGAAACACCAATCGGCGTACGCTTTCGCGACACTCTTGCGGGTTCGTTCGTTGCCGAGATCTTCAAACAGTCGCCGTCGCACCACCTCGCTGATTTCCGCTTCATCATTCGAGATGAGGTTCTTGGCGACCCGGTTCACCTCTTTGACCACGATGTCCTGCCAGCGCAGGTCCCAGTCACTCATCTCCGGCTTGCTTTGCGGCAGGCTGATCAGTGCGGCGCTTCCCACCGTTCCGGTCAGCGTTCGCACCAGGTTTCCGAGGAAGTCCCGGAACGAGTCCGCTCGGTCGCGGTGCCGGCTGAGGAAGTTGAGAACTTCGTCACAGAGCACGAGGACATTGCCACCGGCGAGCTCCAGCAGGCGATTGATGTTTGTGGTTCCAGGCGCCTTGGCCTTCGCTTCCGCTCCCAAAGCAGCAACGCCGTCGTCACCGGCGAGTTGTCGAGCGATGTCGATCCACGGCGTCTCGGCACCCGGCTTCGGGTCCCAGGCGTTGCCGACGAACACCGCGACGCGAGCCCGTGGAATCTCCGGCAAGCCCGCTTCAGCGAGTACGCTCCGGACTCCGTCACTAGAGGTGCATCGTTCCGGGGTCCGCGCGAGGTGGTACAGCGCGGTCAGTGTGTGCGTCTTGCCGCCGCCGAATTGCGTGATGAGCGCGAGGACCGGTGCGGTGTTCTCGGTCTTGCCAGCGAGCCTGCGGAGCACCATGCCCGCGTGCTCGCGCAGCGCTCGGGTGAAGCAGGTGCGTGCGAAGAACTTATCCGGATCGCTGTAGTCCTCGGGGGCCGATCCGTCGACCACGCGCTCTAGGGCGATGGCAAACTCGTCCGGGTTGAAGGAGCGGCCCTCCCGGACTTCTTTGCGCGGCTGCGCGATCTTGTACCAGGGCTCCATCAGGGCGTCCTCCGTTGCAGGGCTCCTTTGGGCAGGAAGCGCCGTGCCTCCTTTCGAACTCGGCGAGCGAGCGTCACCGCGCGGCGCGCTTCCGCCAACGGGATCGGACCCCAGCCAGGATACCGCGCTCCGGTCGCGTATTCGGTGAGCTTGCCTTGCTCCTCGCTGCTCAGGCTCAGATGCATTCGCGCCGGCAATAGTGCGGTGATCTCTTCGAGGTCGTGCGTCTTGGGAAAATCGACATTTTCCAAAACGAGAAGCGCTTTCATGTACTTCTCGATACACTGCTGCGCGTGAAAGCAGACCGTATCGGTCGGGCACCTCGCCCCCATCTTGAGCGTGTGGCTTGCGTTCAGCAGGTCGTTTTCGGCCTTGACCACCCACTCGTTCACGACCGCCAGCACCTTGTCACGGTCTGACATAGAGGACCTTCCCCTCGCGCGCCGCCGGCCGCTCGATCGTACCGGGAATCTCCTTTCGCCACGCGAAGTCTTCCGGCGTTGTGACGATGATGTCCTTTGGCAGCCGGACATCATGGAGGGCAGCACGAATCTCCAGCTGCTTGTCGCGTTTCAATCCGCGAACCGGCATTACGACGAGAAGATCGACGTCGCTGTCCGGGCCCGCCGTCCCGCGTGCGTGCGAGCCGAAAAGGATGATCCGCTCCGGGTCAAACCGCTCGACGACGCGGCGCACCATCTCGCTGATCGCCTTGCGCACCTGAGTGGTACGCATCGATTTTGCGGGTCTCGTCATCTCGGCATGGCGAAAAACGTCGCGGCCGGCGGTTACTCGGCCAGCTGAAACTCGATCTTGCGTGTCCCGCTGACACGTATCGAGGCATCCAAGATCTCGAGCGAGATCAGATTGCCGTCCTTGTCGTAATCGAGAATCACGCCAGGCTTATCCTCATCGCTCTCGGCAACCTTCGCCCTCTCCTTGAGGACGACGCTCAACGTGTCTGTTCTCGGATCGTAGGAGACTTTCATCGTGCACCAGAATTGGAGCCGCTACGCCGAGGCGACCTTAGGGAGTAGGTGGCTCAGTTCGATGGCGGGCGAGTCTGGTTGCTCAAACAAACGACTGGCGCCGAGGACCTCGATGCCTACCAGCTTCTCACCGGCGGCGAAGTCGAGGGCGATGTCGTCGGTCAGCCGCACGACGCGGCACTGGAAGTTGCCTTCGATCAGCAGGATGTAGAGTGCGTCGGCGTCCTTGTCGTACGTGATCTTCATCGTTCCTCGCCTTCCTGAAAGTAGAACGTATACACCGTCACCACAACCAACCGCGCCTCCTCCTCGGCTACTACCGGAAGCACCTGCTGGACACCATAGTAACGGCCATCCCACTCCCGGTTGAACTCCAGATTCAGGCGGAACTGAATCAGGCCGCGCTGGGCCGGCTCACGTTGCCCAATGCGGAGGGCTTCACGCACATCCTCCTCGCGGGCACCTCGCTCATGCATGCGCGTACGCGCGTGCGCTGTGAAGACGATCGGCTTGACCACTGCAGCATCGGTCATCTCGGCACCGCCAGCAGCATCGCATCCAACAGCCGCTTTTCCTCGCTGCCCTTTGGATACAGCGCGGAGAGCGCGTTGGCGAGGCGCTCGAATTCGGGGCCGCGCTCGTGCTCGCCTTTCAGCAGCTCGCGCAGGGCGTTGGCGCGGCCGGCCGACTGCAACAACATGGCGGCGTGGACGCGGTCGAGGGTAGTGACCTCGCGGCGCGTTTGCAGCGCTTCGCCGGAAGGCACGGTCCTCCTGCTCGATCGGCCGCGGCCTCTGATGGAGCGCGTGCGGTCGGCCGGGGTGTCCGGAAAGAGCGAGAGCTGCGGGGTTACCTTTGGGTTGCGCTCGATCTGATCAGCAACCGACTCGGCTCCTTCTTCGCCGAAGAGCTGCTTCGCCCGCTCGCCGACCGGCAGGAGCCGTACGACGCCCTTGTCGGTTTCGATGATGCGGTGCTCCCAGTCCGGCAGATGAATCCCGAGCGGCTGCGCGAAGCGCCGCACGACGTCGAAGATCAGGCTGAGTCCCTTCTTCCGTAGCGCCGGCCTCTGGCCGGCTTCTTCTTCATCGTCTTCCGCGTCGTCCGTAGCGCCGGCCTCCTGCCGGCTCTCTTCCTCGTCTGCCGGCTGGAAGCCGGCGCTACCATTCGCGTCCGTGCTCTGCAGCGCCCACAGGAACAGCGCCGTCAGCCGCGCATCCTCTTCGAGTGCGCCCGCGGCACCGTTGCGCGCCCTTGCCTCGGCGGTGCCGAGCACCTGCTCCAGCGCCGCGCGACCGACGGCCTCCCAGACGTACGCCAGATAACCTCGCTTGTGCGGCTCGATTGCTTCGGGGTTGCCACCGAGCGGGATTTCACGCTCTTCCGCGTCGACGACCTTCGCGTAGCGGCTGTAGATCTCCAGTGCCGGGCCGATGCAGGCGAACACGAGATCCGCACCGCGTACGCCTTCCGATTGCAGCCGCTCCATCCAATCGCCGACGCGCTTCGGGAGCTCGCGGTACACTTCGCCCCAGTCGCCGACGTGGTTGCCAGTACGGGGACGGCAGACGAGGTGAACGCTGGTTGTAAGCGCGGCAGAGTCACGGGCCCGCAGGCGCGTGCCGCTCTCGGTTGCTATCGGCCAAGATCCAGTAATCACCCAGCCACCGCGAATCATCCCAGACAGCAGCGCTTCCCATCCCTCAGTGGTCTTGTGAGCGAAGACCACACACCCAACGCCGGTGTCACTAAGCACTCTCCTACCCTCACCAAAGGCCTTGCTCATCGCTGTTTCATAGAAATCCGGCGTTCGAGTGCCGTGCCCCTTCGTCGTCGTGCTATCAACAACAATCTCCTGTGTCTTTGGAGTGAGCGGGTTTGTCGCATCATACGGGTCTCTTAGAAGCTGATGACCAGGCAAGATCCGCTTCAGCCACACGAAGAAGAAATCTGAGCAGTGGGCGTAATCGATGGCATCGTAATATGGAGGGTCGATGAACCAGAGCTGGGCAGCGTCGTCTGGAAGTGGCGACTTGCAAGCGTCTGCCTGCTGGATCTGCGCAGAGGAAGTCTCGCGAGGCAGGTCATCGAGGACTCGGATCATCGTCTCCAGCGTGACGGCGTAGTCGCCAGCCTGTCCACCTAGCGGGCTCGGCTCAGCGAAGTCCCAGACCATCGGTATCGCCTGGCGGCCGAAAAGGTTTCGAACTTGAGTCTTGGTGTTCTCCCACCGACAGCACGCGTTGCTGATGTCTGCGAAGCGACTGAGCGCCAGGCCAGTGATCTCACGCTGAGCGTTCCCCACCGCAAACTTCGCAATCAGAGTACGCAAGGCAAGCATCGTTAGCTTTTGCCGAGTCGTGAACGCGTCGCCCCACCGCTTCATACCGTACATCGGCATCCGATTCACATCATGGTGCCACTCATCAACCGGCTCATCCGGCACGGGCCATATGGCTGGACTGCCACCACGGCTCTTCGTCAGCAGCGCCTCAAGTGCGGCTTTCGCGTTACGGACTGACTCGTAATCACGAACCGTCGGCAACCGGTAGCTGCGTCCCTGCTCGCCGGGCGTCAACGTCACTACAGCGAGCAGCAACGCGCCACTAGTGCGTCTGCCACGCTCCCCAAATGCGACGTCTGCTCCGCCGAGTTGTGCCACGAGCTGCGCACGTACACGCCCCGGCGCCAGCACTATGTGACAGCATGGACACGTGGCTTTCGCGCGGCTAACCGTCCCCGCAGGAACTTCCCGCTCGCTTTTCGGCTCAAAGATCTCGAACTCGACGGAGGGCACAGCATGCTGCGCGCCTGCGCGACGCACGATCTTGTAGCGCAGCGCACGCTGGCCGCTCGCCTTCTTGCTGAGCCACAACGAACGCATGAGCGGAATCTCGGCACCGCAGTTGGGCGACTCGCAGCGCACTGTGCGCGCCCACAGGTATGCGATCGGTCGCGCACCGTCCGGATCAGGCGGATAGAACTCAGCCAGCTCCTTCTCCGCCGCCGCCTTGATCTCCGCACCGACGCGACGCAGTTCCCCGGCGAGTTTCGGGCCGCAACGTGGGATGTCTTCCAGCATCACCTTGAGAATCAGACACGCGACCGGATTCAGGTCGCTGGCAAACGCGTCGCAACCGAGACGCAGCGCTTCGAGCGGAATCGAGCCGCCGCCGGCGAACGGATCCACCACCAGCGGCGGCTCGTCACCATGCGCCGCCTTCACCAAGCCGCGGCTGACTTCGAGGTACGTGCGATTCGCCGCGAGATCCCAGTTGGCGAAGTCACCGATGAACTTCAGCAGTGCCTTCTGCAGGCCCTTGTCACTCGCGTCGATCTCCCGTTGCACAGGACTCAACAACTCGCGCGCCTTGGTCTTGAACTCCGGCGGGCAATGCTCGTCGCACGGGTCGGGCAGCAGCAGCGCCAGCAGCATCGCCCGACACGCCGCCAAAGGCCGCCGCGCCCACCACAGATGCAGGGTCGACGGATGCCCGTGCCGGATCGACTTCTCCTTCGCCGCCCACTTGCTGACGACGGCAATCGGGAAGTCCACCTCCGCGAGGCGCTTGCACTCCTTGGGGATCATGACGGTTCCGCGAGGAGCTTCAGACAGTCGATCGCACGCCGCAGACTGTCGGATCGTGCTGCAGCAACGTCCGGCCGCCACGACGACGCGGCGAATTCGACGAGCCGGGACGAATAGGCCGGGCCAACCTGCCGCCCGCTTCCTTCGCGGGGCACCATGTCCTCCTGGATGGCCCGCCACCGCGAGGAACGCGCCAGACTGACCATCGTGGTCTTCGGCTCGTCCAACCCTTCGGGATTTGCAGGAACCCTGTTGCGCGGCACGCGGAGGAAGGCGGCGAGGCGGTCCGTGTCTGCGATCAGCCAGGCCTCGACTTCACGCACAGCGACACGGAAGCAGAGATGCGCTGCCGGCTGAACGAGCCACGCGCTGCGTAGTGGCGGCGCACAGTCGCCGTCGTGGTTTAGATCCACGAGGACAATCCAGGGTGCCCAGCGCGCGGCGTTGTTGTAGCCGGCGATCTTCTGCCGCAAGAACGACTTTCCCTGCTTTCCGTAGACTGGCCCGGGCGTAGCACCCACGTGGGCGATGAGCTTTCGCACCACCGCCTCGTCCACGACTCCTTCCACGGCCGCGGAGATCTCGCTGGCGGTCGCCATCCTCACAGGTCCCCGAACAGGCTCAGTTGCTCCGCCAGCGCGGGACGTGTTCTCGGAATCACGGCCTCCGCGAGAGTCGAGCCGCCCCGGAGGAGTTCGGGTATTTCGGCGAACGCGCTGGCCGGGGTCACCTCGGTGCCCTCGGCACCGGGACGCAGCAGCAGCACCTCGTCGAGTGCAATCCCCTCGTCCCGGAGCAGGTCTGGGGAGTGCGTGCTGAGGATGATCTGCCTTCCAGTGCGCCGCTGAACGCGGGCGAACATCTGTGGCAAGAACCGTACGATCTCGGGATGGAGCGAGAGTTCTGGCTCTTCGAGCAGCAGTGGGCCGCCGCCTCCCATCGCTACCCATAAGAGCCCCATGAGGCGAAGGGTGCCGTCGGAGAACTGCTCTTCAGTTTGCCACGCGCCCTGCGGCCGCCAGTGCTCGTACTTTCCACGCAGGTGCGGAGTGCCGCGCTTGTCTCGCCACAGCTCGATCTCGGCGAGCTGGGGGACGGCGACGCGCAGCGCCTCGCTGATTCTCTTGAGACGCGCCACGCGCGTTCGCTCTTGCGTCTTGGCAATCTGTTCGAGGAAGTCGCCACCGAACGGGTCATTCGCCCGGCCGACGGAGCGGTCCGGTTCACGGACAAGCTGCGGGACGATGTGGAGGTATCGAATCGCCTCGAAAAAAGACACCAACTCTCGGAAGGAACGGTTGACGTTTACTTGCTCGACATGTGTTTGCGTCAACCGGTCCGGGTCCTGCTTGTCGTCCTCGTTGGGACGGTCCAGCAAGGGCTGCTCATCTCGCACCACCTTTTCCTTGGTAATCCGCGCACGACGCAGCTTGTCCTGGTTGAAGCCCAGCTCGTACTCCCATCGTGGTGAAGTCTCTCGCGCCTGTACTGCCGCTCGAAGTTCAATATCCGGATAGCGACGGGCAGCGAGACAGCGAATGGCGCTCACCCCGCTCCGGCGGCGAACGGCTTCCTGGAATCCGCCACCCGGCGAGGCCAAGTCACGCAAGAAGCGGAAGGCGTCGAGGAAGTTGGATTTCCCGGAAGCGTTCGGCCCTACGAGGAATGCACGGCTCGCAACGGCCACGTCGCAGTTGGCGAAGTTCTTCCAGTTCTTCAACTGGAGGTGCGACACTTGTAGCGTCTCTTGCCTTTCGCTCATCGGATCGATCCTTCGTCCAGTGTCCTCAGCCTACGGCCGCTCGCTCAGCCCGAAGTCCGCGGGGTTCTCCCCTTCGAGGTGCAGGGCCACTGCCTCTCGCAGGTTGTGGATCGTCTCGTCGATCGTGGTCCCCTGCGTAACGACGGCGATCTCAACGCATTCGCCGACGAAGCCCGACTCATCCCCAGGCCGAATGATTGCTTTCACCGTTCGCTGGAGATGCTTCATCGCCATCTGCTTGTCCAGCCACTGCTGGACGAAGTCCCACCGCACCTGCTCAGGGGTTCTCACAAACGATGACCCCGTATTTGTGCGCCGGGTAAGCGAGCCCGCCGATCACGTTCTTCGTTTCCTCGAACTCCTGCTCGCCCATCACCCAGATGTCGATAGGGTACGGAACCTCGCACAGTGCGCCCCGGAGCCGCAGCATTTCGTCACGCTTGGAAGCAGGATCGCGCTCGACCACGAGGAAGTCGAAGTCGCTGTCGGCCGACGCCGTGCCCTGGGCACGCGAGCCGTACAGGATGACGCGGCGGATACGTTGGCCGTCCTGCGCTAAGATCTTCTCTCCGATCTGCTGAGCGATTTCTTCGTCGCGTTTGGTCATATCGGTACCCTCACCCGCACTCCTTCGACTCCGCTCAGGACATGCCTCTCCCGCGGGTAGTACAGGAGAGGGAAAGCATACTCGTTTTCCGAGGTGGGGTCATGAGCTGCCATACGGCGGCGCGGGGGGCTCCCGCACCTGGATCGGCCTCGTTAGTGCGTCAACCTCCAGCCAGTAGTGCGCAACCTTGCTGACCTCGTGCCACGGAAAACGAGCCGGGTCTTTGATCGGCTCCTGCAGGACCGGCTCCGAATCACAGTTGGTCACGACGTACAGCCAGTAGCAATCACGCCGATCCTCAGCGACGCGGCGCTCGTTGGGGGTGAGCAGGACCGTCCCCGTGGACGCACCGATGCCCTTCACCTCAATCAGCCGCAGCTGGCCGGAGTTGAGATCGAGACTGGTGATGTCGTATCCGAGGTTCTTCTCGTGGACATCGTAGACCTGTCGGCCCTGCGCCTGTTCGTGCTCCATCGCCACCCGCATCGCCGTCGCCTCGGTCTCGAAGTCGGGCCGCAGCCGGCGCACGTCGGGGGCTTCACGCTCGGGGTGAGGCAGCACCAGCGCGCTGGCGATCCGCTCCACGGATTGCAGCGTCAGCCCACGCTGGCGCTCTAGCTCGCGCCGTCGCCGCTCCCGACGCGCCATCAGCTCGGCATGCCGCGTCTCGGCTTGTGCCAAACGACCTTCGGCGCCCTGCACCTTCTGGTCCACCTCAGCGGCCGCTTTACCGATCTCTTCGTCGACCTTTTGCAGCAGCTCAGTCAGCGACAGCTCGACGTGCGCGGCAATGCGCTCGACCTCGGCGAGCCGCTCCGATCGCACTTCGTCCAAGAACGGGGCGAGCGCGTTGGCATGCAGCCACTCGGTGGCTTCGGGCAGAGTCGCGACGTCGGGAAGATTCGCGGGTGCAGCGGCGGGCGTCAGGTTGCCGAGGATGCTGGGTTCGACCAGCTTGAGAGTGCCCTCACCCTGGCCCCCTTCGACAGGCTCAGGACACGGCTCTCCCAGGGGGCGAGGGGACCTGAAGCTCGGCTCTTCCAGAGACCGAGGGGACCGGATCTCGACTGCGAACAGGCGCTCGTGCGCCACCTGCCCCAGCCCGTCAACGACCTGCGCGCGGTAGAAGTCGATGCGCGCGGGGTGGTCGTGATCGAGGGAGTAGAAGCACGCGCCGGTTGCGAACGCATCGCGCGCCAGCGTGTGTGTGTGCCGCCGTAGCACTTCGAAGAGCGGATGGCCGGGTGTGACCCATTCGAGGTTGTTTGCCTCCGCCGCTTGCCGGTCGGTCGAGAAGCGCGGGTAACGTGCAGCGAGTGCGGGGAGGCGCCAATCCGGGTCGCTCTCATAGCGCTTGAGCGCGGGCGGTGTGCGCGCGGGCTCGAAGGTGTGCGCGAGCGCGCCGACGGGCTTGAGGTCGAACGGCACGTACGTGGCCGCGTCGCGCATGAAGCGAGCAATGGTCTCGGGCACAACCCGGCGTTCCTGGGCGCGCGCGCGACGCTCAATCAGCATCGAGAGGTTGAGACCTTTGCTGGCTAGTCCTTCCAAGGCGTTCTGGCAGATGGCACGGAAGCGGCCTTCGTCGACGTCGCGCAGCAGCCGGTCTTCGAGATCGGCCTCGCCGAGCTTGCCGGCATAGTAGTCGCGCAGCACCCGCTCGATATGCGCCGGCGGCAAGACCTCGCCGACGACGTTGAACACCGCGTCGTCGTCGAGCGCGTTGCGGATCTCCTGCAGCTTCTCCAGGAACCGCTGCAACACACGTCCCTCGATGGTGTTGGTCGCCACGAAGTTGAAGATCAGGCAATCCTTGGTTTGCCCATAGCGATGGATGCGGCCCATGCGCTGTTCGAGCCGGTTCGGGTTCCACGGGATGTCGTAGTTGAACAGGATGTGGCAGCACTGCAGGTTGATGCCCTCCCCCGCCGCCTCGGTCGCAACGAGGACCTGAATGTCGCCTTCGCGGAACTGCTGCTCGACGTACAGCCGCGTGTTGGGGTCGTCGCGGCTGCCGATCTTCATGCTGCCGTGAATGCAACCGACGCGAAATCCCCATTCCTTTAGCTTCCCCAGCAGGTAGTCGAGCGTGTCCTTGAACTCGGTGAACAGCAGCAAGCGCTGCTCAGGGTGATCGAAGAAGCCCTCGGTCTGGAGCAAGTCCTTGAGCCGTGACAGCTTGGCTTCGGCACCGGCGTCTTCGACCGCCTTCGCCTGCGCCGCAAGCTGCTTGAGATCCTCGACTTCGTCGCGCACCTGCTCGGCGCTGCCCGCGAGTGTGATCGCTTCCAGCATTTGCTCCAGCCGTTCGCGCTCGCCCTCCTCCATCTCCTCCAGCTCTTCGGGGTCGGGCAAATCTGGGGGCGCCAGCCGGGCCAGCTCTTGGGCTTTCTTGAGTCCCTCTTCCAGGCGCCGCGCGCGGTTTTGGAGTGAGTGGCGCATCGCGTAGGTGCTTGACGCCAGGCGGCGCTGATACAGCGACATGAGGAACCCGACGGCGCGGGCGCGCGGGTCATCGCCCTGCGCTGCGGCTTTGGCGCTCTGCTGCTTCACGAAGCGCGTCACGTCGCGATAGAGGTCGAACTCGGTGCCGTCGATCTGGAAATCGACCGAATGCGGGATGCGTTTCTTGAAAATCTTGCGCGCCACCCATGAGCCATCGCCCTGCCGCTCGGGGAAATAGACCATCGCTTCCTTGGTGCGCCGCAGGTAGAAGGGCGCACGGCGCTGATCCATCGCCTGGCGGATCGACTTCACGTCGGCATACGCGTCCTCGTCGAGCAGCTGGAGGAACAGACTGAAGTTCGTTGGGTCGCCCTTGTGCGGCGTCGCCGTCAGCAGGAGCAGGTGGTCCGCCGAATCACGCAACAATTCGCCGAGGGCATACCGCGCGGTCTTGCGGGCGGGCGGAGTCCAGGACATCCGGTGCGCTTCGTCGACGACCACCAGGTCCCAGCGGACTTGCTTCAGCCCCGGCAGCACGTCGGTGCGCTTGGCGAGGTCGAGCGACGTGAGCAGGTGGCGGTGCTCCAGCCATTGGTTGACACCGAACTGATCACGGATGTCGCCGCCCTTCAGAACCAGAAACTTCTCGTCAAACTTCTCCTTCAACTCGCGCTGCCACTGGAAGGTCAGGTTGGCCGGACAGACGATGAGGATGCGGTCGGCCAGCCCGCGGAGTTTCAGTTCGCGGATGAGCAGGCCGGCCATGATTGTCTTGCCTGCGCCGGCATCGTCGGCGAGCAAGAAGCGCACGCGCGCGAGCTTCAGCAGGTAATCGTAGACCGCTTCGAGCTGATGCGGCAGCGGGTCGACGCGCGACACCGACAGCCCGAAGTACGGGTCGAACTCGTACGCGATCCCCAGCGAGTAGGCCTGCAAACCCAACCAGAGAAGTCGACCGTCTCCGTTGTAGGTCCGCACCGATCCTTGGATCGTAAGTGCCTCAACATCCCGGCGCGTCAGCGTCACGCTGCGGAAGCGCTCCGAGCTGACGCCGACCAGTCCGAGCACCCACGCGTCCGGTCCGTTCGGCCGAACCGTCTCGACCCGCATCGGCTCGCTGAACAGCGGGCCTGAGAGTAGCTGGCCGGCCTTTACAATGTCGTCCCGCAGCTTTCCGTCCATGGGGAGCTGCACAGTGCGTGAACGTCGTATGCCAGGGCCACGGTAGGAATAGCGTATAGTCCAAGCGGCTTTGGTTTACCAGGCGGCAGGGATACCTTCGCGTGGTTGTGTGCTCCGGCGCCGCTTTGCGGCTTGTGGCGCAGGGGCTGTTGTAAGGATACTGTTGCCCCGCCAGGAGGTGATCTACATGAGTGAAGAAGGAATCGAGGTTCCGGATGAAGCGCACGGTACCGGCAGGCTCGAGCAGTGGGTGGCGATTTTCACCGCCATCACCGCTGCGCTCGGGGCCGTGGTCGGTTTCCAGGGCAGTCACCTGATGAACGAAGCGCTGCTGAAGAAGAACGAGGCCGTGTTGCGCAAAGCCGAAGCGACCAACGAGTGGAACCATTACCAGTCGGTGAGCACGAAATCGCACGTGATGGAGCTGGCGCAGCAGCTGGTCCCGCAGGAGCGTGCGCCGCAGTTCGAAGAGAAGATCAAGAAGTACACCAAACAGAAGGATGAGCTGACGGCGCAGGCGCGCGCCTTCGATGAGGCCTCGCAACGCGCGGACACCGAATCGGAAGACTTGAGTCGATGGCACGAACGGTTTGCGGTGGCCATGATCTTTCTGCAGATCGCCATTTCCATCGCTTCGATCACGGCGCTGACGCAGCGGAAGTGGCTGTTTGCCGTGGCGCTGCTGAGCGCGGCTGGCGGTGTCGGGGCGTGGGTTTCAGCGCTGCTGATGGCGGGCTGAGCGGTGCCCCACCTCTACGATTGGTTCGGACTCAACGTTGCGCTGTTCCACCTGATCAACGGCGCTCACGCGGCCGGCTGGGACCAGCTGATGCTGGCCATGACTTGGCTGGGGAATCACGAGTGGTATCCATATTACCTGGCGCTGGCGCTGGTGGTGACCTACGCCGCGCCCCGGTCGCTGCCTTTACGCAATGTCGTGATCTTTGCGATCGGCTACGCCTTCACGGCGATCGTGATCCCCACGCTCAAGCCTCTTGTCGATTTTCCGCGGCCGCTGCTGGTGTTGGGCGAACAGGCGGTGATCGTCGTCGGCCAGCCCGAGTTCCAGCACTCCTTTCCGTCCGGCCATTCCACCTTCGCCATCCTGCTGGCTGCCTCGCTCTCTCGGGGAGTGTCGCGCCCGTGGAGGTGGGGCCTGTGGCTCTTCGCCGCGCTGGTATGCCTCTCACGCATTTCCGTTGGTGCCCACTTCCCCGCCGACGTTGCGGGAGGCGCCCTGATCGGCCTCGCCGGAGCCGGAGCAGGCTGGCTCGTGGTGTGCGCAAAGGACACTCTCCCTTCTCTCTTCGGCTCCGGAAGAGGACCAAGGTAAGTGGGATGGTCCACCGCCCGGCGCCCGCTTTGGGGTGGCTGGCCTTCGGTTTCTATTTGGTGCACGCCACCTACCACGTGCTCGATCACCATCCCGAAAACCTGCTGTGGTCGTGCCATCTTGCGACCGTGCTCGTCGGCGTCGCGTTCCTGCGTGGTTCCGCCACCGTCAACGGCATCGCGTTCCTGTGGCTGCTCATCGGTGACCTGATCTGGGCCATCGATCTCGCAAATGGTGGCGAGTTCCTGCCGACCTCGCTGTGCACACACATCGGCGGGCTCATCCTTAGCCTTATTGCTCTGGCCAAGCTCGGCATGCCGCGGCAGGTGTGGTGGAAGGCCATGTTGGCGATCTCGGTGCTGCAAGGGGTGACACGCCAAACCGTGCCGCCGGCCGGCAATGTGAACCTTGCGTTCGGGGTCTGGCCTGGTTGGGAAAGCGTTTTTCGGTCTTACTTGGTGTTCGAGCTGATGCTGCTGGTGAGCATGCTCAGCTTCTTCTTCATCGCCGAGACCGTCACGCGCCGGATCCTGGTACGCGGACGGCAGCCCGCGACTCGCCTGCGCTGGAACCGGGCCGCGTGATCCGGCGCCCCCGGCGTGCGCCGCTCACGCGGAGGGCGATCGCTGGCTCTTCAGCATCATGGCCACAATCGGCGACGGCTCGTCCGGCCCCCACTTCGTTGCCTTGGGATCCTCGCCCCACTGGAGCGGCAAATGAACGACCTGGCCAGGCGCCTTCGCCGTGGCGAGAACGTGCAGCGCCGCGCGCAATACCGCGCGCTGCGTCTCGGCATCACCGACATTGCCGAACGGACGGCCGAACGGATGGCTAATGGCGGCGACGCGCGGAGCGCCGACCGTCGGTTGATACGCCGGCATCATGCTCAAGATGACAGTGGAGATTCCCGCTTCTTCGATTACCCGCGCGACCAGTCCCACGGACCGGCAACAATCGGGTCAGACGGGGGCGAGCACGGCGCCGGTGACGCCCTCGGCGCGCATGCTAGCCGCGACCGCCGGCGCTGATTGCGTCAGCTGCGCGGTGGCGTCCGGCTGAAAGCCCATCACCGAGTAGTGCGTTGGCGCCATGCTGCCGACTTCGCCCGCCGCGACCAGCTCGGCGAGGCGCTGCAGCGGCAGCACCACGTTGAGGTCCTGCTTCGCGTAGGCGGTATCGATGTGCAGATGGTTCACCTCGACCTCGGCGGCAGTGGCGGTTGCCGGGATGCGCCGCCACGAGGGATCGCCCCACATCGGATTCGCGCGTTCCGTCATCATGTCGAATGGGGGGTCTGGCGGGTACGAAATGCCGGCCGTCGACAGCAGGGCGATGCGCGCGGCTGAGAGCGGGACGGGAAACGGCGTGAACGGAATCGATGTCACCTCCGGTGTCGCCTCTAGCCGCGCCTTCAGGAGCTCGGCCAGCCGCCGCGGCATAAAACGCCAACTATCGACTTCGATCGGATCGGTCATGATTCCACCGTGCTGCAAGTCGCCGCGTCGCGCAACCGGGCCGGGACGACCGAGCCGCGACGTGAGGAAGTGGCCGCAGGAATGCCACCGGCTGGACGCGCGCGGCGCCGCAGCGGCGTGGTGAACGTCGCCGTGCTCGTCGGTGTGCCCGTCGGCGTCTGTGAGGGCGAGCGACAAACAGCGCTGGTGTCGCGGGATGGCCCGTGCGACCTGGGGCTGCGGCCGAGTTCCTTAAGCCCTCAGAGTTTGTGATTCAATCGGAATTCGTGAAAATCGGGCCCCGAGGAACTGATGTTCTTCTGATCAATATCACCGATTTCGTGATCTAGTCACAAAATCTCGGGCGTCCCTCAAACCTGGGAGCGCCGGCACCGTGCCGGCTCGTGTCGGAAGGCGCGCGCTTCGCGCGTGCGGGCCAGCGGGGGCGACCGGAAAGGCCGCCGCTACGACCCCCACTCGATAGTCGCCGGATCGCGGTCGAGATGCCCGAGCGCGTCTTTCCAGCGGTAGAGGATCAGAGTGTCCATGATCTCCGATCCCTGCCCGCGCCGCTTCTTGTCGAGTTCGGCGCGCAACACATCGAGCGCTCCATGGACCTGCGGCCCGAAGAGTGACTCCAGGTATGCCGGCGGAATGCGGTGGCCGCTTTCGTCGAAACTGCCGTCCGCCCGCAACGGCGCGGGCGACAACGGCGGGACATAGTAAACGTTCGGGTGCGTCCCGTACTCCGGGTGCAACGGCAGCGCCACCTTCCATTTCTCCACCAGCTTGTGCACCGCCGCGCCGCGATCGTCGAGAAAGCCGATGAAGGCGGCCCGGCCCGGGCACTGTCGCACGCACGCCGGTGCCACGCCTTGCTCGAGGCGCGGGAAGCAACCGATGCAGTGCTGGCCGATGTTGCGCACCGCGTTGAAATAGATCTTCTTGTACGGGCAGGCGCCCCGGCACACCTGCGCGCCCGTACACTTGTCCTCGTCGCGCAGCACCAACCCGTCCTCTTCGCGCTTGAACAGCGCCTCGCTCGGACAGGATTCGACACACGCCGGCAGGGTACAGTGGTTGCACAGCCGCGGCAGGTAGAAGAAGTAGGCGTTGGGAAACTCGCCGCCGCCCTCGTCCTCGTCCCAGTTCATGCCCCAGGTCTCGCTGCCACCGATGCGGTGGAGATGGACGCTGCGGCCTTTGCCGCTGCGCAGCACTTCGTCGTAGTTGAAGTCCCAGCCGCCGCCGACCTCCTCGTCGGTCGGGATCCGGCCGAGAATGAGCTTGCCGCTTGCGTCGTAGCCGCCGCCCATCGTTTCCCAATCGCGCGGCGTGCCGCGTCCGGGCTGCGTGTTCACCGTCATCCACCACATCTGCTCTGTGCCCTTTTCCTGCTGTGGCCAGAGGACTTTGCAGGCCACCGAGCACGTCTGACAACCGATGCACTTGTTCAGATCGAAGACCCACGCCAGCTGCCGTTTCGAAGTCGTAATCTGTCCCATCATCGTTTCCGCTACGCCTCCTTCTCTTCCGCCCCACAAACCCAAGCCTTAGCGGGTGGACAGCCTACCGAGCGGTTGGAAGGCTAGTAGGACTTATGTCAGCTCCCGAGATGACAAATTTCGTAAATTCTGAGATCGAGCCTGGGACCGGGCACGTTCGGCGGTGTCAGGGGAGAAGCGAGGCACCGGCACAGCGGTGGTGGTCCCACTTGCCCGTCACGCCTGCCCCGTCGTAGAAAGGGCAAGCTCAAAAGGGGTAAGCTCATATGAACGCGGCTCCCGTGGTCGTGGCGTTCTCTGACTCGCGTCCGGTGCGTGAAACGTTGAGCGTGCTGTTGGAGCACGATTGTGAGCTCCGCTTCATGACTCACGACGGAGCGCCCGCTGCGGACACGATGCTGGCCGACTTGGCACTGGTCGCCGTGCGTCAGCCGGCGGGGCTCCTCCACGACTTGACGCGACAATGGCCGACGCTGCCGATCGTTGCGGTGCAGACAGCTGCCGAAATGGCGCCTCCTATGACGCCAGCGTATCCCGGAATCGCTAGCGTTCCGCTCGAACCACACGCCATTCGCGCGGCGGTGATGCAGGGGCTGGTAAGCGCGGGACATGCACCGCTGTGGGCCGCCGTGTGGATGCTAGCCGACTCGTTGCAGGCAGAGCTCAGCTACCCGCTTGCGGTCCTGCGCTCATTTGTGGTAGCGGACGCTCTCATTTGCGGCGCGGATACAGTGTTCGCGGCCATCGCGCGCGAGCAGAGCTACGTACTCGGTGAAGCGATTGATCACCTGGAGCGGTTCCGCGCCCGTTCCCGTCGGACGGAGACATCTCCTGAGTTCCTCGTTGCCCTGTGCAGGGCCCTCGAACAGCCCGACGCACCCGCCGAACTCCCCTTGCTGTGCGAGTGCAGCATCGACTTCGGCATGAGAATGCCCGCCGGTCCCTTGACCCTTGCGCCACTTATCGCCGCGTTCTTGCGCGCTCACCTGCGGCGGCGCGCAGACTCGCCGCTCATCACAATCGGGATCACGGCGGAAGGCGCGCTGCTCCGTTACCGCCCGCGCCCGGCGCAGCAGGCCGTGAGCAATTCCTGGCCCCTTCTCCTCGCTGCGCTCGCGGCACGGCCTTGGAGGTGGCAGCTGTCACACAGCCTCGACAATGCTGAGGGAGTGATCGTGCTCCGCCCGGCGTGAGCAGGTCCACGGCGCCATGGATGAGATATGGATCTGGGCCAGCGTCGGCGCCGCGGTAATCGCGACCTTCGAATTATTCCTGCTCGATCGTCGTCGGCGCATGCTCCTGCTCGATCCGCAGCGACGGCGCTTCTTCGTGCGCCACTTGCGTCCAGGCGCGCGCTCTCTCCACCATGAAAAGCAGCCGGCCCTCGGCATTGGTGGCGCAGGCGTCCCTGCCTGCGCGGTGGGGCAGGCACGGAGGCCTGCCCCACCGCGTTCTGAGCAGTCTCCGGAAGCAGACATCCTCCCTGCGCCCGAGGACAATTCCCGGCCAGCCGCTCCGCGCCCGCCCGCGGTCGCCCTGCTGTACGTAGACTCCGAGGGTCGTTGTGCCGCGGCTAACGAAGGGGCTCGCCGACTGTTACACTGGCGCGAAGAAGAGAACAGGTTAAGCGACGTGCTCTCGGGGATCGGCGAAGACATCGCGCTGTTGCTCGACCGCATCGCACGTGAGGCCGTGGTCCAGCGCTATGCTGCGGTGCTCCGCAGACCGCCCGCAATTCCCGTCGAAATCAGCGCCATCGCTCTGCGCGATCGCGACAGCAATTTCTGGGGTGCCGCACTCTTCGTCCGCATGCGCGGCTCGGACGTCACTTCGGAAGATTCGGTTGCAGCACCGTCTCCGCCGTGATCTTCCAGACGCCCGCTTGGCGCTGCCAGCGCAAGGCCTTGAGGTCGTGCGCCGCGGTCGCAGCCGAGCGGTACCATTGATCGAAGAGCATGATGACCGTGGTTCCGCCCTCAGTGACGAAGATGCTCGGCGACGCGACCTGCACCGTGATGCTACCGGCCTCCTCAAAGACGTGCCGCTTGCGCGCCCGCCACTGTGCCACATCAAAATCGGACTGCGGCACGAACCTTTCGCCGTAATGCGCAACGTAATCCTCGAACCGTCTTTGCTCCCAGGCCGAACGCCACGCCTCCAGCGCATCGCGCACCGCCGCCAGCATCGCCGGCTCCAACTCCGCCGCTGAATCCGCCGGTACGCACGCCGTACGCCACGGCCTCACGCCGGCGGACAGGGAGTCGAAGTCCTTCTGCCGCAGCCGCACAAGGTTTCCACCGACGTCAGCGTGCTCCGGGATGATCGTGACCCGCCGCTGTCCGGTTTCGTCGAACAGGCGGATGCGCCGGCCGCCGGTATCACCTGCAATCAACCAACGCGGCCAGGCAGCAACGCGGACCCCGGCCAACGGGTAACATGCATGCAGAATCACAGCCTGTGCGGTCCGGTCGTAGACGCACATCCGTTGTCGTGTCGGATCGATCGCACACGCGCTTGCGCCTTCCGGCTCGAGGGCGACAATTCCGGGCACTGTTGCCTGGCTTGCTGCCGCAGGTGTGGGTGATTCCGCCACCGTGGCGGCGAGACCGGGCGTCATCGCTGGCTGCGGCGCCACGGTCACGGTCGCAGCCGCCGCCCGCTCCGGAGTCACCGTTGGTGATGCCGCAAGCGCTGGGCGCACGGGCTCCGGCGCGAGCGTCGCCTGCCGCGCGAGCAGCGCCTCGAGGCGCTGCAAATTGGAGCGGGCACGCTCGTAATCCGGACGCAACTCTACGGCCACGCGCAGCTGGGCGGCGGCTTCATTCAGCCGGCCCTGCTCGACCTTCACCACCGCCAGGTCGTTGCGCGCTTCGGCGCAACCGGGTTGCGCTTGCACCAGGTTCGCGAATCGCGCCGCTGCCACCGAGAGATCGCCGCGCCCCAGCGCTTCCAAGCCGGCGGTGAAGGTGCCGCGCCCTTCTGGACGGCATTCCGACGCGGCCACTGCAGCGCATGATGCCAGCAGGATGCCGAACCAGATGTACTTCATGCTCGCGTCTCCGCTCGCTGTCGTGCTACGACCGCAACTGCATCGCCAACCGCCGGCAGCTCTGGTATGATCACCACTTGTGGCTGCACAGTCGCATCCTCAGTATCGTGTGGGGACGGCTTCATGGACCGATCCGACCCTGCTGCAAGCGGGCTTCTACCCGCCAAGCGCCAAGAGTGCCGAGGCCCGGTTGCGTTTCTATGCCGATCATTTTGATACCGTAGAGGTCGACTCGACTTACTACGCTCTGCCGAACGAACGCAACGCCAGGCTGTGGGCCGAGCGCACGCCCGATGGCTTTCGATTCAACATCAAAGCCTTCGCCTTGTTGACGCAGCATCAGGCGGAGACCCGAGCGCTGCCGCAGGCGGTCAAGGAGCTGATCCCAAAACGGGCGTTGCAAGCGGCGCGCATAGGGCAGCCGTCGCCGGAGGTGCTGGACTGCTGCTTCGAGATGTTCGGCAGCGCGCTGCGGCCGTTGCGCCAGGCGGACAAGCTCGGTTGCGTCCTGTTTCAGTTTCCGCCCTGGTTCACGGCACGGACCGGCAATGAAGAGTACATCGACTACTGCCGCGAGCACATGGGTGGTGACCGGCTGGCCATTGAGTTCCGCCACGCCAGCTGGTTCGCCGATCGCTTGCAGCGCACGATCGATTTTCTGGCCGACCGTCACCTCGCATTCGTCTGCTTGGACGCGCCGGACGCCCCCAGCATTCCCAAGCCGCCATTTACTGCTACCACGGATGTTGCCTACGTGCGCTTGCATGGCCACAACCGCCAGGCGTGGTTCCGGCGCACAACGACAGCGGCGGAGCGCTTCAAGTATCTGTACTCCGACGACGAGTTGCGCGACGAAGCGTACAAGCTGCGGGAGCTTCGCGCCGCCCGTCCCACCTACGTGATTTTCAACAACTGTTACGGCGACTATGGCGTGCGCAACGCGGCAACCATGAAGCGGCTCCTGGCGTAGCGCTTTGGATTCGGCTTTCCGGCCTGACAGAGCTTTCGACACGCGATCGGCACAGAGAAGTCCGCGCCCTTGTCATGGCGTTCTGCGAGACTCAGTAACCCACAGCATTCAGCGCGTTTGCGGCGTCCGGCCGTTTGTGAGAGCCTACAGACGTCGGGTTGAGTTCGGATGTTGCGCTTGCGCTTCCTGCCTGGGCTGATCCTAGGCCTCCTGTTCGGCCTACCGGCCGGCATCGTCGTCGGGATCTTGGTGCTGGCGCCCCACGGCACCGAGCAGAGCGTCGGCGCCTCGTCGCTGGTCCAGGATCTTACGCGCAAGCTGGAAGCGGAGAAGGAAGCCCGCGATCGGGCAGACCGCCAGCTCGAACAGTTTCAGAAGCTTGCCGATCAGATGACCGCCAGCTTCAACAGTCTCGAAATGCGATTCAAGCTGCTTGAGGAAGAGCAGCGCGTGCGCGAGGTGCAGGCGCAAGCCGCCGAGGCAGCCGTCCGTACGCGGGCGCCGGCGGCGCCGACGCCCGCCGCGCCGGCCACCGCACCGCCGCAAGCTCTTCAACCGCAGACGCCTGAGGCACCGCCGCGCCCCGACACGACAGAGGCGCCTGGCTCCGAGTCTCCCACGCAGCTCGACCCCACAGACCCTGACGCCCAAGCTCCAGGCGAGGCCACGTTGCAGTAAACACCTCGACGGCGCGTGCTGGGCGCCGTCGCGCTCTGCGGATTCGCCCCGTCTCGCCAACCGCTCGCCTGGTTGGATCAGTAGCCGGTATCGCGTCGCGGCCGATGGAAAATGAAGAAAGAGCGTTACAAGCCAGCCGCGAGCTTACGCGCCTAAGTGCGTATGCAGAAACCCTCCCGCCCGCACCCACGCATCCTTCGCCGTCTCGGGCCGGTACGCATCAGGGCGCTCGTCGTTGAAGAACGCATGGCCTGCCTCAGGGTAGATCTTGGTCGAGAAGGTTTTGCCGTTGCGCCGCAGTATGCTTTCGAGCTCTTTGATGTCAGCCCGTGGGATTAGCGTATCCTGCTCGCCGAACAATCCCAGAAACGGACAGCTCAGCTCGGCCGCCATCGTCAGCGGGCTCTGGCTCCTGTCGGCCGAGCGCAGCATGCCGTAGAAGCTCACGCACGCGGCCAAATTCCGCACGGCGCAGGCTGCCATGAAAGCATAGCGCCCACCCATGCAAAACCCGACGATGCCGATGGAGCGGGAGCGCACCTCCGGGCGCGATCCCAAAAACCGCACCGCCCCGTCGATGTCCGCCAACACCCGCCGGTCATTGAGCTGCCGCAGCCACGCCAACACCGCATCCATGTCCGGCAACGCTGGCGCGCCCTCGCGGCTGTACAGGTCGAGCGCCAGTGCAAAGAAGCCTTCGTTGGCCAGCCGGCGTGCGATGTCGCAGTAGTGATCCGATAACCCGTGCACATCGTGGACGATGATGACTGCCGGCAGGCGCTCATCGCGCCGCAGCCAGGCCGCGTAGGTCTTGATCCCATCGCCGTTCCGGGTGAAATGGAGTGCTTCTGTTCGCAGTAACGTGCTTGCCATACTCTTGCTGCCCGCCAGCGCCAAAAACCGCCTACGCAATCCGTCCGGCGCAGTCAACACCACGTCGGGCGGGCTGGTGAGAAGCGGAAAGCTCTCGGTGCGTCTGCTCTCCTCTGCAGCCCATCAAAGTGTGCCGTCCTCTATGGCTAGCACCCCGCTCATGGATGGTGAAGTGATTCTCCGGGAAACGCAGCGACCCCGGGTCACGGCTATCGTCAGATGCTCACGGCCGGCTTCTTGGCTTCGAGCGGGACGCCCTCGCGCAGCCACTTCTTCACGCGGCGGCGGTAGAGGTCGCGCTTGAGCTTGGTGATGCGGTCGATGAACAGCTTGCCTTCTAGGTGATCGATCTCATGTTGCAGGGCAACCGCGAGCAGGCCTTCGGCTTCGATCTCGATCTCCTTCTCTTCCGGTGTCCAGCCCTGGACAAGTACATGGCCGGCGCGCCGCACTTCCGCCGTGTAGTCGACCACGCTCAGGCAGCCTTCCTCCCACACGATGGAGCCCTCGGCTTGCACCAACACGGGGTTGATCAACTTGATCAGTCCGCAGCCGGGCTGCTCCTGGCTGACGTCAAGCACGATCACTCGTTCCTGCGAGCCGACCTGTGGAGCCGCCAGCCCGACACCCGGGGCCGCGTACATGGTTTCCAGCAGGTCGGCGACGAGTTGCTCGATGTTGCCGTCGATATTCTCCACCAAACGCGCCCGCCGCTTCAACTCAGGCGCCGGAAATTTGAGGATGGTTCGCAACGCCATGGCGCTAGAAGAACTTCTAGGTTTCGAGGATCCCAGGGTCAACCCACCCTCGACCCCCTAAATCCTTCTTGGAGTTTCAGAGCATATTGTACGGGTCGACGTCGACGAGGACCCGGACATCCAAGCTGCGAGCGTGGCGGCGCACGGCATCTCGCCCTGCTGCTGCCGCGGTGCGGATGGCGGCGCTGTTGCGACCGCGCACCAGCAGTTGCCAGCGGTAGCGGCCGCAGAGGCGTTCGAGCGGTGCGGGTGCCGGACCGAGAATGCCCACGCCCTTCGCTGCGACGCTGCGCATGTGCTCGGCGATAGCCCGCGCAATGCGTTCGGTGGCGTTCGCCTCCACGCCCTCACAGCGGATCTCCACCAGACGCGCAAACGGCGGGTAGGCGAGCTCGCGCCGGCTGGCCAGCTCGTGCTCGGCGAAGCGCCGGTAGTCGTGATGCGCCGAGCATTGCAGGCTGACATGGTGCGGCTGCAACGTCTGGATGATCACCCGCCCCGGGAGCGCGCCCCGGCCGGCTCTCCCGGCCACTTGCGTCAGAAGCTGGAAGGTCCGTTCCGCGGCGCGGAAATCGGGCAAGTTCAGTGAGAGGTCGGCGAGCAGCACACCGACGAGGGTCACCCCTGGAACATCGTGTCCCTTGGTGATCATCTGTGTGCCTACCAGGACGTCGTATTCGCGCCGTTCCCAAGCCCCGAAGATCTCGCGCTGCGCCCCTTTACGACTGGTCGTGTCGCGATCCATCCGGCCGATACGCGCGCCGGGCAAGATGCAGCGTAGGGCCGCCTCGACCTGTTCGGTGCCGGCACCCCAGGTGCTCAGGCTGGTATCGCCGCAGCCAGTGCACGCCGGCGGCGGCGGAATAGTGTAGTCGCAGTGGTGGCAGCGCAGGGCGTTCCAGCGCCGGTGCAGGGTCAGCGCGACGCTGCAATTGGGACACCTCAACGGCTCACCGCAAGCGTGGCACTGGAGGAAATTCGCGAAGCCGCGGCGATTCAAGAACACGAGGCTTTGCCGGCGGGCAGCGAGGTTTGCCTTCAGCGCTGCCGCCAACTGCGGCGAGATCAACAGCTGCTTGCCGGCCTGCGGGCTGCGCCGCAGGTCGATGATCTCGACCGTGGGTAACGGTCGCGCCTCGACCCGTTCCGGCAGCGTGAGCACCTCGTAGCGTCCGGTAACGCCGTTGTGGAAAGTCTCCATCGCCGGCGTGGCCGAGCCCAAAAGAGCAGGGCAGCCAGCAAACTTGGCGCGCATGATGGCGACGTCGCGGCCGTTGTAGCGCACGCCGTCCTCTTGCTTGTAGGCGGCATCATGTTCCTCATCGACTACCACGAGACCGAGTCGGGGCAAGGGCGCAAAGACGGCGGAGCGCGCGCCGACTACGATCGGCAACTCGCGGCACGCGATCTGGCGCCACTGATCCCAGCGCTCGCCGTCGCTCAAGCCGCTGTGCAGCACCGCGACACGCTCCCCGAAGCGGGCGCGCACCCGATCGACCAGCTGATGCGTGAGCGAGATTTCCGGCACCAATACCAGCGCCGTCCGCTGCGCCGCCAGACAAGCGGCAATGCTGTGCAGGTACACTTCGGTCTTGCCGCTGCCGGTAACGCCCCAAAGAAAGAAGGTGCGGAAGTCCGAGCCCATGCGGCCGGTGACTTGCTCCACGGCTTGGCGCTGCGCCGCGGTGAGCTGCACGGGGCGGTCTGCCAGCGCGACGCTCGCGTGCACCGGGCGATAGACTTCCTCGTCGGCCGCGGAAACCAGCCCGGCCTTGGTTAGCGCCGCCAGCTTCGCGGAGAGATTCGGAAACGTCGTCCGCAATTCCGCCGCCCGCGCGCGCCGCAGCGGATGTTCGGAGAGGTACTTGTATACGGCGTATTGCGAAGGCCGCCGCGTGCGCCAGGCGTGCTCTTCGTCAGGGCCGAGCAAACGGGTAGCATGGTAGAAACGGAGCCGCTTTGTCGCGCCATGACCACCGGCTAGTTGGTAGGTCAGATGCACGAGCCCCTCGCGCTCCAACAGCGCTAGCGCGCGCTGCGCCCGTGCGCCGAATTGCTTTACAATATTCGCCGTCTTCTGCGCGCCATTGCGGGCGAGGGAGGAGAGGATCGCCTGCTCCGTGTCGCTCAGCTTCCCTCCGTGTGCATCACCATCGCCGCCGAGCCGAGCAATACGCTCCACCGTCATGCGTAAGCTCCCCGGCAGGGCCGTGGTCAGCGCATCGGCAAAGGAGCACAAGTAGTAATCGGCCATCCAGCGGCAGAGCCGCATCAGCGTCGCATCGAGCAGCGGCTGTGGATCGAGCGCGGCGAGGATCGTCTTGAGCCGCGGCTGTAAGGAGATGTCAGCCAGTTCCGTGACCATTGCGACCGCCTGCCGTGACCCGAGCGGAACCAACACGCGGACGCCCGGCACGACTGCGTCACGCCACGTCGGGCCGACGCTGTAATCGAGGAGTCCGACATCGCCCGCTGCAGGAAGAACAACGACGCGTGCAATCACGGACGCTGATCCCGGGAGCGTAGGGTCCGTCCGACGCAGACCTCACGCCTCCGGCGGTTTGAGGTGCTTCTCAACTTCCTCAGCCAGTTGCTTCATGCTGAAGGGCTTGGAGATGTACCCGTCGCATCCCACTTGGCCGGCGGACTGGGCGATCCCATCCCAGACGTGCGCCGTAACGGCCAGCACTGGGATGTGCCGCGTCTTCGGATCAGTCTTGATAGACTGAATTACTTCCACGCCGCTGACCTTCGGCATGGCGAGGTCGGTGAGGACGAGATCGAACTTCTGCGCTTTGATCTTGCGGATCGCGTCCTCGCCGCCGTATGCGGGGACCACCTGGTGACCGACGGCGGTCAATGCGTGGGTGAGGATGCGCATGATGTCCGCATCGTCTTCAACAACGAGAATTTTGGCTCCCATTGCCTGCATACCCTCAAGGTCTAGCCGTACGGCACATCGGACGCGATCAATGTATCACGATGGCGCAATTTTCCCTAATGAATTACGACCGGTGACCGGGGGCGGTCAACGTGAGCCAGAGGCGGATATGTCGCCGGCCTCGAGGAGATCCACAACCTCTTGCGAGTACTCCCCGGCGCTCGGCGCTGGAATGCCGTTACAAATTGAACTGACGAATGCCTGGGCTGCGAGCGCCAGCGGCTCCTCCGATCCTCCGGTGATGGTTTCGGTCGCAGCGAACGCACGAATTGGGACGACGTTGTCGGTCACGGTGGCGGGATCAGCGACGGTGTAGTCGAACAGCTGCAGTGCCCGCTTTCCGAAGCGACCTTCGTAATGGAGCATGCCCTTGCTGCCCACAACGACGGTGCTGGCAACCTTCAGGGGCGACAACCAGCTCAAGTACATGTGTGCCGAGACCCCGCCCTCAAGCTTCACCGTGCCGACCGCCATGTCGGCGATACCGTTCTGCAGGTAGGAAAAGGCGTCGACGTGCACCTGCTCGACCGCTGCCGGCACCAGGTAGCGCAGGATCGAGAGGTCGTGGGGCGCCGAGTTCCACCAGACGTTGGAATCGCGGCGGATGCGGCCCATGCCGAGGCGCTCGAACGAGAGATGATACACGCGGCCTAGCCGGCCAGCATCGATCCAGCTCTTGGCTTGTTGGAGCAGCGGGTCGTAGAGAAAGGTCTCATCCACAAACAGCGTGGTCCGCTGCTGCCGTGCCGCTTGCACCAACTCTCGCGCCTCGGCGGCGCGCAGCGCCAGCGGTTTCTCGACCCAACAGTGTTTGCCGGCGGCGATGACTTCCCGCGCCAGCGCGTAGTGCGTCGAGGGCGGGGTGGCCACCAGCACGGCATCGGTGTTCCGACCTTTCAGCATATCTGATGTGTCGCCGAAGAATTGAATCTTGCCATCGACAGCGGTACGCCGCGTCACGTCAACATCGCACACCGCTTGTACCTGCACGCCATCCAGGTTACGGAACACCCGCAAGAGCTTTTCGCCCCAATAGCCGGCGCCGATGATGCCGACGCGCAGTGTGGTCATAATCAACCCCGTTCCGATCGTGAATCGTGCTCGTGAATCGTGAGTCGTCGTTTGTCTCGCACCACTTTTCCCTTCACGAGCACGGCTCACGAGCACGACTCACGCCTTCTGCAGACGAGTACTCGCGGCGCACACGGAAGACGCCGTGCCGCTGCGCCTGGTTGAAGCGGCGCAGATTGCGCCAGATCAGCAGCGCGATAATGCCCACCACGGCCGAGGCCCTTAGTAGCCATTCGCTGACTCGCCACATTCCCAACATGCAGCCGAGCGCTGCGGCCACTGTCACCACTGCCCACAAGGGTTCGGCCCGGCGCGGATTAGCCATGATGAAGCGCAACGCGAGCAGATCGCGCATCACCACCAAGGTGCGGTCGATGCCATAGTGCGACTGCCCGTGCTGGCGTCGCCGATCGCTGACGGGCACCTCGGCCACTTCATCGGCCTTGACGCCGAGGATCGCCGGCAAGAAGCGGTTCCAACCCCGTGGCAGCGCGGCCCCTTCCACCACCGGGCGCCGGTAGATCTTCAGTCCGCAGCCGTTGTCGTGCACCGGGACTCGACTCACGACCGCGATGATACCGTTCGCGATGCGTGACGGCAGCACGCGCAGCAGCAAGGCTTCCTGCCGCTGTTGCCGCCATCCCGACACTACCCGGCAACCATTGCGCTCCAGCGTTTCCAGGAGCCGCGGGATGTCGTGCGGATCGTTCTGCCCGTCGCCGTCCATGGTGACCACCAGATCGCCGCGTGCCGCTTGGAAGCCCGCCGACAACGCCCCCGCTTCGCCGAAGTTACCGTTGAGGTCGAGAATCCGCAGGCGGGGCTCGCTGGCCGCAATGCGCTGGAGTTCTTGTAGCGTGCCATCGGTGCTGCCGTCATTCACGAAGATCATCTCGAACGGTCGGCCGATGGCGCTCATCGCCTCGCGAATCTCTTCGCACAGCGGTGCGGCGTTACCTTGCTCGTTGCACACCGGCACCACCACGGAGAGTGCCGGCGCGGCGGTGATATTCATTGTTGGAAGAACGAGGACACGGCGCGCGCCACCTGTTCAACTTCCGCGTCGGTCAGGTCGGGGAAGACCGGCAGCGACAAGATTTCTTCGGCCAGCCGCTCGACGCGCGGAAGCGGCGGCGACTCGCCGTAGCGACGCAACCAGGCGGGCTGGCGATGTAGCGGGACCGGGTAGTGGATGCCAGTTGCGACACCGGCCGCTTGCAGATGCGCGCGCAAGGGCTCGCGTTGCCCCGTTCGGATCACGTACTGATGATAGACGTGCACCTCGCCGGGATGCTCTTGCGGCACGCGCACACCGAGCGCGGCGAACCGCTCACTATAATATGCCGCGATCTGCTGGCGGCGACGGTTGCGCACGTCGAGATGGCGCAGCTTGACGCGCAGGAGCGCGGCCTGCAGCTCGTCCAGGCGGCTGTTGAAGCCGTAGAGCACGTGTTGGTTCTTCTTCTCCTGTCCGTGCGCCTGCAGAAGACGAACACGTGCAGGCAGATCGGCGTCTGCGGTGGTGATGAAACCGGCGTCGCCGTAGGCGCTGAGGTTCTTCACCACGCCGGCACTGAAGCAACCGGCACGGCCCAAGGTGCCCACTTTGCGGCCGTCGCGGCCGGCGCCGTGCGCGTGCGAGCAATCCTCGATCAGGGCGAGGCGGTGGTGGGTGGTGATCTCTTCGATCTTCTTGAGCTGCAGCGGCGAACCGTAGAGGTGCACGACCATGATGGCTTTCGTGCGTGGCGTCACGGCGCGGGCGACCGCTTCCGGGTCCGGTCCCAACCCATCCGCTTCAACATCCACCAACACCGGTTGCGCGCCGGCGTAATACACCGCTTCGGCCGCGGCGGCGAAGGCGTTGGCGTGGAGGATGACCTCGTCTCCGGCGCCGATGCCGAGGCCCAACACGGTTAGCAACAACGAGTCGGTTCCGGAGCCGACGCCGACCGCGTGCGGCGTGCCGATGTAGGCAGCGATCTCACGCTCGAACGCCGCGACGTTTTCGCCTTTGAGGAGTTGCATGGTGGCCAGCGCGGCCGACCAGGCTTGCTGCACCTCTTCGTGGATCAAGGCGTACTCGCGTTTCAGATCAAGCAATGGAATCGTCACCTGCTCCTCCCCTGCCGAGCGCGCGCACCCACTGCCGGATTCAGGCTCCTAGAGATTCCGTGTCTCCCCGACCAGGTATACCTGCTTGCCTTGTGACTCGTAGTAGGTGCGCGTGATCAATTCGGCCAGCAACCCCATGAGAATGCACATGATGCCGGTAATGAAGCTCATGACAGACAGCAACGGTAGCGGCGTCCGAATGAAGTGCCACTTGCCGGTGACGCGCCAGTAAACGGCGATCGATGCCGCCAAGAAGCTGATGAGGAGGCTCAGCAACCCGAAGCCCCCGAAGATGTGCATCGGCTTCAGGGCATAGCGGTGCAGGAACTTCACGACAATCAGGTCGAGCACGACCTTGAAGATGCGTTCGAGCCCGTACTTCGACCTGCCGTGGATGCGCGGGTGGTGGGTCACTGGAAGCTCGACGACCTTGGCACCCTGCCAGACTGCGAAGATCGGAATGAACCGGTGCATCTCGCCATAGAGACGCACGCCCTTGATAACGTCCTTGCGGTAGGCCTTGAGCGAACACCCGTAGTCGTGCAGGTGAACGCCGGAGATCATCGAGATGAGGCGGTTGGCGAGGCGGCTGGTCAGATTGCGACGCAGCGGCGCGTCGTGTCGGGCCTTGCGCCAGCCGGAGCAGACGTCGTAACCCTCGTCCAGCTTGGCAAGCAGGCGCGGGATGTCGTTGGGGTCGTTCTGCAGGTCGCCGTCCATCGCAATGATGATTTCGCCGCTGGCGAAGTCGACGCCCGCCATCATCGCTGCGGTCTGGCCGAAGTTACGGCGAAAATGGACCACCTTCATGGCGGGGTCTTGCGCCGACAGCTCGTCAAGGACCTCGCGGCTCCCGTCGCTGCTGCCGTCGTCGACGAAGATGATCTCATACGGGCGTTGCATCGGGCGCAGGACGGCGGTGAGCTGCTCGTACAGCGGCCGCAGGTTGTCGCGCTCGTTGTAGACCGGAATGGTCACCGAAATCACCGACGGCCTATCCGTCGTCGATGCCTCAGCTCGAGAGAGCGCGCACACCCGTCTCCACCCTCACCCTTATTGTCCAATTCGCCGGATGAGCACAAGAGGACCCTCTGTCGCCTTGGTGCCGTCGGCGAAAGTCACCCGTTCGTACTGGTCGCTGACCGACGGCTGTACACGGTCCCACTCGTCTTTGTTCATCAGCAGATAGCGCGGTGCGCCACTTGGCCAGGGTCCTTCGTATCGAAGAATGTGGTCCTGCCAATAGAAGACCGCACCATACTCGAATGCGTTGAAGAAGAAAAGCTGATCAGCAGGTCGCACCACCTGTCGGACCTCACGCATGAAGTCGCGGAAGCTCAGCTGTTGCGCAATCGCCGGGAGCAGAACCTGGCGGACCGACATGATCAACGCTGCGGCGGCGCAGAAGACGGCGGCAAAGATTCCCATCCACCGGGCTGCACGTGCCGCACGGATGCAGGCATAGAGTGAGGCCATGGCCGTCACCAGCAACCCCAACAAGAGCCAGCGCTGCGCCCGCATGGTCTCGCTGAGACAGAGAGCAAACGGCTGCGCCGATTGGGGTAGCCATCGCGACACGGTCACGAGTAGCGGCGCACCAAGACTTTCGAGCAGCGCAGTCAAAAACACCAGGCCCACGAGCCCCATGAACAGCCAACCGAGAAACGGAAGCAGCCGCGCCAGCCACCGTCCCTCTTCGACCGGTGCGCGGGACTGCTCATCTCCCCACCACCCGAGGAGCAGCGCCACCGCCGGATACAGCGCCAGCAAATAGACGCCGCGCTTGCTCGCGGCGAGGGCGTAGAAACCGAAGACCACCGCGATCCATACCAGCAGGTACAGCCGCGGATCATGGCGCGAGAGTTGGCGGCGCTGGTGCCACAGCTGCACACTCACACCCGGAAGCAAAACCGTCCAGGGCAGGAGACCAAGCAGCAACGCGCCGAGCAGATAGCTGGCCGGATGACGGTGCCCGCCACCGAAATCCTGGCTGTTGAGGAACGTAAAAACATTCTCAGCCAAGACCTGCTTGTGAAAGAACCGCCAACCCCCGAGGATCAGTGCCATGACGTACCAACCACCGGCCACGACGCTGACGACGAGCGCCCCGTAGCCGAGGCGCATCTGGCGCAGGAAACTGAGATCGCGCGTCAGCGCCAGCATTACCACAGCTACGAAACCGGGCAGCGCGGCGCCGACCGGCCCTTTGCCGAGCACCGCCAGCGTGATGCCGACGTACAGCGGGATGAGCCATCCGGCGGCACGGCTGCGCAGGAAGAAGAGCAAGCTCAAGAACGCGAGCACGAGGCCTAAGGTGAGGGTCATGTCCACGCGCGCGCCGGTTGCGGCGCGGGCCCATTCGAACGTCGTCATGAGCGTCAGCGTCGCGATCAGGCCGGCAGTCGGACTCCACAGCGCGCCCCCGGCTGCGAAGACGCACAGCAGCGCGATGAGCGACAGCGCCGCCGACGGGAAACGGATGCTCCATTCATCCGTGCTGCCGCGCACGAGTGACGTCAGCGCCGCCACCCAGTGAAACAGCGGTGGCTTGGAAGGCAGCTCCAAACCGGTGGGCCCGTCGCGCCGTGGCAGGATGAGATCCCGCCAATCGGTGGGATGCGTCATCTGCCATACCACCAGGCCTTCGCGCGGCTCACCCCCGGTGTGAAACGGCGCCTTGCCCAAACCCCACAGTTCAAGGCCCACCCAGGCGACGATTACCAGCACGGTATAGATGGCAACCGTAGAAATGCTCCAGCGGCGAACGGGTGGCGTTGCAGCGACAGGGCCTTCGGCCGTAGCACTGTCCACATTGTTCGCGGTTTCGACTGCTTCCATCGGTCATCCAGCAAAGTTTACGATCAGCACCTTTTTGCTCTCGGCCGCGATCTGACGTGGAGTAGGCTGCAGGCGCGGCAACAGCGGCTCCAGCTCGAGACGGTTGATGACCAGAAAAACGTGACGTGGCGATCGCCACGCCTGGAACAGCTGCTCATTGTTGTCCCAGAAATACGCGCCCTGGTTGCCTTGGTGGCTGCCGAAATCCAATTCGCCATGACCACCGACCACGACCGCTCGGCGCCGCGCGTAAAACGGGACGCCTTGAACATAATGGTTGTACAGGATCACGAGATCCTGCGGCCCCGCCTCCTGGTCAATGGTGACGCCGAGGTGACGGTAATGCGCCCTCACACCGCGCCCGCTGATAGCCGCCATTTCGAGCACCAACACGCCCAGAACCAGCACCGCCAAGCCGGCCTGGGGTGAGCGCCGCTGCAGCAGGATCAGCGCCGTACAGGCCGTCAGGGCGATGACGCACGAGCCGGCGTAGACGTGTGGGATGATTATCGCGACCTCCGGCTGATCGAGCACCGCTCCGGCAACTGCCCCTCCCAACGCCGTGACGGCCGCGAACACGAGAAGTGCCACGCAACCACGGATCAGAATGCAGTGTTGCTTCTCTTCAAGGACCCGTTCGAAGAACCGCGCCGCTAAGATGGCGAGTGGACAGAATATCGGGAGGACGTACGTGGCCAGCTTCGAACCCGACAGGCTGAAGAAGAGGAGGATCACACCGCTCCACGCGAGGCAAAACTGCGTGGCGGCAGACAGCTGCCGCCGCAGCAGGCGAGCGCCGAACTGGCGCAGCATGCCGGGCGCGAACAGGACGAAGGCGCTCCACGGTAGAATCCCGCCCCAGACGATGGGCAAGAAAAACCATAACCCATGCCGGTGCTCGCTAGGAGCCAGAAATCGTTTCAGATGCTGGTCGACGACGAAGAAGTCCAGGAATTCGGGATTGCGCCGGCTCACCAATACGAACCAGGGCAGCGTGATGGCCAGGAACACAACAATACCCAGCGGCGAGGGTAGCCAGCGCAAGGCGCGGAGGTCGCGCTGTAGGATGAGGAATGAGACGATGCTCCCACCGATCAACACGGCGGCCACGGGGCCTTTGGTGAGGACGCCGAGCGCCGTGGCCACGTAGAGAAGAAGCACGAGCACGCGGCGGCCCGGTCTTCTCCAGCGGGCGCCCTTCGAGACGCCGCCAGAAGAAGGCGGCTCCTCAGGGCGAGCGGTTCTGTTGGTGTGTTCAAAAGACAATTTCCGCTCACCCTGAGGAGGTCCCTGCTCTTGGGACCGTCTCGAAGGGTGTGGTTCCCGACCGCACTTGTACGCAAACCAGAAGGCGGCGAGCCCAAGGGTCATCAGAGCCGTGAGTGGCATGTCGAGGGTCAGGATCTGGCTGAGGCCGAAATAGAAGGGCGTGGTGGCCAGCAGCGCCGCGGCGGCGTAACCGGTCCAGACGCCGTACATCGAACGCCCCAACACGTACGCCGTCATGATTCCGATCAGCCCGAACAGCGCCGGCCACAGGCGGGCGACGAACTCGCTCATTCCAAACAGCTCGAAGTTGACCGCCGTCAGCCAGTACACGAACGGCGGCTTCTCGAAGTACTTGACATAATTCAGGTGTGGGGTAACCCAGTCGTGCAGCTCGATCATTTCGCGCGTGATCTCGGCGTACCGCGGTTCATCCGGTTCCGCCAAACTGAAGCCGCCAAGCAGACACAGGTAGGTGAGGACGATGGCGACGCCGACGCTCCAGACCATCCAGCGTGGAAGCTGCAACCTCACCGCATCGCCGGCCTTGGCAGGGCTGGATTCCTGCGGCAGTGACACCGCGGCATTACTCACGCGTCCCCTCCTGCCACGCGACAGTCCCAGCACGTCCAGCGATCGAGCCGGTCACCACGCGCCCGACCTCCGCCGAGCCCAGCTGCTCGGCAACATCGATCAAGCGTGTAAACTGCGCTTCGTTGCGCACCGCATCGAGGAAATCACGCAAGATCGGCAGGTGCGGCATGCCTTCCATCTCGGCATGCACGGTATGCACGTTCAGCCCGGGATGGAGCCGCTGGCGATAGAACGCGGTGAACTCGCGCGGCGTCGTGCCGACGCGGTTGTAGGTTTCATCCAGCGTCGGCGTGGTCGTCGGGATGTCGAGAGTGCGGAAGCGCTGTCCGCCCATCTCGGGGATGAACGGGGCGAACCCGCGCGTGTCGCTGTGATAGGCGAAGTTGGCGCCATCTTCAGCGTCAAAGCTCGCCGGCGTGCACTGCCAGCCCGGGGCGCCGAAGGCGCGCGCCTCCACCCCGAGCACGTCCCGGAATGCGGCCCGCCCGCGCTCGATCTCCGCGCGCACCGCCGCGACCGACAGGCTGGGAAGACGATCCTGCCAATACACATGATCGTAGCCATGTATCGCGACTTCGTGGCTCGCGCTCACAAGCGCGCGCAAGGTGCCCGGAAACGCACGTGCGATCTGCGGCCCGGGCAGCAGCGTGCCGTAAAGGATGGTGCGCCAGCCGTACATGCTGACGGCGTTGGTGCGTCGCATCTTGGTCAGAAAACCGGGCCGCAGGAGGCGACGGATCGCCCGCCCGGAGTGGTCCGGGCCGCACGATACGAAGAAGCTGGCGCGGATATTGAACTCATCGAACAGATGCATCAGCGCCGGAACCCCGTGCTTGAGGCCGGCATGGGTACACACGTCGACTTTCACTGCCAATTGGATTGCGCTCACGGCTACAGAGGCGTGCTACGAAACCATTCGATCGTGCGCCGTAGGCCCTCGCGCAGGGGTGTGTCGGCGCGCACCCCCAACACCTCGTGCATCTTGGTGTTGTCCGGCACGCGGCGGGGAATGTCCTCGTAGCTGGACCCGTACACCGACTCTTGCGTGACGAACTTGATCGTGGATTTGGCCCCGGCGATGTCGATCATCAGCCGCGCCAGCTCGGCAACGCTGGTCTCCACGTTGGTGCCGATATTGAACACGTCGCCGTCCGTTCCCGGCGCAATACCGGCGGCGATGGTGGCCCGCACTGCATCATCGATGTAGGTGAAGCAGCGCGTCTGGTTCCCGTCGCCGATCACCGCCAGCGGTTCGTCGCGCAGCACCTGTCCCATGAAGATGGTGATGATGCGCCCGACGTCGATGCGGTCGAGGCGCGGCCCGTAGACGTTAAAGTAGCGCGTGATGGTGACCGGCAGACCCATACGATGGTAGGCGAAGCAGAAGTGCTCGCCCACAGCCTTGGACGTGGAATAGCACCAGCGGTCGATCCGCGTTGATCCAAGCACGCGATCGTCGTCTTCGCGCCACGGCACTTTCGGGTTGCGCCCGTAGACCTCGGAGGTCGAGCCGAACACGACTTTCTTCTGGTGCTTGAAGGCGAGCTTGAGCACGTTTTGTGTGCCGTTGACATTCACGTTCAAGACCTCGTACGGGTCACCGACGTAGTACTCGACGCCGACGACCGCGGCCAGGTGATACACGAGGTCGCACTTGACGATCAGGCCTTCGAGGATCTCGACGTTGAAGACGCTGTCGCGAATGTAATGGAAGGCGGGATTGCCCATGAGGTGGCGCACCTTCTTCACCGTTCCCGTGTCGAGGATGAAGACCTCATCGCCGCGGGCGATGAACGCATCGGCGAGATGCGAGCCCACGAATCCGCCGCCGCCGGTAATCAGCACCTTCATGTCAACAGCCCTCCTTCTTCGATCCCGTAGCGCCGCGCCCACTCCGTGCCAAGCACCTCGGGTTCGCCCTCGATCTGCACCCGCAGCAAGCGCAGTGGCTCGCTGCGGGTCTGCACTAGCAACTCCGGTGTGGTCGCGATGACGGCTCCCACCGCCGCCGTGGCCGGTTGCGTTGCCGGCGCCGGGCGGGCTTCCCATACGTAGAGCCGGCGGCCTTGCCAGCTGGTGAACGCGCCGGGGTACGGATGCGTGACCGCGCGCACCAGGTTGAAGATGGCCCGCGCCGGCTGGCTCCAATCAATGCGCCCGTCTTCCGGTTTGCGGCCACCGTAATAGCTTGCCTGCGCCTGCGCCTGCGGCAGGCGCAGGGCGTGACCGGAAAGCAGCAGCGGATAGCTTTCCCGCATCAGCAGCGCGGCCGCCTCGGTCATCTTGCGGAATAGGGTGAGCGCGGTGTCGTCGTCGGAGATCGGCACGGCACGTTGCGCGACGATGTCCCCGCGGTCTGGCTTCTCTTCCATGTAGTGCAAGGTCACGCCGGTCTCCCGTTCATCGTGGATGAGCACCCAGTTCACCGGGCAACGCCCGCGATATTTCGGCAACAACGAGCCGTGCAGGTTGAGCGCGCTGCGCTTGGCCATGCCCAGAATCTCCTTGCACAGGATCTTGCGGTAGTAGAACGAGAACAGGAAATCCGGCTGCAACGCGGCAATGCGCGCGATCCAGTCGGGCGTGTTGACGCTGTCGGGCGCGAACACCGGCAACCCGCGCGCCTCGGCCAGTTCGCGCACCGAGCGAAACCAGATCTCTTCGTGCGGGTCGTTTTCATGCGTGATCACCGCCACCACCGTGGCGCCGCTGCGCAGCAGCTCCTGCAAACACACGTAGCCGATGTCGTGATAGGCGAAGACGACCGAGCGCATCACGTCACCGGGTGCGCTGATGGATGGCCCGAATGCGATAGGTTGGACGCCGGCGCACCTCGAGGTAGATGCGACCGACGTACTCGCCCACCAGCCCGACTGCCAGGATCAATATGCCAACGAACACGAACAAGATGGCGAACAAGGTGAAGACGCCCTCGCTCTCCGGCCCCACGAAAAAGCGGCGCACCAGCAGGAACACGCCAAACGCCATCCCCACCAGTGCCACCACGATTCCGGTCAGGCTCATCATCTGAATCGGCAGCAGCGAGAAGCCGGTTATCAGGTCGAAGGACAGCCGCAAGAGTTTCAGCAAGCCATACTTGGAGGTCCCGCTCCATCGGTCCGAGTGCTGCACCTCGATCTCGGCCGTCCGCTTGGCGAGCGAGTTGGCCAGGGCGGGGATGAAGCTGGAGCGCTCGTCGCATTCGATGATCTGCCGTACCAGATTCCGCCGGTAAGCGCGCAGCATGCACCCGTAGTCGTTCATCTTCACGCCGACGGTCCGTGAGGTGATGTGGTTGATGACGTCGGAGGCGGCGCGCCGGAAGAACGGATCTTGGCGGGCCTCGCGCCAGCCGCCCACCACTTCGTAGCCTTCCTCGATTTTCGCCACCAGCCGCGGGATCTCCTCGGGGGGGTTCTGCAGGTCGCCGTCCAGAGTGACCACGATCTCCCCCTGCGCAACGGCGAATCCGGCGAGCACGGCGGCGTGCTGGCCGAAGTTGCGCGTCAGCTCGATTACGCCGACGCGGCCATCGTTCTGGGCAAACGAGCGCAGCATTTCGAGCGACCCATCGGTGCTACCGTCATCCACGTACCAGACCTCGTAAGAGCGGCCGAGCTGCTTCAGCGTCTGCGTCAGACGTTCGTGCAGGATTTCCAGGTTGTTCGCTTCGTTGAAAATCGGGATGACGACCGAGACCGCAAGCGGAGGCGGTGCTGCCTGCGGTACTGAATCAGTCGCAGGCGCCTCGGCGCGGGGCAGCGATGAAATGTTAGGCACAAACCTATCCTCTGGCGGGTGAACGCTCGGATCGATCAAAACCACAAAGCCCGCCGGATTTCAAACCACCCGCGGGGGTTGTCGGGCTGTAGGGGCAAGGCATTTCCGCTTGCACACGCAACGAACCTGGGCCGCAACCAACGCCGCCGCGTGGTAGCCGGTTGGCTGGCAGCGATGGGAAATGCCTTGCCCCTACAGGATGTAATCTTTGCGCTGGATGCCGTACTTGTGCAGCTTCTGATAGAAATTCTGCCGGTGCAGGCCGGCCTCCCGTGCCGCCCGACTGACGTTGCCATGGTGGCATCGCAAGCATTCGAGGATGAAGTAGCGCTCGAAGTCCTCGCGTGCGGCGCTGAGGCTCTTGCCGAGGAGCGCGGGGCGTTCCACTTCCGAACCGGCGTTCAGCTCGGGCGGCAGGTCCGAGGGCGTGATCTCCTCGCCCTTCGCCAGCAGCGTGGCGCGCTCAACGGCGTTCTCCAGCTCACGGACGTTGCCGGGCCATTGATAGCGCCGCAGGATCTGCGCGGCGACGGTGTCGACCCCGGTGATGCGTTGGGAGCCGTCGTGCTTGCGCAGGAAATGATGCGCCAGCGGCAGGATGTCGTCGACACGCTCGCGCAGTGGCGGAATGCGCACCGAGACGACGTTCAGACGATAGAAGAGGTCGGGACGGAAGTCGCCGCTGCGGATGCGTTCCGTGAGGTCCGCGTTGGTCGCGGCGATGACGCGGACATCGACCTTGATCGCCCTATCGCCGCCCACGCGTTGCAGCTCGCGTTCCTGCAACACGCGCAGCAGCTTCACCTGCAAGCGTGGCAACAGCTCGCTGATTTCGTCGAGGAAGAGCGTGCCGCCATCGGCTTGCTCGACCAGTCCCTTCTTGCTGCTGTGCGCGCCGGTGAAAGCGCCCTTCTCATAGCCAAAAAGCTCGCTTTCGAGCAGCTCGGAGGGGATGGCGCCGCAGTTGATGGCGACGAACGGCCCCGTGCTGCGTCCCGATTGGGTGTGCAGGGCCCGCGCGATGAGCTCCTTGCCCGTGCCGCTCTCACCGGTGATCAGGATGGTGGCGCTGGAGTTGGCCACCCGTTCGATGACGCGAAACACCTCATGCATCGGTTTGCTGGCCGCGATGATGTTGCTCATGCCGTAACGATCGGCGAGCTGATCGCGCAGGTTTCGGTTCTCCTGCAGCAGGTGAAAGTGTTGCAGGGCGCGGTCGACGTGCTGGCGAGCCTCCTCGTTGGTAAAGGGCTTTTGCAGGTAGTCGAAGGCGCCGGAGCGCATCGCTTCCACCGCCGTCTGGATGGTGGCGTAGGCCGTCATGATCACGACCAGGGTGTCGGGGCTGAGCCGGCGCACCTCGCGCAGGAACTCCAGCCCGCCCACGCCGGGCATCAACAGATCGACCAGCGCCAGGGCGTACGAGTTGCGGCTTAGGGCATCGACGGCCTCCGCCGGGTTCGTAAAGGCGTCAACGTGCAAGTCTTCGCGTTGCAGCGCTCGGCTGAGCGAGCGGCACAAGTTGGTTTCATCATCGACTAACAGCATTGAGAAACGCATATCACCCCACCTGATCGGCAGCCTCCGCCAGCCCGGCGTCGCGTCGCACGGGCAGCGTGATGCTGAAGACGCTGCCGCGCCCAACTTCGGAAGCGACGCGAATCTCCCCTCCGTGGGCAGCGATTATGCCGTAGCTGACTGCCAGGCCCAGACCGAAGCCGGCACCGCCCTTCTTGGTGGTGTAAAACGGGTCGAAGATATGGTCTAGGTCGGCGGCGTCGATGCCGCAGCCGTGGTCGGCGAACTGGATGAGCACCCGCCGCCGCCCGCCGTCGATCGACTCTGCCGTCTGGATTCTGACTGTCCCTTGGCCTTCCATAGCGTCGGCGGCGTTCATCAGGAGATTCAAGAAAACCTGCTGCATCTGGCGGGGATCGACCCACAACGTAGGCAGTTGCGCATCCAGAGCCCATTGGGCGTCAAGGCCGCGGGCGCGCTCGCCGCGCACGGCGAGGGCGAAGGTTTCCCGCAGCAAAACGTTGACGTCCACCTCGACCGGGTGGCTTTCAGCGCTGGCGGCGAAGTTCAGCAAGCCCTGGATGATGCGGCGGCAGCGCTGCGTTTCACCCTCGATGATCGCCACATCTTCCGCCAGCGGATTGGTCTCGCCGAGCGCCTCACGCAGGTTCCCAGCTGTCGACAGAATGATGCCGAGTGGGTTGTTGAGCTCATGCGACACTCCGGCGGCCAACATGCCGAGCGCGCTCAGGCGCTCCGCCTGATTCAACCGGGCGCGCGCCACCTTCAGGTTGCGGTACAGACGATTGGTTTCAGTCAGGACCCGGTCCTTCTCGTGCAAGGTGTGCTCGAGAGAAATAGCGAGATGATTGAAGGTGGCCGCCAGGGTGCCGACCTCGTCTGCACCGGTGACCGGGACACGCACGCTCAGATCCCCTTCCGACAGCCGCTCGGCACTCCGGGTCAGGCCCAATAAAGGCCCCACCGTCTTGCGAGTCCACCAATAGATGAAAGCCAGGGCCGTGGTCATCAGTCCGGCGGTGACCAGCAACAGGCGCGAGCGGATGCGCTGGCCCTGGCGCGCCAACAAGTCTAGCGACACCCCCAAGCCGAGGCCGGCGACCGCCTGGCCGTCCTGCACGATCGGCGCGAGGATCTCCATGTATTTGTCGGTCAGGCGCACAACGGAGTGTCCCGCCCGCAAGCTGCTGAGATCGGGCAGCGGTGCATGCTCGGGTGCTTGCACATCGGGGTCGCTGGCGCTGGCGAGGACGTGGGTGCGATCGAAGACATAGGCGTAGTCAAAATCGCGATCTTCGAGCACCGGTACCAGCTCGGCGGTGATTAGTTGCGGGTCTTCAAGGCTGATGGAGCGGGCGATGCGCGAACTGATGATGTTGACCGCCGTCCTGCCCTTCTCTTCGAGGATCTCCTCCATCTCGCGCCGCTCGGCCCGGACGAAGAACACCGTAGACACGGCCAGCACGACCAACAGCATGGTGCTCATTCCGAGCGCCAGCCGGCGACCGATGGATGCATCGAGAAATGCCGTGAATCTGGCTAGCATATGCAATTCCCGGTTGAGAGCTGCAACGCCCATACCAAAACGCCACGTCGGCGTTCACTGATTCCGCTAGCGGGTGGGTGCGTGCCGCATGTCACTGTAAAGTGACAGCTTCGGCTGCGGGAGAAATCCATTTAATCTGGAGCCCAGAAACCAATCGTCACCAGAAAACCAGTATGTCGCGATCTCACAACGTCTTGTCAATAGGTGGTGACACCCGAGGCCGATCGGAGTCCAACTGTGGGGAAGTGGGGCAGGAGAGGTACGGGGCCTTTCAGTTCCGCAGCTGCTGGAACGTACCTTGCTCTTCGGGCTCGACGGTGAGCGCGGCCAAGCTTGACCGCATCGGCATTGCAGATAGACATGCGAGCAATGGACAGGATGCCCAAGACCACTCGGGCATATACTGGCTACCGGAAGGGGTACACCTGGAGTGGGTCGGAGAATACGGCCAGTTGCGTGTTGTTCGAGCCACGTTCAGCGGGCCGAGGCTGTCCCGTTCGATGAGCCGCATGTCCTCATCGCTCCGGTACGCTGTCGCCGTTGTATCGAGCGGCCTCGCTCTGCTCCTCACACTGCTCATCGATGACCCGTTGACCGAGCCGAACACGCTGTTGATCTTCTTGGGTGCCGTCATGTGCAGCTCATGGTATGGCGGCTTCGGTCCGGGAGCGCTTGCAACCATCCTGACAGCGGCTGCCTTCATGTGCTTCTATCTTCCGCCGCCGTTCTCGTTTGAGATGAAGAGCCCGGCCGTGATCGTCAGGCTGGTGGAGTTTGTCGCTGTGTGTCTGCTGATCAGTTTTCTCAATGAGCTGAGACGCAGATACCACCGGCGCGCCGAGATAGCGCGCGCCGAGGCGGAGGCGGCGAACCGAATCAAAGATGACTTCCTTGCCACCGTGTCACACGAGCTGAGAACTCCGCTAGCGGCGATAATCGGCTGGACGCAAATACTGCGCACGCACGGCATTGACGAAGGGGCACTCGCCCAAGCACTGGAGACCATTGAACGGAATGCGAAAACGGAATCGCAACTGGTCGAAGATCTGCTGGACGTTTCGCGGATCTCAGCCGGTCAGCTGCGGCTTAATGTATGCCGAACCGACATTGCGGAGGCGATCCAGGGGGCGCTCGATACCATGCGACCAGCAATCGACGCCAAACACGTCCAGTTGCGCACTGCCGTCCGTCCCGGTGGAGCCTTCGTCTCGGGCGACGCGCACCGATTGCAGCAGGTGTTCTGGAATTTGCTGTCGAATGCGGTGAAATTCACCCCCGAGCGGGGGCGCATTGAGGTTCACCTCGAGATCACCGAATCGCATGCCCAAGTCGTTGTCCGAGATACGGGCCGGGGAATTGATCCGGAATTTCTGCCGTATGTC
>JBEKBJ010000019.1:0-54922 GCA_050015455.1 Binatia bacterium
GAGTATGAGCGGACTTTTCGGCCGACCGAGTTTCGCCATGCTGTCTCCTCCCATTGCCTTTATGGGGGAGACGGTCAACCTGTTTATTTCTTCAATTATTTTCTGTTACGACGGACTAGGTGGTCAGATTCATTACTCAGACTTTCAGCACAAGGGTAACGTGGGCGAGGGGCAATTCCACATCAACTCCAGAACAGTACAAGTTCACCTCGACCACTACCTTCACAAGACGTTGACCTACGATGAGCTTCTGCACCTGCTCACGTGTGACAGCTAGCCGAAGAGGAGCGCTTGCCCAGATTGCCGGGCCGGGCCGGTTTGGGTGGTAGCCCCTTCCTCGCGGGTCTCGACCCGCGCAAGGCGCTGGAGTTTCCTGTCGTTCTCAATCTCAGCCGCAAATGGATTGCTGTTCTGCCAACCGGTCTTGCCGGTGGCTCGGAAGCGTTCCAACCGCCGAATCGTGATTTCGCAATAAACCGGGTCAAGGTCTATCGTGTAGCACCGTCGCCCAAGCATTTCGGAGGCTAGCAACGTTGAGCCGGAGTGGGCGAAGAAGTCCAAAACCAAGTCGCCCGGCTTTGAACTCGCCCGAATGATCCGCTCGCAACTCTTGAGCGGCTTCTGCGCGTAGCAGCCGTTGACGTTTTCCTCCATCCGGTAAAACACCTGCTGAATATCGACCCAAACGTTCCCGGCCCGAATGTTGTCCGACCTGCTCCGTTCGAGGTTTTCGGTCACGACACCATTCACCTCCTTGTAGTAACCACGCAGAATCTTCGGGATGTCCGTGTATTCGGCCTCGACGTTGAAAACCGGCGAGCCTTTGACGTAGTAAAGCAGTTCCTGCCGGACAGCCATCCAGTTCTTCTGCGTTCCATAGCCGCGCTGGTTGCGCATAGTGATGAAAGAGCGTGGGCGAAAGTCCGTCTCGCGCATCATCACCATGAAATCGGGCAGCGGCTGAAAACCTTCATTTTGGTCAGCCCCAATCCAAACGTAGAGCGACGCGTTCTTCGCCAGCACTCGATCAGTGTTCACAATCCAGCGCCTGCACCAATCTACGAACTCGCCGACACTGCGCTTCTCAAAAGCGACCAGGTTGTAGGGCGGGTCATGCAAAGCGAGTTGCGCCGCGTCCCCACGAACCAATTCCTGTACGTTGTTCCATCGGGTTGCGTCCAGACATCCGACGCGGTGTTTGCCACCCGGATCTTCCCAAACCTCGCCCCGTCGCAGCCTGCAATGCCGTTCCAGGACTGCACGAAGTTGCGGCACTTCATCGATTGGAGGCAATGGACTGTTCTGCATCGCTGCTAGGCTACCAGCCTCACGTGCTCACGTAAATATCACCGAATGAACTCCGGCGCGAACCGCGCGGGGCCGAATGGAAAGCAGGTCCGCTTGTCCGGCAGGCCAGTCGACGGTGTCGGGCAGCAGATCGCGGGAGCGCTCCAGCCCGTCCTCCACTTTCGCCTGGATGCTGTCGCCGGGCCGGATTTCCCACTCGTCGAACCACACACGCAGCCCGTCCGCCCGTAACTGCTCCGCCACAGCGCGCGACCGCTTTGTCTTTCACGCTGTGGCTGAGGAAGACATCGTGGGTGAAGTTGTCGGGCATGGCGTCGCATTGTAATCCCGCTCATCCCGAGAAATCCAACCGGCGGGCTAAGGAAGGTCAAAGGTGAAAGAGGAAAGGTAAAAGCCGGAGGAAGAAGAGCCATCTGGCCCTCCTCCGTGACCTTACCCTCCAACCTGGCGCGTGCGGCGAAAGGTAAAAGCCGGAGGTGCGGCCGTCACTCGCTGTTTTCCGGCGCTGCGTGCGCGCTCGGTTGGCCGGGAGCAATGACCGCGAACCCCAAGAGAGCAGCCGCTGTTGTCATCCGCTGGTCGTACGTGACTATGGCCTCGATCTCGGGAGAGACGAGTTGCGCTGCGGCCAAGTGGATCGCGTCAAGGGAGCGCAGGATTCGTGGATCGAGCGCGGCCGCGGCATCGAGCAACGCGTCGTCGAGCCGGATGAGATGCACCCGTCGCAGGAGCAGCCGGGCGCGCCGAAGAGCTGCAGGGCCGAGATGGCGAACCGCGCGCGGCACTTCGGTGCGGGCAAGGCCACACGAGACACGCTCCAGGTGCCCCCGGAGGAAACGCCGCAGCGCCGCCGACTCCGACTCGCGAACAACGAGCTTTACAAGCGCCGAAGAATCGAGATACACGGCCACCGCGGTCCCAAACCGATCCGTAAGCGCGAGGTTATCGCTCGTGCTCCCGCATCTTCGCCAGTCGCCGCGAGGGGCTCTCGACCTCAGGCTTGACGATGAGCGGAGCACCGAGATCGAGAAGATCCCCCTCGGCTGTGGTCAATCGCCCGGACGCCTTGAGCACGTCCAGCAAACCCCTCCGCACTGCCGGTACGAGGAGCGCCACAGGATGGCCCCGCTCCGTCACCTCAAGCGGCTCCCCGTTGCGCACGCGTCGCAATACCGCACTCGCATGCTGCTGCAGCGCGCGCACGCCGATTCGCTCCATGTGCGTCAATGTAGCACATCGGAAGCCTGGCTCAAATCCGCAATGCATCGCTGCCGAGCAGAGGGCAAAGGCGAAAGAGGAAAGGTCAAAGCCGGAAGGGAAGAGCCCTTTGCCTGGCGAACCAGGTTGAAAGCTGCGGCCGGAAAGTGAGAAGCTAAGGCGGGTAGCGACGATGATGAAAGCGACCAACTCGGACGCACTGACCGCCGCCGAACGGCAAGCGCTGGCGCGTTTCAGGTGCCACGTCTGCGGCAATGAAACAGCGAGCAGCGAATTCGTGGACGAAGTGCTCCACGTCGACGGCCGGCGGGTGCTGGTCGAGCACATTCCGGCACAGGTCTGCACGCGCTGCGGCGAGGCGGTATTCTCACACGAGACGACCGAGCGCGTCCGCCAACTCGTGCATGGCGCAGGCTGCCCGACAAAGAGGATCCCGCTGGACGTCTTCCAGCTGGCATAATCGCCCTGCGGCCCGCTCGAACAATCGTATGTCCCATGACCTCTGCGGACTGCCGCGCGTTGATTCCCGATATTGGGCTCGGTTTTCGAGGTCGTCGATTGCGAGCTATGTTTGCGCAAGGAGGTGCCTGAAATGGAACGAGGCGTGATCCTGAAAGGGCGGGTCACCGACGATCGGCACATCGAGCTCGATGAGTCGCTTGGAGAACTCACGGGACCGGTCGAGCTGACGTTGCGGCCGGTACCGAGTGCGGAGGAGGAGCCCGAGGACATTCTTGACTTCCTTGCCAAGCTCCCGCCTGGGACGCGCACCAAACATGACATCGACCGCCAGATCCGGGAGGAGCGTGAGGGCTGGGGCGATCGATGAGCCGGATCTACGTTGACGCCTGCACGATCATCTACCTGGTGGAAGGCGCCCAACCCTTTCAAGCCCGAGCCTGAGCACGCATCGCGCAACTTCGCGCCGTCACCGACGCGGTTGTGTTGACGTCGAGGCTCGCACGCTTGGAATGCCGCACCTCACCGCTTCGCGACAACAACCATTCCTTGCTCGCCGAATATGACGTGTTCTTCGCGCCCGCCGACCTTCAACTCATCGACATCGACTCTGCCGTCATCGAGCGCGCCACCGAGCTGCGGGCTCGCTACCGACTCAAGACGCCGGACGATTCTGTCAATCGGCGTCCAAAACTGACCCCCGATCGGCGTCCAATTTTGACCCTCTAGAGCGGCGCGTTTGAGCGGTAGAGTTCGCCCCGTCGGAGCTGGCGGCGGGCCGTTTTTCCCCCCACTGTCTGGAGGCGGGAAACTGCCCCATCGTGCGGCGCTCCGCCGCCTGACATTACGGAGGGCGTTTCGTTGCGCACGGCAGTTGCGATACAGTCCGGGCCGTAATAGCCGCGCGGGGCTGCCGCGGCGGAGGACCAGCTCAGGGATGACGAGCCAGCGGGGAGAGAGCATATACTTCGACTTCTATGGACTGGGTGTCCGAGTCAACAGCCTTTCCGCCGAGCTGCTGGAAGAGGTACGCAGGGATTTCGCCTACTTCTCCACGGACGGACAGAAAGGAGGGTTGGAGCTTACGCTTCACCTGGAAGCACCATCCTTCGAGTCTCTTCCGCCAGCGCCGGCGGCCTTTTACACCCCCAGGAACGTCTGCTTCCGCGACGGCAAGGTCAGCTACATCGATTATTTCGGCAGGGCCCTCGCCATCCGCAGCAGTAACGGGGAGACATGTGAGGCATACAGCCTCGACCCCGACCTCATCCACGAGATCGCCTATCACTTCCTCCTCTCTTCCGTCGGCCAGTACCTCGACAAGAAGGGCCTCCACCGGATTCACGCCCTCGGCGTCAGCCATCAGGGTCGCGGCATCCTCCTCGTTCTCCCCTCCGGAGGCGGCAAGAGCACCATGGCCCTGACGCTCATGAAGGTCCCGGGGGTCCTGCTCCTGAGCGAGGAAACGCCGCTGATCGATCGGCGGGGCTATGTTCTGCCCTTTCCCTTGCGGCTGGGAGTGCATCCGGATGAAGTGCTCGACGTCCCACCCCAGTACACCCGGATCATCGAGCGCATGGAATTCGACCCGAAGAAGGTCATCGACATCGAAGCCTTTCGGGACAAACTGGGGGAAAGGGTCAAGTCGGAGATCCTCCTGGTCGGAGAGAGGAACCTCGGCGACGTCTCGAGGATCGTGCCCTGTTCGATGCTTCGAACCTTCAAGACGCTGGTGAAGAACATGATCGTCGGGATCGGCATCTACCAGGGCCTCGAGTTCCTCCTCGACAGGAGCGCCTGGGAGATCCTGGGCAAGTTCGGCGTCGTCTCATCCAGGACTTACAACAGCTTGAAGCTCATGTGGCGGGCGAAGGCCTACCGCTTCATTTTGGGACGCGACAGGGAAAAGAACCGACGGACCCTACTCGACTTCCTCGACCGGGAATAGCCTTGAGCAGTTTTCGAGCCAGCCTCTCAACCGTCTTCTGGGCCTTCGGGCGGACCTGGTCAACCAGCTCCCGGTTGACGTCGGGTGTGGTGATATCGGCCCTCTTGCGAAACCTTCTGCCGGCCGTGCTGGTGTTGATCGCCAGGGGCCTGATCAATTCCGTTTCCGCGGCCCTTTCCAGGGGCGATCAGCTCGTCACGACGATCCTGCCGCTCCTCGTTCTGGGTCTGGTCGTTTCCATCGTGGAAGTCCTGAGCCGCAATTTGAGCATCTATTTCAGCGAGCGTCTCCGTGACGAGTTCGACCTGAGCGTTTCCTCGAGCATCCTCGAGCACGCCGCCCGACTGGACTTGGCCTTCTTCGAGGATCCCCGCTTTCAGGACGTCATGGAGAGGGCCAGGCAGAACACGGCCGATCACTTCAGCAGATTCATTACCCAGATCATCGAGGCTGTGGCCAATGCCATCCAGATCATTTCACTGACGGCCATCCTGATCTTCATCGAGCCCTTCGTCACCCTGATCCTCTTTCTCTTCGGGCTGCCCTACATGCTGGTGCACTGGCGGATCGCCAGGCTGCGTTACCGGACCGAGCATTCCCGGACCACGCAGCGCCGCTGGACGAGCTACTATCTCTCGCAGCTCATCGATCGGAACGCGGTGCCCGAGACCCGGCTCCTGGACCTGGCACCCCTCTTCGTCCGGAGGTTCCGGACCCTCATGGCCAAGTTCCGAGACCAGAACCGCCGTCTCCATAGCCGTGGCCTTGCGGCCCGGGCGGTCTTCTCGCTGATGTCGACGGTGGCCTTTTATGGCGCTTTCGCCTGGGTGGCCCACCGGGCCCTCAAGGGCGCTCTGACCATCGGCGACATGGCTGTCTTCGGGGTGGTTGCCGTCCGTCTCCCCAGTACCATCGAGGCGGTCGTCATTGCCGTCACCGACGCCCTCGAGCACGCACTTTACATCTCTAACATGATCGAGTTCCTGAAGGTCGAGCCGAGAATCGTCGACGGCAGAGGCCCGACGCCTTCGACCAGCCGGGGAGGTATGGAAATCAGGAACGTGACCTTCACCTATCCGGGCTCCGCGAAACCGGCCGTGGATGATGTGTCCTTGAACATCAGGCCCGGGGAGACCCTGGCGCTGGTGGGGGAGAATGGGGCCGGAAAGACGACTCTGGTCAAGCTGATGGCCCGATTCTACGACCCCGATCGGGGATCCATCTTCCTCGACGGGACGGACCTGCGGGACCTCCCCCTGGAGTATCTGCGCGGCACCATATCCTTCGTGTTTCAGAGCTTCGGCCGCTTCGAGGCCACTGCCTTGGAGAACATAGCCTTCGGCAACTGGCGCCGGATGCTCAATGACCGCGAGCAGGTGGAGAGGATTGCCCGACTGGCCGGGGTCCACGAGATGGTTTCCGAACTTCGCCACGGCTACGACACTCATCTCGGCCGGATGTTCGGAGAGTCCACCCTTTCCGAGGGCCAGTGGCAGAAGGTGGCCATCGCCAGGGCCCTGGCCAAGGATGCCTCACTACTCATCCTCGATGAGCCCACCTCCAGTCTCGACGCCCGGACCGAATACCAACTCTTCTCGAGATTCCAAGAGATCACCGAGGGAAGGACGAGCATCCTCATCTCTCACCGCTTCTCCACGGTGAGCATCGCCGACCGGATCGTGGTCATGGATGAGGGCCGGATCATCGAGGAAGGGACCCATGAGGAATTGATGCGACTGGCGGGACACTATGCCAGCCTCTACGAGCTGCATCAGCGTAAGCTGTCCTTTCCCCCGCCGGGCGGACGCTGACCGTCCGTGGCATCGAGCATCTTTTCCACCCTCGCAAGCTCTGCAGCCAGGTGGGACGCCGCCGACCGGTAAAGGCTTTGCTCCCGTCGCCCGGGCTTGTCCCGCAGCAGATAATCCCAGACGGCAGGCGGGGGGCTTTCATCTCCGAAGACCTCAGCGTGGCGCGCCCTGAGGAAGAGGGCGTCGGTGACGAACTCACCGGTCGTCAGGAAGAGCCTCACCGCAGCCATCTGACAAAAATTGAGGGTGCGGGAGGAGTGCTCGACTCTCCGTCCAAGATTGAAGGCGAAAAAGGGGAAGAAGATCCGGCACCATTCGGCCAGGTCATCCATCCGGGCTGAATCCTTCATCGCCGCCGGCTCGTCACCGAACAGCATGCGTCCGTACCGCCCGACGTGCTCGGGCAGAAAGGGGAAAGGCGTTCCCCGGAAGGCGAGAGGAACCCTGTAAACCTTTTCAGGCACCAGGGTGATGGAGAAGTGATAGTTTTCCGTCGAGAACTCCCTGCCCCGGAACTCCTTCCGAAGGATGTCGGCCAGGTCCGTGAGCTCGTCCTCGGAAATGCGCTCCGGGAGGAGCATGTCGGCCTGATAGAAGTAGGGATGGCAGTAGGGCGTGGGATAGGCCAGGACGCCGGCGAGCCGGGACTTCAACTCGGGCAGGCCGTTCAGTTTCGAAGCCAGGACGTCGTAGGCCGCTGCATGCAAACCGCTTTCCGCTGGAGTGGGAGTCCTCTTGTCCGCAAGCCGGTACCCCGAGGGTAAGTCGGCAAAGAAATCCTCGGCCCTTCGAAGGACCTCGCAGAAGATGCGCTCCCTGAGCCCCTGCTGCCCGCCCTCCCAGAAACCCCTCTCCTCGAGGCCCGTCAGGAGGTCCTTCATGCCAGGATCGTTGCGGAAGACCCATTCGGCCAGGCCGTGGTCGGTGGATGGTCCGGTTTGTGGTGGAGTCAGCCCCCGGGCGGCCATGAAGTAGGCGGCCTGCTTGACCGCACCCCGGTAAAAGACCCTGTGGTATTGGTTCTCCAACCCGGGCATGGCGAGCAGCAGGTAATCCTGTAGGATGTGCCCCCACCAGCGGTTGAACTCTGGATGCCAGGGCATTCTTCGGGCTGGCAGGTGTAAGGGTTCGGCCCGGCGCACGTCCATTCCTGCCAGAAGGGTCCAGTCCGCCTGGCTCACCAGGATCTCCATGGGTGGCCACCCCCCGGTCAGCCGGGCCAGCTCTCCCGTGGTGGTTATCCGGGCGTCCTCGGGGCTGAGGTAGTAATGGAAGAGGCGCCTGCGCTCCAGCAGATCCGCTACCGCCTCGATCTTCTCCGGAGCCTCCGCCGCCTGGTCGGAAAGGACGACCGTCAGGTCCAGGTCGCTATGTCCGGGGACGAAGGATGGTGATCGGGGGTGCGTGTGCCGAACGTAGACTGCCTCCACACCGGGAAGCTTCATCAGGAGCCGGCCCACGTTCCAGGTTCCTGCCCGGCAGACCCAGCGGAGGAGAAACCCTGGTACCCGATATCTGTGGGCCCGGACGACGGCCCACTGCAACCGGATGCGCAGTCTTTTCCGCCATTCACTCAAGGAGCCGTTCCTTGAAGGCTCGGGTTGATCTCAGGAAGAGGTCTCCGAACTTCTTCGAGGGCTCGATGTGCGTGTTCTCGTGATACTCGTTGAAGCTCGTGATGACGACGTAATCCGGGGGTGGATGGAGCCCGAGGGCTGCTCTCTGCATGCTCTCATAGGTCTTTGTGCCCTGCCGGGTAACGCGGCGGATCGTCTTGTCTCGTCTGGCCTCGGCGGTGAGATGGGAATCGTCGAAACCAGGACATACGGTAAAGATCCTGACCTTGCCATCCTCCTCGCTGAAATCCCGGTAGTTGTCCCGCCAGAGGATCTCCCGGTTCTTTTCCGCGCCCACCTCCAGCGGCGAGTAGAAGCACCAACCCTTGAAGAAATCGGATAGGATCCGCGGCATGAATTTGTTGTAGCGGGCGCCGCCCGTGGCCACCGGGTAGATCCCCCGGCACAGCGCCTCAAGTTCGGGATAGTAGTGGTAAAAGAACCCTTGGAGGGGATCGTTGAAATAGAACCACAGCAAGGGATGATCGGAATGGCGGTGATAGACATCCCTGGACATGAATTCCTGCTTCACCGTCCTGATGGTCTCAAAAAAGATTCGAGGTTCCTCGGTGTCGAAGGCCAGGTTGATGGCAAGCTTCACCGGGTAACCTTTCCCCTCGGTGGTGTCGAAGAGCCTTGTGGTCGCTTCCAACTCCGCCGGGTGCACACCGCGAAAATCCACCTGCCAGTTGACGAGGAAGAAATCCAAACCCGCCCTGACTGCCTGCCGGAGATGCCTCTCTATGACCGAACGGTGGGTTGAGGAGTAGGGCCCTCCGGCTGGATAGTCGGTCACGCCGGCGTGTTCCCGGTTCTCGTTCCAGTGCAATGGCTCGCGGCCGGTCCTGTACCAGGGGTAGTAGTGCGCCCCGAGCTTGGTGCAGACGTGACCGTGTTTCGCCGCTATGGGCGCTCCTGCTCTCCGACGGGGGACCTCCGCCGTTTCCAGGAAAAGCTTCATCAGAGTCGATGCCGTCCTGTCCCATGTGCAAGGTTTCACGATCCTGCGTCCGGCGCGGCCCATCTTCATGGCCAGCTGCGGGTCGGACATCAACCGGTGAATGGCCTGGGCGATGGCCCCCTCGTAGGGTGGGACGAACACGGCTGCCTCCTCGCTGAGGATTTCCGAGTATCCCCCTCCCATGGTGGCGACCACGGGTCTCCCCGCGGCTGCGGCTTCGAGCGGGACCATCCCGAAAGGTTCCCGCACTGGCGTGTAGACACAGCAAGTACACTCACGAAAGAGGCGCTCTCGCGCGGCCATGGATATTTCCCCGGCGAAGACGACCTTTGCTCCGAGACCAAGGCGGTCCGCCATTTCCAGAAGCCTGGGCTTTTCCGGCCCGTCGCCGACCAGGATGAGTTTGTTGGGCGAGTTTGTCAGAGCCATGGCCTTCAGTGCCAGATCGACCCTCTTGTGTTTCCACAGCCGCCCAATGTGCAGCACCTTGTCGAAGTCGGCCGGCGGGCCGATGTCCGCAGGCAGCGAGATGCCCGGGTAGGCCACGGCGTCGGCCTTCTTGCCGTAAATGTTTTCCACGTACCTGCCGGTGGCCCGGCTGTTGACGGCCAGCCTGTCGAACACCGCGTTGGAGTCCACCTTCTCTATGACCTGCAGAAGCACCTCGAGGTCGGAGGGGCGAATGTGGTCGTACTCGAGCTTCGGATAGAAGTGCACTTCGATCTCATTGTCACCAGTCCCTGCGTATTGCCTGAGGTCGTAGATCATCCGGCACGGCTCCGCGGCGAACCAGACAGAAGGCCGTCGTTGAATCATCTGGGTCGGGAAGAGGTAGAGAAAATAGAGGTCGTGCTGCTGGATGTGCTGCTCCCAGATGCGGGGCATGACGACGATCTCATGGAAGAGGCTGAAGCGCTTGTCGTGGGTCTTGGCGTAAGGGAGTTTGACGACCTTCACTTCCCGACCTATCCCGAACTCTCTGAAAAGCGCTCTACTGAAGGACGGTGTGTAGACGGTTAGCCTGGCCACTCCCTGCCAGCGCCTCAGGCACTCCAGCAGATAGATCTCGGATCCCCCGTAGCTGTTGAGCTGGGGGGTCACCACTCCTATGTTCATTCCAGCTCCATGACCCAGGGCATTGGGTGTACTATCTCCTATCCTGCGATTCATCTCGCCACCGCGATCGAGGCGCACGCCGATCTCTTCCTCACCGGGGACGCCGATCTGCCGCGCTGCACCGAAGCGAAAGTCGAGGTGTTGCAGCCGTGAAAGCCCCGGCGCGCCAGCGTCCCCTTTCGTTCGACTCCGCGGGTCCGACGACGCCATCGCGCCCTTACGAGCGGATTTCGCATGTCCCGTGACCTCCACGCACTGCCGCGCCTCTCCGATCGCTGGAGTAACCTCTACCGCGCACTCCGCTCATCCGGGCAACGTCTCACAAGCGGTTGAATTCTTCGATCGCCAACTGCGCCTGCTCGAGAACGATGGCACGCAATGTTCCGAGAGGTATGTCTTCGTTGCCGTGAACGTGTACCGAGGTGAACCGTCGGGTCACCGGATGCCGGAGATAGTAGGCGCTCCCTTTGATCCGCACCACCTCGAAACCCGCCCGTTGCAGCTTGCGCAGGACGATCTTGCCGCTGACCGGGCGCAGGCGTGCGGGCATCTTACCCGCGCGCACGCCGACGACGTGGTGTCGCCGGCTCGATCAGCGAGAGGTACACCCCGCCGGCCTCCGTCCGATCGCTGGGCGGCATTGGGTCGTTGGTGTCGCGCAATACTTCGAGAAACCCCTGCGCCAGTTCGCGCAAGTTAGCGAGGGCTTCTTCCGCGCTGGCTCCGTAGTCCGCGGTATTGTTCAACGTCGGCAGCTTGGCGGTAACCCGTCCGGTCTTCCGATCCGTTTCGAAGGTCACCCGGTACCACCGCATCGAAGGTCTCATCTCAGCGCGCATGATAAAGCCGAGAGGCGGCCGAATACAACCGGGTCAACCGGTCAGTCACGGAAGGGATTTCGCGAAGTGCGCCGGCTTTCCTTCATGGCCGCCTTCAGGTCATCCCACGTTTCTTCGTCTTACCCTTCAACCTGGCGCGTGGCTAATTCTATGTCTTGTGGGATCGGTGCCGCGGAATGGAGCCACGGCCGGCGAGCACGCTTGGAGTTACTTGGTCAACGATAAACGTGCTAGAAGAGGGCCGTGAAATGTGAGGAGGTACTTCCATGAAGCGATCCGTAACGCGGCTCTTTACTGTGACGTTCGACGTCGGGACATCGACGGCATTCACCTGTGCCCTGCTCTTGGCCGCCAGCGTGCATACAGCTGGGGCCGCTGGTGTCGTTGGCACCGGCACGGCGGCCAGTTGCACGGAGCAGGCGTTCGATGCGGCGGCTCGCGGTGGCGGGCTGGTCACCTTCAACTGCGGCGGCCCCGCCACGATTACCTTCACCTCCCAGAAACAGGTCCAAAGCAATGACATAACCATTGATGGCGGCGGTGTGATCACGATCAGCGGTGGGAACAGCGTGAGCATCGCCATCGTGGCCAATCTTGCCAAGTTGACGGTGCAGAACCTGACCTTCGTCGACGGCACCGGCGGTGCCCTTTACAACAACCACGGCACCCTCACCGTCATCAACTGCACCTTCTCCGGCAATAGCGGCGCGATCTTTAACAACTACGCCGCCACCCTTACTACCGTCACCAACAGCACCTTCTCCGGCAACAGCGGCGGCGCCATCTCCAATGAGGCCCCCCTCACTGTCACCAACAGCACCTTCTCCGGCAACAGCGGCAGCGCCATCAGCGCCAGCTCTAGCAGCAACCCCGGCACCCTTACCATCACCAACAGCACCTTCTCCAGCAACAAGGGAACCGCCATCAACTCCTTCGGCGGCACCGTCACCAACAGCACCTTCTCCGGCAACGGCGGCGCCATCTTTAACAGCAACGGCGACCCCCTTACCATCGCCGACAGCACCTTCTCCGGCAATACCGCCAAGGGCGTCGGCGCCATCTCCAACGGCGGCACCCTGACCGTCACCAACAGCACCTTCTCCGGCAATACCGCCACAGGTTCCGTCAACGGCATCGGCGCCATCTCCAACAGCGGCACGCTCACTGTCATCAACAGCACTTTCTCCGGCAATACCGCCACAAGCTACAACGGCGTCGGCGCCATCTCCAACGGCGGCACCCTCACCGTCATCAATAGCACCTTCTCCGGCAATCCCGGGAGCGGATCCTACTCCAGCAGCATTCACAACTCCGGCACACTGACGCTCACCAACACGATCGTTGCCAACACCACGAACGGCGCAAACTGCAGCGGCACGATCACCGATGGCGGGCACAACCTCGACGACGGCGCGACCTGCGGGTTCACGGCGAATGGTTCGTTGAGCAACACCAACCCGCTGCTCGATTCGGGGGGGTTGGCGAGTAACGGTGGGCCGACGCAAACCATCGCGCTGCAAACAGGCAGCCCGGCGATCAATGCCGGGGACGAGTCGGTCTGTTCAGCGCCGCCGGTCAGCAACCTCGACCAGCGCGGCTACGTCCGGCCGGGTGCGGGCGCCACCAGCTGCTCCATCGGCGCGTACGAGGACAACGCGGTCCCAGCATCACCGAACCCGACGCCAACGCCGAGCACCAGCACCTGCATCGGCGACTGCAACGGCGACGGCAGCGTGACCGTTGACGAGATTCTCACGATGGTGAACATCGCCCTCGGCACCGCCCAAACTACGGCGTGCCCGGATGGCGTTCCGAGCGGAGACGAAGTCAACATCAGCCTGATCCTTCAGGCCGTGAACAACGCGCTGAACGGCTGCGGGGGCGGCTGAGGAAATCCCACAAAACCGTACAAATCGGTGATTGCCGCGGGAAGCCTTGTGCCGCAACGGTTTCACGCTAGAAACAAGCGGTTCAGGGGGCGGCCTTGGCCATGATCTCAGCGCGGTTGATAATCCGGAGACTGCAAGGCCTCGGACTTCAGGCCGCAGGCGTCGGGTAATCCCTGCTCATCGGCAAATTCCTGAGTGTCCGAACCCCCGAAGCTCGGAGCCTGAGGTCTGAAGTCTGTTTCGACCCGTGCTCGTCTTGCGAGTCAGTGCACTGAAGGATGCGCCGCTCTGAACGGTTGCGAGGGCCGTTGGCGCGCACCAGTAAAGCGGTGGCCTTACCGCAGAGCCTTCAAGAACTCTTCCTCGGCGATGCGGGCATCAGCAAGGATCTTGCGCAGCGCTGCCGGACGAAGATCTTCACGCGCGTGGTAGTAGACATACACCCAACGACCGTCCGGATGTTCCCACTTTTGGTGGCTGCCCTTCTGCCGGGTCCGAACGAACCCCAGGTGTTGCAGGGCGCGAGCGAACCGCGCCTTGCTGACCGCAGGGAGGCTCACGCGGTCGCCCGCAGCCGCACGACCTCGACGCGGGAGCGTTCGGAGGGCACCGGCTGGCCCGACGCACGCATGTCATCGAGCGCGAATTCGATCAAGCCTTGAATGCGGCGCAGGGCAACTCCGCGTGATTTACCTTGGGCGGTGGCGTGCAGCAGCGGGGCGTGGGCAACCCACCAGCCGTCATTACCGTGCTCCAGCACTACCGTGAACGTGTGCTTCATGCACTGGCGATGCTGCCTCATCGCGCCGCCGCCGTCAACGCGGCGGTCGCCGCTAGAGTTCAGGGAGCAGCAGCGCCGCGCCGGTGGAGGCGGGATTCGTGGTCGGTATCCGGTTCTCGGTGTACGGCTGGCGACCCCTCTTCAATTCTCCCCTTACCAAGGGGAGACAGAGAGGGGTTGTTCCGGCGGCGGCCAAGCCCTCGGCCTCTGAGTCGGACTGAGTACCGGCGACCGACTGCCGCCGACGTCCCTCACGCTTCGTCATCGCCAAAGCGCAGGTCGAGGCCGCTGATCGGATCATGCCGAGCCTGTACGATCTCGCCTCCGGGAAGCTTGCATCGCTTGCCGCCAGCGCCTGTCCGGGACTATCCTGCTGGACGGCACGGAATGGGAAAGAAGGAGCTGCGCAAGAAGATGCGGACCCTGGAGCAACGCATTCGAGAGCATGGCACCAAGATTCTGGCTGAGCGGGCGAAGGCTGAGCCCGACGAAGGGCGCATCCATCACTGGGAGGCTGAGATTCGCGCGTTTCGTGACGGGATCAATCGCGCACGCAAGCGTCTCGGAGAGTGAGAATGAAGAAGAACGTCACCGCAGCGAGGATTCACGACTTGGAGCCTGTCGACAGCGAGCTGGCGGAGTTGGGGGAGGAATGTGCGCGTGTGCTGCTTCTGTTGCAGCGCCTGGCGAAAGCTCGCGCGCAGGGTAAGGACTGCAACGAGATCTTGGGCGAGCTGAGCGCCAGCGTGCTGCACTTGCACGCGCACACGAGGGGCCTGGACGAGCAGATCGACGACTTGGCGTCGGATTGAGAGAGGCCGTTGGTCTCGGGTAGCGTTGCAGCTTGCGGCGCCAGCCGTCGCTGATCGGCAGGCGAAGGATGAGCCTCGGCATCCTTCGCCTGCTACCTCTGTTACTTCAGCTCTTTGCGGCCGTAACCGAGCAGCGCTCGCGCGATGATGAGGTGCTGGATCTCGCCGGTGCCTTCGTAGATATCGGTGATGCGGCAGTCGCGGAACCATTTTTCCACGAGATGCTGGCGCGACGCCCCTATCGGACCGAGGAGCTCGATGCAGCCTTGCGTGATCTCGCGCACCGCCATCCCTGCCTTGGCCTTGCATACCGATGCCTCGGTGTTGTTCTCCTCTTCCTGATCCGCGAGCCACGCCGCGCGCCAAACCGACAGCGTCGCCGCTTCCCACAGCATTTCCAGCCGAATGAATTTCTCCGCCGCCGCCGACTGCAGGTTGAGGGCGCGGCCGTACTCGATCTCGACCCCGGCCTGCTTCAGCGCCTCGCGGGTGAAGTCGAGCGCCGCCTCCGCAATGCCGAGACCCCGCGCCGACACGTTCGGCCGCGTCATGTTGAACGTCTTCATCACCCCGCGGAAGCCCCCGGAGCTTCCCTTGGGGGCCGTGACTTCGCCGCCGAGCAAGTTCTCCCGTGGGATGCGGGAGTCCTCCAGCACCATGGCGGCCGTGTCGTCGGCGCGGATGCCGAGCTTCTTCTCCTTGTGCGTGATGGTGAAACCCGGCGTCCCCTTCTCGATCAGAAATGACTTGATGCCGGCACGGCCGGCCGCCTTGTCGGTAGTCGCCCACACCACGACCCCGTCGCAGCGGCAGCCGGCGGTGACGAAGATTTTCTCACCGTTCAACACCCATTGATCGCCGTCGCGCACCGCGGTCATCTTCACCATGGAGGGGTCCGAGCCGCAGCCCGGTTCGGTGATCGCCATAGCCAGGATGAGATTCCCCCACTTTTTCTTTTGCTCGGGCGTGCCCGTCGCCTCGAGCGCCGAGTTCCCGAGACTCTCCCTCGGCCGCCGCACTCGAACCGAATAGTCTCCCCAGGTCATCGCGTTTTGCATCAGCGTCGTCAGCACGGCCGTGCCCGAATCCTCCGCGGTGCGCTCGCCGGCCACCGTCAACGGGTTCGGAAGTTCCTTCGCTTCCTCCAGCTCTTGGGGCGGAAACTCGTGTTCGTGTTCGTCGTAATAGCGCGCATACTTGCGCGCGATTTCGCCCTCCTTGCGCGCCGCGTTCATTATCATGCGGTCATTTGCGGAAAGTTCGAATTCGATCATCACTGTCTCCTTATGTGTGTCAGTCCTATGCTCACGTGCCCATCCTGACCCGCCGCCGCAATCGGCAATCGGGAAAGTAACCGAGCAAGCACGCGCTACACGCAGGCAATCGCCTCGAGCACGCCCAAGGTGCGGGCGTTCCGGAACCACATCTCCACCGGGTGTTCGCGGATGTAGCCGTGGCCGCCAAGCACCTGCACGCCGTTGTCGGCGATCCACATCGACTTTTCGGCGGCGTAGGTGCGGGCGAAGTGCGCAGCCTTGGTGGCGTCGACGCCATGATCGAGCTGGCTCGCCGCCTTCCACGTCAGCCAGCGGCTGCATTCGGTCTCGATATGCATGTCGGCCAAACGAAACGCAATCGATTGCTTGCGCGCTATCGGCTCATCGAAGGCCACCCGCTCCTTCGCGTAGGGGATGCAATAGTCCAGGACCGCCCGCGAGAGCCCGGTCATGACGGCCGCGACGGCAACACGGGTGTGGTTCAGCAACCGCCGGATGTCGGCGCGCTGTGCTCCTCCCAGGCGATCCGCTTCGGAGACCTCGACGTCTTCGAGCTGGAGCGTCACCGTCGTCAATGCGCGCAGCCCGAGGTTCTTCTCCGGCTCCGAGATCTTCAGCCCCGGCGCGTCGCGGCCGGCGACGAAGGCGTCAAGACCATCGTCACCCTGAGCGACGACCAAGAAGTGGCTGGCCCGGTCGCCCATGGGAACGAAGCACTTCGTGCCCCGCAGGACGAACCCCCGTCCCTTGCGCGCCGCACGGGTCGCCGGCTTGAGCGAATCAAACCCCGGCGACGGCTCGGTTACGGCGAGTGACGCCACATGATACCGCTCGCCACAGAAGAGCGGGAGATAGGTTTGCTTCTGCTCCTCGCTTCCCTGATCGAGGATAGCGTAGGCGAACAACGCCGGCGCGGTCGCTGCCAAGGCGAGAGTGGCGTCGCCGTAGGCCAGCTCTTCCAGCACGATGGCGCTAGTGATCGGTGAGCGCCCGCCGCCAAAGCCCCCGTAGCTTTCCGGGATCTGCGTTGCGGTCAGCCCCAGCTCCCAAGCTTGTGCCAGAAAGTCGTCCGGGATCGCGCCAGCCTCGTCACACTCGCGCGCCTTCGTAAACAGCACCTCGGTGGCGAAGCTGCGCATGCTGTCGCGCGCGGCGATCTGCTCTTCTGTTGGTCCGAAAGAAATCATAATGTCCTCATGTCCTCCTCTGCTGTCTTGGTTGCGTGGGGTGCACCCGCTCCGCTCACGCGTTAGCCGGGAGTCTTGTAGAAATGTGAGGAGTATTCAAGAGGTATGACGCCGGTTTCACGGTGACTTGCCGTGACTGGCGCAAAATGCTTTAAGCAGCCGCAGTTATTCGTGGTCCGGGATCTATCGCGTCGGCTGGTCTGCAGGAGAGAATCGTGAGAGACGTAGCAGTGATCGGGGCCGGCATGACCCGGTTCGGGAAGTTCCTGGAGCGGAGCATGAAGGACCTGGCACGCGAGGCGGTGGAGGAGGCCCTGAAAACTGCTGGCGTGGAGCGGCAAGCGCTCGAAGCCGCCGTCGTGGGCAACGCCATGGCGGGTCTGATCACCGGCCAAGAGTGCATCCGCGGCCAGGTCGTCCTGCGCGAGATGGGCATCGGCGGCATACCCGTGGTGAACACCGAGAATGCCTGCGCCAGCTCGGCAACCGCCTTTCATCTGGCGTGGCTCTACGTTGCCTCCGGCATGTACGATATCGCCCTCGCGCTCGGCATGGAGAAGCTCTACCACGAAGACAAGAAACGCTCGTTCCAGGCGATCGGCAGCGCCGTCGACGTCGAATTCATGCAGCAGCTCCTGGCAGCGATGAAGTCGCAGCCGAAAGCCGAGGGCGAAGGAAAGCCGGGCGAGCCGGGCAAGTCGCGCAGCATGTTCATGGACTTCTACGCCATCTTCGCCCGCGCCCACATGGAGAAGTACGGCACGACGAAGGAGCAGTTCGCCAGGATCGCGGTCAAGAATCACTACAACGGCAGCCTCAATCCGCACGCGCAGTACCAGCACGCGTGCACACTCGAAGAAGTGCTCGCTTCGCCGCTGGTGGCGGAACCGCTGACCCGGCTGATGTGCTCGCCGATCGGTGACGGCGCCGCCGCGGTGATCCTGACGTCCGCCGAAAACGCTTCCCGCTTCACCTCCAAGCCGGTGTACGTGCGCGCCTCGGTGCTTGCGTCCGGCGACGATCCGGAACCCGGGAAGCCGGGCATCACCACGCGCGCGGCGCGCAAGGCCTACGAGATGGCCGGACTCGGTCCCCAGGACATCAATGTCGCCGAGGTGCATGACGCTTCGGCGCCAGCCGAGCTGGTGATCTACGAGGAGCTGGGTTTCTGCCAGCCCGGTGAAGGCGGCAAGCTCATCGATGAGGGCGTGACGGCACTCACCGGCCGATTGCCGGTGAACACGAGCGGGGGCTTGCTCGCCAAAGGTCATCCGGTCGGCGCCACCGGCGTCGCCCAGATATGCGAGGTGTTCTGGCAGCTGCGCGGCGAGGCCGGCAAGCGCCAGGTAGCAAAGGCGAAAGTCGGTTTGACAGAGAATGGTGGTGGTATGGTACGTAATGAAGCGGCGGCGCTCTCGGTGCATATTCTGTCGGTGTGAACGCATCGGAGCGCGGCCAAGAAAGGTGAAAGGAGAGAAGGATGGCGCGAAAGAAGATAGCATTGATCGGAGATCAAAGGAGGAGATAGTCATGCTGAAGAAAATCGGGATCATCGGAGGCGGCTACATCGGGGGCGTGCTCGCCCAGGAGATCGCCCAGCGCAAGCTGGCCAAGGAGGTCGGGGTTGTCGATCCGGCGCCCATTCCCAACCCCAAGGACCCGCCCGACCGCCAGGCGGTCGTCGCGAAGCAGTCCGTGTCCATCGGCAAGGCCCTCGACATCGCGGAAGGCCTGCCTACGATCGGCAGCGACACGCGCCTGGTCGCGTCCAAGGACTTCTCGGCCGTCAAGGGGTCGGAGCTCGTCATCAATACCGCCGGCATCCCGCGCAAGGCGCGTCCCGACGGGACGTACCCGAGCCGCGAGGAGCTGCTCGCCATCAACCTGAAGGTGACCCAGGAGGTCGCGGCCGGCATCAAGCAGTTCTGCCCCGACGCAACAATCATTTCCATCGCGAACCCGCTGGACGCGATCGTGTACGCGCTGGCCAGGGCCCTTAAGCCAGCAAAGAACAAGCTGATGGGCATGGCAGGCCAGCTCGATTCGAGCCGGTACTGCTACTTCGTTGCCGAGGCGGCCAACATCTCGGTCGAGAACGTGAACGCCCTGGTGCTCGGCGGCCACGGAGACGACATGGTCCCGGTGCGCAGCTCGTGCCAGGTGGCCGGCATCCCGGTGAATAAGTTCCTGGACGACGAGAAGCTGAAGGCGATCGAGTCGCGCACCCGCAAGGCGGGCGGCGAGGTGGTCGGCCTGCTGGGCTTCGGGTCGGCCTTCGTGTCGCCGGCTTGGGCCGCACTCGAGATGGCCGAGGCGATCATCTATGACAAGCGCAAGATCATCCCGGTCTGCGTGCTGCTGGAAGGCGAGTACGGGGTGAAGGGCCTGTATATGGGCGTCCCGTGCATCTTGGGCAAGAACGGAATCGAGAAGGTCATCCAGCTGGACCTGACCGAGGAAGAGAAGGCCGCCTTCGCGAAGTCGGCCGCCGGCGTCCGCAAGACCTGCGACGAGGCCGAGGGGATGCTCAAGGGGTAGGACCCTGGCGGGTGATTCCGCTTGCGGATTCGAGATCGACCTGACGCCCGCCGAGAAGGAAGCGTTCAACGCCTCAGTCCAGCACGTGCGAGACCTGGTGCAGGCCACCGAGCCCTTCCTTGCGAGCTAGGGCCTTGGGTCGAAGGCGCCGGTACGAAGCGCTGTTCAACCCACGTTGTGGGGTGAGGAACGGGAGTGGGTCGGCCGGTGCAACAGGTGAAGGTAGCCCCTAGAAGCGCTGCTTCTTGAAGTTGGGGCCGCTTTTCATTTGTTGCGCCGGCCGGCGGCATGCTTGATTAGCGTGCGTGATTGGAGAGAAGTGTAAAGAGCTCGGGCGGCAGGTGAGCGCGAAGATATTCCGAGATTTGCTCGGCCGCTGATGCGGCCGTGAGGAAGGTTGCGGTTGATGAACATTCACGAGTTTCAGGCGAAAGAGGTTATCCGACGCTACGGTGTGGCCGTGCCACGCGGCAAGGTTGCGACCAGCGCCGAAGAAGCCGAGGCAATAGCGCGCGAGTTCGGCTCGGTCTGTGTGGTAAAGGCGCAGATCCATGCTGGCGGCCGCGGCAAAGCCGGCGGCGTCAAGCTGTGCAAGACGCCGGAGGAGGCCCGCGAGTTCGCGCGGGGATTGCTGGGGAAGAAACTGGTCACCCATCAGACCGGCCCGGCCGGCCGCGAAGTGCGCCGCGTCCTGGTTGAAGAAGCCTGCGCCATCGCCCACGAACTCTACCTCGGCTTGGTGATCGACCGCGTTCGCGGCTGGCCCACGCTCATGGCCAGCGCCGAAGGCGGCGTGGAAATCGAGGAAGTGGCGGCGCGCTCGCCGGAGAAAATCCTGCGCGAGCCTATCGACCCGGCGGTGGGTATCCAGGCGTTTCAAGCTCGCAAGATCGCCTTCGGTATCGGCATCCCGAAACAGTCAGTGGGCAAGGCGGTGGCGTTTACCGGCGCTCTGTACCAGGCGTTCGCCCAGTGTGACTGCTCGCTGGCCGAGATCAACCCGCTGGTGCTGACGCAGGCGGGCGACCTGCTGGCTCTCGATGCGAAGATCTCCTTCGATGACAACGGCCTCTTCCGTCACCCAGACATCCGCGAGCTGCGCGACGTCGCCGAGGAAGACCCGAAGGAGACGGAAGCCGCGAAGCACGACCTCAGCTATATCTCACTGGACGGCAACATCGGCTGTATGGTCAACGGCGCCGGCCTGGCGATGTCGACCATGGACATCATCAAGCAATTCGGCGGCGAGCCGGCGAACTTCCTTGACGTCGGCGGCGGCGCCTCCGCCGAGACGGTCACCGCAGCGTTCAAGATCCTGCTCTCGGATGAGAAGGTCCGAGCAGTGTTGGTCAATATATTCGGGGGCATCATGAGGTGCGACGTCATCGCCGGCGGCATCGTCGAAGCCGCGCGCGAAATCCACCTGCAGGTGCCGCTTGTCGTCCGCCTCGAGGGCACGAACGTCGACCTCGGCAAACAGATCCTGGCCGATTCGAAGCTCAATATCGTCTCTGCAACCGACATGGCCGACGCGGCTCGCAAGGTCGTGGCGGCGGCACGGCCGGCCTGAGCGTAGAAATCCACAGATCATGTGGATAACGTGTGGATGAGAGAGCGCTGAGCCCTCTGTCGCAAGGGCTGGCTTGGCTTGCCTGGCTTTCGGGCAACAGCCTCGAACTGAAAATCGTCAGAAATTAGACGATTTGCACCAACTTCTTACAGGATTTACTCATTTCAGGGAAATCCCGTAGTGTCGCTTATCAAAGAAATCGCCGATGTTGATAAGGCACGCGACATCCGCACTCACAGGTTCTGCTTTACGACAACGTCCTTGGTGTTGGCCTGTGTCTGGCGCAGGCTGCCATTGATGAAGAGCTGAACCACTAACGTGTCGCCGGTCACCGGCGTAAGCCTGAAGACCCCATTGGCGTTCTCCTGTGCGCCTTCGAGGAAGTAGATACTAGGCGTGAACCCACTGAGCAGGTGTGTCTGGAAAGCGTCGCCCACCGTTCCAGTAAACGGCAAGCCGAAAATACCCGAATCACCCTGAGTGAAGCACGTGCCCGGAGTCAGCGATGGCACGCAGACATCGAAGCGGACCTCCTCGGTCGGCGGTATCGGTGTTGCCGGCATGGAGCTCGGCGAAGCGCCAGTCGATACCGTGACAGTACTTCCCGGCCCGCTGGTGGTGTCACTTGCCTTTGCGCTATTTGTAGGGGTTATGAACAATTTGACCGTCACATCGCCACCGCTCTCTAGCGTGAACGTACCGGAGTACGGCGGCGGTGCGTTTTCGAAGTAGAAATAAAAGGTTGAACTCGCCGTGAAACTGGTACCTGCCGGAAACGTGTGGCGCACGCCGCCCACATCCAATTCGTTGACTGTGAACGTCGACTGCCCACTCGGGAGCACCTGAAACTGCACCTCCTGGTACAGCGTTGGCGAGGAACCGGTGGTGCCGCAGCCGGCGCCTACAGCGCCGAGGCAGAGGACCGCCACAATCCACAGAAAGCGTTTGCGTCTGTTCATATGAGTTGCTGGAACTTCTGTCAGGATTCACGCGAAGGGTCAAGGAACGCGTTTGCGGGCCGGTGTTCCTGAAGCGTGCCCATCGATGGTAGAGTGGCGATTGTGACGCGTGAGGAGTTCGAAGACCTCGTTCGTGAAGCTCTCGAAGAGCTGCCGGAAGAGTTCGCCGAGCGGCTGGACAACGTTGAGGTCGTCGTCGAAGACGAGCCCGCACCGGAGTTGCTGCGCTCGATGGGCATGGACCCACGGCGCGACACGCTGCTTGGCTTGTACCAGGGCGTGCCGTTGCATAAGCGCGGCAACAGCTATGGCGGCGTTCTGCCCGATAAGATCACGATCTTCTATGGGCCGCTGCTGCGCGTCTGTCGCACACCCGACCGCATTCGCCGGCAGGTGCGTATAACCGTGATCCACGAGATCGGTCATTTCTTCGGGTTGAACGACAAGGCCATCAGGGACCTGGGTTACTGAGGCAACGACACAATCCCTGAATACTAACGGACCTCGATGCTCTCGCGCATCATCGTGAGCATGCTGCCGGGCTCGAACGGCGGAAACAGCGATCCGAGGGCACGCTGCCCGAGGGCACGCTGCCACGCGGCCGGAAGGGCGACGGCAGCGTCGCCCTCCAACCAGGTGCTGACGCGCTCGAGCAAGGATTTAGGTCGGGGGTAAAACGCGAGCGTCACCTCCTGCGCCGGCGCGATTCCGGCCGCTTCCTTGGCTGCCCGTATCGCCGTCATGAATCCGCCCAACTCGTCGACGAGGCCGTTGTCCTTGGCTTGTGCTCCCGTCCACACACGGCCGCGGCCGACGTCATTGACGCGCTCGGCGGAAAGCTTGCGCCCCGTGGCCACCCGGTCGACGAAGATCTGGTAGATGTGGTCCATCTCGGCGATGAGCTTCTCCCGGCCCTCGCTGCTGAGGGGGGTGGTGATATCCTCGATGTCGGCGAACTTTCCACGGCTGATGGTGACGGTAGTAATCCCGAGGCGGGCCAGAAGAGCGCGGATGTTCGGCCGCACCATCACCACGCCGATGGAACCGGTGAGGGTCGCCGGCTGGGCGACGATGCGGTCGGCGCCGGTGCCGATGTAATAGCCGCCGGATGCGGCCACATCCGACATCGAGACGATCAGCGGCTTCTTCTTGCGCGCCTCCTGTGTCGCCCGCCAGACGAGGTCGGAGGCCAAGGCCGAGCCGCCGGGGCTGTCGATGCGGAAAACGATGGCCCGCACCCCATCGTCGTCGGCAGCATCTTTGAGGGCCCGACTGACCGTCTCTGCTCCCATCATCTGGCCTTGCCAGGAGGTGCCGCCTTCACCCGTGGTGATGGCTCCGCTGGCGTACACCACCGCGATCGTCGGACCGGTGTCGAGGCCGAGCGACTTCGGGTCGACCTGGGCGTAATCCTTCATCTGCAGTAGCGGCGTCTGCTCCCCGCCGATCTCGTCGTGCAAGTCCTCGAGATATTTGGTCCCATCGCTGAGGTGTGCGGCTTCGTACTCCGGAGGCGACACCGGCGCCTCATTGATGAGGGCGGTGACCGCCGCCGCATCCAGCCCGCGTGCCTGGGCGAGCGCGGAGATGAACTGGCCGTTGATGCTGTCGAGGAGCGAATCGGCCATCTCGCGGTGTGCGGGCGTCATCTCCTTGTTGGCGATCATGTCGCCGATGGTCTTGTATTCGCGGATTTTCTCGACGTCCATGTGGATGTCGAGCTTGTCCCAGACCCCGCCGAGGAAAAAGTACTCCGCCGCCAGCCCGGTCAGCGCCGCAGTGACATCGGGCGAGAGATAGATTCGATCCGCGGCGCTGGCGAGGTAGTACTCGGCGTTGCCACCGCTGATCTCCTGCTGCAGCAGGGCCAACAGCGGCTTGCCGGATTTCTTGTACTCGAGCAGCGCATCGCGGAGGTCCTGCACCTTGGCCCACCCAATGCCCAGTGAGCCGATTCTCGCGATGACCCCTTTGAGGCGCTGATCCACCTGGGCCTCCCGGATCATCGTAACGACGTCGATCAGCGTGCGTTCTCGGGGGCGCAGAAGCCGACCCACAATATCCTGCGGCGGCGCTTCCGCAAAACGCCCGTTCAAATCGAGAACCAGGTAGCTGTTGTTCGGCACTGTCGGTCCACGCAGCGAGCGGCGGGCGATGAACGCCCCGACGATGACGATGAACAGCAACAACAGGATCCAGCGGGTGCGTCTACGCATGGGGAGCTCCTCCGAAATGGTTCAGTGCTCAATGCTCTACCCTACGTGTACCCGCCTGCCAAGATGAAAGCGGCTAGCGACGACATTAGTCTCTTTTCTCCTGTCGCGTTCAGGGCCGGGAGAGGAAGTGTAGCAGGGACTGGTTGAACTGAACCGGGTCCTGCAGGAAGGCGAAGTGGCTGACCTCGGGTAGAATGAGCTCGCCCGCGCCAGGGATGAGCGCTGCCATATGGTCGGTATCCTCACGCTTGATGGCTTCGTCGTGATCCCCATCGACGATCCAGGTCGGGACCGTTAAGTCCTTCCCGTAGCCCCAACTGCCGCCTCGGCGCTTGCCGCCAACTTCAGCCTGGCCTACTCTCGCGTGCGCGATGTCTGCCGCCCTCCTCACCAGCCTGTTGCATTCCACGGTCAGCATGGCCGTCCCGCTGCTCTTGGCGGCGCTGGGGGAGCTGCTGGCGGAACGCGCAGGGCTCATCAACATCGGGCTGGAAGGGTTCCTGCTGACGGGGGCGTTTGCCGCCATGGCGACCACATATTATACCGCCACACCGCTGCTGGGGTTGCTGGCGGCTTGGGCCGCGGGACTCTTGTTGGCGCTGCTGTTCGCCTACGTCGTGGTGGCCCACAGCGCCAATCAGATCGTCGTCGGCACGGCGCTCAATTTGCTCGCGGTTGGGGTCACGGGGGTCGCCTACCGGGCGCTGTTCGGAGTCACCGGGGCGGCGCTGACCGTGGCCGGTTTTGCAGCGCTCCCGCTGCCCCTCCTATCGTCACTGCCGGTGATTGGTCCGGCGTTCTGCTCACAAACGATCCTCGGGTATCTTGCTTTTGCGCTGGTGCCGGTGATTGCCTTCGGTCTGTACCGAACCATCCCCGGTTTGAAGCTGCGCATGGTGGGCGAAAACGCGGCTGCGGCAGCGGCGCAAGGCGTGGCGGTGCGGTTCACGCAGTGTTTGGCGCTGCTGGGATGCGGTGTCCTGGCGGCCACGGCCGGAGCGTACCTCGCTGTTGCTTACGCCCATACGTTTGTCGAGGGCATGTCGGCGGGGCGCGGCTTCATCGCCCTCGCCATCGTCATCTTCGGCCGCTGGTCGGCCTGGGGTGTGCTCGGCGCATCGCTGTTGTTCGGCCTGGCCACGGCGTTGCAGTTTCACGTGCAGGCTCTCGGCTGGCGCATCCCGTACCAGTTCCTGCTGATGCTGCCGTACGTGTTGACGCTGCTGGTCCTCGCCGGCTACGGCGGCCGCACCAAAGCGCCGGCGGCCCTCGGCGTGCCTCTCGAGTCCGAGTAACGGCACAGCAGCGCCCGTTCCGATCCGGCGCATTTGCCTGCGCATGTTTCCGCGCAAGCAAACCCCCTTTGCTGTGAGGCGGACGCGATGGCCGGCGGCGGCCGGCGGAGGGTCCGATGCCGTATGCAGAAACCGGCGAGACCGACGATTTCGAACTGTGAGCTGAGGGACCTCGCTTCTGGACGCGTGAGTCGCTGCGTCAGGCGGTGGAGCGCGTCCTCGGCCGACAACACTTCATCGTGGTGTCGAACCGCGAACCGTACGCCGGATCGCGGTGCGCCGCAGGCTGGAGATCGAGGGGCGAGGGGAGGTTACCTTATGACGATCCGCGGCCGCGGCTCAGCTGTGGCCGCCGGCGTCGTCGTGCCCGAAGAGCGAGTGCAGGAGCAAGATCACCATGCCGGCGGTGATGCACGAGTCGGCCAGGTTGAACGCCGGCCAGTGATATCCGTGCCAGTGAAAATCGAGGAAGTCCGTCACCTCCCCCGAGGCCATGCGGTCCACCAAATTGCCCAACGCGCCACCGAGAATGGCGCCGAGCGCCAGCAGCAGCCAGCGCTGCCCGGGTTGAATACGGCGCACGAACGCCAGCAGGACGCCGACCGCAATGCACGACACCGCCAGAAAGAAAGGCAATCGCCAGACACGGGCGGCCTGGTTCAAGAGGCCGAAGGCGCCCCCGGCGTTGCGCACGTGGGTGATGTGGAACAGCGAGTCTATCACTGTCACTGATTCGTACAAGGCGAAGCTGTGGCGGATGTACCACTTGGTGAGCTGATCGAGCAGCAGCACCCCCGCCGCCACCGCGAACACAAGCGGGTACTTGCTCATGCGCCGATCGTCCGCATGACCTCGAGGCAGCGCTCGCACAGACCCGGATGCCTGGCGTCACGTCCCACCGCCTCGCTGTAGTTCCAGCAGCGCTCGCACTTGCCTCCACGCGCCCGCTCCACCTTCACCTTGAGATCGCCGAGAACGGGGCTCACGGTATCGTCTCCGAGCCCGTCGGTGAGCTGCACCTGTGAGACGATGAAGAGCGCCGGCAGATCAGCGGCTTCCTGCTCGAGCAGCGGGCGCAAGCCGTCGCCCGCGCTCAGCTGCACCCGCGCGTCGAGCGAGTGGCCGATGAGCCCCGATTGCCGGGTCTCCTCCAAAGCCTTGGTCACCGCCGCACGCACGGCCAGCAGCCGGTCCCACTTGGCGGCCAGTTGCTCATCCTGCCGCGTCGGCTCCGGCATCCCTGCAAGAAAAACGCTCGCGGGCCGCTCTCCGGCCGGCAGATGCGACCAGATCTCGTCGGCGGTGAAGGAGAGGATGGGCGCCATCAGCCGGGTCACCGCCTCCAGGATCACCCACAACGTCGTTTGCGCCGAGCGCCGGCCCGGCGCCCTGGCCGCGGAGCAGTAGAGCCGGTCCTTCACGATGTCGAGATAGAGCGCGCTCAGGTCCACCGCGCAGAAGTTGATCAGCTGCTGCACCACGATATGGAAGCTGAAGCTCTCGTAGGCTTTGCGGGCGCGCGCGGTCAGCTCGGCGGCGCGATGCAAGATCCAACGATCTAGCTCGTGCAACTTGTCGTCGGGCACACGGTCGCGCTGCGGATCGAAATCGTAGAGGTTGCCGAGCAGGAAACGGCAGGTGTTGCGGATCTTACGGTAGGCCTCCAACAACGGCGGCAGCAGCCCCTTCGAGAAGCAGGTGTCGGCGGTGTAGTCGACGGAGGCGAACAGCAGACGCAAGATCTCCGCCCCGTGCGCCTTGATCACCTCGTCCGGGCCGACGACGTTGCCCAGCGACTTCGACATCTTCTTCGCCGTCTCGTCGAGGATCAGCCCGTGCGTCAGCACGCTCCGGTAGGGCGCTTGGCCGCGCACGCCGACCGAGGTCATGAGCGAAACCTGGAACCAGCCGCGGTGCTGATCGACCGCTTCGACGTAGAGATCGGCCGGCCACGCCAGATCGCGACGGCCGCGCAGCACCGCCTCGTGCGAGCAGCCGGCGTCGAACCAGACGTCGAGGATGTTGTCGTCCACATCGAACTCTTCGCCGCCGCACGAACAATGGAAGCCGGCGGGTAGCAGCTCGCGGGCGGAGAGCTCGTACCAGGCATCGGAACCGCGTTCCCCGAAGATCTCCTCTACGTGCCGAATAACATCCGGTGAGAAGGTGAACTCGCCGCAGCCGCGGCAACGAAACGCCGGAATCGGAACGCCCCAGGCCCGCTGGCGCGACAAGCACCAATCCGGACGCGTTTCCATCATGTGGTAGATGCGGTCGCGCCCCCACGGCGGCACCCAGGTGACACGATTGATCTCCGCCAGCGCCGCGGCGCGCATCCCGGCGTGGTCGACGCGCAGGAACCACTGCTCCGTGGCGCGGAAGATCAACGGGCTCTTACAACGCCAGCAGTGCGGATACGAGTGCTGCAGGCGCTCAACGTGCACCAGCGCATCGTGTGCCCGGACCTCTTCGACGATGGCATCGTTGGCCTCGAACACTTGGCGGCCAGCGTACTTTCCGGCCTCGGCGGTGAAGCGGCCGACGGCATCGACCGGTGTGAGCACCGGCAAGCCGTATTTCTGCCCGACGGCGAAGTCCTCGTAGCCATGTCCGGGCGCCGTGTGCACGCAGCCCGTGCCGACATCGGCGGTGACGTGCGATTCGAAAAGCAGTCGGGCCGACCGGTCTATGAACGGGTGGCGGAACACGTCACGCCCATCCAGCGAGGACAGATCGACGGAGATCCGGCGTCCACTCTCCTGCGCTCCAGTGGCGGCGAGGAAAGCATCGACCAGACGCGCCGCGACAACGTAAGCGAAACCGTCTACGTGCACGACCACGTAATCGAGGTGCGGGTTGAGACAGACCGCCAGGTTCGCCGGCAGCGTCCACGGCGTCGTCGTCCAGATCACGGCTGCGAGCTGGCCGTGGTGCTGTGCCAGTTCCGACGCATCATCCGGCCGCACCGCCATCGCCGCCGCCTCGTCTGCCGAGCCGGTGAACGGGAAGCGCACGTAAATCGAGGGTGAGGTGTGGTCTGTATATTCGACCTCGGCTTCCGCCAGTGCCGTCGCACATACCGGGCACCAATGCACCGGCCGCAAGCCGCGGTAGATGAAGCCGCCCTCGACCAGCTGGCGGAATACCCGAATGATTGCCGCTTCATACTCCGGCGCCATCGTCAGGTACGGGCGTTCCCAATCACCCAGTACCCCGAGGCGGCGGAACTCCTCGCGCTGGACGCCAAGATACTTCTCGGCGTAAGCGCGGCAGCGCTGCCGGATGTCGAGCCGGCTCAACTTGCGGCCCTTGCTCCCGAGCTCCTTCGTCACCTGGTGCTCGATCGGCATGCCGTGGCAATCCCAGCCGGGGACGTACGGAGCTTCGAATCCGGCCATCAACTTGGACTTTACAACGATGTCCTTGATGATCTTATTGAGGGCGGTACCGAGATGAACGTGGCCGTTGGCGTACGGTGGACCGTCATGCAGCACGTACTTCGGGCGACCGGCGTTGGCGCGCAAGAGCTGCTGGTAGAGATTGGTTTCCACCCAGCGGGCGACGATCGAGGGCTCGCGCGCCGGCAGGTTGCCACGCATGGGAAAATCCGTCTGCGGCAGGTTGAGTGTGTGCTTGTAGTCCATGGACGTCTGAATGCCGAACCCGTTTTCATAGCAGCAGTCATCCTGACGTTCAAATTCAGGTTGCTGGTCTCTCGCTTTTTCCTTTCGTTGAAACGCACCGTTTGCGAACCAAGTTTCGCCTGATACTGTCCGGCGGCAAGGATTCCCCTCCTTACGAAGGAGGGGTCGGGGAGGTTCTTTCCGACAGCGGCAACCTCTCCCTCTCCTTGGTAAAGGGGGGACCTGGCACGCACTCCGTTATATCGACGTGGTGTCGAGCGAGGGTAGGACGCAGATTAGGACATCACGTCGAGCCATAGGAGCCCCTGGCCCCAGGATTCGAGAGGGAGTAGTCTCTTGTGTAGCGCGAACGCGCGCTCGGGTGACGTTCTGCTTCGTATCGCGGAGGTCAGTGTGGCCAATTACGAGCTTTTGAGTGCACTGGACGCGTCCTTTCTGGGTCTCGAGGACGAGAGCTATCACATGCACGTGGGCGGCGTGATGATCTTCGATGCCGGGCCGTTGCGGACCAGCAGTGGCGGCATCGACATCGGACGCATCCGCAACGCCATTGAAGCGCACCTGCGTTTGGCGCCACGCTTCCGCCAGCGACTGGCCTACATCCCGTACGAGCGTATGCCCATTTGGGTAGACGACGAGCGCTTCCGGATCGCCTACCACGTGCGCCACACCGCGCTGCCGCAGCCCGGCGACGACCGCATGCTGAAGCGGCTCATCGGCCACATTATGTCGCAGCCGCTCGATCGCAAGCGCCCGCTGTGGGAGATGTGGGTGGTGGAAGGCTTGCAGGGTGACCGCTTTGCGCTCATCAGCAAGACCCACCATTGCATGATCGACGGCATTTCGGGCGCCGACGTCATGTCGGTGATCCTGGATCCGAACCCGCATACGGAGAGCGCGCCTCCGCAACCCTGGAAGCCGCGGCCGTATCCAAGTGACGTGACGCTCGTGCTCGACGAGATCCGCCGCCGCGCCGCGCAACCGACCGAAGCGCTGCATGTGGTGCGCGACGCCCTCGGCCATCCCCAGGAGGCGCTGCGCAAGCTGACCGACGCCGCCATTGCCGTAGTGCAAGCGGTCGCGCCGGCCCTCAGCCCGGTGTCGGAGACCCCGATCAATATCGATGTCGGCCCACACCGGCGTTTCGATTGGACCGACATGCGAGTGGCTGACTTGAAGGCCGTGAAGAACGTGCTCGGCGGTACGCTCAACGATGTGGTGCTGGCGACAGTGGCGGGCGCGCTGCGCGTCTTCTTTACACAACGCGGCGTCGATCCGGACGAAATGGAGATTCGAGGCCTCGTCCCAGTGAGCGTCCACACGCAAGACGATCGCGGCCGGTTGGGCAACCGCGTCGCCGAGATGATCGTGCCGCTGCCGGTCAAGCTGCCCACCGCGGTGGCGCGTTTGCGCTTCGTTCAGGAGGCCACCGCCGCCCTGAAGGAATCGCACCAGGCGCTCGGCGCGCAAGTGCTGACCGCGATCAGCGACTGGACCGTCCCCAATCTTCTGGTTCAAGCTGTGCGTCTGGCTTCACGCAGGCGCCCCTACAACCTCATCGTCACCAACGTTCCCGGCCCGCAAATCCCGCTGTATCTGCAGGGCGCTCTGATGCGAACGGCCTACCCGGTGGTGCCGCTGTACGAGAATCTCGGCTTGGTCGTCGGTCTGTTCAGTTACAATGGTGGGCTGTATTGGGGCATCAATGCCGATTGGGAGCAGCTGTCGGATCTGCATGACTTCGTCCTGGCCATCGAATCCTCCTTCCATGAGCTGCAGGACGCCGCGCGCAACGCAGGCGCGCGCGTGGCCTCGGCACGCAAACACCACCGCCGGCCGAAAGCCGCCGCCCATCTGCGCTCGGTACACACCAGCCGGTGAGCCGCTAATACTAAGCGAATCACAGCAGTGCCGCTGCCAGCTCACGCCACTGCTGCACCGGCAGGGCCCGGGGATCGGCGTCCAGCACCTGGATGCAAACGTGGTCGGCGCCGGCATCGTGGTGTGCGCGCACGCGTTTCACCACCGCATCGACGTCGCCCCACGCCACGATGGCGTCCACTAGCCGATCGCTGCCGCCGTTGGCGATGTCGCCGTCGCTGAAGCCCAGCCGCTTCAGGTTGTTCACGTAGTTGGGCAGACCCAGGTAGGTGGCCATGTGCCCGCGCGCGATCTCGCGGGCCTTGCTGGGCGCGGTCTCGAGCACGGCGGCTTGCTCCGGCGCCAGCAGCGGTCCCTTCCCCATGATCTCACGCGCTCGCACCGTGTGCTCGGGAGGAACGAAATACGGGTGGGCGCCGGCGGTGCGCTCGGCCGCCAACTTCAGCATCTTTGGCGCTAACGCCCCGATGACGCGTATCGGCTTAGTGGCGGGAGGCGGGGCGATGCACGGCGCGACATCCATGGCATCGAGGTAGGCGCGCATGGTGCTGAGTGGTTTTTCGTAGCGGTGGCCGCGCACCATCTCAACCATGGGCGCATGGCTCACGCCGATGCCCAGCAGGAAGCGATCGAGGTATGCCTCCGCCAGCGTCTTCTGCGCCGCCGCCATCGTCACGGCGTCACGTGCCCAGATGTTGGCGATCCCGCTGGCGATGACGAGACGGTGTGTGGCCGCTAGCAGCAGTCCCGCGTGCGTAAAGACCTCGCGGCCCATGGCCTCAGGAATCCACAAGGCGCCGTAGCCCAGCGCTTCCACCTCGGCGGCAGCCTCCTGTGCTCGTGCTGCCGGTTGCAGTTCGAGCCCAAAGCTCCAGATTCCGACTCGGCCTATGTTCATCGTTGCTCCCTGAGTTGGTATTTGCTACGCCACGAGTCTATTCGGAATCTGGCGCGGCACAAGGGCCCGAGGTAGCACCGTGATGGCTATCTGTGGAACGACTAGGGTCGAGCCTGGAGCGTGGTAGTCAACTTGTCGATCATCCTGTCGAGCTGCTTGTCATGTTGTCGCAGCAGCTGGGCGCGGTGAATGGCCTTGCTCACGGCGAAGTGGCTCACCCCGAACGCCTGCCCGAGCTCCCGCTGGCTGAGCCCGCAGAGTTCCCAGGCGAGACACAGCGCGGCCGGGCGCGCCCAACTCCCGCGGCTGGCTCCTCGCTGCAGTATCCTGGCGGGGGGCATCGCCGTCGCTCGCGCCACTTGCGTGAGCACGGCCGATAGCGAAGGCCCCGGGCGCAAATTGCGAATGGCAGGAATTTCTGCGCCGCCCCCGGCCTTGAGCACGTGGCGCCACATGCGTTGTACCCACGTCGGAGACCCGAGCAGCGTCTGCCCAACCACCTTTCCCCAGGGGCACTCCACTCCCTGGCGCATTCCTTGGCGCAGAAAGTCGCGATACGCGCGCCTCGCTGCCGCAGGGCGGCGGTCGAATTGCTTTAGAACCGCCGCGGTCGTCAGAAACCCGGGCTGCTGCTGCTTGCCGACGTATGCCGCCGCGCTGCTCCACCGAAATGCGGCGGGGTCGCGCACTTCCCCGACACGAACCGGGTTGAGGTGCACGTACCGGCTCAGCTCGAGGAGGTAGGCATCCTTGTCGACCAGCAGCGCCTTGAAGCGCCCCTGAAACAGGTGGCCGGCGCGGCGGTGGCGCCGATTGAAATCCTGCGTATACACGCCGCTCAGTTGCCGCATGGCGCGGGAGAGGTTTGCCTCGGGCGTTTCGACCAAGAGATGATAGTGGTTGCGCATGAGCACATAGGCGTGCAGCACCAGGCGGTAGCGGCTCGCCATCTCCGCCAGCCGCTCGAGGAAACGCGTCCGGTCCTGGTCATCCCGAAAGATCGGCCGGCGCTCGTTGCCCCGCGCCGTCACATGGTAGCACGCACCCGGAAATGCGATCCGTAGCGGTCGAGCCATGGCGCACTCATATCACAGACGACGCCACTCTTCCAATATCCAGGCTTGACCCCACATGCCGCCTTAGACCGGCGAGGACGCCGGCTTGAAGTGTCCATGACCCGTCCCCGTTACCAAGGGGGACTACAAGGGGTTTCCGACGCTGCACTTCAACCTCCCCTGGCCCCTCCTTCGTAAGGAGGGGAACCCTCGACGAACGGTTCATTGGCAGTAGCGGCCCTTCTTACGGGCTCCGTATCGAGGGGGCACGCCTTGTTCATGATTAATCCCGATCTCTAGCCGCTGCTCGGTGTGATCGACCGCGTCATCATCACCCCGGTGCCAGTGCGGACCTGGCGCTCGATGGATTCGTGGCCTGAGCTCGTCACGGGTAGTCCCTCAGTCTCGGTGGCGCCGGAGCTAAGAGGCTGCTAAGTGTCCTCTCCCGCGCATCACCTCAGCGTGGCAGAGGGTTGGGTGAGGGTGGCAGTGTTCGGCGTGTGACACTCCAAGCCGACCGCCACCAAGACTGGAGCGTTACGGTTACGGCCAAAGATGTTATTGACAAGTGCTGATCGTTCGTAGTAGATGGCTTGCACCAGTACAAGGCGGGGGCTGAGGTGTGAGCGCACGCATGCCCCGGCGGGAGGGGCGAGGCCGTGGAGCAAGGTGCACACGCTGTGACCGTGACCGAGAAAGCGTGCGGCAGAGATGGAAATCAAGGAGTGCGGCGTATGATGTGGTCACCAAGCGATAGCGTGCTGACCAACTCGGAACACTCGGAACTACGTCCCCTATGGCCTTCTTGTGCGACCACCACGATTTTTGCTACGAGCAGTGCTACATGCCCACGGACCCGGCAGCCGACGAGTTCGATCAGAAAACATGCGACGATGAATTTCATACCGCAATGCAAGCTGTCTGTGACCGGCTGAGTGCAATCGAGGCCATATTACCGTCTCCAACGTTGTGCCTTTTACCGCTTCCAAATCCGCTGTGCCTTAGCACTACATGTTATGTCGCATGTAGCGAATTCGCCTCGGTGTGCTATTCAATTGTACGGTCAAGCGCTGGAACGAGCGCATAGCAGTGTAGCCAGCGCACTTCCTGCCAATGCTGTCCCTGATTGTGTCAGGTGGAGACGAAGATATGCCGCGAGAATGTCAAATGATTCGGAAATGCGGATTACGACAGTGTCTCATTGCTGTCGTGGTGCTCATCAGTGCGGCCCGCCACATCGGTGGTGACACGGTGCCGTCGGTGCAGGAGACGCGGCAAGCCACCGCCGACCGGCCGCGGGCTGCGGTGGGAGAATCGGATCGGACTGCAGCCACCGAGGTGCTGGGCATCTTGACGAAGGGCAGCGGTGGGACCAATGCGCGGGCAAGTGAGATCGCGGAATTGAAGGAATACGTAGCGAGGAACCCGCCGTCACATGAGGTTGCAGTCGCGGAGCTTTTGATCGGGCACGCACTGAGCGAGAGCCGCGACGAGACCGAAAGGCAAGAGGCCAAGGAGTACCTTCGTCAGGTCCTGAAGCGGTTCCCGGGCACGCGCGAGTTGCGCCTTGCCGAAGTTGACTTCAGCCTGCTCGAAATGGTTGAGGCGGCTGGAGGACGGCTCACACCACCATCGGATGCGCTGCACACGGCTTGGGGCCGCGTGCGCGATGCCGCAAGTCGTGCGCTTCCCGACTACAGGGCGCTTGATTCGGCAACTGATCCGCTGATGGTGGCAGCGCGCCGGCGGCTAGGCTGGTCGGAGCAGCAGCCGCTCACCGCGGCGGCAGAGATGCGGATCGCGCAGCTTACGATAGGCGTCGAGGGCTTCAAGCAGGCGGAGGGCCTTCTCCACGCACTAGTAACTGAGTATGGAGGAACCCCGTCAGGGAAATGGGCTGAGGGCGTACTTAAGGCGTATGCCGAAAGCGCCGCACATCCACTGGGGACACCGAGGGAGGGTCGGCAATAGCAAGGAAGCAGAGCATGGGGGACGTAGGTCCGAGTGTTCCGAGTTGGAATCAAGAACAGGGTGTTAGGGTCTTGCGTTGCTAGGGTGTTAGGGCGGAAAGGGCAGGTTGTTATGGTGTTAGGGTGTTCGCCTACGCTGCCGATCACCGCCTGCCGAAGCCGCCGAGTCGGGTAGCGTACGGCCGCGTCGGCTTGAGGGTACCCGTGCGTGGGTCGACGGCGAGCCCCAGCGCCTCAAGGGCCTCCACCCCGAGGAGGGGCTCATCACACGGCCCAATCCAGAAAACGGTGACGGTCTCCCGGCGATCGATACGAATCTGCCCAAGCGCCGTAGGCAAGCGCACGCTCTTTCCGTTGGCGAGATGAACCTTCTCTCGCAACGGGCTCGGTTCCATCCCCAGTTGCTTAGCAAGCTCTGGCGGGATGAGGCTGCACGTTGCGCCCGTGTCGACCAAGAACCGGGCTTTCACTTGCCGCCTCGCCCTGACCGTTGCCTCGACGTACACGTGGCCCATATCACGCCTTCTCCAAGTTTGCGCCTAGCCGTCCCTGGCCCGGCAGTCAACTCTTGCACAAGCACCGGCGCAGCTGGGGTGTCAGGGCGGAACCGAGCCGAACAACAAAAAGCTCGCCGTTCCTCCACATCCAGTACGGGACCCACCCGCACGCGCTCGACGGGAATCTCCTGGCCCGCTTGAAAGGGTTGATTACCGCCTTCCCGGCCGTACTTCGGTATGTGACCCTATTGATGTGCTACGCATTGTTCCCGTGACACCTGTGTTGAGAGCGAATTAGTTTGGGTTGACACTTCGACAGATGGGTATTGACAAGGTGACCGTAAACGGTGTAGAGGGCCGGCGCATCTAAGTGACGGGTACCGGATGAGAAGGGGGCTTCGCGTAGGTGACACCGCACGCGCAGGCTGAGCGCCAGCCGCGTGGTGACACGGCGCGCGAAAAGGCGCGCTGGGGCGGCATCGGGGCATGGGTGCTGACGCTCGTCGCGCTGCCGGCGAACCAGGCTTACGCCGGATGCTGGCGTGTGACGCGGGTGGATCCGATCACCCCCACCGGCACGGTGCGGGTCTGCAAGCCGGACGCGAACGGCGGCTGCGGTACGGCGTTGTTCGAGGGTACGCTGGCGCTCGGCGACGCGCGGGACGTCTGCGTTGCCCGGCAGACCCCGGTCTGTCAGGAGTACGACACCAGTCTCAATGCGTACGCGCCGCCTACCCAAGCCGTGTGCGACGGCGCGGACGCCGAGTTGTGATGCGAGGTCAGACGTGAGCCAACCCCCCGCAACGCACGCATCCCGAACCGGTCTTGCAAGCGTCGCGGGGGTCGTCCTGGCAGTGCTGGCGTTGGCCGTGGCTCGTACCAAGGCGGCCACCTACGTCTTCCAGACTCACATCGCCGGTGACAGTGTCACGGTCATGGTGGCGCTGAACGACGTCGCCGCAGGCGACGCGTCAGCGAGTCCCGGGTGTGGAGTTACACCGAGCAATACGCCGACTCGGACGCTGACGGCTACGCCAACTCGGACCGCGACGTCGACCCTTACAAACACACCGACGTGGACCCCAACGGCGACGCCGACTCAGACGCCAACCGACACACCGACGCCGACACCCACGGAGACGCCAACTCAGACATTCACAAACACGCCGACGTGGACCCCAACGAACACGCCGACCGAGACGCTCACGCGCACGCCGACGGATACCCCGACACCGACCTATACGTTCACTTCCACGCCGACCGAGACACCTACCCCGACGTACACCTTCACTTTCACTCCGACCTTCGTCCCTACGGACACGCCGACCTTCACTCCGACCGAGACCCCGCTGCCGACCGACACACCGACCGCGACCTCGACCCCGACTCACACACCGACGAGCACGCCGACGGCGACGCCGCTGCCGGGGCTGGCCACCGGCGCGGTGTTCGACGACAGCACGGCACAGCCGGTGAGCGACGTGCTCGTGTCCGTGCTCGTGCTCGGGGCCGGAGACGGCCAGTCAGGGACGAACACGACCACGAGCACGAACACGAGTTCTGACGGCCATTACACGCTGCCGCCGCTGGAGCCGGGTGACGCGGTCGTCGAGCTGAGCTTGTCCGGCTACACGCGCGCCCTGCGCCACGTGAGCGTCACGACGCACGCGGGCGCGCACGTGCACGATGCCCGTCTGACCCCGCTCGGCCCCAGCACCGCGATCGGCGCGGACGGCGGTACGGTTTCCTCAACGTTCAGCTCACCGGTCACCGGCACACCGGCAAACGGGCTCACCGGCGCACCGATCGACCTGATCATCCCAGCCGGCGCGCTTGCCGATGCGACGTAGATCACCCTCACTCCCCTGAGTCCGCAAGGCCTCATCGCCCCGCTCCCGCTCGGCTGGAGCGTCCTGCTCGGCGTCGACATCGAGTTCCCCTCCCCTGTTGCCACTTCCGGCAACGGGGGAGGGTCAGGGTGGGGGTTGGTGCGCATCGCGCTCACTGCCCTCGGCGCCACCGACCCGCAAACGGTCACGACGGCGATCTGGGACGACGCAGCCCAACAGTGGCGCGCCGGCCCGGCACCGACCGTGACCAGCGATGCGCTAGAAATCGCCCTTCTTGCTCCCGACTCCGAACTCCCGTCGCCCGACTCGCAACTTGCCCTTCTCGTCGCCGACACAACGCCCACCCCGCCGCCGACGCCCGTTGTCGGCGAGGCGCTCCAGGGCGTGGATGCGGCGCAGGTCAGCGCGGACGCCGGCAGTGTCACCGCCGGTGCCGGTGATCCTCACCGGCACCGGCGGCAGCGCTTTCGTGCTGACGCAGGCGCACAGCACCAACCCGCTGCCCAGCGGCACGCTGCTGCAGGTCGATCTGAGCGAGCATTATTCGCTGCGCGACGGCAGTGAGATCACCGGCACGACGGCAACCGAAGAGATCGTGGGCTATCAAATCTCACCGAGCACGAGCACGAACACGAGCACGTCACTTGCCGCCTACTTCCGGCTCGTGCCGAGCCGCGACTACGGCTTGAGCGAGTTGCACGGCGGCCAGGTCGACATCGATCTCAACCTCGCGGAGACGACGGCAGGCAACGTCGCGCTGATCGACAGCAGCGGCGGCACGGTGAACGGGCCGGGCGGGCTGCATCTGGTGGTGCCGCCGAACGCCGCGACCGGCAACACCGTGCTGACGCTTCGTCCAGTGGCGCCGGCATCCCTGCCGGCAGGGGCAGGCAGCCGCACCGATTTCGTCGGCGGGTTCGATCTGGACATCAGCGCCGGCGCGCTCGATCCGCTGGCTGCGTACGACCTCGGGCTCGGGACGACGGTGGCGGACGGGCAGGAGTTTGTGATCGGCCGCGTCGTGCAGGTGGGCGGCCAGAGCGTCCTGCAGCTCGCGGCGCTAGGGGCGAGCAGCGGCGGCGACATCGCCGTCGACGCGTGCCCGGCCGGCTTCGGCGGCTGCCTCGCCGGCCTCAATGGCAGCGGTGAGTACGCCGTGTTCGCACTGCCGGCGGCGACCGCGCTGGTCACCGGTACGGTGGCGGACAGCAGCGGGCCACGCGCCGGCATCGCAGTGACCAGTGATCAGTTGGCAGTTGTCAGTGTAACCGGCGCCAGCGGGCACTACGTGCTGCCCGCGCCGGTAGGTGTCACCTCGACGCTCACCGCGCGTGATGTCACGAACGATCTCTCCGCCACCGCATCGGTGGCACCCGCCACCACCGACGTGGTGACCATCGACCTCCTGCTGCAGTCCTCGCCGCCCCAGGTGGTGCAGATCTCGCCCGCAAACCATGCCAGTCAGGTCGATCGGACAGCCACGGTGACGGTGACGTTCTCGAAGGCGATCGATGCGGCGACGGTGACAGAGGCGTCAGTTCTTCTTCTGCAGACCGACTCACGAGACACGAGCACGACTCACGATATCGCCGTACGGCGATCGTTAAGCACCGACGGCACGGAGCTCGTGATCACGCCGACGGATCTGCTGGCGCCGAATACCGTCTACCAGCTCACGTTGACCTCTGCCATCACCGATGCGCACGGCAACCCGCTACAGGGGTCAGGGGTCAGTGGTCAGGAGTCAGGCGCTTTCGTCAGTGACTTTACAACAGCGGTCATATTCAAGGCCGACGCGCTGCCACCGAATACCCTGCGCATCTCCCTGCCCGACGACGGCAGCGGCAACGTGCCTCCGATCGGCACGGTGGGTCAGGTGTTCGTGTGCGGCGGGGCGAACCTGGCGGCGCCGGGGACCGCCGTCGTGGTGCAGAATGCCACCAGCCAGGTCACGTACACCGCCAGTGCCACCGATGCGAACGGCGTGAGCGGCAGTGATCCTTCGACAAGCTCAGGACAGGCTCTATGCGATGCGCTCTTCGCCGGCCGCTGCGACACCAGCGCGCCGGGCAGCTTCTGTGCCGTGATCGATGCGGCCGTGGGCGACAAAGTGCAGGTGCAAGTCCAGGACGTCCTGCACAACACCGTCACGCTCGACACCGGCAACATGCGTGACGAACGCACCGGCGCCACGGTGATCGACACTACGGGCGGCGTGGTGAGCTTCCCCGCCGACCCGCGCTACCAAGCCTTGATCCCCGACGGTGCGTTCGCGCAGCCCACCATCGTGCAGATCACGCCGATCGCGGCGAACGGCGTAGGCCTCGACCTCGATGATACCACGACCCACCCCGAATTTGCGGCGCTGACCAATCCAGCCCTGGCCGATCACTTAGCCCTGATCGGTGCAGTGCACGTTGACCTGACGCCAGCGGGCACCGTGGCGCAGAAGAACTTCGATGTATCGGTGCCCGCGTCACCTGATGCTGCGGCCACGGATCAGTACCTCGCGGCGCAGACGGTGACGTTCCGCACCAATCCCGACGGCAGCCCGCGCTACGAGTTAACGGCGATCGATACGGCGCACTTCAGCGCGGATGCCTGCGCCAGTGATACAAGCAAGTGCGTGGTGCTCACAAACGACTCGGCGTTCCCTGGCCTGACGCTCGGCGGCACCTTCGGGCTGGTGCGTGCGGCGGACTGTCTCGGCTACGTGGTCGGGTGGGCGACCACGGGCAGTCTGCTGGCGCAAGGGGGCTACGTGGGCGCAGCGCTGTTCGCGCCGGTGTTGCCGTTCTCGATGCTGACGACGGTACCGACCCGCTTCGTGGTTCCGGTGCCGTGCAATCAGCAAGTGAACGTCACCCTGTTTGCGGTCGACGACAGCAATGTCGATACCGGCGCGGGCTGCTCGGCTGGGGACATTCCGGCAACGCCGCTGCCACCACAGGAGTCTGAGGGCATGTGCGAGGTGCCGCCCGACCAGACCTACGTGATGCCCGGCGTGCTGAGCCCGACGCATGCGGCGCCGACGGTGCAGACCACCTCGGTGCAGGACGGCGATGTCGACGTCGACCCGCTGGCGCAGCCGCAGGCGACGTTCGATGGGCCGGTGACGGTGCCGGACGGCTCGGTCACGCTGACCGATGCCAACGGCAATGCCGTGCGCGGGCACGTCGTGGTCGACGGCGCGACGGTGACCTTCGTGCCTGATATCCGGCTGCACTATGGGAGTACCTATACCCTCACACTTGGTGGCGTGCTGAGTCTGACCGGCGATCCGCTGCCGGCGCAGACGATCACCTTCACGACTTTTCAGCCGGTTGTGCTGCAGCACATCGAGAATGTTGATGCGCGCGACGTGGTTTGGCTCAATCCGAACACCTTCCCGCCGAGTGCGAACGTGAGTCCATGCACAGACATGATTGCCGTGGCGGAGGGGGATGCGTTCCAAGCCGACTTCCTCGGTGGCCTGCGGGTCTACGACGTCACCGATCTGTCGACGGCCCCAGCGCCGGTGCAGCTGACGTTCGAGGGCCAGGCGGTCACTTCGGTACCGACGTCGGGAGTAGATCGGGCGCTGAAGTTCACGGCGCAGCCGGCGGTGACCTTGGCGGACGGGAGCAGCTTTCCCGGGCCGTTCCTGATGAGCGTCGACGGGCCGGGTGGGCCGGACCGGTTCGGGGCGTGGCGCTTGTGGGATCTGTCGCAGTGGCCGACGGTCACACCCGCAGTGACGCGGCTGATCAACCTTTCGGACGACGCTCTGGCGAACTTGTCAGGGGCGGACAACCCACTGGCGCCGCCGGATGCAGGCGTGGACATGTCGCAGCTGTACACTTTCGTGCCCAACGACATCGGGATTCCTGAGGACGTGGCATCGTTCGGGACGGAGGTGGCGTACGTGGCCAACGCGCCGAACATCGGGCTGCAGGCGCTGGTACCGAGCCAGATGAACCCGCAGCCGTTGTCCGATCCCCAGGTGCAGGGAACGCTGTACCAGCAGGGCATGACGGTGCGGGCGGTGAGCACGGTGGGCGAAGGTGATCCGAGCCGTTCCTACGTGCTGGCGGTGGAGCAGGGGTATGGCAGGAATCAGATGTTGCTGGTCGATCCGCAGCTTTCCAGCGCGGACCACACGCCGCTGGTCAAGGCGACGTACCCGCTCCCGGGACCAGCGCTGTCGGTCACGGGACTCACGGACTGGCCGGCGCAGCTGATCCCGGGCGACGCAACGAGCACGACGCCGGTAGAGTTGGCCATCGTGCCGTGCGTGGGAACGGGCCTGTGCGTAACGGCGGTGAATCCGGCGCAGGGCAGCTTTGACGATAGTCTGCTGACGCCGGGGCTGGGTGGCGTGAATCAGATCCGCACCCCAGGCGGAGCACCACGCGGCGTGGCGGCCGATCCACAGACGCAGCTCCTGTTTGTGGCGGATGGCACGGCGGGGCTGACGATCATCGATCTGTCGACGCCCGGCGGCAGCCGCGACGACGACGGCGACGGCATCGACGACCGCGTGCTAGGGACCGTGGACCTCGGCGGGGCACAGGCAGAGGCGGTGGCGGTGTGGCGGGACGCAGAGGGGGCGATGGTTGTAGGGGTTGCGACTGGAGGGAATGGCCTCTACGTGGTTCAGGCTCAGCCAGCCACGGCGAGTCAGGCAGCCGCGCCGGGCACGCAACCGTCGGCGTTCAAGGCGGGCAGTTCCTCATCAACGTCGTCCTCGCAGCCGGGCAGCAGTTCCTCACCTCCCGCATGCCAGGTTTCCTTCGCGCCTGATCCAGCACAACATTATGGATACGATAGGATCCCAACCAGACTAGATGATCACATATCACTTGAGAATGATGGCATCACAAGTGTTCAGGTGCTGCTCGCAAGTCCAACGGGTGATACGTACTGGGTTGGGAGCAACCATCCAGAGCTGTTCAGCGTGCTTCCAACGGACCCGCTCCAGCTTAGCGGCGCTCAGACGACCATAACCATTCAGGCACACAGTCCACAGGGCAGTTACAATTCAGCGTTGCTGCAGGTCCACAGGAGAGGGCCAAGCGGGCCGGTCGCACGATCTCTGAACGTCGAGATCTACTCCGAGGTGAGCATCAGTCCGACATACTACCGCGTAAGCGATCCCCGCTACAGTTCCACCCAACCGGCAGCAAACCCTTCTCTCCCCGACGCAACAGCCGGGATGAACGACATTCTAAAGCAGGCGGTTATAACAATCCCCCAGACTCTCGCGGGCAACGACGCTCTTCCTGTCGAGTACGACGACAACGGCAATGGTGCGCTGGACCACTATGTGAACCCACCCGATCCTGAGGTACAAAAGATCCTTGGCGCGCTTTCGACGCGAAATGGTATCGTGTATGTTCACACGATACTCCTACATTATCGCGTCCAGGCCGGCCCTGCACCGGACACAGTTGTCGTTGACTCACTTTCCGATCTGAAAACGGGGGAGACTTTCATCCTCGGGGCGGGTGATGGTACTGGGTTGCCGGTCTCGATCACGGCCATCAATGGCAACCAGCTCACGCTCAGCAAGAGCGTGTCAGTTGGCGATGGCTTTACGCTCTCAACCAGCATAGCCGGCATTAGCGGTATTCCGGAATTCGTGGCGGACGAGGCCGGCGGGCTCGGGGACCCAACGCAACAGATAATCTCAACCATGGTCCACGAGGTACTACACGATCCACCGGGAAACCTGCTCGACGTGAGCGAAAACGATAATGTGATGTATTGGCGCACTCAGGGGCAAATCGGCAACATGCTTCGCTTCCATGGGCAAACGGTCGTCGGGAGCCTGAGCGGCCGGCCGATGACGGGAGCGCAGCCGGAGAATCAATGGAACAAAATAAAACGGTGACAGGCGGGGAACCTGGACGCAACACGGGGTCGCTCGCCGGCACACTCGCGCGTTCCGCGAGGAGTGTGGTCGTAACGTTCGGATCGGCAACCGCGCTGGTGGTGAGCGTAGCAGCCCTAGCCAGCGCGGTTGGCGGGAACAACTTGGTGACTGCGATTAACCAGTATCGCGAGCATCTGGTCAACACGTACGAACAGCGGGGGTTGACTCTGCAGAGCGATCGGGATCGAGTCGCAAAGATTCGTGAACCGGTGTCTAACAACTTGCCTTGTTCCGATAGGGGTGCCTTGCTGGCTGATCTCACGGATCTCGGGCTGTTTCCCACTCGGTCGATCGACACGGGGCACTTTGAGGATGAGGTGGTCGTCGCCATAGAGGCGGCCGCACTGGGCGACGAGTGCGCTGAGGTTCGGAAGAGCGCGTTTTACTACCTATTTCACTATGCGACAGTCCCTCAACTCGCGTCACAAGCTCTGACCATCAAGGCTGCTTTGACAGCGTTCGAATATTCGGATGCCCCGGAACTCCTCGCATTGCTCCCGCTGAGCGACGACGCGCGTTCCGCGTTGCTCGCGAGACCGAAGCTCCCGACTGAGGTGCGTGCCAGATTAGGCGACCGGTCAGCGGAGGCTAGGCTAGTGAAGGAGTTTGCTGAGGCAAGAACATTTCGCGAGAAGCAGGAGGCTGCAGAACGCTTAGGATACGCCGGCACACGACTCTGTGCCGGGACACTCGTGAAGGGGCTCAACTCTACTCTCGTTCAGACAACAGTCCACGGACCGGCATCGATACGGTACGACATCATAGTTGCCCTGGGTCGAATCCACCCAGAAGAGCCACTCCTCACGAGCGAAATACGAAAGATTTATCAGGAGGGGGATAGAAAGTATGGGGGTGCGGAGGCGATTCAAAGCTACTTGGAGCAGGTGGTGGCGTGGGCCAAGCACACGTACGGTGTGGAGCCAGATGGGCCTCCGGCTACACCAATGATCTACGACCGGCACGTGGCCATTCGCTGGTGAGCGACGGTGAGGGAAAGGAAAAAACCCCTTGGGGGACGTAGTTTCGAGTGTTCCGAGTTGGAGGGCAGAGCAGTTGGGAGACGGGAGTTGGGAGACGGGGGACGAAGAAAGTCGGGAGATGGGAGTCGAGGAAGAAGGTCGGGAGTAGGGAGAGAGACGCGGAATGGGAGTTGATGACGGAGGCGACACGCGGGTATCGCGAGCTGATTGCGTGGCAGAAAGCAATGCAGCTCGTGCCGGCGGTGTATCGGCTGGTGAAGCAGCTGCCGGCAGAGGAGCGTTACGCGCTGAGCGACCAGCTGCGACGAGCGGTGGACAAAAGCCCTGGGGTCCATGCGATTCGTCATTCCCGCGGAAGCGGGAATCCACTCCTCCGCCCCACCTGGATGCCCGCTTTCGCGGGCATGACGGTTGCTTCCCAAACTTCCTGTGCCAAGCCGCTGCGACGGGCAGTGGTGTCGATCCCGGCGGAGCCTCCAGAGTCGCAAGCAGAGGTAACAACTCCCATCTCCCGTCTGGTTGGCAGACGCGAAAAAAGTCGGGAGTAGGGAGTCGGGAGACGGGACTGGCAGGTTGTGATGACGAGCTGAGCAGGTGATGAGCAGAAGGGGAACATACGGGATAGCGATAGCCGCAGCGTTGCTGCTGTTGCCGGCGCTGTCGCACGCGCAGCAGACGCCGCTGGCCTCCGGGGAGCTGCTCATCCTGGGCGTGGAGCTCGTTGTCTCGCCCGCGTCGCAGACGGTTCCGAAGAACCAAGCGACCGGGCTCACCACCGCCCTCGTCGATCCCTCAAACCCCACGGCGTCGGTGGCGGATCCGAGCCTCGTGAATCTGGTGGTGAAGGGCGAGCTCAGCGGGCCGGGAATAGGGCAGACGGGAGACGGGAGTTCGGCAACGGGAGTAATAACGGTGACCGCTCCCGCGGGGCAGCTGCTGCCGATTCCGGCGCTGCTCGCTACCGGGAACTACGTGGTCGACAACCTCCGCCTCGAGGATGGCAGCGGCAACGTGCTGATGCCGGCCATGCCCGCCATGGCCACACTCGACGTCATCGACCGCATCATCGTGACCTCGGTCTCGACGCAGCCGCTGTCGCTCGATGAGCTGCAAGATCTCGGCATCGTCCTCGACAGCGCCAACTTCAGCGCCTACCAGTTCACCTTCGGCATCGGCACCGAGTCCAACCAGGTCCCGATCAGCTTCGACGTCGCTTTCCCGAAAGATCAAGCGGCGCTGCCCACGGGCGGAGCCGGGCTGGATTTGCCGGTGACAATCCCCGGCCTGAACATCCCGAATCTGGACCTCCACGGGCTGCCCCAATTGGCGGATCAAAACATCCAGGTCCCGCCGATCCCGGCCGTCATCGTCATTCCCGGCAATATCGCCTTCCTGCACCAGTTTTTCCAAGTGCTTGTCCTGGTTTCCAACGTCGCCCCGGCTGGGAGCCAGCTCGTGGTCACCGGCGCCACGGCGACGATGGTGCTGCCGCCCGGGGCTGACGGCATCGCCCACACCGCGGATGACCCGCTGGCGCCCGCCGAGACGGCGGCCGGTGTCACCACCGATGCCAACGGCAACGCGATCACGAATCTCCTCAACAAGACCACCGGCGCGGCCGACTTCGGGCCGGGCGAGGATGCCAACGGCGAGTTTGACGTTGAAGGCCGCCTCGAAGGCACGTACCAGATCAATGTCACCATCAATGCCCAGCTCCTCGGCCTGCCGATCGGTCCGGTAGCGCTGTCCGGCAGCGCCTTCGGGACCGTGCTGGTGCGCAACCCGAATTTCGCTCTCACCTTCAATCACCCGGACGTGGTGCTTGCCGGCGAAACCTACGCGCTCTACGTGACCATCTATAACACGGGCGGCGCGGACGCGAACTGCGTGACCATGACGCTGGATCCGGCCGACATCAGCGGCGCGACATTGACCAACGCCGGCTTGGCCGGCGGGCAGCCGGCGCCATCCAACCCCTGCCCGGCACCGAGTGGGCCGGGGGTCGTGGTGGTGCCGACGATCAAGCAGAACGACGCGCAGACGGTCGAGTACGATCTGATCGCCCGCAAGAACGGGCAGGTGACCGCGACCGGTTTCACCAGCTCCGATCCGGTCAACGCCGGCTTCATCCTGCGCACGGGAATCGGCGACGATAACATTCCGCTCTCGCCCGACTCGCTGGTGCTGGCGCCGTACGTCAGCGACCTGCCGCCGGACTTCTCCGCCACCGCCATGCGCGTCCTCGGCCTGGCCCACAGCGTGGCCACGACGCCCGCCGGCGCGCCGATCGGGATCGAGGACCGCATCGGTGGCGCGCTCGTCGATCAGCGGGCGGAGCAGCTCACCGAGGCGGGGCTGCGCATCCGCATCGGCGACGTGGCGGTGACCTCGATCGGGGACGTGATGCTGGACTGGCTGGGGAATGACCCCCACCCTGGCCCTCCCCCGTCGCCGGAAGTGGCGACAGGGGAGGGGATCCACTTCGATCCCGGCTTCGATGAGGTGATGCGGGAGACCGACGCCGGGCATGATCTGGAGAGCGCGTGGGCGGGAGTGATCGAAGGAGCGCAGGCAGGGACGCCTGCCGCCACTATCATTGACTATCAGCAGCAGTTTGCGGTGGCGGAGCAGTATCGGCCGAGCTTCGTATCGGTGGCGGCGTCCGGGGACGCGAGCATCGCGATCACCGATGATCACCAGCGGCAGACGGCGGGCGCGTCCGGCGGGGCGACGCTGCAACGCGATGTGCCTGGTGCGGCGCTGCTCGGCTTGACTAGCGGCGAACTGGCCGTGATCGGCAACAGCAGCCAGAGCGCCTTCTATGACGTGACGATCACGGGCACGAACACGAGCACGAACACGAGCATCGGCATCGTGTGGCCGGATGCCACAGGGAATTTGCAGCAGGCGGTCTTCACGGGCGTCGCGTTGGCTGAAGGCGAGACGGCGACGCTGCACATCGTGCCAGGTGGTGAGGCTGCGGTTCTGGAACTCCCTGACACCCAACAGCTAACACCCAACACCCTGTCTTTTAACGCCAACGCGGTGCCGCAGATCGTGGGGGTGCGACAGATTCCGGAGAGCGATCCACTGGAACGGGGCCGGGTGGTGGCGGTGCTCTACGACCGCGACGCCGATACGAGCGCGCTGCAGGCGGTGCTCAACTACGCGGACGGGCAGGGCCCGCTGGCCACGGGGCCGACGCAGAACTCGGTCAAGCGCACCAAGGTGCTGCCCAGCAACCGCATCGTCCTGATCAATTTCTTCTCCTCGGTGTCGCGCTTCTTCCAGTATACACTCACCAGCAGTGGTGTTGCATCACCCGGAGGCACCGGACAGATGCCCGCCAGCTACACGCACGCGGTGGTGCCCGATTTCACCACACCCGTGGGCGGCATCGTCTCCGGCTACGTGCGCAAGGGCACGGGCGCAGCCATTGCGCTGGCGCCGGTGGAGTTGGTCGAGCAGTTCCTCGATGACCTCACGCAACTGCCGATGAGCGTGATCACCGGGCAGACGGTTACGGATGCCACGGGCTACTACCGCTTCGATTTCGTGGGGCAGGACGATGTCGGGCCCTTCGATGTCAGCGCGCAGGATCCGGATACGGGGCAACACGCGCAGCGGTTCGCTTCCATCGCCATGGAGCACCAAGAGATGCGCATCGACCTCCTGATGCTCGGCCTCGGGCGGGTGACGGGAAGCGTGATAAATGCGGCGACGGGTGCGCACGTTGCCAATGCGGCCGTCCACATCCTTAGCCACACCGACGAGAGCCAGATCGATGTCACCAGCGGCGCGGACGGTACTTTCAGCGCCAACAACGTGGCCGTCGGCAACCTGCTGGTGTCAGCCGATGTCACCGACCCCACCACGGGCGCGGTGCGCACGGGCTCGGTGGCGGCCACGCTCGATTCCGCCGGTGCCACGGCCACCGTGAACGTGCTGGTGTTCGCCGAGAGCGGCAGCGTCGCCGGCACCGTCTACGAACAAGAGCCGGCGGGGCTGGCTGCGGTGGGTGCCGGGGTGCTAGTGGCGGTGTTCGACGATACGACGGGCGACCATACCTTCGAGCGCGACGTGCAGACCGACAGTGACGGCCACTTCCGCATCGACGGAGTGCCGCCGGGGGCCATGGTGGTGCAAGCGGTGCGCCAGGAGACGGCGGAGCAGACCGACGTGCACGTCACTGTCACGGCCGGTGTGACCGCCCCGGTCGACCTCATCTTTGCGGGTACGGCGTCGGTGGCCGGCACGGTGTTGTATCCGAACGGGAGCCCGGCGGCGGGGGTGGCGGTGGTCGGCGGCACGACCCTGGTCTATACCGATGGCAACGGCCGCTTCCTCATTCCCGTGATCGGGCTCGGGCACCAACAGATCCAGGCCGGCAATGAGAGCACCGGGGCGGAGGCCACGGTGTACGTCGACATCGGCGCCCCCGGCATCGTCGTCCCAGTCACCATCGTGCTGCCCGGCAGCGGCAGCATCCGCGGCGTGCTGCGCGATGCGAACGGACAGGTACAGGCGGGGGCAGAGGTGTTCCTGTGGTTCGGCACATCCGGCTACCTCAGCACGACCACCGACAGCCAAGGCAATTTCGTCTTCCGCGACGTGCCATTGGGTAGCGATTATACGCTGGCCGCGAGCGCGGCCGATGGCGACGGGCAGCGTGTCGCCATCAGCCTCGACGAGAACGGCCAAGCCCTGGTGCAGGATGTCAGCTTCCGCGGCCTGGGTACGATCACGGGCGTCGTCCTTGATCCCGACGGTATCTCGCCCCGCACGGCCCAGATCGTGGTGAGTTACCAGGACTTCGATGCCTATGGGCAGCTGCAGGATGTCGAGAAGACGGCCGCCAGCGATCAGCTGGTCTCGGCCGGTCCGCCGGGGGCGAGCAGCTGCGGCGCGCTTTGTCCGGATGGGACGACGAACTGTACCGGCCGTTTCACGGTGCAGATCCCCGCGGGCTTTCCGTACCGCGTGCAGGCGCTGAGCCCGTTCAATGGCGATCCCGCCGCGGCCACGGGCACACTGGCGAGCGCCGGTGCGGTGAACGAGCACTGCCTGATCTTAGGAGCGAGCGGCAGTGTGAGCGGCACCGTGTTTCTGGCCAACGGGCAGCTGGCGGCGGGCGTGCCGCTGACCTACCAGGAGGCGGCGTCTGGAGCCCAGCCCAACCGCGGCACAACGACGGATGCGAACGGGCACTACAGCTTCACGCTCCTGCCGCCGCAGCCGTTCCTCATCACCGCCGTCGATCCGGCCAGCGGCGACCGGGGTGTGGCGCGCGGCAGCGTGCTGACCGGCGACGCCACCATCGTCGATCTTAACCTGCTCGGGCAGGGGACGGTGACGGTCACGGTCAAGGCCGGCGACGGCACCCCCGTTGCTGGCGCGCAGGTGCAGCTCACCAGCGGTTCGCCCGTTGCGTTCCTGCTGAACCCATTCCCAACCCTGGTGAGCGGGTCTGATGGCGTCGTCGAGTACGCCGGCGTGCCGGAAGGTGAGTTCTCGGTGACGGCGCAAGATCCGCAGACACTGACCGGCGGGCTGTCGGGCGGCGCGATCGTTGCCGATCAGGCGCACGCCGACATGGTGGTGGTGGTGGGCGCCTCGGGGACGGTGACCGGCACCCTCTACGATGCGACGCACACCAACACGCTGCCGTTTGCGCAGGTGCGGCTGGTGCAGCCTGGCAAGCCGGGCGCCTACGCCACCAGTGATGCCAGTGGCATCTACACCTTCGCCTTCGTGCCGGTGGGCAGCCCGTTCTCGCTCGAGTTCTTCGATCCGCGCACCGGCCGCATCGGGCTGGGCAGCGGCGTGGTGGATTACGACACCGAGGTCGTCACCATCGATCTGCAGTTGCTGCCACAGGGGACGGTGACGGGGACGGTGACGCGCCCGGCGGGCAGTGTGGTGGCCGGCGCGCAGGTGGAGCTCAGCTCAGCACTCCTCGTGCGCCCGGAAGGGCTGAGTCGTGACGTGTCGTTCTTCGGCCCCGGCAAGCTGACGACGACGACCAATCTCACCGGCAGCTATGCCATTGGCGGTGTGCCGCAGGGCGACTGCACGGTGCAGGCGACCGACCGGGTCAGTGGAGCGATGGGCAGCGGTGCCAACGGCACGAGCGCCGATGGTGCGTGTAACATCAGCAGCGAAGGGCAGACGATCACGGTGGACATCACGCTGGCGGGGCGCGGCAGCGTGACCGGAACGGTGTATCGGGCCGACGGCGTGACGCCGGTGGCGTACGCGCCGGTGCAGCTGCGGGCCGGGAGCACCACCCTGAGCGTCGCGAGTGATAAGGACGGGCTCTACACGTTCGCCAGCGTGCCCTTGGGGAGCTTCAGCCTCACCGCGCGCGAGCAGGGCGGCTACGACGGCGGCGCCGCCACGGGGTCGGTAGTCAACGATGGGGATACGGCCGTGGTCAATGTCGTGTTCCAGGGGACCGGCACGATCAGCGGCACGGTCGTCGATACCTTTGGCGACCCGATCACCGCGGCGGCGCAGCTGACGTTGGTGCGCCAGGATCTGAATGCTACCGGTCCGAGCAGCGTGTTGCAGACCAGCTTCGACGGCTTCAGCGACGACAACGGCGACTTCGGCTTCAGCGACATCCCGACGGGAACCTTCACCATCACGGCGAGCGTCACCGACACGCTGGCCGGGAACGTGAGCGGCACGCTGAGCGCCGATGGCCAGGTGGTGAGCGGGCTGGAGATCGTGATTGAGCCCTTCGGCGCGCTCGCGGGCACCGTGCTGCTGAGCGACGGGGTGTCCCCCGCGGTCAACGCCCTCGTGACCGTGATCATGACGAGCGCGCGCACGGGTCAGAGCTTCAGGGCCTTTGGGCTCACCGCAAGTGACGGGAGCTACGTCCTGAACAACCTCCCGCTCGGGAGCTTCAGCCTGACGGCTAACGACTCGGTGAGCCATGGGCTCGGGGTGGCGAGCGGTGCGCTGACGGAGGCAGACGTGACGGTGCCGGTGCCACCGATCGTGCTCGACGACACGGTGCTGGCGGTGCTCGATGTGTCGCCGAGCGCGGGCGCCTCGGGCGTGGCGCTGGATACGCCGGTGGTCGTCACCTTCTCCGAGGCGGTCGATCCGGCCACGGTGACGGCGAGCAGCGTCATCGTGCGCGTGGGCACGGCGGCCCTGGCGGGAACGTTGGCGCTCGGCGCCGGCGACACGCAGGTGACTTTCACGCCGGCCGGTGGATTGCCGCAGTTCAGCAGTATCAGCGTCGAGGTGAACCAGAATATCAACGACACCTTGGGGCGGCCGCTGGTCGCCGTATTCCGCTCCTCGTTCCAAACGGCCGATGTGACGCCGCCGCAGGTCGTGAGCGCGAGCCTGGTGCAGGGGCAGCTCGTCATTCAGTGGAGCAAGCCGATCAACACGGCGGCCGCGGGAACCGTGACCATGCTCGATGTCGGTAACGGCGGCGCCATTGCCGGGACGTTCAGCTACGGCAACGGCAACCGTACGGTGATCTTCAAGCCCAATGCGCTCCTGCCCGACAACGACGTCTTCCAGGTGACAGTTGCGGGGTGGCAGGATGCTGTGGGTAACCTACAGCCGGCGCCGTTCACGGCGACGGTGGGCACTACCGATCACACACCGCCGGTGATTGTCCTCACCAGCAACGTCGCCAACAATACCGCGATCGCTGGACAGACGGTGATCCTGACGGCGGTGTCGCAGGCGGGGACCACGGACGTCAACTTCGTCGACTTCCTGGCGCCGAGCGGGCAGGTGCTCGAGACCGATAACGCGCCGCCGTTTACGCACACTTTCGTGGCTAGCCTGCCGAACACGAGCACGAGCACGATCACGATATTGGCGGCGGCCACGGACTTCGCCGGCAACCGCGCCGACCCGGTGAGCCTGACGATCACGGTGGTGCCGAACAGCCTGCCGGCGGTGGCGATCGTGGCGCCGAGCGACGGGACGCAGATCGGGACGGGACAGACCCTGTCGGTGCTGGTGCAGGCGCACGACAACCTGGCGCTCACGGATGTGGAGCTGGACGTGCGCGGGACGCAGCTCACGAGCACGCAGCTGTTCCACTTCGGTGCCGGGGTCACGGATGGAACCGCGAGCTTCACCGTATTGATTCCGGCGGCGGCGCAGCCCGACGCCAACCTGCAGCTCACGGCGATCGCGCACGATGTCAGCGGTCTGGCCACCGCAACGACGCTGAGCGTGCAGATCGTCGATGCGACGGCGCCGACGGTGCAGATCACCTCGGTAGCCAACAACTTCATCGTCGGCCCGGGCGAGACCATTCCGGTGATCACGGTGCAGGCGGCCGATGCGGTGGGGGTCGCCGAGATCGGCTTCCACACGGAGGGGGCGCTGGCGGTGACAGCCGACCCGGTGCTGTTCGCATCGCCGGCGACAGCGGAAACGGCCACCTTCTCGTTCACGGTGCCGGCGAGCGTGCCGCAGGGGAGCGCGATCACGCTGGTGGCGGAGGCGGTCGACGCCGCGGGCAATGTCGGGACGGCGCCGCGCATCACGCTCACGGTACAGGACAAGACGCCGCCGGCGGTGCAGATCGTGTCACCGCTACCCGGGGCGACGGCGATTGCCGGCGGCCCGGTGGCGGTGGTGGCCAACGCCACCGACAACGTCGCCGTGGCGGCGGTGAACTTCTTCGTCGATGGGCGGCTGGTGACCACGGTGCAGAGCGGTGGCGCCCAGGGCAACTACCGCGCCTCGCTGATCACGCCGCGCGGGGCCGGCAGCACCGTCCTCGGGGCCCAGGCGGTGGACCTGCAGGGGAATGTCTCGACGACCATCGCGACGGTGACCGTGAGCCTGCAGCCCAACCAGATCCCGATTGCGAATGCCGGAGCGGATACCACCGTGCTCACCGGCGTGTGGACGACGGTTGACGGGGGTGCGTCCTATGACCCGGACGGCAACCCGCTGACCTATCGTTGGAGCCTCCTCTCCAAGCCGACGGGCAGCATGACGACGCTGTGGGATGCGACGTCACAGGCGGCGCGCCTGATTCCGGATCTGCCCGGGGCCTACGAATTGACGCTGATCGTCAATGACGGCATCGATGACAGCGCCCTGGTGAGTGTGACGCTGACGGCGCTGGTGGCAACACCAACCAACACGCCGACGCAAACGGCGACCCCGACAGTGACCCCGACACCGACGGATACCGGCACGCCGACCAGCACGCCCACGGTCACCAACACGCCGACAGTTACCCCGACGCCGACGGATACCGGGACGCCGACGAACACGCCGACCATCACCAACACCCCCACGAACACGCCGACCGCAACGGACACGGCGACCCCGACGTTGACCTTCACGCCGAGTCAGACGCCGACCATCACTCCTACCCCAACCGAGACCCCGACGCCGACACTGACTGTCACGCCGAGCAATACACCGACGGAGACGCCGACGCCGACCGAGACCAGCTCGCCGACGAATACGCCGACGCCGACGAACACCGGCACCCCGACCAATACCGCAACCGTGACCAATACGCCGACGGTCACTAACACGCCGACCATTACCGGGACGCCGACGAACACCGGTACACCCACAAACACACCAACGGTGACGGCGACGTTTACGGTGACCGCCACGCCGACGGCGAGCCCGACGCCAACGAACATCACCAAAACGTGGATCGGCGGGAGTGCCGCCAGCCCGCGGAACTGGTCGAACGCCAACAACTGGGGGCCGGCAGGTGTGCCGGGGTCGCCCGACACGGTGCTCATCCCCGCTGCTGCGCCTAATCAGCCGCAGCTGACGGCAAACGTTTCTGTGACAACCGTCGTGATGGACACGACCGCCACGCTCGACACGGCAGGGTACACCCTCAACGCCTCCGGGAGCGTGCTGGGCGGCGTGATCGGAGGCACGGGCACAGTGACGCTGACAGGTTCGAACGTCAGCCTGGGTGGCACGCTGCCCAACGTGAACGTCAATGGCACAACCTCGTGTATCGGCGCCACCGCGATCAACGGGAATCTCAGTGCAAACGGAAACTTTGTCGTGAACGGGCAGACAGTGTCAGTGAGCGGGAACTTCAGCACGGGCGGGTCTGGGTTGCTGACCATGACCAACGCGAGCGACCAAGTGAGCGTCAGCGGGGATGTGACGTTTGCCGGGGGGGACACGAGCGCGACGCTGACCGCGGGGACGCTCCTGGTGGGCGGCAACTTCAGCCAGGCGTACGCATGGCCTGGGAGGGCCACGGCGTTTGTGGCATCGGGCACGCATACGGTGGTGTTCAACGGCAGCGGCACCACGCCGCAGGCGGTGAGTTTAAACGATCCTGGGCTGGGGTACTCGCGGTTCCAGAACGTGCAGTTTGCCAACCCAGGGGGCGTGACGTTAACGACGAGTGCGGCGGTGAACGGCACGGCCACGATCGCGGCGGGGACGGT
>JBEKBJ010000020.1:0-53874 GCA_050015455.1 Binatia bacterium
ATGGGCAAGCCTACTAGCTTGTCCTAACCTAATTGTCAAGGCCCTCAGGACCCACCTGCCGGGTTTTTGAAACTTCTTTCCGCCCCTACGACTTTTCGGCCTAGCATCGGATCAGGGACAGGCGCGCCGCTTACAGGCCCCCCCGGGCCTCCTGGCCGGTCGCGCTCAACGGCATTGCTCCTGCATTCTTGCAGTCTTCAGGGAATCCTGCTGCTCCCACCCGTTGGATGCCCGCTGGGATTGCGGGCATGACGGAATGAACAGCTTTGCCCACAGCCCAAGGCCGAAGGTCCAACGTCCAAAATGGCTGGCCAAAATCTTCGCGCGGCGTGACGATGTCCGGAAAGAGGACCTTAGGTGGCGGGGATCATGAGGCTCTGTCCGGCGCGGACACGTTCGGCACGCAGCTTGTTCCGACGCCGGATGGCGCTTACCGTGGTACCGTAGTGCTTGGCGATGGTGGAAAGAGTCTGCCCCTGCTTCACGCGGTGGACGCGGTACTGGGTCTTCTGCACCCGACACCCTGCTTTACGTGCCGGCCGCGCCTCATGGACGGCGGCGCTGGCGTATCGGCGCTTGAATTCCGCCCTGCTGCCGGCCGGGACGCGCAACTCGTAGCCTTTGGGTACAGGCCGCTGTCCGGAAATTACTTCGCGTGCCAATGCCGGATTGAGCTCGGCCAACGTGTCCACGTCCGCCTGGCTGGCGTGCGCCAACGTCCGGAGGTTCACGGCTGCGGGGAGAATGACGCTCTCCGTCGCCCGCGGTCGCGCCGGGTACAGCTTGCCGAAGTACTTCGAGAAATTCCGCTCGACGTCGAGCGCGGCCATAAACTCAGCGTAGAAATTTCGCGAGGCGAACTTGAACGCCGGACCGTGATACTCCCTGATGATCTGCATCAGGTCGGAAGAGCCCACGCTTGCGACTGCGTTCGCCATGCCGGCCCGGCCGTGGTTGTACGAGGTGATGGCGAGGGGCCAATTGCCGAGCAGCTCGTAGCTCGCGCGCAGGTAATCGGCCGCCGCCCGCGTGGAGACAATCGGGTCGCGCCGCTGGTCCACGTGGCGATCCACCCGCATGTAAGGCCGCGCCGTGGCCGGCATGAGCTGCCAGATGCCTGCGGCTCCGGCCTTCGAGTAGGCGCGGACATTGAAGCACGACTCCACCAGGGGCAGGCGGGTGAGCTCGATCGGGAGGCCGGTGCGTCGAAAGGTGCCCTCCATTTCCGGCAGGTATCGGCGTGAGACCTCGACCCCGGCGGCGAAGCGCTCCCGCAGGCCGGCCTGGCTGCGAATGCGATCATAGGCTGCGGCCTCCTGGAACTTTGCCGGATTGTTGACATCGGCGAACAGGCCCCATATTTTCCGCTCTTCCGGAGAGAGGTCATACGGACCGGTCCCAAGTTGATGTAGCCGTAGCAGAATGGTGCGGATGCGTTCCTTTTCGCTCCGCACCTTGTCCTGAGCGTACGCCGCCAATTCTGCGTCGGAGAGCCCATTGTCGGCGAAGGGCTCGAAGTCGAGTACCTCGTAGATGCGGTCCACGTATAACGCATCGTGGATGACGACTTGGCGCGTGGAGTATGCGGAGAAGATTCTTTTCCAGAACTCGACTTGCAGTTCCAAGCCTGGCAGGACAGGCAGCAGCGTCCGTTGTTGCAGCGCGCTTGGCGAGTGGGCCGTTTGCGACTCGATGGCGCCCGCAGTCTGTTTGAGACCGCCGATGAGAAGGAAGCATGCGAAGAACACAAATTGCCCGACTTTCACCATCGTCCTCCACCGCCACGCAGGCAACGCTTCGGGTGATCGATCCCGCATCAACTCACCACCGTTCGGCGCCTTCTCGACACTTCTCACGGTAGCAGAGGCAACGCAAAACTGTCAACGCGTTTCATCAATCTAGCTTGTAAGATTGCGTGCCTGGCGGTGCTGGCGGCGGTGGCGGGTTGTGCCCCGGCGCCGTCGCTGCCGCCCGGCTACGTCGCCGTCGGGCTGGAGAACGGGCCGATCACTTTGGACCCCCGCTTCGCCACCGACGCCACGGCCAGCCAGATCGGCGACTTGCTGTTCGACGGGCTCACCCGGCTCGACGATCAATCTCGCCGGCTGCCGCAACTGGCGGCCCGTTGGGAGGTGCCGGACCCGCAAACCTACATCTTTCACCTGCGCGACGGCTTCCGGTTCAACAGCGGCGAGCCGGTCACCGCCGAGGACGTAAGGGCTACTTACGAGGCCATCCGTGACCCCCGGACTCACTCACCCAAGCAGCAAGAGCTCGATGCCATAGAGGCGGTTGACGTCCTTGATCCGCTCACGGTGCGCTTTCGTTTGCGTTACCCCTTTGCTCCTTTCCTCAACGAGACCGGGCTTGGCATTCTGCCGGCGACGCAGCTCGCCGCGTCGCCAACGAAGCCGCTGGCGCAACCCATCGGCTCGGGGCCGTTTCGGCTGCTGGAATTCCGCGCGGACGACAGGTGGGTGTTGGCTCGCAATCCGAATTACCCGCTCGGCGCTCCCCGGTTGGCTGGCGTGGTGTTTATGGAGGTGCCGGATGCGTTGTCGCGCCTGCTGGAGCTCAAACGTGGAACCATCGATCTGGTGCAGAACGGCATCGACCCGGACTCGCTGGAGTGGCTCCGGGAGCAGTCGAACATCGCGATCGCCACCGCGCCGAGTACGACCTTTCAATATCTCGGGATGAATCTGCGCGCGCCGCCGCTGTCAGATGTCCGCGTGCGGCAAGCCATCGCGCATGCCATCGACCGTGACGCCATCGTCGGCACGATTCTCAAGGGCCTGGCGACCCCGGCTACGGGATTGCTTGCGCCGACCCATTGGGCGTACAGCGCCGACGTGACGACCTACGCCTACAATCCGAAGCGCGCCAAAGAGTTGCTCGATCAGGCCGGCTACATCGATCCGGATGGCGACGGGCCGGCCCCGAGATTCCGGCTGTCGTACAAGACGACGGTAGTGGAGTTGCGCCGGCGTATCGCCGAAGTGCTCCAGGAACAGCTGGAGCAGGTCGGAATCAGGTTGGATATCCGCAGCTACGAGTGGGCGACGTTCTACAACGACATCAAGCGCGGCAACTTCCAGCTGTACTCACTGGCGTGGGTCGGCGTCGAGGATCCGGACATCTACTTTCTTACCTGTCACTCCTCGCAGACGCCGCCGCAAGGCAATAACCGGGGCTACTTTCATGAGGAGTCAGTCGATGGGCTCACTGAAGCTGGGCGGCAGACATTGAACCTGAGTGAACGTCGCCGGTTGTACGGCGAAGTGCAACGCCGCGTCTCACAACTCTTGCCGATCATCCCGTTGTGGTGGCCAACGAATGTGGCCGCCATGAATCGGCGGTTGCGGGGCTTCGAGCTTCGGCCCAACGGGAGCTACGTGTCGCTGAAGGATGCGTGGGTGGAGGAGTGAACCGGCTCACTGGCCCACTGGCTCACCAGATCCCATGATCCCCTACATCGCACGCCGCTTGGTTCTTGCGGTCCCTACTGTAATTGGCGTTGTGACCTTGGTGTTCTTGCTGATCCACCTCGTGCCAGGAGATCCCGTTGACGTGATGCTTGGCGAGACGGCGCGGGTCGCCGACAAGGTGCGCCTGCGTCACCAGCTCGGCCTCGATCATCCACTGCCGGTGCAGTACGCCCGCTACCTCAGCCATCTCGCGCGCGCTGATCTGGGCCGTTCGCTGTACAGCGGCCGGCCGGTGCGACGCATGATCATGGCCCGCTACCCGGCCACGCTGGAGTTGGCGGGCGGAGCGCTGCTCCTGGCGCTACTCATCGCTGGGCCGCTGGGGCTGGCGGCGGGCGCGCGCCCGAACTCGATGTTGGACTCCGTCTCTCGAGCCCTGGCGGTGCTCGGGTCTGCGGTGCCCAATTTCTATCTCGGCCCGATGTTGATCCTGTTGTTTGCGATCCATCTCGAGTGGGCGCCGGTCTCCGGCCGGGATGGTTTGGCACACCTCGCCCTGCCGGCGTTGACCCTCGGGATGGGGATGGCAGCGATCCTTACCCGCATGCTCCGCGCTGCGCTGCTCGATCGCTTGCATGACGACTATATCCGAACGGCGCGGGCGAAGGGTGCCAGTGAGAAGCGGGTGCTGCTCAAGCACGCATTGCGCAACGCCGTCTTGCCGGTGGTGACCGTCCTCGGCTTACAGACGGGCGCACTGCTGGCGGGCACCATCATCACGGAAACAATTTTTGCCTGGCCGGGGCTCGGCCGGCTCACACTGCTCGCCATCCAGACAAGGGACTACCCTTTGGTGCAAGGCTGCGTCTTGGTGATCACGCTCAGCTACGTGCTGATCAATCTCATCACGGATGTGCTCTACGGTGTGGTTGATCCACGCTTGCGGGTGAATTCATGATTCGGCTGTTGCTCAACGCGCGGGTGCGGCTCGGCCTTGGGATGCTGGCGCTCTTCGTGGCCGTGGCGCTGCTTGGGCCAAGCGTCGTGCCGCAGAGCCCGACCACGCAAAACTTGAGTGAGGATCTCCGGCCGCCACGGCCGGAGCATCCCTTCGGTCAAGACAAGCTGGGTCGCGATGTGTTGAGCCGAGTGGTCTACGGTGCGCGCGTGTCGCTGCTGGTCGGCGTCATGGTGGCCGGGGTCTCGGCTTGCATTGGCCTTGCGGTGGGGGCGCTGGCCGGATACGCGGGCGGATGGACGGATGAGCTGATCATGCGGGTCATCGACGTGCTGCTCGCGTTTCCCGGGATGTTATTGGCCCTCGCTCTGTCGGCAGTGCTGGGTCCGTCGCTGCGCAATGTCCTGCTGGCGCTGTGTGTGATCGGTTGGACCGGCTACGCACGCCTGGTACGCGCCGAGGTGCAGGCGTGGCGCACGCGCGAATTCGTGAGCGCGGCGGTGGCGCTCGGTGCCACACCGCTGCGCGTCGTGCGCCTCCACATCGTGCCGCATCTTCTGACTCCGCTGCTGGTACAGGCGACCTTTGGTATGGCCGGCGCCATTGTTGCCGAGGCGAGCCTGAGCTTTCTGGGCCTCGGCGTGCAGCCGCCGACGCCGTCGTGGGGCGCAATGGTCAACGAAGGCCGATCGTTCCTACTGGTCGCGCCTCACGTCGCGCTCTTCCCGGGCTTGGCGATCATGCTCACCGTGCTCGGTTTGCACTTCCTTGGCGACGGTCTGCGCGACGCGCTGGATGTACGCGGCGGCGAATCGCTCAGCCCGTAGCAACGGACGCCGCTCGAGGCTGTGTCACCGGCAGCGTGATGATGAAGGTCGTTCCGCTCCCGGGCACCGACTCAACCGTGAGCCTGCCGCCGTGCCGTTCGACGATGCTGTACGACACGCTCAAACCCAATCCGGTGCCCTGACCCACCGTCTTGGTGGTGAAGAACGGATCGAAGATCCGTTGCCGCACTTCCGGGGACATGCCGGCGCCGTCGTCACGGATGGCGATGGTGACGGCCTGCGCGCCGGGTTGCGCCGGCAGATCGAGCTGCGACAGCTGCGTCGAGATCCAGACATTACCCTTTTTCGGACCGATCGCGTCGACGGCGTTGGCCAAGACATTCATGAAGACCTGATTGAGCGGACCGCTCAGGCATTCAATCTCGGGCAAGTCACCGAATTGGCGGTGCACCGTGATGTGGTCCTTCAGCCGGTGTGACAGCAGCGCTACCGTGCTGTCGATGCCGCGGTGCACGTCGGCGTGGCCCCAGCGGTCCTGCCGCTCACTGCGGGAGAAGGCGCGCAGCTCGTTGACGATGTGCTTGGTGCGCCGCGCGCCCTCTTCGCAATCATCCAACAGCTGCGGGAGCTCGCGGAGGGCTTCGTCGATTCGCAGCTCGCGGTGCTGGGTCTCGAAACGGGCGCGCTCATCCGGCGCCAGCGGCAGCGTGCTGCAGATCTCAATGCCTCGCGCCAGGCTGTTCACATAGCGCCGCAGGTGTTCGACATTGGCGGAGACAAAACTGATGGGGTTGCTCAGCTCATGTGCCACCCCCGCTACCAGCTCTCCCAGGCTGCGCATCTTCTCCGACTGGATGAGATGCGCCTCGGCGCGTTGCAGCCGTTCGTAGGCGCCGGTGAGCTCGGCGTGCGCCCGGCTGAGCGAGCCCAGGGCATCCTGCAGACGTCGGTTCTTCACCTCGACGTCACGCTCGCTCGAACGTAAACGCTCGGAGATGTAACCTCCAAGATAGACCAGCAAAACCAGACAATATAGAAGGAAGGCGGCCCACATGCCCTGGTACAGCGGGCTTGAGGCGGCACTATGCGCCGTTGCCCCGGGTGCGAACAAAGCCGGCACCTGCAGGTAACCGCTGGACAGGAGGGCCATCCCCGCCAGCCACGCGAGCACGGCGAACGTCGCGCTCAAGGCGGCCACGCGCGTCCCAACCAGCATCGCGGTTGCCAACACCTCGGCCACGTACATCATCATGAACGGGCTTTGCACACCGCCGGTGTTCACCACCACGTACGTGATCAGGACGTGGTCGGACGGAATCGCGATGGCGGTGACCAACGCGACGTGACGGTCGCGGCGCACCGACCATTCGTTGGTGGCATTGAGAACCACGCCGGCCGCAGCGGCGCAGAAGCAGGGCGCGATGGAGGCAAAGATTCCGAAAGCGTGCGCGAGAATGGCGAGCAGCAAGAAGCCACCGATGACCAGCCAGCGAACCCGCACCGCCCACAGCAACCGGTCGGGTATCAACAAACGCTCCGGGGGTCGGAAGGGGTCGGCTTCGCTCTGCACGTGCATGCCCGTCACCACAGGCCGGCGGCGATGCCGCCGGAAACGGACGATGTTATGCTACGATCACGTGGTCGACAGCAAGAGTCGTGCTCGGTGGCGGCGTTGCTTGACAACGGGGGGGGAGCATATTACGTTTCACGCTGAATCCGGGCTCGACGCAACGGACAACTCCAGTCAAAACCAAATAAAATGGTAGGCGCCTGCGTCAAAGGCCCAGGAGACAGGCGATGTCGAACACGCTGAAAACCACTCTGCTGCTGGGATTGCTGACCGGATTGATCCTCTGGTTCGGCGCGTTCCTCGGCGGCTCTCAAGGCCTGGTGATCGCATTCGTGTTCGCGGCCATCATGAATTTCGGCAGCTACTGGTTCTCCGACAAGATCGTCTTGGCGATGTACCGAGCGAAGCCGGTGACGATGAATGAGGCGCCGGACCTGTATCGAGTCGTGCACAACCTGGCCACGCGTGCCGGGATGCCGATGCCCAAACTGTACGTGATTCCGACCGACGCCGCGAATGCCTTTGCCACGGGGCGAAACCCCGAACATGCTGCGGTGGCGGTCACTGAAGGTATCCTGCGCTTGATGACATGGGATGAACTCGAAGCCGTGCTCGCCCACGAGTTGAGCCACGTGCGCAACCACGACATCCTCATCAGTTCTATCGCTGCGACCTTGGCCGGCGTTATCATGATGTTGGCCAACATGGTGCGCTGGGCGGCGATTTTCGGCGGCTTCTCGCGCGACGAGCGCGAGGAGGGTGGCGGCCTGATCGGCCTGTTGATGATGTCCATCCTGGCACCGTTGGCGGCGATGGTCATTCAGCTCGCCATCTCGCGCTCGCGCGAGTACCAGGCGGATGCCAGCGGCGCTCAGCTGCTGCACAGCGGCGAGAGCCTGGCACACGCGCTCGAAAAGCTCGAATATGCATCGCAACGCATCCCCATGGAAGCCAGTCCGCAAACGGCGCATCTGTTCATCGTCAACCCGCTCAGCGGGCGCTCGTTTGCCAACCTGTTCAGCACGCATCCGCCGATCGATGAACGCATCCGCCGGCTGCGTGCGATGCGCGTCTGATCCCGGAGCGTGGCGGTGGGAAGGAGACAGCCCGATGCTGGCGTGGCATCGGGCTTTTTCGTGAGCTGAATGAGCAACGAAGAGGACAAACAAGAAAAGCGTGGTTTCAAAGTCGAAGACCGGCGACGGTTCTCGGACAGCGGTGAAGCGCGGCCGGAAGCGCCGAGCGCCCCCGAGCGCCCGGCGGCGCCCGGCGACAGGCCGGTCGAGGCCACCTCGCCACCGCCCCAGTCAGGGCAACAGGAGGCGGCACTGCCGCTGAATTTCTCCACCTTCATCCTGAGTCTTAGCACACAAGCCTTGGTGCATTTGGGGGAAATTCCGAACCCCATTGACAACAAGGTGGCCACCGAACTGCTGTCGGCCAAGCACATGATCGACATCCTCGGTATCCTCAAAGAGAAGACAAAGGGGAATCTCGACAACTCGGAGTCTGGATTGCTCGACACCGTCCTGTACGATCTGCGTCTCAAGTACGTGGAGCGCTTGCGTGGTCGTTCGTAAAGCGCGGGCAGCGGTGAGTCCATTGCTCCACGACCGAATCGACAAGGAGGAAGCATGAGTGCGCACAAGCGCGCGCGTCAAACGTTCATATTGGTCGCCGTGGGGTTTCTAGCCGGCGTGATCGCTACCGAGGGCTTGAATCTCGGCTCGCGAGTCGAGGCGATCAGCTTCTGGGGTGAACAAAGCGCCGAACCTGCTGCCACCCCAACAGCGGCGCCCAAGGCGCAGGGCCCGGTGACCGCTTTGCCCGATTTTGCTGCGCTGGCGGAAAAGCTCAGCGCCACGGTGGTGAACGTGTCTACGACCTCCCAAGGGGAAGGGCCCAACATCGGTGGTGGTGAGGGTGGGCCCTTCGGCGGCGAGCCGCGCGGCCAGGGTAACCCACACGAATTCTGGGAACCGTTCGAGCGCTTCTTCGGTCCGCTGCCGCGGCGGCCCTTCAAACAACGCAGCCTCGGCTCCGGCTTCATCATCAATCGCGACGGCTACATCCTCACGAACAATCACGTGATTGAAAACGCCGACGAAATTGTGGTGAGGACGTCGGACGAGAAGGAGTACAAGGCGAAGGTCATCGGGCGCGACCCGAAGACTGACATCGCCGTCATCAAGATCGATGATGCGAAGGATCTCACCGCCGTCACCATGGGGAACTCGGACGATCTGCGCGTGGGCGAGTGGGTGATGGCTATCGGCAATCCGTTCGGTTTGGAGCACACCGTCACTGCCGGCATCGTCAGTGCCAAGGGCCGCTTCATCGGCCAGGGAAGCTACGACAACTTCATCCAGACCGATGCCGCCATCAACCCCGGCAACTCTGGCGGACCGCTGATCAACCTGAAAGGTGAGGTGGTCGGCATCAACACCGCCATCTTCAGCCCCCGTTCAGGTGGCAACATCGGCATCGGCTTTGCCATCCCGGTGAACGTCGCCAAGGACCTGCTGCCGGAGCTCGAGGAGAAGGGGAGGGTGACCCGCGGGTGGCTGGGCGTGATGATTCAAAAAGTCACACCGGATATCGCCGAATCACTTGGGTTGAACCAGCCCAAAGGCGCGCTGGTTGCCGACGTGATGAAGGACGGTCCGGCGCAGGAGGCGGGGCTCAAGGTCGGTGACGTGATCGTCGAGTTCGACGGTCACGCAATCAAGGAATCTACCGAGCTGCCGATGCTCGTGGCGCGCACACCGGTGGGCAAGACCGTCACCCTCAAGGTTATCCGCGACAAGAGCACGCAGAGTTTTTCGGTTAAGGTCGGTGAGTTCAAGGAAGAGGAGACGGTGGTGGCCGGCGGCAAGGAGCAGGGCTTCGGGCTCACCGTGCAGCCGCTGACGCCGGAGATTGCCGACAGTCTCGGACTGGGCAGCGACGTCAAAGGCGTCGTCGTCTCCGGTGTCGAGCCGGGCAGCAGCGCCGATGAAGCCGGTATACGCCGCGGTGACGTCATCCTCGAAGTGAACCGCGAGCCGGTGAAAGATCTGCCCAGCTACCGCAACGCACTGAAAGCCAGCAAGAGCAAGAGCGTGCTGTTCCTCGTACGCCGCGGCGACAATACCATCTTCATACCCCTGAAGCCTAATCAATAGGACCGCCGCAGGTGAGGCCAGGGAGCGCTTCCCTGGCCTCACGGTAAGTGACGCCCCTCGCCGCCGATGTTGCGACGTATTGCATTCGGCTTTCTGCTCCTTGTCATCGCCATCACCGCCAGCGGCGGCATTGCGTTGTGGGCGGTCACGCACCGGTTGGCGCCGGTCGTGGTCGAGAAGTTTCGTACGCACCGCTGGAAGTTCCCGTCGAAGGTCTACGCCGACAGCCTCCTGATCTATCCGGGGATGGATTTGCAGGCGATCGGGTTCTTCGACCGGTTGCGCGATCTCGATTACCAGGCGGTCGACCACGAGGTGACGCGCAAAAGCGAGTATCGCTTCGAGAAGAAGGCCGGTCTGCTGGACATCTGGTTGCATGATTTTCCGTATCCGACCGTCGCCGGTAGCAGCGGTGTCGCGCGGTTGGAGGTCTCGGGTAGCGTGGTGGTGCGCATGGAGGATCTCACCACTCACAAGGAGCTGTACGCCTTGGAGCTCGAGCCCGAGCTGGTCACGGGCCTGTATCAAGGTGTTTGGGAGGAGCGGCACCTGGTGAGCCTCGACGAGGTGCCGCCGGTATTGCTGCGTGCCATCATCGATGTGGAAGACCAGCACTTCTACGAGCACCACGGCATCGACATCGCCGGCATCGCGCGGGCGCTGTGGGTAGATGTGCGCAGCGGTCACGTCGAGCAAGGCGGCAGCACGTTGACGCAGCAGCTCATGAAGAACTTCTTCCTGACCGACGAGCGCAGCCTCAAGCGCAAACTCACCGAGGCGTCGATGGCGCTTATCGTCGAGCGGCAGTTCTCAAAACAGGGAATCCTGACCAACTACATCAACGAGATCTACCTCGGCCAAAAAGGCGCCCAGGGGATCTACGGGGTGTGGGAAGCGTCGCGGTTCTACTTCGCCAAGGAGCCGCAGGACCTGTCGGTGGCCGAGATGGCGACGCTCGCGAGCTTGATCAAGGCGCCGAATCGCTACTCGCCTTTCCGCGACCCGGAGGCCTGCACGCGCCGTCGCAACTACGCCTTGACGCTGATGCTGAAGCAGGGCGATATCAGCCCCGAGCAATATGAGGCCGCCGTCACCGAGCCGGTGCGCACCGCCGCGCCGGTCAACGAAACCAACGACGCGCCGTATTTCGTCGACTTCGTGCGCCAGGAGCTGTCACAAACATACCCGGCGCAGGTGCTGACCACCGAAGGGCTGCGCATCTACACCTCGCTCGATCCCCATTTGCAACGGCTCGCCGAGCAGACCTTGCAGGCCGGGCTGGCGGATCTGGAGCGGCGCCACCCGCGCCTGCGTGCCGACAAGCCGGCGGACCAGCTCCAGGGCTGCTTGATGGCCATTCAACCGCAAACCGGTGCCATCAAGGCGATGATGGGTGGGCGTGACTACCGCTCTACTCAGTTCAACCGCTGTACGCAGGCGCTGCGACAGCCGGGGTCGGTTTTCAAGCCGTTTACTTATCTGGCCGTGTTCGAAGAGACCCGGCACAACCCGCATCCTATCTTGCCGACGACGCGGATCGAGGACGAACCGTTCGAGTGGAGCTACGACAACCAGGTCTGGACGCCGGCCAACTACAAGGAACGTTACATGGGCGAAGTGACGGTGCGCGAGGCCTTGGAGCACTCGCTGAACTGCGCCACCGCTCGCCTGGCACACGAGATCGGGCTCGAACCGATCATCGACATGGCGCGGCGCCTGGGGATCAACTCGCCGCTGCCGCCGTATCCGTCCGTGGTCCTGGGTGCCGCCGAGGTCGTGCCGTTGGAGGTGGCGCAGGCGTTCACGGCGCTCGCCAACAGCGGCCTGCGCACCACGCCGTTAGCCATCAAGAAGGTATTCGACCACACTAATCATCCGATCGAACGCAACCCCGTCGAGGTCGAGCAGGTGGTGCCTGCGGACACCGCCTACCTCGTCACCCATCTGATGGAAGGTGTGCTCGACTACGGTACCGGTCGCGCCGCCCGCAAACAGGGCTTCACGCGGCCGGCGGCGGGCAAGACCGGCACGACGAACGATTACGGCGATGCCTGGTTTGCCGGCTTTACGCCGGATCTGCTCGCCGTGGTATGGGTCGGCTTCGACCACAAGCGCTCGCTCAATCTGGCCGGCGCGGAAGCAGCGTTGCCGATCTGGACGCAGTTCATGAAAGCCGCCACCGGGGGTTTGCCCGCCACTCCGTTCACGCCGCCGCCCGGCGTATCACTGGTACGCATCGATCCGGCCTCCGGCCTGCTCGCAACGCCGGCGTGCCCGGAATCGCTGGAAGAGGCGTTTTACAAGGGCGACGAGCCAACCGCCCCGTGCCCCCTACACCCGGCGCGGACGGAGACGCAGCAGCTCTCCAAAGGCGCTTTTCGCTTTTCTACCTCATCCTCCCATGCGGGCGGGTAGAAAGCGATGTAACTCCAGCAGTGCCGGCCACTCACTGCGGCGCGCCTTCCAATGCTTTCTGGAGCGTGTTCATCTCGATGCCGAAGGTTTGCCAGTCGCCGTTGCGCAGCGCGTCGAGCGCCTGGCGGTAGTGCCGCAGCGCTTCGGCGGCAGGGGCAGCTGTGCCGGCGCTGGGCGCCGCGGCCGCGCTGACGATCGGCTGCTGCTTTTCCTCGCCCCGGAAGAGCGCCGCCAGCAAGGGCTCGACCGTCTGGCTCATCACCACACGATCGCCAGCGGAAGCGATCAGCCGCTTGAGCTCAGGCAACTCCCGCTTTTCGGCGCGCAGGTACAGGGGTTCGAAGTACAGTAGCGCGTCGTCAATCGGGATCACCAGCAGATTGCCACGAATCACTCGCGACCCGGTCTGGTTCCACAACGACAGCTGCTGTGAAATGGTGGTGTCCTGATCGATGCGGGCCTCGACCTGCGCCGGACCGAAGATGAGCTTTTCCTTCGGGAAGGCGTACTCGATCACCGTGCCGTAATGCGGGTTATCGCAGCGCGCCGCCAGCCAGGCGATCATGTTGTCCCTGTTGTTGGGCACCATCGGCAGCATGAGGATGAACTCCTCGCGTGCTTCATCCGGCAACCGCATGATGGTGTAGTACGGCTGCATTGTAATGGTCTGCCCACCGTAGCTTTCTTGCGGGAAACTCCACTGATCTTCCTTGTTGTAGAACACCTCCGGGTCGGTCATGTGGTAGGTGCCGTACATGCCGGCCTGCAGGATGAACAGGTCCTCGGGATAGCGGATGTGCTGGCGCAAGGCCGCCGGCATCGCGTCAAGCGGCCGGAACAGCGAAGGGAAGATGCGCTGGTAGGTGCGGACGATGGGGTCTTCCGGATCGGCGACGTAGAAGACGACCGTGCCGTCGTAAGCGTCGAGGGTGATCTTGACCGAGTTGCGGATGTAGTTGATGCCGGCCCGCTGGGCCGGTTGCGAGTAGGGCAGGGCGTCACTGGTGGTGTACGCATCCTGCAGCCACACCAGCCTGCCGTCGCTCACGACCACGTATGGATCGCGGTCCAGGTGCAGGAACGGTGCGATTTGGCTGATGCGTTGCTGCGTCATACGGCGGAAGAGGATGCGGCTGTTGGCGGTGACGTTGCCGCTGATTAGCAACTTGAAATCACCCAAGTACCAAGCGAACAGCGCCCGCCGCCACATGGTTCCCAACGACACGCCGTCACGGCCGGCGTAAGTGTTGTAGACATTTTCCTGGCCCTTGGCGTAGTCGAACTCGTTGGTGCCGCCGCCGACCACGACGTAGTTGGATGTCTCCTCGCCGAAGTAGACCTCGGGCCGCTGGATGGGAAGGCCCACCGGCGACGCCGGGGGAATGTCCTTCACATAGAAGATCGGCAGGCCTTCCTCGTCGAAACGGTTCACCGGGCTCATGGTGATGCCGATGCCATGGGTGAACTTGAAATGCTCGTTGATCCACGTGTGCGCATCGGGAGGCAGCTTCTCCTGGTTCAGCTCGCGCGCTGAGAGCATCACCTGCTGATACGTGCCGTTGAACGTGTAGCGATCGATGTCGACGTCGTGGAAATCGTAGTACAGGCGGATCTCCTGCAGCTGGCGATAGGTGTCGAGCAGCGGGCGTGGATCCCACCAGCGGATGTTCTGAATCGTCGTTTGATTGGCTGCCAACACCTCCGACGTGAGCTTGCCTTTGGCGGGAAATGGCTTGCTGCTGATGGGGTCGAGTCCGAAGCCGTATCGAGTGAGCGCAATGTTGCTGGCGATGTACGGCGATTCCAGCCGCAACTCGTCCGGCTTTACGCGATAGCTTTGGAACACACCCGACACGGTGCCTTCCAGCAGCGACCCGCCGAGTACGAATACTAACGCAGCTACTGGCAGGCGAAAGCCGAGCTTGACGAAATTGGCGAGACACAATACGGCGGCGACCACGGAAAGCCCGATCAGGCCAATGAGGAGCGGCAGCCGCACGTGCACATCGGTGTACGCCGCGCCGAAGACGACGCCGGTGTTGCTCAGCAGCAGATCGTAACGCTGGAGAAAGTAATCCGCTGCTTTGACGATGAAGAAGATGGCGAGCAGCGCGGAGAGGTGCCGCACCGCAGCCGGGCTCACACGTGGAGTTCCCGATTCAACATCGATCGCGCCGCGCGCCCAGTAGACGCCGCCAGCCATGAAGATGGCGAGGAACACCATGAGTATTCCCCAATCACGTAGGATGCCATAGGCCGGTAACACGAACACGTAGAAGCCGAGGTCCTTGCCAAAGAGCGGATCGGTACGCCCGAACGGGACGCCGTAGAGCCAGTTGAGGAAGGTCTCCCAATTGCCCGCTTGCGCGACGCCGATGAACAGCCCTAGCACGGCCGCGAGCGCCACGACGATGAGACGCCAGGGGAGATTCTCGGGCGTCAACTCCAGGATGTCGGGCACGCCCTCGACGCCGTCGCCGCGCATCAGGCGCAGCCGGCGCGGCTGTGGCGGCGGCAGCGTGCGCGCCGCGAGCACGCCGTTGAACGCCAGCAGCGCCGCAGAGAGTACCGCCGCAACGCCGAAAGCGATGAGCTTCGTCCCCCAGGTGGTGACGAAGACGGCACCGAACCCCAACATGTTGAACCAGAGCCAGTCGACGAGGAGACCGCTCAGCGTCGCGGCTCCGACGGTGAGCGCAATCACCAGTACGGCGGCAATCAGCAGTGGAACTGTACGCTTCATAGGTTGCGCTCCACGCTCTTACTCTCCACGCTCCACTCAGACCCCTGCGTCGATACGGCGGACATGCTCCTGCACCACCTCTCGCGGGCACATGTACATGAACAAGCGGCAGACCACAATTACCACCACGATGTCGTCCACCTCGCCAAAGAATGGAATCACATCGAGAATGAGGCCGATAGGGGACAGCACATAAAGGAAGCTCAGGAGAAGCAGGCCCTTTGGCCAGATGGATACCCGCACGTCCCAGAACAGCCGCCAATAAAGGCGCACGAAGTTCGGCAGGTGGCGCAGGAAGCGCAGTCCACGCATGCCCAACTGCAAGGTCGGCCACGTGGAGCCGGCACGCAAACTCATGACTCTCTTATAGCGGGTCCGCGTCGCTACGTCACGCCCGCAGATGGTGGCGCGGTGCGGTTGGAGGAAGGACGACAGGCTGGCATGATGGAGTCACCAGGAGGGACCATGATCGATCTCTTCACCGCACCCACGCCAAATGGCTGGAAGGTTTCCATTATGCTCGAAGAGCTGGGTTTGCCGTACACGGTGCACCCAATCAACCTGCTCGAGGGACAACAGAAAGAGCCGTGGTTCCTGAAGATAAATCCCAACGGCCGCATCCCAGCAATCATCGACCGTGACGAGGACGATTTCGCGGTGTTCGAGTCGGGCGCGATTCTGATCTACTTGGCCGAGAAAAGCGGACGGCTTTTGCCCGCCGCCCGGCGCGCACGTTCTGAGGTGGTCCAGTGGCTCATGTTTCAAATGGCCGGCGTCGGCCCGATGCAAGGGCAGGCCAACGTCTTCTTTCGCTATGCCCCTGAGAGGATCAAGTACGCCATCGAGCGCTACCAGAGCGAAACCGCACGGCTCTACCGTGTCCTCGACGGGCGCCTGGCCGACCGTGAGTTCATCGCCGGCGATTACTCGATTGCCGACATCGCCACATGGCCCTGGGTGTACATCCACGCCTGGGCCGGCGTCGAGACCGACGGCATGCCGCATTTGAACCGTTGGCTTGAGACCATGGCGGCGCGGGCGGCGTGCATCAAGGGCGTGCAAGTCCCGGTGGCGGGTCAGGATGACCCAGAGATGCAGCGCTGGATCGAGAAGTTCCGCGCCGGCGGAGCGTGAGGAGAAGCAACTAGCTCAGTGCAGGCGTTCGCAATTGCGGCGCCGTATCCTCATGTGCAAAACGCGGCACTTGGGCTGCGTCGCCTCACGGGTGTTGCCGCTGGCGCCGCGGACGATCGCCGATGGCGGCATCGAGCCCGAGCTGATGCTGGTGACAGTACGCCGCGATGTGTTCGAGGAAACGCGGTCCGAGATCGGCAAGCTTGCGCTCGCCGATGCCACGCACGTTGAGGAAGGCACCGGGTGATCCCGGCCGGGCGCGCGCCATGTCACGCAGGGTGGCGTCGCTAAACACCACGTATGGCGGCACGTGGCGCTCGTCCGCCACCTGGCGGCGCAGTGCCCGCAAGCTGTCAAACAAGCCACGGTCGACGCCCTCCCAGGATTCTTCGTCGAAACGTGTCTTGGTGACCTCGACCTTTGGTTGCAGGAGGCGGACGGTTTGCTTGCCCCGCATCACCGCCCAGGAGGCGTCGTTCAGGCGCAGGACCGGACGTTCATCGGCGGTGCGCTCCAGTAGACCGGCATCAATGAGCTGGTAGATCATGTTGTTCACCGGCTTGCGGCCGGAGCTTTTCAGCAGCCCGTAGGTGCTGAGCCGTTCGTGGTGCCAGCGGCGGACGCGCTCGGTGTCAGCTCCGAGCAGGATGTCGGTGATGTGCTCGGCGCCGAAACGTTCGCCGGCACGCGCCACGCACGACAGGATCTTTTGCGCCGCCACGGTGCCGTCGGCCACGCCCTCAACCTCATCGAGGCATACATCGCAGGCGCCGCAGCTCGTGCGGCGGTAGGCTTGCCCGAAGTACTCGGATAACTTGCGGTGACGGCACTGGACCCCGCCGCAGTACTGGCGCATGTGTGCCAGGAGCTGCTTCGAAGCGGCGAGGACTTCCGCCGGCGCGCCGGCCTCGCCGGCGCTCTTCTCGATGAGCGATTCCCAGCGAATCACATCGGCGGCCGAGTACAACAGGACGCATTCGGCTTCGAGGCCATCGCGTCCCGCCCGCCCGGTTTCCTGCTGATAGTGCTCGACGGACTTCGGCATGGCGGCGTGGATCACGCAGCGCACGTCACTACGGTCGATGCCCATACCGAAGGCCACGGTGGCGGCAACGACGTCGAGTTGCTCCGCCGCGAACGCATCTTGGGTGCGCCGGCGCTCGTCCGGCTCCATGCCGGCATGGTAGTGCGCCGCCCGCACGCCATGTTCCCCTAAGGCCGCCGCCATCCCCTCGGCATCCTTGCGGCTGATGCAGTAGACGATGGCCGCTTGCCCGGCGTGGCGGCGGATGACCTCCAACGTCTGTTTCTCGGCGTCGACCCGCGGCACGATGCGATACACCAGGTTCGGCCGATCGAAGATGCCGACGAGAATGCTTGGATCGCTCAGCCGCAACTGCTCGACGATGTCGGCGCGCACGCGCTCGGTGGCGGTGGCGGTGTAGGCGTGTACGCTGGCCTGTGGGAAGCGCGTCTTCAACTCGGCGAGTTGGCGGTACTCCGGCCGGAAGTCGTGGCCCCAGTGGCTGATGCAGTGCGCCTCATCAATGGCGAAAGCACGCACGCCGACCCGCTCCAGGAGTTGCAGGAAGCGGGGCGTCAGCAAGCGCTCCGGCGCCACGAAAACGAGCCGAAACTTGCCGGCCGCGATCTCCTCCTCAATCTGGCGCACCGCCCCCGCCGGCATGCCGCTGTACAACGCCGCCGCCGGATAGCCGCAGGCGCGCAGCCCGTCGACCTGGTCCTTCATCAGCGAGATCAGAGGCGAGACGACGACGTCCATACGCTGCGCCAACTCGGCGGGCACCTGGTAACACAGTGACTTGCCGCCACCAGTCGGCATCACCACCAGCGAATCCCGCTGTTCCAGTCCCGCGCGAATCGCCTGCTCCTGGATGGGTCGCAAAGCGCTGAAGCCCCAGTAACGGCGGACGACCTTCAAGATGTCGTCGAGTGACCAGGCGTGCAACTTGGAGATGTTCTTCATGGTGCGATTCGTTCAGGCATCCTGTCGGCGCTCCCAGGCGGTTACTGTGCGGGCGTGGGCGCTTCGAGGACCAGGTGTGTCGGTGATCCGTTCACCAGCACTGTGGCGCGATTAATGAGTTGCTGGCCCGTGATGCGGTCTGCGGTCAGCTCGGTGACGTCGGAGCTGAGGACGTAGAAGGTCGCCAATTCGGGATCGCCGGGGCTGTCACGCAGGTGAGCCCGCAAATCGGCTTCATCTGCGTACTGCTTATGGGCGTAGGTGAACACGAAGGCAACACCGTCGGCCGGCAAGTCCAACGTCTTGAACTTGCGCAGGCTGGGCTCGACGATGTCCGCCCACACCCGCACCGGCCGCGCCGCAGCGGTGACCTCGCGATCGTTGTAAATAATGCCGGTGTCCAGCTTGAAAGCCACATAGTGCCGGCCATCGCGCTCTTCGACCCCTGAAATGGATATCACCGCATCGACGATCGATCCACTGCGGATTGCCTGGCCGAGAAGCTGACCTTCCATCATCACGGCGTCCTTGCCGTACTGGCGTTGCACATCATGCAGCGAGGCGAGGATTTCCTTGCTGATGCCGGACTGCTCGGCGTCAATGGGGGGCTTCCACTGCTGGGCCCGGGCCGCATGCGCGCTGGCGAGGGCGATGGCGGCGACGAGCGGGCACAAGCTGACTGCTGACAGCTGAAGGCGAAGCATTTGTAATGCGGCACGGATGATGCCAGACTCGCAAGCACTGTGCAACGCGCGCCTTCCGCAGCTCTGCTGCAACGGGTCCGGCGGACGCTTCTCGGTTACCGCATGCTGGTACCTGGCGACCGGATTGTGGTGGCGTTGTCGGGCGGCCCCGATTCGGTTGCGCTGCTCGGAGCACTGGCGGGGTTAGCTGCAGAGTTTGGCGTGAGCGTGTGCGCCGCCCACTTCAATCACGGCTTGCGAGGCGACGAATCGCTTCGTGATCAACACTGCGCTGAAAACGTTGCCCGGCGACTCGGCATCGACCTCGTAGTTGGACGGAGCAGTGCGTTGGACCACGGCGCCAACCTCGAGGCGCGTGCCCGCGAGCAACGCTACGCCTTCCTGACCCGGACCGCGGAGGGACAGAGCTGCACCAAGATCGCCACCGGCCATACGTTGGACGACCAGGCGGAGACGGTGCTCATGCGACTGCTGCGCGGCAGCGGTCCCGAGGGCTTGGCTGGCATCCAGCCGGTGCGTGGTGGCCGCATCATTCGCCCGCTGATCGAGTGCTCGCGTGCCGAGGTGCTGGCGTTTTTGCACGCCGCCGATCTGCCGTTCTGCCAAGACAGCAGCAACCGCGATCTCCGTTTCTTGCGCAACCGCATCCGCCATGAAGTCATGCCGCTGCTTGAGTCTATCCAGCCCGCGGCGAAGCGGAGGCTGGCGGCGGCGGGGCAATTAGTTACCGACGAATTGGGGTTCTTGCGTGCCCAGGATGCTGCGCTGCTGGCCCGTGTGGTCGGGCCGGATGGCGCGTTGCCGGTGGCCGCGCTCTTGGGTGCCCCGAGCACGTCGGGCACCAGGCTGGCGCGGGCTTGGCTGCGTGAGTGTCGCGGCGATCTCCATGGCTTGACGATGTCGCACTTCCGCGCCATCGCCGGTTTGGCTGAGGGGCGCTGCCCCAACGCCCAGGTGGTGTTGCCGCGCGGAGAACGCGTACTGCGGGAGTACGATAGGTTGCTGTTTTGTGGCCGTGATTGCGTGCGGCCGCCCGAACCGCAGCGGTCACTCGTGCCGGGCTCTGCGGTTTGTCTGGAATCCGGTTGGCGGATCACTGCCGAGCTTTGGCCGGTTCAGGCGGCATCGTGGCAACGGCCGGCGGATCTGTTCGAGGCGGTTGCCGATGCGGCCATGGTGCCGGGACCGTTGGTGGTCCGCACCCTGCGCGTAGGTGACAGGATTCAACCGCTAGGGGTGGACGGGCATCGTAAGTTGCAGGACGTGTTGGTCGATCGCAAGGTGCCCATCCGAACACGGCGAAGCTGTCCGATCGTTGAATTCAACGGTGAGGTTCTTTGGGTTCCGGGCATCGTACGGAGTTGCCACGGGTTGGTCTCGGCGAACACCCGAGCGGCGCTGCGTCTCACTGCGGAAAAACCAGCCATTGCCGGTAATTAGCCCCTATGTTACGCTAGCAGAGACTATTGTGCAGGAAGGTCTTTTCCGTCAGTTGAGGGGATGGTGAACCAGTTCTCACGAAACGTGGCTCTGTGGCTCGTCCTCGGGCTGATGTTCCTGCTGCTGTTCAACCTCTTCAACAAGCAGCAGGTGAAGGAGCCGGAGATCATCTTCAGCGACTTCTTCGCCTCCGTTGAAAAGGGGGACGTCACCGAGGTCACCATCCAAGGCAAGAACATTCGCGGTAAGTACCACAACGGCGAGCGATTCAAGACCTATGCTCCGGAAGATCCTGACCTCGTGAAGGTTCTGCGTGAGAAAGGGGTCAAGATCGCGGCCAAAGCGGAAGAGGGCGACCCGTGGTACGTTGTCCTGTTCGTTCAGTGGTTCCCGATGCTGTTGTTGATCGGCGTCTGGGTTTTTTTCATGCGCCAGATGCAGGTCGGCGGCGGGAAAGCCATGTCGTTCGGGAAAAGCCGCGCCAAGCTGCTGAGCGAGAACACCCAGAAGGTGACCTTCACCGATGTGTCAGGCATCGATGAAGCCAAAGAAGAGCTTGAAGAGATAATCGCGTTCCTCAAGGATCCCAAGAAGTTCACCAAACTCGGCGGCCGCATCCCCAAAGGCGTGCTGCTGGTCGGCGCGCCAGGGACCGGCAAAACCTTGCTGGCACGGGCGATCGCCGGCGAAGCCGGTGTGCCGTTCTTTTCCATCAGCGGTTCGGATTTCGTCGAGATGTTCGTCGGCGTCGGCGCCTCGCGCGTCCGCGACCTGTTTGTGCAAGGCAAGAAGAATGCGCCGTGTATCGTCTTCATCGATGAGATCGACGCCGTCGGCCGCCATCGCGGCGCCGGCTTGGGCGGCGGCCACGACGAACGCGAGCAGACCCTAAACCAGTTGCTGGTCGAGATGGACGGCTTCGAGACCAACGAGGGGGTCATCTTGATCGCCGCCACCAACCGCCCCGACGTTCTCGATCCGGCGCTGCTCCGGGCCGGGCGCTTCGACCGGCGCGTCGTCGTCCCGCGTCCCGACGTGAAGGGTCGTGAAGGCATCCTTCGCGTCCACACGCGCAGAGTGCCGCTGGGGGAAGATGTCGATCTGGGGCTGCTGGCACGAGGAACGCCTGGCTTTGCCGGGGCTGATCTGGAGAACCTGGTCAATGAGGCTGCATTGCTGGCGGCGCGCAGCAACAAGGATCGCGTCGCGCAGGCGGATTTCGAAATCGCCAAAGACAAGGTGATGATGGGGGCCGAGCGCAAGAGCCTGATCATGAGTCAGGAGGAACGCCGGAGCACCGCCTACCATGAGGCGGGCCATGCGCTGGTCGCCAAGCTCGTGCCGGGCGCCGATCCGGTGCACAAGGTGAGCATCATCCCGCGCGGCATGGCGCTGGGTGTAACCCAACAAGTGCCGATCGACGATCGTCATTCGTACACCAAGGACTACATCCTCAACAGCCTTACCATCCGCTTCGGAGGGCGGGCGGCCGAAGAGCTGATCCTCGGCCACATCACCACCGGCGCCGCCGACGACATCGAAAAGGCCACCGATTGGGCCCACAAGATGGTGTGCGAGTGGGGTATGAGCGACAAGCTGGGGCCGATGACCTTTGGCAAGAAGGAGGAGCAGATCTTCCTCGGCCGTGACTTCACCCAGTTGCAAGATTACTCCGACCACACTGCCGTAGAGATCGACACGGAGGTGCGCCGCATCATCCAGGAGAGCTATCAGCAGGCGAAGGATCTGCTGGCGAAGAACATCGAGGTGCTGCACAAGATCGCCGAGGCTTTGTTGGACAAAGAAGTCCTCGACGGGGCCGAGATCGATGAGATCGTCCGGGCGTACCGCGGCGGGAACGGAAGCACCGCACTGACGGTGGCCAACGCCGATGTGAGCGCCTGAGTCGAACACCGACCGAGGCGCACAACAAGCAACCGTTACTGGCCCTCTTCCTGAGGGACTTTCAATTTGGGTAGCCGCAGGCTTCAGCATGTGCTCGGTCGCGGCCAGGACTGGTGTTGTCAGGGGGAAAGCGCAGCCTGAAGGCTGCAACTACATTATTGTATGACCGTGCATTGGGCGCTGGTAACTGGGCGCCGGAAAAGGTAATTCCATCACAGTTTGGCGTCCTCTTCTGGAGAAAGAGGATCAAGGTAAGGGGACGCGAGGCAGGCCGGTGACCGAGTAAATCAGCACAGCGCTTTTTCATGTTCGAGCTACTGTCCAACTTCCGCCTTCGTGATGCCATCGATGTCGGCATCATCGCGTTCGTCATCTACCAGATCATCAACCTGATCCGCGGCACCCGCGCCGTGCAGATGCTGATCGGCTTGGTGGTCGTCTTTCTTGCCTTCCTGTCGTCGCGATACTTCGACCTGTATGCCCTGAACTGGATCCTCGACAATTTCCTCGGATCGATCCTCCTGGTTATCGTGATCATTTTTCAGGACGATATCCGCCGGGCCTTGACCCAAGTCGGCACGCGTCCTTTTTTCGGCGTGGAGTCAGGGCTGCACGGCCAAGACCTCGAGGAGATCATCCGGGCCGCCGTGTCTCTGGCCAGCAACCGCATCGGGGCGCTGATCGTCCTTCAGCGCGATGTGGGGTTGAACGATTTCGTCGAGGTCGGCACGCGGCTGGACGCCCGCGTCAGCAAGGAACTGATCACCAGCATCTTCCAACCGCTCTCCCCGATCCACGACGGAGCCCTGATCATCCACAAGGGCCGCATCATCGCGGCCGGCTGTTTCCTGCCGCTCACCACCAATCCGCACGTGAGCAAGACGCTGGGCACGCGCCATCGCGCGGCTATCGGACTTACAGAGGAGACCGACGCCGTGGTCATCGTCATCTCCGAAGAAGAAGGCGCCATTTCGATGGTGCGCGAGGGCCGCATCACGCGCGATCTCGACGCCGCCACGTTACGTAGCACGCTGCAAAGGATGTTCGGCTGATGAAGTGGTTCGAGCGCGAGCGCGTGCACGTCGTCTGGAAGGCTATCCGCAAGAACGTCCTGGATGCAGAGCGCATCCGCCAACTCTTCACCTACAACATCGGCCTCAAGATCCTGTCGCTGGTCATCGCCTTCAGCATCTGGTTCTTCGTCAACTTCGGCGAGCGCGACACCGAGGAGACGCTGAAGGTGCCGATCGAGCTGCGCAACATCCCCGCGCATCTGATGATCGCCAGCCCAACCGTCGACTTCATCGATCTCCGCGTCGGTGGACCGCGCGCCCTCCTGGGGCGCATCGACCGCAACCGTCTGGCCATTCCCTTGGACCTCGGTGGGGTGCGACCGGGGCCGGCTGTCTTCGGTCTCGACGCGGACTCGCTGAACCTGCCGCGTGGGGTGAAGCTCTTGCGCATCACCCCTGCTCAGCTCACCCTCGAACTCGAACGCGTGGCCCACAAGTCCGTGGCGGTGCACTTGCGCCTCGCCGGCAAACCGCCACCGGGGCTGCAGGTGGTGGACACCAAAGTGGCCCCCGAGACGGTTCAGGTGTCAGGACCGGTATCCGATGTGGAAGACGTGCAGGCGGTGAACACGGAGCCGCTGGATCTGCGCACCGCCACTCCCGGCACCATCGAACGCGAGCTGGCCCTGGATGCGCCGAGCGAATACCTCTCGTTCAGTGCGGGCCGGGTTGCGGCGCAGGTCCGCGTTGAGGAAGTACGTGTCTCGCGTGAGTTCAAGCGGGTGGCGATCCAGGTGCGCAACGTCTCGCTGCGGTACCGCGTTCGCCCGGACTACTTGCGGATCACGGTGCGTGGCCCGCGGCCCCTGGTGGACAATCTCGAGCTGGGTGCTGACGCGGTCTCTATCGATGCCGAAGGCAAGAGCGCCGGTGAGCACACGATGAAGCCTGCCGTCGAGTTGCCCGCCGGGGTTCAGATCGTGTCGGTAGAACCGGCTCGCGTGCAGCTCACGCTGTGGAAGGGCAAGGCCTCGCCGCGTGAGCGGCGCTGAACACTCGGATGACGGCGGAGCGGAAGCTTTTTGGAACTGACGGCGTCAGGGGGATCGCCAATGTGGAGCCCATGAGCGCGCAGACCGCGTTGCGCCTCGGGCGCGCGGCGGCGTGGTTGTGCCGCCGGCAGGTTGTGGAACGGCAGCGCGTGGTGATCGGCAAGGACACGCGCTGGTCGGGCGACATGTTGGAAAGCGCGCTGGCCGCAGGCATCTGCGCTGCGGGCGTTGACGCGATCCTCGCCGGGATCCTGCCAACTCCGGCGATCGCGTTCCTCACCCGCAGCACGGGCGCGGGCGCGGGAGCCGTGATCTCCGCCTCGCACAATCCCTTTCGAGACAACGGCATCAAGTTCTTCGCCCGCAGCGGGTTCAAATTGGCGGACGAAATCGAAGAGGAGATCGAAGGGCTGGCAGGCGCTGGCGATGCGGCGGAGGCAGACCCGACGGGCGCCGACATCGGGCGGATCTCGTGCCTCGAAGACGCCGGCGCGCGATACAAGGCGTTTCTCAAGGCCTGCGTTCCAAAGCAGCGGTCGCTCGCCGGGCTCAAGATCGTCCTCGACTGCGCCCATGGTGCGGCGTACCGGGTGGGTCCGGAGCTGTGCCGCGAGCTGGGCGCCAGCGTGACCGTCATCGGCGCCAACCCGGATGGCATGAACATCAACGCGCAATGTGGCGCGATGCATCCTGAAGGTCTCCAGCAGGCCGTGCCCGCCGCGGGCGCGCAGCTCGGAGTCGCCCTTGACGGCGACGGGGACCGCGCGATTTTCGTCGACGAAACGGGCACGGTGGTCGATGGCGACGAGATCCTGGCGATGGTTGCCGCAGAGATGGTGGCGCGCGGCACGCTCAAGCACGCCACCGTGGTGGCGACGATCATGAGCAACATTGGACTCGAAGTGGCACTGCGGCAGCGCGGGGCACGACTGGTCCGCGTCAAGGTCGGCGACCGCTACGTGGTCGAGGAGATGCTGCGTGGCGGCTACAATCTCGGTGGAGAACAATCCGGCCACCTGGTGTTACTCGATCATGCCACGACCGGTGACGGGTTGGTCGCGGCGCTCAGGGTCGCGGGGATGATGCTCGAACAGCAACGGCCTCTCAGCGCGCTGAAGCAGGGAATGACGAAATTCCCCCAAGTGCTGCTCAACGTGCCGGTGGCGCGCCGCGCCGAGTTGGACAGCCTCAGGAAAGTGCGCCAAATAATAGATCGTGTGCGGGCGGAATTGGCAGACCGCGGGCGCGTCGTCGTGCGTTACTCGGGGACCGAGCCACTGGTTCGCGTTATGGTCGAAGACGAGCATGCAGCCCGAGCGCAAACCTACGCCGAGGACATCGCCGCCGCGCTGCGAAAGGAGTTGGGGAGATGAGCTTCAGCAAAGAGGCTAATGGGGAACGCTTGCGACTGGGTTCGCTCTCCCGTGGGGGAGAGCAGACAAAGGACTCCCCGGTCGGTGAACAGAGCACCATGGGCTAGCGTGACATGATACAACTTGGCGTGAACCTAGATCATGTGGCGACGCTGCGGCAGGTGCGGCGCACGAGCTATCCGGATGTGTGGGCGGCGGCGCAAGCGGCCGAGCGCGGCGGTGCCGACGGCATCACGGTGCATCTGCGTGAGGACCGCCGCCACATCCAGGACGCTGATGTCGACCTGCTGCGCGCCCGCATCAGCACCAAGCTGAATCTCGAAATGGCCGCCACCGAGGAGATCGTGGTCAAGGCGTGCGCCGTACGGCCGCAAGATGTCTGCCTGGTGCCGGAACGCCGTCAGGAGTTGACCACGGAAGGTGGACTGGATGCGGCCGGCCAAATCGACGCACTGCGCCGGGTGGTGGAGCGCTTGCAAGCCGCCGGCATCCGCGTGAGCCTGTTCATCGATCCGGAGGAGCGGCAGATCGACGCGGCGCAACGCTTGCGCGCCGACGCCATCGAGATCCACACCGGCACCTATGCGGGCGCGCCTAGCGCACCTGCACGGGAGGCGGAGCTTGAGCGCATCCGCCGCGCCGCGCAGCGTGCTGCCGCGGCCCGCTTGCTGGTCAACGCGGGCCATGGGCTGACGCTCGACAACGTCACGCCGATCGCGGGGTTGCCGGTGATCCATGAGTTGAACATCGGGCACAGCATCGTGGCCGACGCAGTGTTCGTCGGCTTGGAGGAAGCGGTGCGCCGCATGAAAGCGCGCATGCTGGCCGCGCGAGCCGGGTGACATGATCGTCGTTACCGCGGCAGAATCGCGCCGCCTCGATGAGCTGACGATCCAGCGCTACGGCACGCCGGGGCACGTCCTGATGGAGCGCGCCGGCGCCGGCGCCACCGCCGTGCTGCTGGAACAGTTCCCGCACGTCCGCCGCAAGCGGGTGGTTATCATCGCCGGGAAAGGCAACAACGGTGGCGACGGCTTCATCATCGCACGACTCCTGCGCCGCAAGGGCGTGAAGGCGGAGGTCGTGCTGCTGGGTAGGCAATCGGAAGTGAAAGGCGACGCCGCCGGGGCGCTGGCGGCACTGCGGCGCTCGCGCGGGATCATCAGCGAAGCCACCTCCGCCGACGATATCAAAAAGATGCCGGGGGTGATCGAAGGCGCAGCACTGGTCGTCGATGCGGTGTTTGGAACGGGACTGAATGCACCGGTGGAGGGACGTTACGCCGACGTCCTGCACCTGATGAACGCGTCGGGCGTGCCGGTCTTCGCCGTCGATATCCCTTCGGGGCTCGATGCGGACCGCGGCACGCCGCTCGGTGTCGCCGTCCAGGCGGAAGGCACCGCCACTTTCGGTTACGCAAAGCTCGGCCAGGTGATTTATCCGGGAGTGGAGCACGTCGGCGCCTTGGCTGTGGTCGATATCGGCATCGCGCCGGAGGCGGTGGCTGAGGTGCACCCGCGCACGCGTTTGCTGGACTCGGCAGAGGTAGCGTCCCTGGTTCCCGCACGTGGCGCGCAAGCCCACAAGGGCAGCTGCGGCCATGTCCTCATCTTCGCCGGCTCACGCGGCCACAGCGGCGCGGCGCTGATGACCGCGCACGGTGCGGCGCGGGCCGGTGCGGGCTTGACCACGCTCGGTGGGCCGGCTTCGTTGAATGACGTGTTGGCATCGGGACGACCCGAGGTGATGACGGCGCTGTTGCGGGATAGAGATGGCTTCATCGAGTTCAACGAGGCGCAGATACGATCGGTCCTGGAAGGCAAGAACGCAGTGATCGTCGGGCCCGGCCTCGGTACGCACGAGGGAGCGCAAGAGCTTGTCCGCTTCCTGCTGGCCGAGGCGGCGCTACCGATGGTGGTAGACGCCGATGCGCTCACCTGTGTCTCGCGCGACCGCAGCGTGCTCAAGTCGGCGCGGGCGCAGGCGTTGCTGACGCCGCACCCCGGTGAGATGGCGCGTCTGCTGGGGACCGACACGGCGTCAGTACAGTCGGATCGCGTTGGGATCACGCGCGCCTTTGCGCAAGAACACCGGTGCACGGTTGTACTGAAGGGCGCCCGAAGCGTCATCGCAGCGCAGGACGGCTCGGTGTGGATCAATCCGACCGGGAACCCCGGGATGGCATCCGGTGGCATGGGCGACGCACTCTCCGGCATCCTCGGTGGGCTACTGGCGCAGGGCCTGTCCCCTCCGGAAGCTGCCTGCCTCGGCGTCTACCTACATGCTGAAGTGGCGGACCACATCGCGGCAGCCCAAGGCGAGATCGGCCTGCTCGCCTCGGACGTGATCGAAGGTGTGCCTGCGGGGTTGAAACGGCTCCGCGCGAACTTGAAACCCCGGCCTCCAAGCCAGAGATCCCGCATACGGGTTTCTTCTCCCTCCGGGAGAGGGCCAGGGTGAGGGGACGAAGTGGCTGCTTCACACACTACTGGTTCTGCACGCCCCCGTTGGTTACGGCGGCAGCAAACTGATGCTGAGGGAGAGGGGACCCAAGCGCGAAGCGCTGCGGTTTCTGAGCAACGATTCCTCACCATCCACAGCCACAGCGAGGACGAGACCCGGGCGTTTGGCATCCGGTTGGCACGGTGCCTGCGCGGCGGGGAGTTGATCGGGCTGGTGGGGGAACTGGGGTCTGGCAAGACGTGCTTCGTGCGTGGTGTGGCCGAGGGCCTGGGCATCGCGCCGCAGAAGGTCCGCAGCCCGACGTTTACTCTGGTCAACGAGTACAGCGGCGGTCGCTTGCCCTTGTATCATATCGATTTGTACCGCCTGGTGCCGTCGCCGGTGGACAGAATGGCTCTGCGCGACTACCTTTACGGCGATGGCGTGTGTGTCGTAGAGTGGTTCGAGCGCCTCGGAGAAGCGTCGCCTCATCTGTGGATTCAGTTCACGTTTGTGGGAGCAGATGAGCGCGCGCTCGTAGCGCAGGGCCGTGGCGCGCAGTATGATGTGCTCCTAGGGCACTTGAAGGCAGGAACTGATTGTCTATGAGTGAAGTGTCGTTCGAGGCAATCCGGAGCGACCCAACCTTGTCCCGAGCCAAGTCGAGGGAGGGGAGCGGGCCGGTGGATCCATGGTCCGAGGCCCCGCCTCGGTAGACAGATTACGTGAGGGGTGAGCAGTGGCATTCATTGTACAGAAATATGGTGGGACATCAGTAGGTACGCCCGCGCGCATCAAGGCGGTGGCCCAACGGGTTGCCGCCACTCGGGCCGCAGGTAACGAGGTCATCGTCGTCGTCTCGGCGATGTCCGGCGAGACGAATCGGCTGCTCGAGCTCGCGGGCGCGGTCTCGGCGCAGCCCGATCCGCGTGAAACCGACGTCTTGTTGGCAACCGGCGAACAGGTTTCCGTGGCATTGTTGGCGATGGCGCTGCAGGATCTGCAGGTGCCGGCGCAATCCTTTCTCGGTCACCAGATCCGCATTTCCACCGACAGCGTGTTCGGCCGTGCCCGCATCAAGGCCATCGACGCCAACAACATGCGTGAGGTGGTGAAGCAAGGGCGGGTTGCAGTGGTGGCCGGCTTTCAGGGGGTCGATGAGGAATCGAACATCACCACCCTGGGGCGGGGCGGCAGCGACACCAGCGCGGTGGCGGTGGCCGCCGCGGTGAAGGCCGACGTGTGCGAGATCTACACCGACGTCGACGGCGTCTACACCACCGATCCACGCATCTGCCCCAAGGCCCGGAAACTGGCGCGCGTCTCCTTCGATGAAATGCTGGAGCTCGCCAGCCTTGGGGCCAAGGTGCTGCAGATCCGTTCGGTGGAATTCGCCAAACGCTACAACGTGCCGGTGCACGTACGTTCCAGTTTCTCGGACGAGCCGGGGACCTGGGTAGTTGAGGAGGAATCGATTATGGAAGATGTGCTGGTGACGGGTGTGGCCCATGATCTCAATGAGGCCAAGATCACGCTAGTGCGGGTGCCGGATCGTCCTGGCTTGGCGGCCAAGATCCTGACGCCTATCGCCAACGCGCACATCGTGGTCGACATGATCATCCAGAATGCCAGTGAGGAAGGCTTCACCGACCTAACCTTCACGGTGCCGCGCACCGATCATCAGAAGGCCCTGGCGATGGTGAAAGAGGTGGCCGCGGAAGTCGGCGCGAGCGGGGTCAAAGCTGATACCTCGATCGCCAAGGTCTCGGTCGTCGGCTTGGGGATGCGCAGCCACGCCGGCGTCGCCGCGCGCATCTTTCAGGTCTTGGCGCAGGAAGGCGTCAACATCCAGATGATCTCGACCTCGGAGATTAAGGTCTCGTTGGTGATCGACGCCAAGTACGCCGAGCTGGCCGTGCGCTCGTTGCACCAGGCCCTGATCGAAGAGGGCGTCCAGGAGACGGCAGCGTGAGCGGCACGCGCCACATCGAAATCTACGACACGACCCTGCGCGACGGCTGTCAAGCGGAAGACATCGCGTTCACCGTCGAGGACAAGCTGCGCATTGCAGAACGCCTCGACGAGTTCGGCATCCGCTACATCGAAGGCGGTTGGCCGGGCTCGAACCCGCGCGACGAGGCGTTTTTCGAGGCGGCCAAGAAGCTACGCCTGAAGCAGGCGCAGATGGCGGCTTTCGGCGCCACGCGGCGCGCGGGCATCAAGGCGAGCGACGATCAGAACCTCAAAATGCTCCTGCAGGCCGAGACGCCGGTGGTCACGATCGTCGGCAAAACTTGGGACCTGCACGTGCGTGACGACCTGCACATCTCGAAGGCCCAGAACTTCGAGGTGATCCGCGACAGCATCAGCTTTCTCAAGCGGCACGTCGACACCGTCATCTTCGATGCCGAGCACTTCTTCGACGGCTTTCGCGAGAACGCGGAGTTCGCGGTCGAGTGTTGCCGGGTTGCGGCTGAAGCCGGCGCGGATCTGATTTGCCTGTGCGACACCAATGGCGGGCGGCTGCCGCACGAGATCGCCGCCGCCGTGGATGCCGTGCGGCAAGCGGTGCACACGCCGCTGGGCATCCACTGTCACAACGATTCCGAGCTGGCGGTCGCCAACAGCCTCATTGCCGTGGAGCATGGCGTCACCCAGGTGCAAGGCACCATCAACGGCATCGGCGAGCGCTGCGGCAACGCGAACCTGTGCTCCGTGATCGCCAACCTGCAGCTGAAAATGAACTACAAGGTGGTCAACCCCGCACAGCTGCGCCGCTTGCGCGAGCTGTCCCATTTCGTCTGGGAGCTGGCCAATCTCGAACCCAGCAAGCGCCAGCCGTTCGTCGGCCCGAGCGCGTTCGCGCACAAGGGCGGCCTCCATGTCGCCGCCGTGCAGAAGAACCCGCTGACCTACGAGCACATCGACCCGACTGTGGTGGGAAACCGACAGCGCGTGCTGGTGTCGGACCTCTCCGGGCGCAGCAACATCCTGTACAAGGCGAAGGAATTCGGTGTCGACGTCGAGACGGTGAAACCCTCGGTCAAGCAGGTGCTCGCCGAGGTCAAGGAGCTGGAGAACAAGGGCTTCCAGTTCGAAGGGGCGGAAGCCTCGTTCGAGCTGCTGATGCAGAAGGGGCTGAACGGCAAGAAGACGCGGAACTTCCGCCTGGTCGGCTTTCGGGTAATGGACGAGAAGTGGAAGGAAGACGAACCTCCCGAATCTGAGGCCGCAATCGTGATCGAAGAGCCAGACGGCAGGATTGAACGCAGCCAGGCAACTGGAAACGGCCCGGTGAACGCGTTGGACAACGCCCTCCGTAAGGCGCTGGTGAGGTTCTACCCGGAAATCGCGGAAGTGAAGCTCCTCGACTACAAGGTGCGGGTCCTCGGCAGCGGCGAAGGCACCGGCGCCACCGTCCGGGTGCTGATCGAGTCGGGGGACGGCCACGAGCGCTGGGGCACCGTCGGCGTATCGCCCAACGTGATCGAGGCAAGCTGGCAAGCCCTCGTCGACAGCATAGAGTATAAGCTCTACAAAGACCGCAAACGCCAGCGGGGAAAGCGGAGCTCTACGCCCGTCACGCCGCAGACCTGAAGGTCTGCCGCGACAGGCCCACTCCTTTTCCGAGCGTGCCCAGGACGGGTGCTTGTCGATAAGGGTACGCCCCCTCCCGAGACAGGAGATTTGGCGGGATATGAACCGGTGCGCGAGGTCTTCCGATGGCCTTTCGGAACACTCTCTGAAACCAGGCGAGCGCGTCGTCGTCGGCATGAGCGGTGGGGTCGACAGCTCCGTCGCCGCGGCACTGCTGGCCGCAGCCGGTTACGACGTGGTGGGAATCTTCATGCGGTTGTGGGGTTCGGGCTCCGAGAGCGGCTGCTGCTCGCTCGACGATTGTTTTGACGCGCGCCGGGTCGCGGCGCGGCTTCGCATCCCGTTCTCCGTGATGGATTTTGAGGAGAGGTTCGGTCGCGCTGTCGTCGAACCGTTCGTGTCCGAGTATCTCCAGGGGCGCACGCCCAACCCGTGCGTCCACTGCAACCGGTCCGTCAAGCTTTACGGCTTGTGGGAGCAGGCGCGCGCCCTCGGCGCGCAATGGATCGCCACCGGGCATTACGCGCGCGTGCGCCGCGATCCCGAGACCGGCCGGGCGCAATTGTGGTCGGCCGCCGACACCGCCAAGGATCAGTCGTACTTCCTGTTCGCTCTTGAGCCCGAGGTCTTGCAGCGCACGCTGCTGCCGCTGGGGGAGATGACCAAGGCGGAGGTGCGCGCGCGGGCGCAGGCTCTGGAATTGCCGGTGGCGGAGAAGCCGGAGAGTCAGGAGGTCTGCTTTGCGCCCAGCGGCGACTATGCCGCCTTTGTGGCGCAGCGTGCCGCGCCGCCGGCGGCTCCGATTTCTGGGGTGATCGTCGACGCGGCCGGACACGTGCTCGCGCGCCACGGCGGCGTGCACCAGTTCACCATCGGCCAGCGACGCGGGCTCGGCGTGAGCGCCGGCACCCCCTTGTACGTGACTGCCATCGATGCGCACAGCGGAACCGTTCGGGTCGGCCCGCGCGCGGCGACGGTGTCCGCAGGGTTGGTAGCGCGGGACGCCAACTGGCTGAACGGCGGCCCGGTGCAGGGCGGCGCACGGCTCGACGTGAAGATCAGGTCGCGTTTCGCGCCGGTCCCCGCGACCATCAGCGGGGCCACGGCGGCCGGCTTCGAGCTGTATGCCGATGACGGCCTGCCAGCGGTCACGCCCGGGCAGGCGGCCGTGCTCTACCGCGGCGGGCAGGTGATCGGTGGGGGCTGGATCGAACGGCCGTTGCCAGCGTTAGGATAGAAGCATGCGTGTCGCGCTGGCCACCCTCGGGTGCAAGGTCAATCACTACGACAGCGCGAGCATCGCGACGCGTTTGCGCGGCGCGGGCTGTACAATGGTGGCGTTCGAACCCGGCGCCGATGTGTATATCGTCAACACCTGCACCGTCACCGACCGCGCCGATGCGGAAAGCCGCCGGCTGGCGCGGCGCGCGCGCCGCTTCAACCCGGCGGGACGCGTGATCCTGACGGGCTGTTTCGCCCAGGTCAGCCCGCAAGCCGCGGCCATCCCGGAAGTCGATCATGTGGTCGGCTTGAACCGGCTGCCGGATCTCGTGCGCGCGGTGCGTGGCGAGTTGGCGACCGAGCGCGAGCGTGTCTTGGTGGATGATCTGCGCACGACCAGAAAGGTGAAAACGCTGGGCGCCGAGAGCTTCACCGGCCACACCCGCGCCTTCCTCAAGATCCAGGAGGGGTGCGACCTCTTCTGCACCTTCTGCATTGTGCCGTTCGCGCGTGGCCGTAGTCGCAGCGTGCCGCCACAGCGCGTCCTCGAACAGTTGCGGATGCTGGCGCAGCGGGGTTTTCAGGAAGTCGTGCTGACCGGCGTGCATCTCGGCGGCTACGGGACCGACCTCGATCCGCAAACGGAGCTGACGGATCTCTTGGAGATGGTGCTCGAGCGGCCGCCGGTGCCGCGCATCCGCCTCAGTTCGATCGACCCGCCGGAAGTGACAGCGCGGCTGATCGGGCTGCTGCGCGATTCCCCGGCGCTGTGCCCGCATCTCCACATCCCCATCCAGGCCGGACACGACGACGTCCTGCGGCGTATGCACCGCCGGTATGCGATCGGCTTCGTGCGCGAGCTGTGCGGCCGGATACGGGAGCAGCTTCCGAATGCGGCCATCGGCACCGATGTCATCGCCGGCTTTCCCGGAGAGACGGAGGCACACTTCGACGAGGGCGTGCAGGTCCTCGCGGCATTGCCGCTCACCTACTTCCACGTGTTTCCGTATTCGCGGCGGATGGGGACGACGGCCGCCAAGCTGGACGGGCAGGTGGCGCCCGCGATCATCAAGCAACGGGCGCAGCGCTTGCGCACGCTCGGTGAGCGCAAGCGCCTCGAGTTCGCCTGCCGCTTCGTCGGCTGTCAGGCGCGCGTCCTCGCCGAACACGCCTCGACACGGCACGGCGGCTGGCTGACGGGGTACACCGGCAATTACCAGCGAGTGGAGTTCGCCGGGCCGACGGAACTAGCCAACCGTGAGGCGGAAGTACGCATCGTGAGTTGCCGGGGCGGGAAGCTGGTCGGACAACTGGCGGTGGGCGGCGATGACTGAGGCGGGGTTCGGCGATTTGGAGGAGCGTCTGGGGTATTGTTTTCGCGACGCCGCCAACCTGATGGCGGCGCTCACCCACGCCTCGGCCGCCGCCGGGGCGCCGCCGCGCGCCAGCCAGCGCTTGGAATTCCTCGGCGACGCAGTGCTCGGCCTGGTGTTCAGCGAACTGTTGATCGCCCGCTATCCGGAGTGCGACGAGGGACGACTGTCGAAGTTCCGCGCCGCGCTCGTGCGCACCAGCAGCTTCGCGGCCAAGGCCCGCGAGCTCGGCCTGAACCGATGCCTGATGCTCGGCCGCGGCGAGGAACGCACCGGCGGCCGCGAAAAGCCGTCCATTCTGGCGGCGGCCTACGAAGCGGTCATCGGCGCCATCTTCATCGAGAGCGGCTACGAGACGGCCAAGCATATCGTGTTACGACATTTCGACGACGCCATAGCGCGCATCGGCGAGCTCGCCAGCATCGACGCCAAGACCGAGCTGCAGGAGCACTGCCAACGGACCCACCGGCTGGCGCCGGTCTACCGCGTCGTGCGCGAGGAAGGACCCGACCACGCCCGCTGGTTCGTCGTCGAGGTGGTGCTCGGCGAGACCGTGCTCGCACGCGGCGAGGGGGCGAGCAAGCGCAGCGCCGAACAGGAAGCCGCCCGCCGCGCATTGCCGCTGGCGCCGGCGAGCTTCGAGGCGACGCCGCGCTAAGTTGCTGATTTTTCGGGTGAATTTTGGCTTATTTTTTTCTTGACAAAATCTCGCGGACTGGCGTAGAAAGGAAGTACCACTGGGACAGGGAGACACACAGAGTAGAAGGAGGCGACTATAATGAGCAAAGGAGCAGGGATTATGAGAAAAGGGATTCTGCTGATTGGGTCGATGGCAGCGATCGCGCTCGCTGCGGGAGCGGTGTGGGCTGCGGCGGCGCCGGCACCGACACCGCTCATTCCGTTCCCGTCGGGGGGAGCAAGCGCAGCAGCGCTTTACAAGACGACCTTCGTGGGTGCCATGGAGACGTGTGACCCGACGGCGCCAGGCGCCGTAACGTTGCACCTAGCAGGGAAAGCTGGTGGTAAATCATCTCTCGCCGGATGCGTGCCGACTGCCAGTGATCCGGCGTTGAGGTTTGGAAAGGCGTCACTCGTGGTCAGCAAGAAGCATGGGAAGATTGTGCTCCAGGCCTCAGGGCTTCCGGTTGGACAGCAGGTGGTGCTCGGTCTAACCCTGCAACCGTCGCGGGAAAGCGCCAAGTTCTGGGAGTTCCCCTCTGGGAGTGACGTGACGTATATGCCGTTGTCGTTGACATGTCCTGGCCCTTCTGATCCTGCGGGGGAGCCGTTGGTTGCAAGTTCCAAGGGCAAGATCGTCTTGAAAAGCAATCTAGACTTATGCTACCCGCTGGTCGCGAATGCTGCCCTGGAGACAGACCCCAATGTCGCCCCACCTCCGGGCGGCAGCGAAAATAAGACGCTGGGTCTGCAGCTCGAAGTCCTCGACGCCGTGCTGATTGACGCTAACGGTGGCGGTACGTGCGTCGGTGGCAGCACCCCTGGGGCGGCATGTAACGTAGCTGTCACATGCCCATCAATCGCCGCAGGAACCTGCAACCTCGTCACCCTTAAGTGCGTGGCTGGCCTCCACCCAGGGGCTACTTGTGCGGGTAACAGTGATTGCCCTGGGTCGACAGGAGTCTGCGCGTATTCGGGTCCGCCCTTTGCCAGGGCCGGTATAGCTCGTTAACCGGGCCTCGGGGCGCAGCTCTGTGTGTGTGAGTGCTCGCCGGCGGCAACGCCGCTGGCGAGCACTCGTGTATCTGGCTCCCGAAGAGTTCCAAGGCGAAGTGATTCACCCCGTCTCGGAAGGATCCTATTTCGAGACAGCCATCGAATAGACAGCCAGGGTAACCTCCCAGTTGACGGGCACGGCCGGGCTGGCGCCGATGTCTGGTGGCGGCGTCGACATAGAGAATTCGTAGAGCGCGATCAGCGTTGTCGTAATCCCTCGCAGGCGCGGGGGAGCACTGGAGCTGCTGCCGATCCAGAATACCGGCATTCCGTAGAACGTCTGGACCAGCTTCGAGATGTGATTGGGGTCGAAAGGCGAGAGGAGATAAGCCGGGAGATCGCGTTCCGACCACAAGGCCGTGTCAAACCCCCAGCCGGCCAGATTGCTGTCGAAAATCAGACAAGCGCGCGGCGGTAACAGTGCCGAGATAGCTTGGACGTGGCGCAGGCTACCTCCGTAGTACGGAACCTGCCAGAGCTTCCGAAACGGCACGGTCTGGCCGAGCACGGCCGCGGCGCACACGAGAATCGCGGCGGCGTAGTGCCAACGGCGCGCTACGCTGCAGCACAGCCAAGCAGCCCCGAGACAAAGTGCCGGCAGTACGACCGTTGCAGCTCGCCTCACGGTCCAGATAGGGATGGGGGTGGCGTGCGGCGCCCACATGAACTGCACGAAGACTGTCGCGACGAGCACCACGAAAACCCATGCCGTAACGCCGTTGCCGGCATCACGTTTGGTCCAAAGGCCAAGCCCAATTGCCCCGGCCACCAGCGTCGGTACGCCGAGATATGAAGTGAGCAGCTGGAGGCTCGTCCAGCCGTTCCGCCAATCTCCCCAGCAGGCGATACAAACGGCAAGCACGGTAACGGTAAGAAGACCGCTGCGAGCCGCCGGCCGCGCCGCTCGGCGTCCCCATACCAGGAAAACTGCGGCGCAGGCGGCGATCAGTACCGCGATCTGTTTTGAGGAGGCGCTCGTCAACAGTGCCAGCGTTTCCGGCAACAGTGAGAGAAGGTTTCCAGCATAGTGGGTACGAAAGAACAGCAGGTGGGCAGCGGTGTGAGCCCAAATGGCGGCCGCACATCCGAGCAGCAGGAGGCTATGCGGGCCGCAGTCGTTGCGACGCAGCCAAAGCGCCGTTGGCAGAGCGACCACAAGGAACAGAGCGTTTTCGAATCGCATGAGTCCGGCGATGCCAAAGGCGACTCCCGCGATCACGGCATCGGCACGGCTATGCGTGCGCGACCAGAGCAGGAGGCAGCACAGACCGCCCCAGACAAAGAACTGTCCCGGAATCTCCGGCATGAGGAAGCGTGAATACAGATTCTGAGCGGATGAGAGCGACAGCAGCACGAAGAAGACAAAGCCCACCCAAGCGCCGCTGAGCGCAGTCGCGAATTCCACCATGGCCCAAACACTCAGGCCGGCAAACAGAGTGATGGCCCATGTTGCCGCGCTTGGGCCGGCGACCCCGTCGAAGGCGGCTATCCAAACGGTAATCAGGTGGTGGAAGGCCGGAAGCACCTCATCCGTATCGAGGCTGCGCAGCAGCAAGGCGCCGGCGAGCCGCAGGTAAGGAGGGGACCCAGGATTTGTGGTCGTGCTGTGGAAGAGAGTTCGCTTCAAATCCGGGGACAACAACGACAGCGTGGGGTCGTGAATGATCAGACTTCCGTGCCGGGACAGATGGATCCCGGCGGCCACATATTCGGCCGAGTCCGATGCCGCGATCCGGGTGTCCAACGGCGGCGCCACCCAAGACCAGGACAGGATCAGCACGGCCAGGCCGGCCAGATCGCGCGCGCCGTACGCCGCGGGACGCGATCCGCGGGTCTGCAGCGCAGCGGCGGCGGCGACCAGCGCCAAGCAAGTCAACAGGCTGGGCAGGGAGTAGATGCTCAGCTCCGCCAGCACGAAGCCGATCCAGGATGTGCAGCACGCGCTCAGCAGGACCTCGTGGAGCAGACGGGAGCCGTCGCCGCCCGGATCGCCGCTCCGGCCGCGGAGCAAGTAGTGCCCCGGAGCGTAGAGCGCGAGATAAGCAGCAGTCGGAATCAAAACGAACTGCATGGCTGCGTTCGACTCATTACCCCACGGTCTCGCCGCGGGTCAACCCGCCACCTGATTTACCAGCCCCTGCCGGGGGAGTTGCCGCCTGCGGCGAATTATTCGTTTGACACTCGACAGCGGCAGTGCCAGGTTCAAACGGTGTCTTTTCACCACATGGGCTGGTGCAAGCTGATCATCCAAGTGCCGTGCTTCAATGAGGAGCAACACATCGCGGTGACGTTGCGCGAGCTTCCGCGTCAGATCCGCGGCGTGGACGAGATCGAGGTCCTCGTCATCGACGACGGCTCGAGCGACAACACGGCGGAGATCGCGCGCCTGAACGGCGCCGATCACATCCTGCGCTTCCCCAACAACCGTGGCTTGGCGCGGGCCTTTCGGGCCGGGCTCGATGCCGCCCTGCGCCTGGGCGCCGACATCATTGTCAACACCGATGGAGACAACCAATACCAAGCGCGTGACATCGAACGCCTCATCCAACCCGTGCTGCGCGGCCAGGCCGACATGGTGGTCGGTGACCGCGATGCAGGCAAGGCGGCGCACTTCTCGCCGCTGAAGCGCCTCTTACAGCACTACGGCAGTTGGGTCGTACGCACCTTGTCCGGCACCGACATTCCGGACACCACCAGCGGCTTCCGGGCCCTCAGCCGCGGCGCCGCCATGCGCCTGAACGTGCTCTCCGACTTCACCTACACGCTCGAGACCATCATCCAAGCGGGCAAGAAGAAACTCCCAGTGACACACGTGCCGGTGTCGACAAATCCCGAGCGCCGCGGCTCCAAGCTGTTCGGCAGCTCGTGGACCTACGTGAAACGCTCGGCAGCCACCATGCTGCGCATCTATGCGCTGTACGAGCCGCTGAAGGTCTTCTCGTACATCGGCGGCATCCTCATCGCTACAGGCACGGCGATCGGCCTGCGCTTCATGTACTATTACTGGACCGAGGGCGGACGCGGACACATCCAATCCCTCATGCTCACCGTCTTGCTCGTCATCATCGGTTTCCAGACGGTGCTGATCGGGTTGGTGGCCGACCTCATCGGTGCCAACCGGTCGCTGATCGAGGATCTGCTGTTCCGCATGCGCCGCATGGAGCTCGGTGAGCAGAGCTCGGAGGTGGAGATGATGGCGCAGGGCCAAGGGGTGTTGCCGCGCGCCCAAGGAGGCCATTCGTGAATGTCGGCGGCGGCGCTCCGCAGCGACCGCCGCAGCGCGTCTGCTTTTTCGGAACGTACGCGCGCGAGCACACCGTGACCCGGCTGTTGGCGGACGGCTGCCAGGCGGCGGGCATCGAGGTGGTCGAGTGCCACCGGCCGCTGTGGGAGGAGACGCCGCACAAGCATGCGCGCTACTTCGGAACGCGCTCGGCCGGCAGGCTGCTGGTTCGATACGCGCGCCACGCAGTCGCTCTTGCCCGCAGCCGGCGTCGCATCGGAAAGGTGCCGCTCTATGTCATCGGCTTCAACGGCCAGCTTGATTGTCTGCTGCTGCGGCTGTTACTGGTGCGCCATCCCACGCCCATCGTGCTCGCGCCTCTGGTGACTCTGAGCGAGACGTTGGTGGAGGATCGCGGCGTGTTTCGGCCGGGTTCGCTGCGCGCGCGACTGGTGGCGCTCCTAGACCGTGCCAGCCTCTGGCTCCCGGCGCAGGTGGTCATGGATACCGAGGCGCACCGTCGCTACGTGATCGACAAGTTCGGCGTAGCGCCGGCGCGGGTCGCCACCTGGTACTTGGGTGCCGACACCCGAGTGTTCACTCCCACACCACTGCTCGACGGTGACGGCCCTCTGCGGGTGCTGTTCTATGGATCGTTTGTGCCGCTGCACGGAACCGACACAGTGCTGCAGGCGGCTACCTTTCTGCAGGCCAGGCGTGACATCGAGTTCGTACTTGCCGGTGATGGTCCGGCACACCAGGCCAGCGTCGCGTACGCGCGCCAGCACGGCCTCGATCGGGTGCGCTTCTTGGATTGGATGCCGTATGAACGCCTGGGGCAGTTGGTGGCAAGTGCGCACGTCTGCCTTGGAATCTTCGGCACCTCGCCGAAGGCACAGATGGTAATCCCCAATAAAGTCTATCAAGCGGCGGCGGCGGGCCGGCCGGTGGTCACGGCGGATACGGCGGCGGTGCGCGAGGTGTTCACTCATGGTGACACCGCCTGGCTGTGCCGCCCGGGAGATCCCGCTGCCCTCGCCGAGGCGATTGAAAGGATCGGCGCCGACGCGGAAACTCGAAAGCGCCTGGCGACGCGAGCTGCAGCCCTGATGGCCGATCGCTTCGCTCCCGCAGCGCAAGGGCAAAGATTGGCCGCGATCTTTGCCGCCGCGGCCGGGGCGTCGTCGGCATGAAAGCCGGGATCGTGGTGCTGAGTTGGAACGGCGGTGAGCAGACGCTCACCTGTATCGACTCGGTGCGCGCGCAGGAGTATCCGGACAAGTTCCTGGTGCTGGTTGACAACAACTCGCGACCGGAGCAGCGGGAGCTGTTACGCCGGCGGTACGCCGCGGATGCGGAAGTGCACTGCTGTTTTCTCGATGAGAATCGCGGCTACGCCGGGGGCAACAACGCCGGCATAGCTGTGGCGCTGGCGGCGGGCGCCGAAGTGGTCGTCATCGTGACGCAGGATGTGACCCTGGCGTCCGGTGCATTGGCGGCCATGGTGGCGGCTGCCAGCGAGGCAGGCGTTGGCATCGTGGGGCCGGCGGTCGTGGACGCCCGCGACGCTCGCCGCGTGTTGTCGCTGGGCGAACGCATCGGCATCCCGTGGTTGTGTGTGCCGCGCACTCTACTGCGCTACCGCCGTGCGCGCCGGGAGCCGTATGACGTCGGCGGCGTGCTCGGGTGCGTTATGCTCCTCACGCGTCGCTGCGTGGAGAGCACCGGCGGCTTCGACGAGGGGTTCTTCGCCTATTACGAAGAGGTCGATCTGTGCCTGCGCGCCCGCGCGCATGGCTTCCGCATCGTGTGCGCGCCACAGGCGCTGGCGGCGCACGACGGCATGCGAGGGTTCCTCGGCGGCTTTACCGCACTGAGCGCCGAGCTGAAGGCACGCAACCTGGTGCGGCTGATGCGCCGCTGGGCAGGACCCGCGGATTGGCTGCTGCTCGCGCCCACGTACTGCCTACTGATTGCCGCAAGCACGGCGCTGTACGCACTGCGCGCCCGCTTCAGCGTCATTGCGGCACTGGCTCGTGGCACGTTGGCCGGGTTCCGCGGGCAGAGCGGCGCGCCGAAGTGCGTGCCAGGCGAGTTGTGACCATGCGGATCGGAATCGGCGCGATTTTGGGAACACTGGGTGGGCCGGCAACCTACGCCCGAGAGTTGATCCGGGCGCTCGCTCGGGTGGACTCACGCAATGAGTACGTTATCATTACCGATGCACCGCCTCTGCTCGGTGTGGTTGCGGCCAACGTGCGCTGTGTCGCTGCACCCTTGAGCGCGCCGTTCCTGCAGCCTGCCTGGGACCATCTGCTTGTGCCCGGCTTCATCCGCCGCCACAAACTCGACCTCTACCACGGCACCAAGGGGATGCTGCCGCTATGGGGGAGCTGTCCGGAGGTGGTCACTGTCCACGACCTCGCGGTGTATCATCAGCCGGAGACGTTCGCCTGGCTACAGCGCATGCATCAGCGTACTCACACCCCCTTTGCCGTGCGCCGCGCGCTGCGCGTGATCACCGACAGCGACTACGGGCGACGGGACCTCTTGGACCGCTTTGCACTGAGACCCGACCGGGTCATTGCCATCCCGCTGGCTGCGGGTCCGCAGTTCACGGCGCAGCCGTCGCCTGATGATGCACGCGTTGCGGAACGCCTGCGGCTGCCGCGGCGCTACCTGCTGTACGCGGGGACCATCCAGCCGCGGAAGAACGTGGAGGCGCTGGTCGCGGCCTTTGCCGAGGTGCCAAACCGAGGTGATGCGGAGTTGCTCATTGCTGGACGGATCCGCCCGGGATATCGGCCGTGCTTTCTTGGAAATCCGCCGCCCCAGGTCCGCTATCTCGGAGCAGTCACAGACAACGAGCTGGCGGTCCTATACCGGCGCGCACTTGCCCTGTGCAGTCCATCCAGCTACGAAGGCTTCGGTCTGTCACTGGTGGAGGCCATGGCAAGCAGTTGTCTGGTGATCGCCGGGCGCAACAGCTCGGTGCCCGAGCTGGTGGGTGATTGCGGCCTGCTCCTCGAATCCGTGACACCGTCCGGCATCAGAGACGCCTTGCAACGGGTACTCGACGACGATGCATCGTTGGCGGCCCTGCGGGCGCGAGCACGTATGCGCGCAGCGAGCTACACGTGGGAAGCGACGGCGCGCAAAACCCTACAGGTCTATCAGGAAGCGTTGTAGGTGAGGCCGGTGCCGTCGAACGCAATAGCGCCGAGTGTGGCTGTGATCGTCTTGAATTGGAACGGGATCGACGACACGCTGGAGTGCCTGCGCAGCCTCGCACGGGTGGATTACCCCACATGTGAAATTGTCGTCGTCGACAACGGCTCGCGCACCTCGCCGCGCCAGACCATCCTCGAAGAGTTTCCAACGGTCACCTATCTGGAGACCGGTCGCAATGTCGGGTACGCGGGCGGCAACAACGTCGGCATCCGCCACGCTCTGAAGCGAGGGCACGACTACGTGCTGGTGCTGAACAACGACACCGCCGTCGAGCCCGACGTGCTCCGCCGTGCGGTCGCGGTGGCCGAGTCCGATGCTTCCATCGCGGCTCTGAGCGTCAAGATCACGTCGTGGGATGATCCGAAACTCACGTGGATCGCCTACGGCGAGGTCACGTACCGGCAAGGGCTCGTGCGCCTCATCGGGCATCTCTCCTACGAGGCGTTCGACGAGCAGAAGGATGTCGAGTGGGTTCCTGGAACCGCAGCGCTCTTCAGCCGGCGTGCCCTCGAGACAGTTGGCTTATTCGACGAGGAATTCTTCGCGTACCACGAAGATGTCGATTGGTGTACGGCAGCCCGTAAGCAAGGTTTCCGGATAGTGTATGCTCCGGTGGCACGCGTCTACCACAAGGGGCACCGCAGCTCGGGGGGCGAAGGCCATGTGACGCCACGGCAGTACTTGGCCGGCCGCAATATGGTGCTCTACGTCCGCAAGCATGCAAGCGCGCTGCAAGCGGCCAAGTTCGTGACCTTTCAGATCGTGACCTTGCCGTTCCAGTACCTGCGGCGCCTGTTTACTTGGGAGCAAGCTGGGGTGTCGTTGAAGGTGCGCGGGATGCTCGATGGCTGGCGACGACGGCCTTTGCCGCTGGTCGAGCTCGGGCTTGTGGAGCCGCCATGAGTTTCGCCTATTACACGGTCGACACCGGAGTCGAAGCGAGTCAGATCTTTTGGAGTTACGACTCGGTTGTTGATCATGTCGACCTCTGCCGCTACGAGACCACGTTGCCGGTGTTTCTTCAGCATCTGCCCCGTGAGGGAGCGATATTGGACGCGGGGTGCGGACTAGCGCGCTGGGTCATCTATCTGCGGGAGCGGGGGTATCATGTGTTCGGCGTAGACCAGTCCCAGACTGCGCTGAGGCAAACGCAGCGGTTCACTGCACTGCCGCTGTTCGCCGGGGACACGCTGCAGCTGCCAGTCAAAGACGAGTCGCTGGCTGCAGTAATCTCGCTCGGTGTCATTGAACACGTACGCAGCGGTCCCGTCCCCTCGTTGCGCGAGCTGCGCCGGGTTCTCAAGCCCGCCGGGATCGCGCTGGTTGCGGTACCGTACAACAACCCTTGGCGGCGTGTGCTCATCAACCACTTGCGCAGGTTGCGTGACTGGCAAAAGGGGCGGGCCGGCTTAAAGCTGGACTTCGCGGAATACCGCTTCAGTGTACGTGAGTTGACCGGGTATTTGCGTGAAGCCGAGTTCGAGGTCGTCTCCGTGCACGCCGACGACTTCCACCCGCCCTTGGGCAAAGGGCTGTGGGTGGACTGGTCGTCGTTCTTTGGGTATGGCTGCGGCGCGTCCGACATCATTGCCGGACATAAACGCTGGGAGTTGAACCGGCGTGGGCGGATCGTCCAGTGGTTGGCCAATCGGATAACGCCGTGGCTGATTGCCGGTGGCGTGCTGGCCGTCGCGCGGCGCAAATGACCATGCGCATAGCAGCCGTGATCGTCAATTGGAACCAAGCGGAGATGACGCAGCAATGTGTGGCCAGCGTCGTCGCGGGCGCGCAAGTCCCGCTGTGGGTGATCATCGTCGACAATGGGTCGCAGTGCGATCCAAGCCAGTTGGCGAGGGAAGTCTATCCCGACACGATCGTCCTGCACAACGAGCGCAACCTCGGCTTCGCGGGCGGGGCGAACCTGGGCATTGAACATGCGCTGGCGCGAGGCGCCGAAGCCGTGCTGCTGGTCAACAACGACGCCGTGGTGGCCCCCACCTGCATTCCGGAGTTGGTGGCGGCGTTGGGTCGGGATGATCGCCTCGCCGCCGTCGGAGCCAAGACGCTGACACAAGAGTGGCCTCCACGGATTCACACGGCCTACGGCATGCTGACCTACCATGGACCGCTCGTGCAGCAGCAAGGCTGGTTCGAGCCGGACATCTCCAAGTTCAATGAGTTCACGCATGTGGATTACATTTCCGGATGTGCGATGTTGCTTCGCCGTGCCGCCCTGGAGCGTGTCGGCTTGCTCGACCCGACATTCTTCGCGTACCACGAGGATCTCGACTGGTGCATGCGCGCGCGCCGGGCGGGTTTCCGGGTCGCCTATGTGCCCACGGCGCTGGTCTATCACCGGATGCACGCGTCGACCGGCGGCGGTGGCTATTTCAGCCCGATCACCTACCTGGCTGCGCGCAACAGCATCTTAGTCGTGCGGAAGAACGCGACCCGCGCCAAGCAGCTGAAGTTCGCCTTCTATCTGTGCGGCAATATCCTCAAAGAGGCAATCTTGCGCTATCGGCGCGGCGAGCTGACGGGGTTCAAATGGCGGTTGCGCGGGCTGCGCGATGGGCTCTTGCGGCGGCCGGTGCCGGTACGTGCACTCGGACTGGATGGGGGCTTGCATCGAGAGGCTGGCGCCGGCGAAGTACCGAGCGTGAACGCGTAGATGCCCCCGTCTGCTCAAGCTACGCCGTGCCCTCCTGCGGCGCCTCACATCGCCGTTGTCATCCTGACGTGGAACGGCAAAGACGATGTTCTTCATTGTCTATCAACACTGCCACGCATCCGCTACCCGAACTGGAACGCCACGGTGGTCGACAACGCCTCCACCGACGGCACGGCCGAGGCGATTCGCACTGCATACCCGGAGCAACGCGTCCTGGTGATGGAGAAGAATTTTGGGTTCTGCGGCGGCAACAACCGCGGTATCGCCGATGCGTTGGCGCGGGGCGCGGATTATGTGTTGCTTCTCAACAACGATACTGAGCTGCATCCCGACTTGCTCACCGAGCTCGTCGAGGTGGCGCGCAGCGACGGAAACATCGGCGCGGTGGGCGCCAAGAACATCTTGATGGAAGACCACCGCATCGTCTGGGCTGCCTACGGCACACTTTGTTACGATCGCGATCTGGTGCGCGTCGTCGGCGCCAGTCAGCGCGATGGTCCGCAGTACTGCTGTGTGCGCGACGTGGATTCCGTGATCGGCAACGGCATGCTCATGAGTCGGGTGGCGCTCGATGTGGTGCACGGATTCGATGAACGCTTCTTCGGCTACCACGAAGACGTCGACTGGTGTGAACGGGCGCGCAAGGCTGGATTCCGCATCGTCTATAACGGCCGCGCCATCATTTTCCACAAGGGTATGGGCGCGGCACGCCCAACTGCGAGCGTGCCGTTTCCCGTGCTCTACTTCCACGGCCGCAACAGCTTGCTGTTTGCCCGCAAGCATGGGTCGCGATGGCAGTTATGCAAATTCGTCGCGCGGTTTCTGGCCGGGGTGACCGCTTCGGCGCTCGCCGCCCCGTGGCGCGGCCAGCGGGTAAAATCCTGTCTGTGGTTGTTGCGCGGCTTTGCCGATGGGATGCTCGGGCGCCTGCCGCTGCGCCGTCTCCGATTGCAGTAAGGCCGGCGTTCCATCACCATGAGCTATAAAGTATATCTTCAAGGTTCGCTGAGCCCAATCGACTGGAGCCAACTTGCGTGGCGCTTGGAGGGACGGGCAGTCCCCGTGCACGCGTGTACGGAGGAACTGCTGCACGACATCTTGTTGCAGCACATACCCAAGAAGGGCATCATTGTGGATGCCGGCTGCGGGACGGGCAAATGGCTCATCTACCTGCACCGTTTGGGCTACCGCATGGTGGGGATCGAGATGAGCCGTGAAGCTGGCGTCATCGCGAAGGAGAACCAACGTGATGCCTGCGTTGTCCAAGGGGACGTGCGAGGCGTGCCGTTGCGCTCGCAATCGATTGATGCGGTCCTGTCCCTGGGGGTGGTGGAGCACGATGAGAGTGGTCCGCTAGCGGCACTTCGTGAAGCGCACCGGATCCTGAAGCCGAACGGGGTCCTTGTCCTTGTCGTTCCCTACAACAATCTGCTGCGCCGCTTGTTGATGAACCGTCTTTTGGCCTACGTCAATTGGCGGAGGAGGGCGCATGTCCAGCTCTGCTTTACTGAGTATCGCTTCAGCGCACGCGAGATAAGGCGTTTCCTTAAATGCGCCGGTTTCGACGTGGTCGCTGTGTACCCCGACGACATGCTGCCGCCGAAGAACATGGGGATCTGGGTAGATTATCACAATCTCATCTTTGACCCGTTCTCGCCGGCAAAGACGGAGCTCTATGCTTTGCCGCGTGTGGCCGCGAAATTGGCTGGGTGGGCGCTGCGGTGGCTTCCCTGGTTGGTGTGCGGAGAGATTACGTTTGTCGCCCGAGCCGCGTGACAGAGGCAGTTACGAATGACCTGTGCCGCCTCAAGTGGTGGTTCGCGATTACGGCCGCGGCTCTCGCGCCGGCATGCGGCGGCTGAGCTCCCCGTGCGGGCGGAAAAGCACGGAGGGGTGCTGTGACCACCCATCGGCGCTTGCTGTCGAACACGGCCGTCGCCATCGTCGGCAGCGTCCTGCAGCGCTTGTTGGCCTTCGCCACGACCATGCTGTTGGCTCGTGGCCTCGGCACGGAACAGTTTGGCACCTACGCATTCATCGGCGCATACCTGTTCCTGTTCACGTTTCTCGTAGACATGGGCTTGGAGCGTGTGATGTCGCGCGAACTTGCCCGTACACCGGAGCGTGCCGGCGAATTGCTGGGCACGGGCTTCCTGATGCGCGGCACTCTTGCGGTGCTGGCGGCGGTGCTGGCCACGATCATTGCGTCGTTCCTGCGCCTCCCGGCCCTTACCTGGTGGTGCATTTTGCTAGCCGCCGCGGCGATGCCGCTGTCGATAGAGATTCTGGCGCGAAGCTTCCTGCAGTCGCGCTTCGAGATGCACTATGTTTACTTGCTGACCCTGCCGGCGAGCGTTACGCAGCTCGTGCTCGTGGCATTGATTCTCAGGGCTGGTGGCGGTCTGCTTCCGATCTTCGCCGCCGCGCTGGCGACCGTAGGGATGACGGCGGCACTGATTCTGTGGGCTACCCTCCCGAAGATGCGGGTCGTGTGGCGCGTGAATCTGAAGTTGGTGCGTTATCTCTGGCGGGAATCCTGGGAACTGGGCCTGGTTCTACTCATTTTCGTAGTGGCGCTGCGTGTCGATCAGCTCTTGCTGTTCTGGCTGAGCGGTGCGGAGGAGTTGGCGCGGTACAGTGTCGCCGTAAAGATTGTGGAAGCGTTAAGTCTCATTCCGGAGTCGATTATGGTCACCGTGTTCCCCTTGCTGGCGGCGACGGAGTTTTCGGCTCCAGCGCGCTTTCGCCGGGTGTATGAACTCACGGTGCGCTGCGTGGTGTTGATGGTCCTGCCGCTTGCACTGGTGATCACGCTCGATCGTGACCTCGTCATTCGCCTGCTGTTCGGCTCCGGCTACGCGCCTGCCGCCGGAGCACTGACGATCCTTTCCTGGTGGATGTTCTTTGCGTACACAGCTGCGGTGTACCTGGGATTGATGATGGTGCGCAAACAGCAGCGCGTGCTCGGGGTAGTCAGCTTAGCGTCCCTCGCGATCAACATCGCGTGCAATCTCCTGTGGATTCCTCGCTGGGGAGCCACGGGTGCGGCCGCGGCGAACTTTGTCAGCAGCGCCGCCGCCTTCGGCCTGTTCTGCGTGATATCCCAGACAGCCAGCATGATGGCAGTGTGCTGGGAGGAGGCCATACGCCCAATTGCTGCGATCTCCGTGACGGCCGCTGCCGTAAGCCTGTTGCACCAGGGGATGCGCGTCATTGCCGTGGCCCCGATTTACGTAACCGTTCTGGCGTTGATCGGTGGCATCGACCGTCATGACTGGGCGTTGGCGCGCGCACTGTGGGAGCCGTCGCGCCGGGGCTCGTGACCATGACGGTCACCATCATCGGCCCATTCCCTCCTTGACAATTCCGTGAGACTCATGAGATCGTGGAATATCTTGGGTTTCAGTTGGCGCAACGATTGCCCGGGGCTTGCCGGGTTCGGGGTGGCGCTAGGGACGGCCTATCGGCGGGCACCTGTCGTGGGCTGAGGCTGCCGGCGGCTTGATAGGTTCCGAATGGCACGTGTAGCATTGATCAAGCTCTTCACCGGTTTGAACCTCGGTGTCTCTCAGCTGTCAGGCGAGTTGCAGCGCGCCGGGCATTGTTCATTGATCATTTACTTCAAGGATTTTGTCGTCGTGCCGAAAGAGTCGGCACATCGGTACGAGATGGTCGACTACCCGGGCGTGAACGTCATCGCACGCGCCAAGGAGTACGTCTGGAACTGCTACAAGCCGTTTTCGGCGCGCGAATACGACCTGCTGATCGGCAGGCTGCGAGACTTCAAACCGGATCTCATCGGGTTCAGCCTGACATCGCAGCCGCTGAAGGCGGCCGCAGAGGTCACGGCTAGACTCCGGGGCGCACTCGAGGCCCCGGTCATTTGGGGCGGTTCCGGCCCCACGCTTGAACCGGAGCGCTGCCTGCAATGGGCGGACATGGTGTGCGTCGGCGAGGGGGAGAGGACGATCGTCGAGCTGGCTGACCGGATCGACCGCGGGGAGGACCTCACCTCAGTGGAGAGCATCTGGACGAAGCGCGACGGCCAGACGGTTCGCAACGCCGGTGGGCCGCTCATCGATCTCGATCAGATCGCCGCGCCCGACTTCGAGCCCTCACGCACCGTCCACATCAACGAGGACGCTATCCGATACAACGTGTACCCGCCCAATCTCGGGATGGAATACGTCATCATGACGACGCGCGGGTGCCCATTCTCCTGCTCGTTCTGCATCGAGAGCGTCTACCAAGACATGTTCGGCAAGAAAGGGAGCTTGCGCCGGCGGTCCGTCGATAATGTCATTGCCGAGTTGGTCGATGCCAAACGGAAGCTGCCCATCAAACAGGTGATGTTCTACGACGACGTCTTCACCACGCACCCGCAGTGGCTGCGCGAATTCGCGCCGCGGTACAAACAGGAGGTGGGGCTGCCGTTCTGGTGTTACACGTACCCGACGACGACACACAAGGAGGACCTGCTGTTGCTGAAGGATGCGGGGTTGGCGTCGGTGACCATGGGTGTCCAATCCGGCAGCGAGGATATCCTGAAGGAGAATCTTCACCGACCCGTCGCCCGGCAGAAGGCGATCGAGGCGGCGCAGGTCGTCGTCGACTGTGGGCTGGAGGGCTTCTTCGATCTGATCACGCGCGTTCAGTTTGAGACCGAAAAAAACTGTCGTGAGGCCTTCGAGTTTCTCTGTGACTTCCCGCGGCGGATGAAGTCCGTGTGTTTCGGAAACATGACCTTGTTCCCCGGGTACGGCTACACGCAACAGGTCGAGGCCGCCAATCGCTCGCTGACGTTGAGCGACCAGGACTACACGTACTATCACAAGCTGTATCTGCTCACCCGGACCCGCCTGCCGCGACGCGTAGTCAGGAAGATCGGAGAGATGCGCATCTTCCGGCGATATCCGTCGCTGATCGACCTGTTCCTGCCGCGGCGGTCGCCGGTGTTTTTCCTCGTCACCAAGGGCGACCAACGCTACCAGCGTTGGTGGAAATGGCTGCCGCGGCGGCGCCCGCGGTCGCCCGCCGCCGTCATTGAAGGGCAACCGCAGATCCAGTCCCCGCAGATCAGAGCAAACCTTTAACTTCCAACACGCGAACGAGATCAGTGGCAAGGCTAATGTAGCCTTCCCTCGTTGGATGGACGATATCCATGCGGGGCCCGGAATAAACAACGATGGGGACCGCCAGCCCGGCGCCGAGTTCTGAAATTACATCTCGATAGGGCAGCGTCTCGGTTACGAGGGGGTCCCAGAAACTCAACAGGAGCGGCTTGCCGCCACGCTCGCGCACGAGCTCAACGATGCGCTCCATGTTCTCTTTGTATTTGTCGGGCGAGCCCACCGGCCGTGAGTTGAGGTGAGGATTCGCGGGGACTGTCTGCCAACGCAGCCAGCGCCAAAAGCGCGAGTAACTCATAAAGAAGTCGTCCACTTCGAGCACCGCTAGCCACCGACGCTGCCATTCAATCTCCCGTTCGATGTCGCCTGGACGGTAAGCGTCGTTGAAGCCAAAGCCGATGATCACGATCGCCGGATCGAAGGACAGTCCAAATTCACGTAGATAGACCAATCCCTGATAGCTGCCATACCCAGGCCGCCCCGCGTTGATGACCCGGTACCTCGTGCTTCCCGGTCTGCCATTCAGAAGCGCCTGCAGAACGCTCGGGTACGTTTCGCTCTGCGCCACCGCCCATCCCCAAGTGCAGGAGTCACCCAGGGCCAAGATCCGAACAGAGCCGTCATCGCGAATGCCGGAATCCCGGAGCCCGACTTCGTTGGTCTGAAAATCGGTGTATGATACCCCTCCCTTGCAGTTCCGCGCGAACTCCATTCCCAGTACCCGACTTCGTTGCAGGCAGTTCGCCCGGGTTGGTACTTCGAAGTATCCAGTCTCAAACTTGGCGACACGCGCAGTCCCCTCAGCCAGGCCTACGGCGAGGAAGAGACACACCGCCAGGCGTGATGCCTGACGAACTCGGCGCGCCTCACTCATTCCTGGCTCTCCCCGACCGCTGACACCGGAGTAGCGCAAGAATACTCACCACGGCGCAGCACCACAAGCTTGCTGAAGGCGAATATTCACGCATCAGGCGGCCCGAATAGGGGTGCGCGTCCAGATTTGACGTACACCCGTGCGAGAACCGACTGCGAGCTTGAATCACTCGAAGACCCGCCCAGTTGCCGCACCGCTCACCTGTCGTTGCCGCTTGCTTGAGACGAGATCCTCATGATGGTGAACATTGCGCTCGGCAGCACTCCGGTCACTGCGTGCGACGCGGGCGATGCCAACCACGATGGCCAGATCACGGTCGATGAGATTGTCACAGCGGAGAACAACGCCCTGAAACGGCTATGGGAAGACCTGAGCGATTCGCCTGCGACCCCCGTCGCCTGGTACTGTCCGGCTTTGATCCCGCTGACCGGCGCGATTATAGCTGCGAGTACTCATCTGAGGCCGTGGTCGGCCTCACTGGAATATGCTCCAGGAGATTGTTAGCCCGGATTTGATATTCAATAGATTGGTCCCTACGAACAGTGATCCAAGAAGGTAGAAGGGGAGGAGTCCCCATACAGTGGTCACTCGATCTTGCAGCCAGGCGTAGACACCACATGCAGTCAGGACGAGGAAGGTGTACGATGGGAACATGAACCTAGTGTATATCGGATCGTTGTTGGATGCTGTCCACGCAGCAATTATGGCGACGACGTAGATCCCTGCAAAATGGACTGGCAAGGATTGGGGGGCTGTAAGAAGATTGGTCGCGAGAGCGATGCGTGACGAGCGGGGCAGCTTGCGGAAAACCTGAAAAAGCCAAACGATGGCAAGGGCCGCCAACCCGAGGACGGCGAAGAGAACGATGGTTTCTGATGTCGTGATGCCGTAGGCGCTAACTGCCCGGTGGTCCGCGGTACGATTTGGTGAGAAGAAATCGATGAATGTGGTCTTAAGCACGAATTTCACATTAGTGCCGAGGCCGGTCGGGCTGCTCCAATAGGCGATTTCGGGAGGAAACCAGCGGGGGGCAGAGCGGTCCATGCCGGAGAACGACCCGGTGCGTCTGTGCAAGTACAGAAGCCACGGGAGGACAAACAGGCCGATGGGCGTGATGTAAGCAAGTACGTGAACAGTCCTCTTTCGCCAAGAACGGGCCGCACTCAGGGCCGTGAGATGCACCAAAGCAATGGGTACAATCCAGAAGAGGGCGAAGAACCGTGTGAGCGCCGCAGCGGCGGTTAGCGTGCCAAGGCCCCCCGCCAAAAGCGAAGAAGGGTGGTCCTTGCTCCAGCCGAGCAGAAGGAGCGACATGACTGCTACCAAGAGGAATAGGGCCTCGGCTGTCTGTTGATGCAGGTTGGGGTAGTTGGCATGGACGAGCGCAACAAAGAGAACAGGGACGGATGGCGCAAGTCGAGGATAGTAGCTGCGTACGAAAACCCAGACCGTGCCCAGGACCCCGTAGAAACACAGTAGGTTGAACAGCCGGATGGGCAAGCCGACGGCCGAGAAGACCCATAGGGAAGCCGGATACACTGGTGGCCGGAATGTAGGGTACTCAGCCACGGCTCTCATTAGGGTGGGCTTTTCGGCGGCGACAAGGTTGGTTCTTGACTGTGGTGTCATGCCTCCCGTCTGCCGCCAGTGGAGGAAGCCCACCAAAAGGAAGACGCACGCAAAGAACAAGCATACGTGAACAAGCCGATGCAGTAGTTCAGGGCGCAGGTGCCGGCTGAAGAACTGCGAGGGATTCACAAAGGACATATTCTTTCCCTGGGCTAACAGCCGACTAAACCGATATTTCGCAGATGGACGGCGCACCAGCTGCCTTGGAACCTGACGTGCCCGGGCGGGCGACCCGTGGATGCGGCCTGAGCCATCACGGCCCTACCACCCACTACCCAGCGCATCGCCGGATCGCAGCCGAGCTGGTCGGCATCGTTCACGTCCTGGTAGCCCGCGAGGCGGCCGAACACCGACTGGCGCAACTGGGCGATCAGGCTGTGGCGACCGTTCTTTCCGGTACGGGTGTCGGTCAGGGCTTCTCCGGCCATCTACGTCAAGCCGACGGCATCGTCGAGTTCCCAGAAGGCAAGCAGCCCGGCGTCGGAGGTGACCGTGGAGCCGTGGAACTCCAGTTTCAATCGACGGTCGAATGCAACTCGCAGCCCGACGCTCCTCGCTTCACCCGTCGCGTCCCGCATCCGCCACCTGCCTCACCACCACCAGCTCCCTAAGTCTCATAGCTGAATCCATCGTTGCCGTCATCGACGCACACGCTCATCTGGGAAATGCGGGTTGAGATAACCGAGGGCACGCATGCGTTCGCGCGTCTCGGCGTCCAGCGGCCGCGTCTGCTCCGGCGCACGCTTGTGCGCCAGCCGCGTCGAGAACCTGTCCGCCGCCGCACGCAGCGCGGAGGCTTCGGATTCGGCGAGTGGAGCCGCGGGAGATTCGTGTGGGTTGGTCGCAAGATCGAAGCTCTCCTCCTTTCCGTCCGCATGCACGATGAGCTTGCGATCACCCACAATCACCGCGCGGCGGTGATGATCGGGTTCCTCGGGCGTGTCTGCGTTGAGGGGGAACAGTTCGCTGTACGACGCCTGCTCCGAGCGCCGTGGCGATGCGAACAGCTCTTGCAGAGGCGTAAGTAGGCGCCACAATCCATGACGCCCGCGAACGAGCCCGCGCAGCGAGCGCCC
>JBEKBJ010000021.1:0-53772 GCA_050015455.1 Binatia bacterium
AACCGCTCTCACCGAAATTCCTCGCCCCTTTCATCGACGCGCTCGCCTACGCAACATAGCCTTGATCCCTACGCCCCCCGGCACCTAGACAGGCCCTGTCAGAAAGTGCGAAAGTCCACGTATGGTGCGGCCCAAAATCAGACTGACGCCTTCCCGCCATTGCTGCAAAACGCACTGCTGCATGCTGCATTTCGCAAGAGCCACATGAGGAAGCCCGTGAACTGTAGACGGGTCAATACCGTCAGGACTGGTATGAAGGCTGCGTTTCGCGGTGATCGCTGGTTGACGCCTACGAAAAGGAAACCGGGGAAATGTACGACATACTGTTTGTGATCCTGACTGTGCTCTTTGCAGCGGTATCGATTCTCTACGTCTTCGGTTGCGAGAGGCTGTGACGATGACGTTCGATTACGTCTTGGGCGGGTTCGTGGCCGTTGGGCTCCTGATCTACCTCGTCTACACGCTGCTGCGTCCGGACCACTTCTGACCGGCTGGCCACAATGACCGCGAACGGTATCGTGCAAATTCTTCTCTTCTTCGGGCTCTTACTTCTACTGGTGCGGCCGCTCGGAGCGTACTTCTACTCCGTGATGGAGGGTCAGCCGACGTTTTTCGACCCGGTGTTTCGCCCCATCGAGCGTCTGATCTATCGCGCCTGCGGCGTCGATCCCACCGAAGAACAACACTGGACGACATATACGGTGGCGATGCTGCTCTTCAACTTCGCGGGCCTCTTCTTGCTCTACTTCCTGCAACGGCTCCAAGGCATGCTGCCGCTCAACCCGCAGGGCTTTGCCGCTGTGCCGCCTGACCTGGCGTGGAACACGGCCGTGAGCTTCACCACCAACACCAATTGGCAGAACTACAGCGGGGAGACCACCCTCAGCTATCTGGCGCAGATGGCCGGCCTCACCTTCCACAACTTCGTGTCGGCGGCCACCGGCATTGCGCTGGCCATGGCGCTGGCGCGGGGCTTCGCGCGCCATTCCGCAGAGACCATCGGCAACTTCTGGGCCGACCTGGTGCGCTGCACCCTGCGTATCCTGCTGCCGCTGTCACTCGTCTTGGCGCTGATCTTTGTCTGGCAGGGTGTGCCGCAGAACCTCCACCCCTACGTGCACGCGACCACGGTCGAAGGCGCCGAGCAGGCCATCCCGCAGGGACCGGTGGCGTCGCAGGAAGCCATCAAGCAGCTAGGCACCAACGGTGGCGGCTTCTTCAACGCCAACTCATCACATCCGTATGAGAACCCGACGCCGTTGAGCAACTTCTTCGCGATGTTCGCCATTTTCACCATCGGCGCGCCGTTGACCTACACCTTCGGCCGCATGGTGCGCGACCAGCGCCAGGGCTGGGCGATTCTCGGGGCCATGGCGATCCTCTGCTGGCTTGGAGTCGCGGGGATCTACTGGAACGAGGCACGCGGCAATCCTTTGCTGCGCCCGCTCGGCGTCGACATGGCGGCTACGCCCGAGCAGGCGGGCGGCAACATGGAGGGCAAGGAGGTCCGGTTCGGGATCGCCAACACCGCCCTCTTTGCCACCGTCACGACCGACGCCTCGTGCGGAGCGGTGAACGGCATGCACGACAGCTTCACGCCGCTCGGCGGCCTCGTGCCTATGGTCAACATCATGCTCGGTGAGGTGATCGTGGGTGGTGTGGGCGCCGGACTTTACGGCATCCTCGTCTTCGCCATCCTCGCCGTGTTCATCGCCGGCCTGATGGTTGGTCGCACGCCGGAGTATCTCGGAAAGAAAATCGAGGCCAAGGAGGTGCAGATGTCGATGCTTGCGATCCTTATTCTCGCAGCAAGCATCCTCGGCTTCTCGGCCCTCGCCAGCCTGCTTCCGGCGGGTCTCGCCGGTCCGCTCGCCAAGGGACCGCACGGCTTCAGTGAAATCTTGTACGCCTACGCCTCCGGCACTGGAAACAACGGCAGCGCCTTTGCCGGGCTCAGCGGCAATACCTTCTACTACAATCTGACACTCGGGTTCGCCATGCTGATCGGCCGCTTCCTTATGATCATACCGATCATGGCCATCGCCGGCTCGCTCGTGACCAAGAAGATAGTGCCGCCATCCGCCGGCACCTTCCCGACGCACGGCACGCTGTTCGTCTTCCTGCTCGTCGGCGTGATCCTGATCGTCGGCGGTCTGACCTTCTTCCCGGCACTGTCACTTGGCCCCATCGTCGATCACCTGTTCATGGTCGCGGGCAAGACCCTCTGAGAAACTCACCATGGCCAAAGCCACCAAGCCGTCGCTGTTCGATCGCGCCATCGTCCAACGGGCGATGATCGACTCCTTCTACAAGCTCGATCCGCGGACGCTGTTGCGGAATCCGGTCATGTTCGTCGTCGAAGTGGTGGCGGCGGTTACCACGATCCTGTTTGTGCGCGATCTCGTAGCCGCTGGGCCGAACGCCCAACCCGTCTTCGTCGGGCAGATCGCGGCATGGCTGTGGTTCACGGTGCTGTTCGCGAACTTCGCCGAAGCCGTCGCCGAGGGGCGCGGCAAGGCGCAAGCCGATACGCTGCGTCGCACCAAAACAGAGACCATGGCCAAACGCTTGCGCGATGGGAGGCGATCGGACTACGAGCTCGTCCCGGCGACGAGTCTGCGGCGCGGTGACCTCGTCATCGTGGACATCGGTGATATTATCCCTGGGGACGGTGATGTGATCGAAGGGATCGCCTCGGTGGACGAGTCGGCGATCACCGGCGAGTCGGCGCCGGTCATCCGTGAGAGCGGCGGCGACCGCAGCGCGGTCACCGGCGGCACGCGCGTCCTCTCCGATTGGATCAAGGTCCAGATCACCTCGAACCCCGGGGAAACCTTCCTCGACCGCATGATCGCGCTGGTCGAGGGCGCGCGCCGGCGCAAAACGCCAAACGAAATCGCCCTCACTATCTTGCTGATCGGCATGACCATCATCTTCCTCCTGGCGACCGCCACGATCGAGATGTTCGCCAGCTACGCCGGCACGACGATCTCGCTCACTATCCTGATTGCACTCTTAGTGACTCTGATCCCGACGACAATCGGCGGGTTGCTTTCGGCCATCGGCATCGCTGGGATGGACCGCCTCGTCAAGTACAACGTGCTGGCGATGTCCGGCCGCGCCGTCGAGGCGGCGGGCGACGTTGATACGCTGTTGCTCGACAAGACGGGTACCATCACGCTCGGCAACCGCATGGCCACCGAGTTTGTCCCGGTCAGCGGCGTCAGCGAGCACGAGTTGGCTGACGCTGCCCAGCTCGCCTCACTGAGTGACGAGACGCCGGAAGGGCGCTCGATCGTGGTGCTCGCCAAAGAGCGCTACGGGCTACGCGCCCGCGGGGTGGCGGACCTCGGCGGCCATTTCATTCCGTTTGCGGCGCAGACCCGAATGAGCGGTGTAGATCTCAACGGCATTCAGATCCGGAAAGGCGCCGTTGATTCCATTCTAAACTTCACAGCCTCCAAGAACGGCAGGCATGTCGAGCCGCCGCCCGAGTTGGCAGCGATCGCCGAGCACATCGGCAAGTCCGGGGGGACGCCGCTCGCTGTGGCAAAGAACGAGCGCGTCCTCGGCGTCATCCATTTGAAAGACGTCATCAAGGGTAACATCCGCGAGCGCTTCGCCGAGCTGCGCAGCATGGGCATCCGCACCGTGATGATCACCGGCGACAACCCGGTGACCGCCGCGGCGATCGCGGCCGAGGCCGGCGTCGACGACTTCCTGGCGCAGGCAACGCCCGAGAACAAGCTGGCGCTCATCCGTGAAGAGCAGGCGAAGGGCAAGCTGGTGGCGATGTGTGGCGACGGCACCAACGACGCGCCGGCGCTGGCGCAAGCGGATGTGGGCGTCGCCATGAACACCGGCACGTCGGCGGCCAAGGAAGCCGGCAACATGGTCGATCTCGATTCCAACCCGACCAAGTTGCTCGAGATCGTCGAGATCGGCAAGCAGCTGCTCATCACGCGCGGCTCCCTCACCACGTTCAGCATCGCCAATGACGTTGCCAAGTACTTCGCTATCATTCCGGCGATGTTCGCGGCCACCTACCCAGAGCTGGACGTGCTCAACGTGATGCGACTGGCCACGCCACAGAGCGCCATCTTGTCGGCCATCATCTTCAACGCCTTGATCATCATCGCGCTCATCCCACTGGCGTTGCGCGGGGTGAAGTATCGGCCGCTGGGGGCCGCCGCGATCCTGCGCCGCAACCTGTTCGTCTACGGCCTCGGCGGCCTCGTTGTCCCGTTCATCGGCATCAAGATGATAGATGTTCTCGTCAGGTTATTGCGCTGGGCGTGACCGACCCGCGGAGGTGACTCGTATGTCGTCCGAACTCCGACCTGCAGTGCTCATGACGCTGGTTCTCACCATTGTGACCGGGCTCATCTATCCCTTGGTGGTGACCGGGGTCGCCGCCCTGCTTTTCCCCTACCAGGCCGGCGGCAGCTTGGTCGTTCGCAACGGGACCGTGATCGGTTCCGAACTCATCGCGCAGAACTTCGCCGGCGCGGGATACTTCCACCCGAGGCCGTCGGCCGCTGGGGACAAGGGATACGATCCGATGTCTTCGGGTGGATCGAATTTCGGACCGATCGACCGGCGGTTGATCGACCGCGTGAAGGCCACGGCAGAGCAGCTCCGCGAGCAGGACGGGCATTCGCAGATCCCGGTCGATCTGGTCACCGCCTCGGGCAGCGGGCTCGACCCGCATATCACGCCCGCCGCTGCCGAGTTTCAGGTCGCGCGGGTGGCGCGGGCGCGCGGGCTGCCCGAGGACCGAGTGCAAGCGCTCGTCCGTCGCTACACGGAGCCTCGCCAGTACGGCATCCTTGGAGAGCCGCGGGTGAATGTCTTGCGCCTAAACCTGGCGCTGGACGCTTTGGTCCATCGGTGAGAAACTGCGTCCAGACGCAGTGAGCACACAGATGGAAGAGGAACGCCGGCCCTCACCCGAAGCGCTGCTCGCAACGGCAGCCAAGGAGGGCCGCAGCCGGCTCAAGATTTTCGTGGGCGCGGCGCCCGGCGTCGGCAAGACCTACGCGATGCTGGAGGCAGCGCACGAGCGTCTGCGCGAGGGCGTTGACGTGGTGGTCGGCGTCATCGAGACCCACGGCCGGGCAGAGACCGAGGCTTTGCTGCGCGGCTTGGAAATCATCCCCCGCCGCCGCACCGAATACCGCGGCACCGCGCTGGAAGAGATGGATCTCGACGCCATCCTCGCGCGCCGGCCGCACATCGTGCTCGTCGACGAGCTGGCGCACAGCAACGCCCCGGGCAGCCGGCATCCGAAGCGCTATTCCGATGTCGAGGAACTGCTGCAGGCGGGCATCGACGTTTACACCACCGTCAACATCCAGCACCTCGAAAGCCTGAACGATGTCGTGGCGCAGATCACCGGCGTCCACGTGCGTGAGACCGTTCCCGACGCCTTCTTCGAGCGCGCCGATGAACTGAAGCTGATCGACGTATCCCCGGAGGATCTCCTGCAGCGGCTACAGGAGGGCAAGGTCTACATGCCGGCGGCAGCCGAGCGCGCCATCCGCAACTACTTCCGAGTCGGGAACCTGACTGCCCTGCGTGAGCTGGCCCTGCGCCACACCGCCGAGCGTGTCGACGACCAGATGCGCACGTACATGCAGGCGCGCGCCATCCCGGGCGTGTGGCCGGTGGCCGAGCGCCTCATGGTGGGCGTCAGCGGCGGCACCGTGTCAGAACGCCTCATCCGCACGGCGTGCCGCATGGCGGATAGCCGTCATGCCGAGTGGCTCGCGGTCTTCGTCGAGACCGCCGCCTTCCACCGTCAACCAGAGACGGAACGCGCGCGAACCACCCGACTGCTGCGTCTGGCCGAACAGCTCGGCGGCGAGGCCGTCATCATTCCCGGAGAGCGCATTGCAGAGGAGCTGGTCCGTTACGCCGAGCGGCGTAATGTGACCGAACTCATCCTCGGTAAGCCGCTGCGCTCCCGTTGGGAAGAACTCTGGCGGCGCTCGCCCGTGAACGACGTCGTGCGCCACAGCGGCAACATCGACGTCCGCATCATCTCCGCGCAAGAGGACCGACCTGCCAGGCGTTTCGGGGAGCATCTCAAGCGGCGACGCCCCTTCCGGCTGAACCGGTACTTCTCCGGCCTGGCGCTCGTGCTGGCGGCCGGGGTCATCGCCAAGCTGCTCCAGCTCTGGCTCTTGCTGCCTGATCCCGCCCTGGTCTTTCTGACCGGCGTACTCTTCGCCGCCATCATCGGCGGCCTGGGGCCGTCGATTACGGCTGCCTTCATGAGCTTGCTGGTCTACGATTTCTTCTTCGTGCAGCCGGTCTACACCTTCACAGTGACCAAACCTCAGGACTTGCTCTCGCTGTTTGTATTCCTCGTGGTCGCCGTTTTGACCAGCAACCTCACCGCGCGCATTCGCGATCAGGCCGAGACCGCACGCCGCCGCGAGGAACGCACGGCGGCGCTCTACGCTTTCAGCCGGCAACTCGCCGGTGCCGTCGGTATCGACGACTTGCTGCCGATCATCGTGCGACATGTTGCCGAGCAATTCCTCGCCAAGGTGATCGTGCTGCTGCCGGACGGTGGGCGCCTGGCGCCACGCGCCGCGCACCCGCCGGGGAGCGAGCTGAATGAGGCCGGGCGGGCGGCGGCAACATGGGTGTGGGAACACAACCAGGCAGCCGGTCGCGGCACCGCAACGCTGCCCGGTGGCGAATGGCTGCACATGCCACTCAACACCGCGCGTGGTGCCGTTGGCGTGCTAGCGCTGCAGACGGCAACGCCCGACGGCGTACTGCCGCTCGATCAACGGCAACTGCTGGAAGCGTTGGCACGGCAGGCGGCGATCGCGATTGAGCGCACCCGGGTCGACATCGTGCTCGAGGAGAAAGCCAAAACCGAGGCGGTGATCGAAGCGATCGAGGATGGCCTCATTGTCCTCGACCCCGCGGGCGTGGTCGTCCACATCAACGAGGTCGCCTGCGCCATTCTCGAACTCGAACATGACAACGTCCTCGGCCGGCGCTTCGAGGACTTAGGCACAAACCATCCACACTATCTGCGGCTGCGCGCCGCCGTCCGCGACTTCCTCGCCCATCCCGAGCGCGAAGGCGAACGGATGGAGATCGCGCTGTTCTTGCGCGGACGCGACCACTACTACGTGCTGCGGCCGACGCCGTACCGTGCCCGCGACGGCTCGCACGCGGGCCTGATCCTCGCCCTGCAGGACGTCACCTATGTGCGCGACCAGGAGGCGCGCCGCGAGGCCCTGATGGCCACCCTCTCCCACGAACTGCGCACGCCGATCACCTCGCTCGGGATGGCGCTGGATCTCCTCCGCCGCGACGGGAGAAATCTCGACCCGGGACAGCGCAACCTGCTCGATACGGCGCAGGAGGATGTCGAACGCCTGCGAGAGGTCGCCCAGCGGCTGCTCGACCTATCGCGCTCGCGCGCCACCAACATCGCCTTGGAGCGGCGCCAGGTTGACCTCAAACATATCATTCCGCGTGTAGTCAAGATATTTACTGTGCAGGCGGATGAGAAAGGCATCGCCCTCAACACTGTTCTCCCGGCGGAGGACCTGACGATCACCGGTGATGAGATCAAGCTGATGTGGGCGCTGTCTAATCTGCTGGCCAATGCTTTGCGCTACACGCCTACCGGGGGCCGCGTCGAGATCGGAGCCAGCAGGCGCGACGGCAGTATCCTCGTGGCCGTCAGCGATACGGGGCCGGGCATCCCGGCCGAACAGCGCGAGCGCATCTTCGAGCGTTTTGTGCAGGCGGTCGATGGCGGCGAATTCGGCGCGGCCGGGCTCGGCCTCGCCATCGTGCGCGACATCGTGCAAGCGCACGGCGGCCGCATCCAGTTGGAGAGCGAGGTCGGACGGGGCAGCCGCTTCACGCTCGATCTACCGCGAGGTTGACATGGCCGACATTCTGATCGTCGATGACGAGAAAAACATCCGCACGCATTTGGCGACCTACGTCGGGAGCCTGGGCCACGGCGTGGACACCGCTGAGGATGCTGCGCTGGCGCTGCGGGCGTTGGCGCAGCGTGATTTCGACGTGGTGCTGTCGGACGTCCGCATGGCCGGCATGGACGGCCTGGCGTTGCTGCGTGAGATTCGCCGGCGGCGCCCGGATGCCGTCGTGGTGCTCATGACCGCGTACGCCACGGTGCCCGAAGCGGTCGAGGCCATGCGCGCCGGCGCCTACGACTACCTGGTGAAACCCTTCTCGCTCGATCAGGTCGGGCTGCTGCTGGCGCGCGTTCTCGAGGTGCAAACGCTGCGGCGCGAAAACGAAACGCTGCGGCGCGCGCTGCACGAACCGGTGTTGTTGGAATCGGCGAGCCCCAACATGCAACGCGCGCTGGCGCCGGCGCGGCGAGCGGCGGAAACTGACGTGACGGTCTTACTCACGGGCGAAAGCGGTACCGGCAAGAACGTGCTCGCGCGCGCCATGCACTCGTGGAGCCGGCGCGCGCACGGACCGTTCATCACCATTGCCTGCACCACGCTGGCCGAGCAGCTGTTGGAAAGCGAGCTGTTCGGCCACGTGAAAGGTGCCTTCACCGGCGCCTGGAAGGACAAGCCGGGACGGCTCGAAGCGGCGGAAGGTGGGACGGTCTTTCTCGACGAGGTGGGAGAATTACCGGCAGAGCTGCAGGTCAAGCTCCTGCGTTTTCTCGAAGAGCACCGTTTCGAACGGGTGGGCGGCAGTGAGACCATCGCCGTCGATGCGCGCATCATCGCCGCAACCAACCGTGATCTCGAGGCCGACGCGCACGCCGGGCGGTTCCGCGAGGATCTCTTCTTTCGGCTGAACGTCATCGGCATCCGGATTCCGCCGTTGCGGGAGCGGACGGAAGATCTGCCCGCGTTGACCGATCACATCCTCACAAACCTGTGTGTCCGCCATCAGCGCGGCCCGGTGCAGCTCGCAGAGGACGCACGGCAGGCGTTGCTGTCGTACCGCTGGCCGGGAAACGTGCGTGAGTTGGTTAATACACTCGAGCGCGCCGTTGTTCTCGCGCGCGGCGATGTGATTCGGGCTGACGATCTTCCCGACCGCCTTGTCGCCCCCGCGCCTGCCGCCGTCGCGCCTGCGCCGGCGACCGCGTGTTCCCTCGAAGAGCTGGAGCGCCACCACATCGAGCAGGTTCTGGCCGACGCGGAGACCCTGGAGGAAGCGGCCGCGCGTCTCGGCATCAACCCCACTACGCTGTGGCGCAAACGCAAGCGCTACGGCATCGAATAAGGCGCGCGCACCCTACTGTGGACAGCATCGTCGCTACTTGTTCCTTTTACCGCGATCGCGAGCCAGGACCGCGATCAGAAGGGGAGTCAAGGTATGTTTCGTAAGGTGTTCGTCACGGGCGGCAACGGGTTCATCGGCCGGGCGCTCATGCGCCTGTACCGGGAACGGGGCGTGGAGGTCTGCGGCATGGATTTCCGGGCCGACCAGAACTGGAACGTCGTCGCGGGCGACTTGATCGAGCCCGCTTCGTGGCAAAGTGCGGTGAACGGCTGCGACCTGCTGATCCACACCGCTGCGCTCCTTTCGAATACGTCGTCGATGATGGATTCCTGGCGCGCCAACGTGCTGGGCACACGCCGCGCCCTGGATGTGGCCGTGGCCGCCGGAGTCCGCCGCTTCGTCCACATCTCGAGCGTCGGTGTCTTCGGATTCGAACACGAGACGGACGTGGACGAGAAGGTGCCCCTGCGCCCCATCGGGCATCCCTACGTCGACAGCAAGATCGCGAGCGAACACACGGTCCTGATGGCGCACACGAGCGGCGAGATCGAGTGCACGATCGTCCGCCCCGGGGACGTCTATGGGCCCGCCTCGCGGCCGTGGGTCGTGCTGCCGTTGGAAATACTGAAGGCAGGCCGCTTCCTGCTGCCGGCCCGCGGGCAAGGCATCTTCTCGCCGGTGTACATCGACGACCTCGTCGACGGGATCGCGCGCGCGGCGGAGAGCCCCGCGGGTGCGGGTCAGGTTTTCAACCTCACCGGCACCGAGAAGCCCATCTGTGCGCAGTACTTCGGCTACCTTGCCAGTATGTTGGGCAAGAGCCACGTCCCCTCCGTTTCCACCGGCCTTGCCAACGTCGTCACGGACGTCCTGGGCGGCGCCACGCGTATGCTCGGTCGGCCCTCCGAGCTCGGACGCAACACGATGTGGATGCTGGCGCGCCGCGCCGGCTATTCGATCGAGAAGGCAAGGCGCCTCATCGGTTACGAGCCGCGCGTGACGCTGGCCGACGGCATGGCCCGCGTCGAGCAGTGGTGCCGGGAGCACCGGCTGATCTGAGCGGCCGAAACAGCCGGGAATCAGTCTCGGCGGGCGGGACGTAGTTAAGTTGTTAATCAGTTGGCGCTCCGAGCTGCGTTCGGAGCTGGGCAGTGACGGCGGCCCGGCTGACACCCAGATACCGGCTCAGTTCGACCGGGCGGATGCCTCGCCCCACGGCCGCCCACGTCAAGGCACGGCGCGCCGCGCTCACCGCTCGGCTGCGCCCTCGCCCGCGCAGGGCTCGGAGATCGACCCCGTGCTGTTTAGCCACCTCCTTCGCTAAGCGTGGCAAATCCTGCGCGCGCCCTCTGTCCAGCTCCCCTTCCAGGTCCCGCTGCCGCCCGGCCCGCACGCTGCGCCGCGCAAAGCGCTCATCCCCGAGAATTTGGCCGCCGAGCCACACACGAGGCCCATCCCCGCCTTCATGCCTGTCCGTCCGCCCACACAGATCAGCCCGCCGCCCCTCTCCATCCCCCTCCTGCATGAAGTGGCGATAGGCCGCCCGTCCCCCAACCATGTCCAAAACCGTCTTCCTCTCCAACCACGCCGGGCACCGTCGACTGAGGTAAGCCGCGTGACTGCTCCAGCGGTACGCTGCCGGATCCAACACCACGCCGGCTCGCACCGGGTTACGGTGGACGTAGCGCACCAATTGCAACAGGTAGTTGTCCGCCTCGCAGAGCACGGCATGGTAGCGGTTCTGAAACAGGTGGCCGCTGCGCCGATGCCGCCGGTTAAACACGGCGCTGTGGCCCGTGAGCAGCCGCCGCATGCACTGCCCCAGTGCGATCGTACCGCGTCGCACCACCAAGTGCACGTGATTGTCCAGCAACACGTAGGCGAAGACCTGCAGCCCCTCTTCCACCGCCACCATCTGCAAGCGGCGCAGAAAGCCCTCTCGGTCGGTGTCGTCGCGAAAGATCGGCCGGCGTTCCACGCCCCGGGCGATTACATGATAGAGGCCCCCTTCGATGTCCAAACGCGGTCCACGCGGCATGCCATTCTCCTATCACAAAATCGCCAACTTAACAAATTAACAACGTCCCAATACGTTGTCCTACTCGATCATTGTGTCAACCGCTCCAAACCCACCGAACTTTGAATTTGGCCTATCTTTGAATTTGGCCTATCAATGAAACCGACAACCCACGCCAGCCCCGGCGGGTTAACACCGCCGCTTTCATGGGCCGCCCGTACACTCGCTTCCGCATCATAGCCGAATTCGTAGAGCCGCAGATTAGTCGGCGCGTCGATGGTGTACAAGCGCTGGGCGGCTTGCGCGCACTCACTCAATGATAGATGGAAACTACCATGATGGCCGAGACGGGACCCAACCGGATTCGCTGCGCCTTTGCGCTGGTGCTGCCACCCGCCGCCTCCGTTTGCGCCAGTCGGTTGGACCTTCTAGAGATCACAGCGTCTTATCGGCACTTCGCCTGGTGATGCTCGTGCAACACCCGCGCAACACAAGCGGTGACACGCTCGGCGGTGGCGAGGTCGAGGAACTCGTTGGGGCCGTGCGCGTTGGACTGTGGGCCGAGGACGCCGGTGACGACGAACTGTGCCTGCCGGAACCTCTCGCCCAGCATGGCCATGAACGGAATGGTCCCGCCTTCGCCCATGTAGCACGGCGGCTTGCCGAAGAACTCGACTGAGGCCTGATGCGCCGCGCGCTCCAGCCACGGCTCGAGACTGGGCGCGTTCCAACCCGATGCCCGCTCGGCGCACTCGAAGGCGACGGTAGCGGCGTACGGCGGGTCGCGCTGCAGAAGCTCGCGCACACCGTCGGCGGCGGTGTTGGCCTCCAACGTCGGCGGCAGGCGCAGCGAGATCTTCAGCGCTGTGACTGGGCGCAAAACGTTACCCGCCCGGTCGAGCGGCGGCAGTCCCGCCGCTCCGGTGATCTCCAGCTGCGGCCGCCACGTGCCGTTGAGGAGGAGCTGTTCGACATCATCGGAGACCGCGCGCGTCACGCCGCTGAACGGCAGCGATGAGCGCACCCCCCTGCCCATCACCGCGGCGGTCTCGGCAATCTGGCGAGCACGCTCCGGCGGAACCTCCACGTAGAACTCGCGCGGGATGATAGCGCCGGTGCATTCGTCCTCCAAGCGGCTCAGCAGTTGGCGCGCAATGCGAAAGCTCGACGGTACGATGCCGCTGGCGGCGCCGGAGTGGACGCCGTTCGTCAGCACCCGCACCGTCAGGGCGCCGTTCAGCAGGCCCCGCAACGAGGAGGTCATCCATAGCCGTTCGTAGTCGCCGCAACCGGAGTCCAGGCATACGACCAAGCTAGGGTGTCCGAGCCGGTCCGCGAGCACATCGACGTAGTGTGACAAGTCGCCGCTGCCACTCTCCTCACTGGCCTCGATGAGCACCACGCAACGCGCATGGGGCAGGCCCTGTTGCCGCAGGGCGTTGATCGCAGTGATGGCAGCGAACGCCGCGTAGCCGTCGTCGGCGGCGCCACGCCCGTACAGCCGGCCATCCTTGATCACCGGCTTCCACGGACCGAGGCCTTCGTGCCACCCATCCATCGGCGGCTGCTTGTCGAGATGGCCGTACAGCAGCACCGTCTCCGAAGCGTCGCCGGGCACCTCGACGCAAATGAGCGGCGTGCGTCCCGCGACTTGCATCACGTTGAGCGCAAGTCCAGCAATTCCCTGCGCCCGAATCCATTTTGCGATGAGCTCGACGGCCGCATCCATGTAGCCGTTGTTCTGCCACTCCGGATCGTATGCCGGCGATTGGTTAGGGATGCGAACGTACGCCTCCAACGCCGGCACAATGCTGTCACCCCAGATCTGTTCTATGAAACGGCGGGTGGTGCTTGCGTCCATACGGCCGGCGCCCTCAAACACGCTGCCCCGCTTCCGAAGAAAAAATTATGCGCCGCACCTTGCGCCGGCCGATCTGCACCACGATCTCCGGAGTCTCAACCGGCGCCACGCCGAAATCCATATCAGTGATTCTTTGACCGTCGACGCGCACCGCGCCTTCCTCGATCTTTCTGCGCGCCTCGCTGTTGGACTTCGTCATCCCCGACATCGTCAGCAGCTGCGGCAACGACACGCGAGTCGGCGGGTTGACGTAGACAAACTCGGTCACGTCATCCGTCAACTCGCGCCGTTGGAAGCGCACTTCAAAGTTCTCCAACTCGCGCTGCGCGGCCGCGCGGTCGTAGAAACGCTCTACGATGGCGCGCGCCAGACGCTTCTTCGCGTCCATCGGATGAAGAGCGCCCGACTCGATCTGCCGCCGCAGCCCCCCGAGTTCCTCGCTCGTCAGCAACTCATAGTAGCGCAGCATCATGGCATCGGAGATCGACATGATCTTTCCGAAAATCTCCGCCGGTGGCTCGGCGATGCCGATGGCGTTGCCCAGCGATTTGCTCATCTTCTGCACCCCGTCGGTGCCTTCGAGCAGCGGCAACGTCAGCACCACCTGCGGGGCCATGCCGTACGCCTTCTGGATCTCGCGCCCGACGAGCATGTTGAAACGCTGGTCCGTGCCACCCACCTCGACATCGGCTTTCAGCGGCACGGAGTCGTATCCCTGCACGAGCGGATACAGAAACTCGTGAACCCCGATGGCGTGCTGCTCGGCGTAGCGTTTGGCGAAGTCATCCCGCTCCAGCATGCGGGCGACGGTGTAGTGCGCGCACAGCCGCACCATCTCGGCGGCAGTCATGCGGTCCATCCACTCGGAGTTGAAACGCACTTCGGTCCGCGCCGAGTCGAGGACTTTGAACACCTGCTGCCGATAGGTCTCGGCGTTGGCTCTCACTTCGTCGCGGGTGAGCGGCTTGCGGGTCTCCGATTTGCCCGTTGGGTCGCCGATCATGCCGGTGAAGTCTCCGATGAGGAAGATCACCGTGTGTCCCAGGTCTTGGAACTGCCGCAGCTTCGTCAGCGCCACGGTGTGTCCGAGATGTAAGTCCGGCGCGGAAGGATCGGCGCCGAACTTGACGCGCAGGGGGCGGCCTTCGCGCAGCCTGGCTGCCAGCTCTTCCAGTGGCAGGACGTCAACAGTCCCGCGCCGGATGAGCTGGAGCTGCTCCTCGAGCGATTGGCCGCCTTGTACGGTTGGTGCTTCCATCAACTTCGACGTCGGACTCCCTTTCACGATACCGCCGCTCCTCTCAAATATCACACAGCTCTTGTAGACGCCGAATGCTCTGTGCCTGCCCGGTCGCCGCATCGATGTCGATCACCACGCCTTGGATCAGCACCGGCCCGCCGGCCACCTCGAACTTCACCGGCATGCGTGTGATAAGTCTCCGAATCACCTGCTCACGGCGCACGCCGATCACGGAGTCCCTCGGCCCACACATCCCGGCGTCGGTGATGTAAGCGGTGCCTTCGAGGATCCGCTCGTCGGCGGTCTGTACGTGGGTGTGCGTTCCGAGGACGGCGGCGACCTTACCCATCAGAAACCAGCCCATGGCAAGCTTCTCCGAGGTCGCCTCGCCGTGCATGTCCACCACAATGATGCGGGCCCGTGCTTGCAGCTCCGGCAGCAGACTCTCAACGACTCGAAAGGGGCAGTCGACGCTATCCATGAAAACGCGGCCAAGCAAATTCGCCACCGCCACGGGTGTGCCGTCGGCAGCCTCGCACACCGTCCACCCGTGCCCCGGTACCATCGGCGGAAAATTCGCAGGGCGCAGCAGGCGTGGCTCGGTGGCGATGAAATCAGCGATACCTTTGTCGTGCCACACGTGATTGCCGGAGGTGAGGACGTGCACGCCTGCTTCCAGCAACTCATGCGCGCTCTTCGGATCGATGCCGGCGGTTCCCGCGGCGTTTTCGCAGTTCGCGATAACCAGATCGAGCCGCTCGCGATCGATCAGCCGCGGCAGCAGCGCGCGCACGGCCCGCCGCCCTGGCTTCCCCACGACATCACCGAGAAACAAGACACGCATGACTCACACATCCTACCGTGGTGCCGCCATATAGCAGATCGGCAACGGAGGCAGAACATCGCCATGAACGCTAACACAACGGTGCTGCCCCGTCAGATTACGCCGAAGGCGTTGTGCAGCACAGCCCAGGGTTGCGAAGCTACCCTGGGTTCATGGTCCGAGTAGAGTTCCAACCCTGAAAGGGTTGCGTCCTGCCGCTTCAGTCGAATGCAACCCCTTCGAGGTAGAGAAGAAAATGCATCGTTCGCCCAGGGTAGCCGTCGGGCGGCAACCCTGGGCTGTGTTACCCAACACCTTCGGTGTAGGAACGCGTCTCAGATCCCATGGAGCCATTCTGCCCTGAAACCGGGGCGTGTCGCGTGACACTACGCCGTCGCGGCGTTGCGGAGGCGAAGTGGCGCTGACATTTTGGGCATCCCGAGTGGAAATGGCTTAGTGCGCCGTGTCACGAAGCCGTTTCTGCGCTGCAGAGACGAAGTGATGCCTAACGTTGTGGTATTCCGGCCGGGAATGGCATCGTGCACCGTAACACGGCCCCGTTCCACGGCTGCGGAGGCGACGTGGCGCGTGTCATTGCGGCATTCCGGCCTGAAAATGCGTGCCGTCGATGTTTGCCTTGACAATCTCATGCGGAGCAGGCAGGCGGTACACCCGAGCAATGCACTCTCCTGAATGCAAGGACGGTTCAAGAATGGATGCCGTCCAAGGGGACCACGATGACCTACCGGGAATTGAAGAACCGCAATCGGGTGTGGACGATCAGCCTGCTCGCTGCGCTGGCGGCGTGGGGCCTGCCGCGCGCCGCACGGGCCACGACGTTTGCCGAGCTGCCGCGCGAGTTGCAGGGTGCTGTTCGCTTGGCGCGCGAACGGGCGCTGGTCGACCCGGCGCAATACGTGGTGCGAGCGCACGAGCCGACCAGCGCCACAGCGCACAATCCGGTGCAACAGCTCGAGCTGCGCTTCGGCGCCGGCGAGGTCGGCGTGACGTCGGTGGTAGCGGAACAGTCGCAGTGGGCGATGGGCCTGCGGCTGGCGCGCTACGGGCGCGCCGGCCAGCTCACGCCGGTGGCGGCGTCGGCGCCGACGATCACGGGCAACCGCGTCGACTACCGGCGCGGCGCGCTGTTGGAATGGTACGTCAATGAAGACCGTGGTGTGGAGCAGGGCTTTGTCATCGCGGCCCGGCCGGCCGGGAAGCGTGGGGCGCTCGCACTGGAGATGGACGTCACAGGTCTGCGGCCGGAGCTGGTTGATTCCGGCCGGGTCGCGTTGCGGGCGACGCACGGCGAGCAGGTCCTGACCTACGGCGAGTTACGTGTGACCGATGCTCGCGGGCGGGAGCTGCCAGCCCGCCTGGAGGTGGCGAAGGGCGGCGGGGATCGCGCCAGCGTGCGCTTGCTCGTCGACGACGCAGCGGCGGCCTATCCGGTCACCGTCGATCCGCTGATTGTTTCCCAGCAGGCGGAGCTGACAGCCAGCGATGGGGCAACCGACGACAATTTCGGCTGGTCTTATGACCAAACCGCGTTGAGCAGCGACGGCAACACGGCGCTGATCGGGGCGTGCAGCAAGACGGTCAGCGGTAACGACCTCCAAGGGGCGGCGTACGTGTTCGTGCGCAGCGGGACGACGTGGACGCAGCAGGCGGAGCTGACGGCCATCGATGGGGCAGCCGGCGACGAGTTCGGCATTTCTACCGCACTGAGCAGCGACGGCAACACCGCGCTGGTCGGGGCGGACAGCAAGACGGTCAGCGGCAACGACCTCCAACAAGGGGCGGCGTACGTGTTCGTGCGCAGCGGGACGACGTGGACGCAGCAGGCGGAGCTGACGGCCAGCGATGGGGCAACCTACGACAGTTTCGGCGCCTCGACCGCACTGAGCAGCGACGGCAACACCGCGCTGATCGGGGCGTACAGCAAGACGGTCAGCGGCAACGACCTCCAAGGGGCGGCGTACGTGTTCGTGCGCAGCGGCACGACATGGACGCAGCAGGCGGAGCTGACGGCCATCGATGGAGTAGCCCCCGAGGAGTTCGGCTGGTCTGCCGCGCTGAGCGGCGACGGCAAGACGGCGCTGATGGGCGGCCCAGGGGCGGCGTACGTGTTCGTGCGTAGCGGGACGACGTGGACGCAGCAGGCGGAGCTGACGGCCAGCGATGCGACAAGCGTTGAGGCGTTCGGCTGGTCTGCCGCGTTGAGCAGCGACGGCAACACGGCGCTGATCGGGACGTGGGGCGGCGGCAACGGCGGGCAAGGGGCGGCGTACGTGTTCGTGCGCAGCGGCACGACGTGGACGCAGCAGGCGGAGCTGACGGCCATCGATGGGGTAGCCGGCGACGAGTTCGGCTGGTCTACCGCACTGAGCAGCGACGGCAACACGGCGCTGATCGGGGCGGACGGCAAGACGGTCAGCGGCAACGACCTCCAAGGGGCGGCGTACGTGTTCGTGCGCAGCGGGACGACGTGGACGCAGCAGGCGGAGCTGACGGCCAGCGATGGGGCAGCCGGCGACGGTTTCGGCGGTTCTGCCGCGTTGAGCGGCGACGGCACCACGGCGCTGATCGCATCCAATACTGCAGTTTCCCCCCAGCTACTTTCACAGGCCGCGTTGAGCGGCGACGGCACCGCGGCGCTGATCGGGGCGTACACCAAGACGGTCAGCGGCAACGACGAGCAAGGGGCAGCGTACGTGTTCGTGCTCTTGACGCCAACGCCGAGCTGCGCCGGCGACTGCAACGGTGATGGCCAAGTCACCGTCGATGAAATTCTGACGATGGTAAACATCGCACTCGGCAATGCGAATATCTCGACCTGTCTCGCGGGCGATGCAAACCACGACGGTCAGATCACCATTGACGAGATCCTTACCGCAGTGAACAACGCGCTGAACGGGTGCGGCGGCTGACGCTGGCGCCTTCCACCAGAAAACGCGCCACGTTGACATTTTCCCTTCTGACCTGTGCGACGAGCGCCGGCAGGGATCTAGATTCAGCTACGCCCGGTTCGCGCGATTTTCAGCGATCAGCCGCTGCGGTGACGGCCCGGTGATACGGTCGAGGCCAATTCCCTTTGAACAACCGCGTGCGCTTGTTCGCGCCCGCTTGGTACCGATCCCGTGCCGCTGGGTAGCCCGGATGCCCGCTGCGCATTGAATTACATGGGTGCGCGGAGTCTTTTGTACAGCCTCAACGCCATGGCGATCAGCGGAGCGGCAAAACCGCGCCCGCTGCATCGCCTTGTTGGGCGGCGACTGGTTGGAGCAGCCGATGACGATACCGCTTCTGTTGCTCCATGTAATGCTCGACGAGCTTCTCCGGATCATTGCCGAACTCTGAGGAGATCTTCACGCGCACGTCTCGCACGGCTCGAATACCTTCATCGTCATTCTTCATCGTCGTCTCCGAGTAGCTCTAGTGGCGTTACCACTGCCGGTACGAATACTCCCAGCATCGTGTTGACTCGTCTGATGTGGTCGAACTTGTTTGCGTTCGCAAGGTGGCGGCAATTCCAGGTAACCAGGAAGTCGCAGCGATGGTGCGATGCCAGGGCCAGGTGCAGCGCGTCTCCGGCAGGATCGCGGGGCATGACCTTCCGAGCAATGTAGGTCCGGACAATCTCAGCAACAGCCGCTTCAACAGGTACCAGGGGAAGGGGTTCGATCCTGCGGGTCCATTCGCGCCGCGCCACCATCTCCGGGGCTGCGCGCGGGTCAAAGTAGAAGCTTGGGATGGTGGTCTCAATGTAGATGCGCTTCCGCATGACTCAGGGTCTCGCTTCGGATGTCGAGTTTCGTACCATCCTACCAGAGTGGGACGCACAGCGACAGCGACAGCTCACACCCGGGCAGCCGCACCCAGAGGAAGAGATGCGCTTCCCTCCCGCCCTGGCACCATCCATCGGAAAACGTGCGACATTGGCATTTTCCTTTCTGACCTGTGCGACGAGCGCCAGGAGGGATTTAGATTGAGCTACGCGGGGTTCGCGCCATTTTCAGCGCCGAAGATGTCCGGAAAGATCTAGCGAAGTGCGGCCTTGCCCCCGATCAGCCGCTGCGGCGACGGCCCGGCGACGTTCAATCATGTCGATGACCTTGCCTCCGATCACCAACGCGACGGAATACGTAGGTCGAAGGAAAGGGCGCGACGAAGCGTAAGCTGCTGACGCGCGCGATGCGCTCGAAGTCGCGGCTGTTGTCGGTGACGAGGACGCAGCCCGCCTCGCGGCAAGACACCGCGAGCAGGATATCGTTGCCGAACGCTTTGCTGACGCGTTGCAGCTCTAATCCCTCGTGCCGGACGAGGTCGGCCAGAATCGCGCCGGATCTCTCCCAGGCGCGCTGCGACGGCGTGATAACCCGTCCGCGTCGCGCATAGACAGCCAACACATGGCGTTCGAGCTTCCGTCGATCGGCTGCGCCGCGGGTTCCCGCAATGAGCTCCTGAGCCACTACCGCGCTCATGTACTCGAACGGGGCGAAGAACAGATGAAAGCGCTGCAACTCCGCGTTGGCGGCAGGATCTCGGAAGGCTTCAATGAAGATGTTGGTGTCGACCACGTACTTCGGCACGTGCGCTCACTTGGCCGGCTCCGGCCGGGTGAGGGTGACGCCCAACATCGCTCGTGTACCGGCGATCAGCTCGCGCCGAAACAGCACCAACTCGAGGGCGGTTTCAATCGCCTCGGTAGCCGTGGCGCTACCGAGCGCGCGTTGAGCCGCCGCCACTTTCTCCGGCGCCAGCCGATACGTCCGCGGCACCTTCCGCCACTGAGCTCTCGACTTTCCGGCACTTCCTTCCATGATCAGCCTCGAGGCTAATGTACATACGTGGGATGGGAGGTGTCAATATGCATCCCCGCTGCACGCCTGCGATCACCGCCTTCGCAGCGCGGCATAGGCATAGCTCACGGCGAACAGCACGCTGAGCAGTGCGACGATGCGCCAAGCAGATCATGGCCACGACGTTCGAGCCCGCGTATACAACAATTAACGCCCACACCTATGATCTCTCAGGCCTGAGCGCAGGTTGACTGTTACACGCCCGGCAGGTATACGTGACTCAGTTGCAATGAGTCGGCTGCGTCACCAGGCCCTTCAGCGTGGGGGTGCGATCTTCATTATCGCCCTTACCTTGGTGCCGGTCGCGCTGAGTAGTCATCATCACAGGGTCGCTCAAAGCAGCACGTCGAATCAGTGTCCCGTATGCGTCGCGACGCATCACGCACCCGCAGTTAGCGTCGCTCTCCTGCCGCGCCTGGCACCGATCTTTCACAGCTTCCCACTGGCAACGACCCCAGTGGCGGCCCCGGCTCACGTCCTTCGCCCCTTCAGGACCGGCCGGGCGCCTCCCGTCTTGTTCACTGCTCGCACAGCGTAACGCCGCCGCGGTTCCCGTCGCGCTCCTTGCGCGCCTCCGGCCCATGGCGGCAGCCCCGTGGAGTATTCGGACTAGGACTAGGAGGAGTTGATGGGATTCGCACTGAAGAACCACCGCCCGTTGAGGGTCGGGCTGGCCGTCGCTATCGTCGGCATGCTGAGCCCGCCCGGGGCATACGGTCAAACTGCCGAAGACTTGCAGCGCGACCTCAAGGCGATGAAGGCGGAACTGCAACAGTTGCAGGAGAAGATGAAGAAACAGGAGGAGCTGATCGAGAGGCTCTCGAAGCAGAAAGGGGCGCCCCCGGCGGAACAGCCAGCAGTCGGGGCGGCAGCGGCGCCCGCCCCCGCGGCGGAGGCGCCCGCCCCCGATCAGGAGCAACTCGAGCGGCGGCTCACCGAGAACATCATGCGGAAGATCCAGCCGAGTCTGACCGCAGCCAACAAAACCTTTCCGGCACAATTCAATCCAGCGATCGGGCTTATCATCGACACGGTCGGCTCGTACAAGGAGAACGAGCGCGGCAATTTCGAATTCCGCGCCGCCGAGCTGGGTCTGTCGGCCAACATCGATCCGTTCGCGCGCGGCTATGCGATCATCACCGGCTCGCCGAGCGGTTTCGATGTGGAAGAGGCGGCCATTGTCACCACCTCTCTGCCCTACAACTTGACCGTGAAGGGCGGGCGCTTCTTCGCCGAGTTCGGCCGCCTCTCGAAGTTTCACGACCACGACCTGCCTTTCGTCAACCGGCCCATAGCGCTCGACCGCTTCGTCGGCGGCGAATCACAAGCGGACGGCGTTGAAGTCAGCTGGCTGAGCCCATTGTCGCAGTACCTGACGGTCACGCTCGGCGCGTACAACAAGCTCGGGGCGGACAATCAGCGCGTCGACAACACCGTCCCCCGCGACTTCAGCAAGTTCACCTATCTGGCGCGGCCAGCCACGTTCTTCAGCTTGACCGATTCGAACAGCATCGATCTCGGCGCCAGCTACGCCTACACACCGAAGGTCGATACGTTCATGCAAGACGGTGTAGAGCAACTCCGGAACGGCAAATTGCGTCAGTTGGCGGGGGTTGATCTGACATATCGCTACACGCCGCTGAGCCAGGCGCAATACCGCGGCCTGATTGGGGGCACTGAAGCGCTGTATAACCGCGAAGACCCCAACGTCGGCGACGACACCACACCAGTCTTCCGGCGTCGCGACGCCTTTTCGATGTACAGCTACGTCGAAGCGCGGCTCACGCGTCGCTACTATCCCGGATTCCTCTTCGACCTCGCCCAGGATCCCAATCGCATCCAGGGCGAAACTAAGGCGTACTCGCCCTACTTCACCATCTGGCTCTCGGAGTTCCAGCGTTTGCGCCTGCAGTACACATACAACGACGAGCCACAAAACCACGAGAGCCAGTTCTTCGTGCAGTGGACTGCCGTCTTGGGCAGCCATGTCCACGGCTTCCGTGACCGTTGAGGAGTACAATCATGAAACGCATTATCATACCGTTGTTGTTCTTGAGCCTCTGCTGTGTCAGCACCACTGCAGCCGCGAAAAAAATCAATGTGGTCGCCACCATTCCCGACCTGGCTGAGCTTGCACGACGGATCGGCGGTGATCTGGTCGACGTCAGCAGCTTGGCGACGGGGGTCGAAGACGTTCACGCCGTACCGATGAAGCCGAGCTTCGCCGTGCTCCTCAACCGTGCGGACATGGTCGTACTGCTCGGTCTGGAAGCGGAGCACGCGTTCCTGCCGGCGCTGTTGGAGGCCGCGCGCAATCCGAAAATCTTGCGCGATGCAATCGGCTACATCGACTGCTCGAAATACGTAAACGTCCTTGAAGTCCCGACCCGCATCGACCGCGCGCTCGGTGACCAGCACCCGATGGGCAACCCCCACTACAACCTCGATCCCGTATCGATGAAGGAAGCCGCGCGCGCCATGGCTGACGGCTTCACGCAGAACTACCCAGAGGACGAAAGCACGTTCAAGAAGAACTTGGACGCACTCGAAGCCGACCTCGACACCAACATTGCGCGCTGGGAGCGCGAGGCCGCTCCCCTGAAGGGCAAGAAGCTGGTGAGTTATCACCCCGATATGGTGTACTTCGCCGACCGATTCGGCATGGAACCCGCCGGCACCATCGAGATTCGTGCCGGCATCGACCCAACTCCCGGACACATCGAGGACTTGATCGATCGCATGCGCCGCGAAAAGGTCGACATCGTGGTGCGCGAACGGCACTACCCGGCGGGTTTGGCTGAAACCATCGCCCAGCGCACGGGCGCGAAACTGGTCGAGTTGCCCGCGATGGTCGGCGGCGTGCCGGAGGCCAAGAACTACGTGGGCTTGATCGACTACAATCTGCATGCATTGTTGAAAGCCGTGCAAGGCGGAGCATGAGTGAGGCGCTCGTAGAGCTACGTGACGTCAGCCTGGGCTACGACGGCCGGCCGGTAATCGAGCACGTGTCGTTTTCGATCGACCGCGGGGAGTTCATCGCACTCGTCGGGCCGAACGGCGCCGGCAAGACGACGCTGCTGCGTGGCCTCCTCGGTCTCATCCCCGTGCTGGCGGGGAAAATCGAAGACCATTTCGACCGCGCTGCCAGCCCGCCGGGCTACGTCCCACAGCGCGAGGTTCTGGACTCGATCTTCCCGTTGAGCGTCATGGAGGTTGTGCTCATGGGCACCTATGCCAGGCTGCCGCCGCTGTGGCCGGTGAGCGCGCGGCTGCGGCGGCTGGCGGCGGAGTGCCTCGATCAGGTCGGCCTCATGAGCCTGGCCAAGCGCCCGTTCTGGGCGCTGTCGGGTGGTCAGAGACAACGGGTGCTGATCGCGCGGGCGCTGGCGGTAGAGCCCCGGATCATGCTGTTGGACGAGCCCACCGCGGGTGTTGATCACGAGGCCGAGGAAGCGATCACCAATGTGATCACGCGCCTCAATCGCGACCAGGGTCTCACAGTGGTGCTGGTTACCCACCACCTCGATCGCATCCGCTCACGGGTGCAGTCCGCCGTACAAGTTGACGACGGGCAGGCAATCAAGCAGCCGCTGCATGCGGTCGATGTGGCGGAAGCGCAGGCAGCCAGGGACAAGCGAACGCAGGCCGGATGAGCGCGCTCCTTCAGATCTTGAGCCCCGACTTTCTGCTGCGTGACGCGCTCGTGGCCAGCGTCATCGTCGGGCTCATCTGCCCGCTGGTGGGCGTCTACTTCGTGCTGCGGCGCATGGTGTTTCTCGGCGTGGCACTGCCGCAGGTATCGGCCGCCGGCATCGCCTTCTCCTTTTTCACCTATGGCCTGGTGGTGGGACCGCATGAGCCCTACCAACTGAGCGAGCGCGTCGTTGCGATGATCGGTTCTTTCTCTTTCACACTCGCCGCCACGCTGGTGCTCGCATTTTTCGAGCGGCGCCGCGAAACTGTGGAGGCACGGATCGGCACCACCTACGCGCTCGCCGCCGCGGCTACGATCCTGTTCTTGGCCAAGGACCCACACGGTGAGGCGCAAATGGTTCACCTGCTCAAAGGCGACATGCTCGCCACCACCGGGACGAGCCTCACCTGGATGGCGGCGATTCTGGGCGGCCTCGCGTTTGCACTTTTTGCCTTCCGTAAAGAGTTGCTGCTGGTATCCTTCGACCGCGATCTGGCCGTCGTCTTCGGCAAGCGCGCGGGCCTGTGGGATATCGTCCTATATCTGCTGATCGGCGTAGTGATCTCGCTTGGCGTGATGACGGCGGGGCCGATGGCCACTTTCGGATTTCTGGTGATTCCGCCGGTCACGATGCGCTTGGTGGCCGGCAGCATGCTCACCTTCTCGTTGGGCTCGGCCGCCCTCGGTGGCGCCACTGCCTTCGCCGGATTCTACTGTGCCTACCGCTTCGACCTGCCGCTCGGACCTGCCGAAGTCGCACTGGCCGGCGTCGGGTTGGGCCTCGTGGCAGCGACGCTGGTGGTGCGGCGCATGCTGCGCGGGTGGCACTCATCGTGAGTGTGCTCCTTTGGCTCTGCTTCACCGTCTCCGGCGCCGCCGCCCTTGCACTGGAGATGCTGTGGATGCGCTGCGCCGGCCTCGCTCTGGGCCAGACCGCCGTGACCACGGCGACCGTGTTGGCATGTTACTTCGCTGGGCTGGCGATTGGGGCCGCCGCGGCGCGTGGCGTGCAGCGGCGGCCGGTAATGGTCTACGGCGTGCTGGAGCTGGGGGCGGCCGCCGGCGCGCTCTGGTCGCTGGGCGTGTTCCACTTGCTGACCAGCGCTGCGGCGCCACGCTGGCTTGCCGCCAGCGGTACAGGCGGACGGGTGACAACCGTTCTCGTGGCCGTGCTGCCGGCGACCGTGTGCTTCGGTGCCACGCTTCCGGCGATCGGCCAGGCGCTGGCGGCGCACCGCGTCGGCACCCGCGGTGGCTTGCTGTACGCGCTCAACACGCTCGGAGGCGCGGCCGGCATCGCGGCCGCCGGCTTCGGGCTCCCCGCGCTCGTCGGCGTCACCGCCAGTTATGGACTGGCTGCCGGCGCCAGCGCCCTGGCAGGAATCGTGGCGCTGGCGGTCGTTGGTCACGAACCGGCGCCGGCGCCTTCACCGGCCGTGCGTCGCGGTGAGTCGCCGCCGATCTCGCGGGCACGGCTGCGCCTCGTCGCGGCGGGGGCGGGCGCGCTCGGCCTCGCTTTGGAGGTCTTGTGGACGCGCCTGTTCGCACAGGTGCTGCACAACTCGGTGTATTCGTTCAGTGCCATCGCTCTCGTCTTCCTGGTAGCGTTGGCGCTCGGCGCGGCGCTCGCCGCGCTGCTCGTGCGGCGCGCCGCGCCCGCGGCGGTTGCCGCACTGGCCCTCGGCAGCGGCGCACTGGCAACGGTGGGCGGCGCTTGGGTGTTCGCGTACGGCACCGATGGCCTGGCCTACATGGGCATGCAGCACGGACTGGGCGAGTACCTGCTGCACGTCGTCATGCTTGCGGCGGCGACGGCTGGCCCCGCAGCGGTCGCATCGGGCGCTGTGATGACGGCGCTCTGGGCCGCCTGGGGAGAAGAGGCGGGGGCTGCGCGCCCGCTTGGCGACCTGTCGGCCGCCAACACCGTCGGCGGCATTGCCGGCGCGGCCGCAGCGGGTTTCGTCGCTATCCCGATGCTCGGCGTGCGAGGTGCGCTGCTCGTGGTCGCAGTCGCTTACGTGGTCCTCGCTGATATCATCGCGGCGAGCGGGAATCGACTCAGGCCACTCGTGTACGCCGCCCTGCTCGCGATCGTGATCGTCAATCCGATGCGGATGCCACTGACGCATCTGCGAGCGGAAAAGGAAGTTTTGCGCACCATGCTCGAAGGTCCGAGCGGCATCGTTACCGTCGTTGACAGCGACAACGATCTGCAGATGCGCCTGGACAACTACTACGTGCTCGGAGGCAGCGCCGCGGCCACCAACGAGCGCCGTCTGGGGCTGGTGCCGTTGCTCTTGCATCCGGCGCCGCACCGTGTCGCGTTCATCGGGCTCGCCACCGGGATCACAGCTAGTGCTGGTCCAGCACTCGGAATGGACAATACCACCGTTGCCGAGATTGTACCCGAGGTGGCCGTGGCGGCCCGCACGTACTTCGCGCCGTGGAACGGCCGCTTGCTGGAACGGCCCGACGTCCACCTAGTCCTCGACGACGGGCGCCGTTACCTTGCCGCCAGCCACGAGCGTTTCGAGGTGATCGTGTCGGATCTGTTCATCCCGTGGCACGCCGGCGCGGGGAACTTGTACTCGCGCGAGATGTACGCCACCGCCGCCCAGCGCCTGGCTCCGGGCGGGCTGTTTTGCCAGTGGCTGCCGCTCTATCAGCTGACGCGTGAAGAGTTCGACATGATCACACGCACCTTCCTCGCGGTCTTCCCGCAGACCAGCTTGTGGCGGGCGGACTTCTATCCCAACCGGCCCGTTGTCGGCCTCATCGGCCAACTCGGAGCACGCCAGGTGGATATCGAGCGCCTCGGCCAGCGCCTCGGCCGTTTGCCCGACTGGAGCCGCGATCCGCTGCTCGCCACGCCACGTGGTGTCGAGATGCTCTACGTTGGCGATCTCGCTCCCGCGGCCGATCTCTTCCGGCACGCGCCCCTCAACACCGATGACCGGCCTCTGTTGGAATTCATGGCGCCCCGATTGACTCGCATCAACGCCGCCGGTGACAAGGACTGGTTCACCGGGGAAGCGCTGGCGGCCTTCTACGACGAGCTCGACGGTCGTGCCATGAGCGACCCCGACCCGATATTCGCCGGCTCGGCAGAGGTGCAAGCAGCGCGTCGCGCCGGCAGGGTGCTGTACCACTACGCCCTCGCTGCAACCCGTCACGATGACGCCACCGCTGCCCGTTTCGAGGCCGAGGTGCGCGCCCTCGTGCCGGAGGTGATCGCCAGTGCCGAGTCGACCAATGCTGCCGCGAGCGACACGGTCGCGAGCGACACCATTGCAAGCCTCGCGGACGCGCGGCGGACGCTGGTAGGGCTGCGGACGGAGCAGGAGACGGTGCGCCGCCAGCTGGAAGCAATGGAGCGCCGCTTGGAAGCGCTCGCTCATACGGAGGAGGATCTCCAATGAGGGGCGGCATGATGCTCGGCTGGCTCTCACTGGTTGTGGTTTGCGGTTGCGCGCGACCGCCCGCCGTTGCACCGCCCCCGACGGCGGTGCGCGCGGTGGCGGTTTTTCCCCCAAACAATCGGACCGGCGATCTGCTGCTCATTGCCGGCGCCTCATTCTATGAGAAGTACGTGGCGCCCACCGACCGCATCACGGTCGCGGATGTGCTCGCCTCGGAGGCGCGTTTCCAATTGGCGCGGCGCGGCTTCACAGTGATCTCGCCCGAGCTGATCGATGGCATGACCAACGGTCGGGCACCGGCCAGCGCACAGGACGCCGCTGCGATGGCGGCCCACAATAAACTCGATGCGGCTGTACTGTACATCGAGGTTCGCCGTTGGGAAGTCGATGTGCCTGTTCACCCCACGTTCGTCATCGCCTCGGTCGCGGTCACGCTGATCGATCCAGACGGCCGCGTTCTGTGGACGGGAGACCACCCGTCACGCCCGGTGGCAACGCCCGGCGTGATCAACCTCGGCGACGCGTACACCATTGCTGCTCGAGCATTGATGAAGGAAATGTTCAGCGCTCTCGGACCGCCGGCGCTCCACTAGTGGCTCAGCTGGGGGTGTCCAGCCTTTGAAGTGAAGCGGCGGGACGCCGCGTCCACTTTCACCACCACTGTGCGGCGCCTCTCGACGTCAGCCTCAAGTTGCACCGCCTGCCGCTGCAGGCTAGGCAGCAGTGTTCGACTCATGGTCCGATACTGGTTCCTCATCTGCCTGGCGGCTGCGGTCACCATCCCCGCGATCTTCTTGCGCATCATTGGCGTCAACCCGGCGCAGCCCGTCATCAACGCCGCATCATTCGGTATCGCCATCGTCGGCGGCGCCTTTCTGTTGACCTGGGCGGCCGAGGTGGCCGAGATGGATATCTCGCAGGGCCTGGCGCTCGCCTTTCTCGCCCTGGTCGCGGTGCTACCCGAGTACGCCGTCGATCTGTACTTCGCCTGGAAGGCGGCCGCGCACCCGGAATACACGGCGTACGCCGCAGCCAACATGACCGGCGCCAACCGGCTGCTGATCGGCATCGCCTGGCCGCTGATCGTGCTCCTTTATTGGGTGCGCGGCCGCACCGAGCCGAAGCTCAACGCCGGTACGATGAGCGGTGCCCTGCCAAGATCGCACGCTTCGAGACGGCGCCTGGAAAGATGGCGCCTCCTCAGCGTGAGCGGAAAAGTCTCCCGTTCCGAAGAAATAACCGCTCACCCTGAGGAGGCCGCTCCTAAGCAGGCGCGCTCTTTTCGCGCCGCGTCGAAGGGTTCTCAGCGGCCGTCTCGAAGGGTGCTCGCCGAGCAGGCCCCTCCTTATCTTGCTGGCACCGTGCTGAAGCTGCCGGCGACGCGTGCTGTCGAGCTGGTGTTTTTGGCTCTCGCCACGATGTACTCGTTCGTCATTCCGCTGAAGGGGACCATCTCCTTGGTCGACACGGTCGTGCTCATCGGCATCTTCGCCGCCTACATGTGGCGCATCGCTGGCGCCGGAGCGGAAGAGCCGGACCTGGTGGGCCCCGCTCTGGCGCTGGCGGCTTTTCGGCCGGCACCGCGGCGGGCCGCCATCGTGGGTATTTTCCTTTTCTCTGCAGCAGTGATCCTGGGCTCGGCCGAGCCCTTTGCGGAAGCGCTGATCGGCATCGGACGGCACAGCGGCATTGACGAGTTCTTGCTGGTGCAATGGCTGGCGCCGCTGGCGTCGGAAGCGCCCGAAGTGGTCATCGCCTGCATCCTCACCCTCAAGGGCAACGCCCAAGCCGGTATGGGCGCCATGGTGTCCGCCAAGGTCAACCAGTGGACACTGTTGGTCGGCACATTGCCCGTGGTTTACAGCGCCGGACTGCTCGGACCGGGGGCGTTGCATCTGGACAGCCGTCAGGTCGAGGAGATCGCGCTCACGGCGGCGCAGTCGCTGTTCGCGGTCGCCGTCCTCTGCCGCCTGCGCTTGTCAATTTTCGAGGCGTTCGTGCTGTTCGTCCTATTTGCTTCACAACTGCTGATTCCGAGCCAGACGGTCCGCTACGGCTTCGCGCTGACATACGCCGTGCTCGGCGTGGCCACCCTGGTCCGTAGTCGCCAGGCTCTGTCAGGGCTCCTGCACGCTGGGTTGCGCGCGCCGCTGTAAGCGTGGAGAGTGGAGCGTGGAAGCGTAAAGAGTGGAGAGTGGAGTTTGACTTGCACCGCTGCATCACATAAGGGGCTCTGCCGATAAGCACCCCGCCCCGCGAAGGGCGGACGGTAAGTGGCTCATGGGAGAGCAGTATCTTCCGGTACTGGTGACCTTCTGCTTCGTGGGGGTGGTGGTAGCAACCTTCCTCGGACTCGGGCGTCTGTTCGCCCCGCGGCGGATGACGCGCACCAAGGGGGAAACCTTCGAGTGTGGTAACCCCTCGAGCGGCACGGCGCGGGAGCGCTTCCCGGTGAAGTTCTACATGACGGCCATTCTCTTCATCGTGTTCGATGTGGAGGTGGTCTTCCTCTACCCATGGGCGGTGCAGTTCCGCCAGCTCGGATGGTTTGGATTTGTCGAGATGCTGGTGTTCGTCGCCGTCCTTGGCATTGCACTGCTGTACGTGTGGCGGAAAGGGGCGCTGGAATGGGATTGAGGTCAGGCCAGGTTGCCAGAGCGCCCAAGCTAGCAGGTGGATATTAGTTCAGGTCCTCACGTCAATCAGCGATTCTATCGAGGTCAACCGCTCCGCGTCACGCATCATGTGGATTGTAGTCGGTATCGCCGCAATCAAAACCCTGGTCGTCATCGGGATGGTGCTGGGCCTGGCGGGCACGCTCGGCTGGATCGAGCGCAAAGGCAGCGCCTACATTCAGGACCGCGTCGGCGCCAACCGCGCCAGTGTCTTCGGCATCGCCGCTGCGGGCCTGGTGAACACGATCATGGCCGACCCGTTGAAATTCCTGACCAAAGAAGACGTGATCCCCACCGGGGTAGATCGCCTGCTGCACACGTTGGCGCCGTGCGTCAGCCTGTTTCCGGTGCTCGTGGCCTTCGCCGCCATCCCGTTTGGGGATGTTCTGCAGATCGGCGGCCGGGACATCAACCTGCAGGCGGTGTCGCTGAACGTCGGCATCCTTTTTATCCTGGCGATGGTCTCGTTGGGCGTCTATGGCATCGTCCTCGGTGGCTGGTCCTCGAACAACCGCTTCTCCTTGCTTGGGGGCATTCGCGGCTCGGCTCAGATGATTTCGTACGAGATCGGGATGGGCTTGTCGATCGTCGCCATGGTGATGACCTTCGGCACGCTCGACTTGCAGGAGATGGTCCGCGCGCAGGGGCATCTGATCGGCGGCGTGGTGCCGGCGTGGGGCATCATTTATCAGCCGCTGGCCTTCCTGATTTTTCTGACCGCGGGGATCGCCGAGAGCAAGCGCGCACCCTTCGATCTGCCGGAAGCCGAGTCGGAGTTGGTAGCCGGCTACTTCACCGAGTATTCGGGCGTGAAGTACCTGATGTTCTTCATGAGCGATTTCATTGAGATTGCGGTCGTCGCTGCCCTGGTGACCACGCTGTTTTTCGGCGGTTGGCAGATTCCCTATCTGCTGCGTGACGGGTTCCATTTCCCCTGGGGCACGGCGGTGTTGCTGCCGCAGGTGGTGGTGGCTGTGCTGCAGATCCTCGCTTTCCTGCTGAAGGTGGTCTTCTTCTGCTGGGTACAGGTGCTGATCCGCTGGACCTTGCCGCGTCTCCGCTACGACCAGCTGATGGCATTCGGGTGGAAAGGCCTGCTGCCGATCTCGCTCGTCAACGTCCTCGGCACGGCTGTCGTGGTGTTGCTGTTGCAGGCAAGCGCATGAACCCGGTGCTCTTTTTCATTCTCGCTCTCTTGCTCGTCGCGTCGGCGCTGAGCGTGATCTTGCAGCCGAGCCCCATCCGCAGCGCGCTGTCGCTGGTGGTCACGCTCTTCTTGCTGGCGGTCACGTTCCTGCTGCTCGATGCGCAGCTGATTGCGGCGCTGCAGGTGATCGTCTACGCCGGCGCCATTGTTGTATTGTTCCTGTTCGTGATCATGCTGCTCAACCTGCAGGAGGAGCCGCGCGTTATGGCGCGCTTGGCGACGCAGTGCGCGGCCGTGCTGCTGGGCTCGCTGTTCCTGCTCGCCGTCGTGCGCTTCGCCGTGGCGCCGCTGCGGCCCCCAGCGTCGGCGGCGACCGCCGGTATGGCGGCGCCGGTGCCGCCGGGTTTCGGCAGCGTCGCCACGTTGGCAAACCTGCTGTTCACCCAGTATCTGCTCGCCTTCGAGATCACCTCGGTGTTGCTCCTGGTTGCCATCGTCGGCGCGGTGGTGCTGGCGAAGCGGAGACTCATATGAACGTCGTGCCGATCAGCTGGTTCCTCATCCTCGGCGCCATCCTGTTCACCATCGGCACGCTCGGGGTGCTCGTCCGGCGCAACGTTATCGTGATTTTTCTCTCCATCGAGCTGATGCTGAATGCGGTCAACCTGGTGTTCGTCAGCTTCGCCCGTCAGTTGCACTCGATGGATGGGCAAGTGGTGGTCTTCTTCGTCATGACGGTGGCGGCCGCAGAAGCGGCGGTCGGCTTGGCGATCATCCTGTCAGTCTTCCGCAACCGCGAGACGGTGAATGTGGACGAGTTGAACCTGTTGCGTTGGTGACGGCATGCACGAGGCGGCAACAGCTGCAACCCAGGTCAACTTTCTCTGGCTCATTCCCGCGTTTCCCGCGCTCGGGGTGTTGTTCAACGCCTTCATCGGCAACCGCACCGGCAAGCGCCCGGTCAGTCTGGTGGCACCCGGCGTGGTCGGCGCAGCCTTTATCACGGGCTGTTACGCCTTCGCGCAGGTTCTCAGCTTGCCGCCGGGCGGCGCGCTGGTGCAGCGCATGTGGCCGTGGATCTGGGCGGGCACCCTGCACGTCGACGTGGCCTTCCGCATCGACGCGCTCTCGGCGGTGATGGTGCTGATCGTGAGCGGCGTGGGATTTCTCATCCACGTCTACTCCGTCGGCTACATGGCCGAGGACGCCAGCTACGCGCGCTACTTCACCTACCTCAACCTTTTCACCCTGGCGATGCTGACGCTGGTGATGGCCGACAACCTGCTGCTGCTGTTCGTCGGGTGGGAAGGCGTCGGTCTGTGTTCGTATCTGCTGATCGGCTTCTGGTTCACCGTCGAGGCCAATGCCATCGCGGGCAAGAAAGCGTTCGTCGTCAACCGGATCGGCGATGCCGGATTTCTGCTGGGCATTTTCCTGATCTTCTGGAACCTCGGCGCCGGTGTCCATTCGCTGAGCTTCAGCGAGATCGCGGCACACGCGAAAGCGATCCCGCCGAATACGTTGACGGCCATCACGCTGCTGCTGTTCGTCGGCGCCACCGGAAAATCGGCGCAGCTGCCGTTGTATGTTTGGCTGCCGGACGCGATGGCGGGCCCGACGCCCGTCAGTGCGCTGATCCATGCGGCCACCATGGTCACCGCGGGCGTCTACATGATCGCGCGCTTGCACATGCTGTACGTGCTGGCGCCGATATCGATGGTGGTCGTGGCCACGGTGGGCGTGCTGACGGCATTGTTCGCCGCCACCATCGGCCTCATGCAGAACGACATCAAGAAGGTGCTGGCCTACTCGACCATCAGCCAGCTCGGCTACATGTTCGTCGGCGTCGGCGTCGGCGCCTTCAGCGCCGGCATTTTTCATCTGATGACGCACGCCTTCTTCAAGGGCCTGCTGTTCCTCGGCGCGGGCAGCGTCATTCATGGGATGAGCGGCGAGCAGGACATGCAGAAGATGGGCGGCCTGCGCGCCCACCAGCCCATCACATTCTGGACCTTCGTGTTCGCCACGCTGGCGATCACGGGCATCCCGGGCTTTTCCGGCTTCTTCAGCAAGGACGAGATTCTGGCGCAGGCGTTTGCCAGCCCGCACGGCGGCCCGTGGCTGTGGGCGCTCGGGTTCATCGCGGCAGGCTGCACATCGTTCTACATGTTCCGGCTTCTCTTCCTGACCTTCTTCGGCGAGTGCCGCGCCGACGAGCACACGCGGCATCACATCCACGAGTCGCCGCTGACGATGACCGTGCCGCTGATGATCCTGGCCGTCTTGTCCGTGGTGGGCGGCTATGTCGGGCTGCCGGCGCACTGGCTGAGCGGTAATCTGTTCGGCAAGTTCCTCGATCCGGTCTTCGGCGCCACCGAGAAAGCGCATCTCGCGGTGGGCACGGAGTACATGCTGATGACGGCATCGTCCGCCGTGGCCTTGGTCGGGCTCGCGATCGCGTACCTGTTCTACATCAAACAGCCGGGCCTGCCTTTCCTGCTGGCCTACCAGGCCGGCCGGCTCTACGACTGGATTTACAACAAGTATTATGTCGATGAGCTGTACGAGTTTCTCTTCGTCCAGCCGACGGTAGTCTTCTCCACCTGGATGTGGCAGATCTTCGACGTGGGTGTCATCGACGGCCTGGTGAACGGAACCGCGGAGGCGGTCGAGGCCAACAGCGGGCTGTGGCGCCTCATGCAGACAGGAAACGCGCAGCAGTACGCTGTCTCCATGCTGCTAGGCGCGACGGCGATCCTGCTTTACTACGCGTGGCGATAAATGGAAGCCATCGGCAATCAGCTATCAGCTATCAGCGGTCAGCCCTCTCGTACCGCGAGAATAGACCGGGCCCCCGCTTGGGTCCCTTCCCCTGTTGCCACTTCCGGCAACGGGGGAAGGTCAGGATGGGGGCGATTTTCCGAGCCGTCCAGGCGGGCGACGGAAATGCGGTAAGCACCATGCCCTTACTGACCCTCATCGTTTTCACCCCGCTCGCCGGCGCGCTCATTGTGATGCTGATGCCGAAGGAGCAGCACGCAGCGCTGCGTCGCGGCGCCTTCATCTTCTCGCTGCTCCCCTTTGCGCTGTCGCTGGTCTTGCTGGCGCGGTTCAACCCCAGCGACGTGGGCTTTCAGTTCACCGAGAAGGTGCCGTGGATCCCGCAGTTCGGGATTTCGTACAGCCTCGGGATCGATGGCATCAGCCTGTTCCTGCTGTTGCTGACGACATTCCTGACACCGCTGGTGATCCTGGCGGGCTGGGGTGACATCCACAAGCGCGTCAAAGAGTACATGGTCTTCATGCTGCTCATGGAGACCGGGATGGTGGGCGCGTTCGTCGCCGTCGACCTGTTCCTCTTTTACGTCTTCTGGGAGGTCATGTTGATCCCGATGTACTTCCTGGTCGGCGTTTGGGGTGGCGAGCGCCGCATCTACGCGGCCTGGAAGCTCGTGCTGTACACCATGACCGGCAGCTTGCTGATGCTCGTTGCCATCCTCTACCTGGTCACTCTCCACAACCAGCAAGCCGGCCAGTTCACGTTTGACCTGTTGCGGCTGTACGATTTCTCGGCGCCGCTGGCGACGCAGCGCTGGCTCTTCGCCGCCTTCGCGCTCGCTTTCGCCATCAAGGTGCCGATGTTCCCGCTGCATACCTGGCTGCCGGACGCGCACACGGAGGCGCCGACGGGCGGGTCGGTGATCCTGGCTGGTGTCCTCTTGAAGATGGGGACGTACGGCTTCCTGCGTTTCGCCATTCCGCTGTTCCCGCTGGCCGCGCGCGAAGCCCTGCCGATCATCGCCGTCCTGGCGGTGATCGGGATCGTCTACGGCGCCTTGGTGTCGATGGTCCAGCCCGACCTCAAGCGGCTGGTGGCGTACTCATCGGTGAGCCATCTCGGGTTCGTCATGCTGGGCATGGCGGCGCTGAACACGCAGGGGGTCGAAGGCAGCATCTACCAGATGCTGAACCACGGCTTGTCCACCGGGGCACTGTTCCTTGCGGTCGGGGTGATCTATGAGCGGCGGCACACGCGTTTGATCCGCGAGTTCGGAGGCCTGTGGCAACAGTTGCCGCTCTATGGCGCGGTCTTCATGATTGTGATGCTGTCGTCCGTCGGCCTGCCGGGGTTGAACGGCTTCGTGGGCGAGTTTCTGATTCTCCTCGGGGCCTTTGAAACCTATCGTGTCGCCACGATCGTCGCGACCAGTGGCGTGCTCTTGGGCGCCGTGTACATGCTGTGGATGTACCAGCGCGTGATGTTTGGCCCATTGACGAATCCCGCCAATCGTGACTTGCCCGATCTTTCCAAGCGCGAGGTGCTGGTGTTTGTGCCCATTCTGGTGATGCTGTTCGTCATGGGCTTGTACCCGAAGCCGTTCCTCAACCGCATGGAGCCGTCGGTGCTCGCGTATCTGAACCGCATGCACCAGAAGATGGCTGCTGTGGATAGGCCCGAGCGAGGAGCGGAAAGCTTAAAACTGGCTGATCTCAGAAGAGCAACGAGCGGAGACTCTCAACAGTCGACTGTCAACTATCGACTTCAGCCGAAGCCATGATCACCCTGCCCGACATCTCGTGGATTGCGATTCTGCCGCTGCTGATCGTGACCGGCACGGCGGTGCTCACGCTGCTCGCCGATCTGTGGATGGAAGGCCCGGACCGCGAGGCGCTCGGTTGGATCGGGCTGGTCGGTCTGTTGGTAGCCGCGGTGGCCGCGATCACGCTGTGGAACAAGCATCTGAGCACGTTCTCCAACGCCGTCATCATCGACCGCTACGGGTTGTTCTTCACGCTGCTGTTCTGTGTGGCCTCGGGGCTGACGCTGCTCATGTCGATGAGCTATCTGGAGCTCACCGACATCCGTACGGGCGACTATTACTCGCTGATCCTATTCTCGACCGTCGGCATGGTGCTCATGGCCACCGCCACCAACCTGATCGTGATTTTCCTCGGGCTCGAGGTGATGTCGATCGCGGTCTACGCCCTCGCCGGCATCTGCAGAGGCGAGGTACGCTCCAACGAAGCCGCCTTGAAGTACTTCCTGCTCGGCGCCTTTGCGACCGGCTTTCTCCTCTTCGGCATCGCCCTGCTCTACGGCGCGACCGGGAGCACGACGCTCGGTCCGATCGCGGCCTACATCGCCAAAGCCGGGGCGCAGGAGAAGATGCTGGTGTTCGCCGGCATGGCGCTGCTGCTCGTCGGGTTCGGCTTCAAGGTGGCAGCGGTGCCGTTCCACGCGTGGACGCCGGACGTTTACGAGGGCGCCCCAACGGCGGTGACCGCGTTCATGGCGGTGGGCGTCAAGGCCGCCGGCTTCGCCGCCTTCGCGCGCGTCTTCATGCACACGCTGACGCTGCTGTCGGCCGACTGGAGCGGCGTGCTGTGGGTGTTGGCGGCGCTGACGATGACGATCGGCAACGTCACGGCCATTCTGCAGCGCAACATCAAGCGCATGCTGGCGTACTCGAGCATCGCACATGCCGGCTACCTGCTCGTCGGCATGGTGGCCGGTGGCGAGTACGGCGGCACTGCGGTGTTGTTCTATCTGATCGCGTACACGCTGATGACCTTGGGAGCCTTCGCCGTGGTCATCGCGCTGGGCCGTCGCGGGGAGCCCAACGAGAACCTGGATGACTATGCCGGTGTGGGCTTCCGCTATCCATTTCTGGGTCTGGCGATGACGATCTTCATGTTGTCGTTGGCCGGGGTTCCGCCGCTCGTCGGCTTCATCGGCAAGTTCTACATCTTCAGCGCCGCCGTGCGCTCCGGCTATGTCGGCTTGGCCGTGATCGGCGTGCTCAACAGCGTCATCTCGGTGTATTACTACGTCGGCGTGCTGGTGCGCATGTACATGGTCGAAGGTGTCCTGGAGATTCCGGTCCCGAGCAGCCGCCCGTATCTCTTTGCCACGCTTCTGCTCACCATCGCCGGCACAATTCTGGTCGGGCTGTTCCCCGGACCGCTGTTCGAGCTGGCGCGCCAGTCGTTCCTGGCGCTCGGGTAGCGCCCTCAATGCCGACGAAACCTAACCCCCTGTCCTCCTTCCCGACACGGGAAGGGGAAACAGACACACCCCTCTCCGCGTCGGAGAGGGGCCGGGGGAGAGGTGACATGGCTGCAGCTCGCAATATCGTCGTCGGACAACCCGTCGACCCTGCCAAGGCGGCACGCGCGAAGGAACTGCGGCAGGAAATGACCGACGCCGAGCGGCTGCTGTGGGAGCACCTACGCCGCAACCAGCTTGCCGGCCTGCACTTCCGCCGCCAACAAGTGATCGATGGGTTCATTGTAGACTTCTACTGCCACAGAAAATGCCTCGTCGTGGAAGTCGACGGAGGGATACACCAGAAACAGCAAGGCTACGACGCGCAACGGGACCGCGTCATGCGCCAGCACGCCCTGCGAGTGCTCCGGTTCGCCAATCACGAGGTGACCAGCAATCTCCCGCGTGTGTTGCGGCGGATTGCAGCTGCTTGCAAAACCTAACCCCCCTGACCCCTTCCCGACACGGGAAGGGGGGAACAACTGATCCGCGCGTCAGCATGGATCGGAATCTCAGGGAGAAGTTCAGCAAGTCGCGACCGAACGACCGCATCCGATCGCATTTATTGAATGCGGAGCGTTGGAACGCTTGAATCCTAGGCACACACTCGTTGCGACGGGTCTGACCACGCCGTTCACCCCCGCCTCAGCCGTCGCGACGGCTCGGACAGCGTAGATTTTAGGCACACATTCGTTGAGCCGGACCTGAACACGCTGTACACCCCCGCCTCTCCCACCGCGACGGTTCGGACAGCGTAGATTTTAGGCACGCATTCGTTGCGAGGGGCCTGACCACGTCGTTCCCCTGTCGCTCCGCCGTTGCGGAGGGTTGGACAAGCCATTCTCCAAGCGAAAATCCACGGCGAGGGATTGTCAACCCGCGATTCCGGGGGGCTTTGTGTCCGTGCGAGCCCCAAAGCCTCGCACTCGGGTTTCCGGGCCGACTCTGCCCGATCCAAATGACGAGTTCGTGCTGGAAGTGGCGGTGGAAGCGGGATGCCGATACATTGTCACGCATAATGTGGCTGACTTCAGGGGTGCGGAAGGGTTTGGACTCACGGTCGTCACCCCGAGGCAGCTATTGGAGAAGCTAGGAGTTGACCGATGAGCACCGTAAACGTTCAGCTACCCGAGTCATTGCACCAGAAAGTGCGAGAACTCGCCGCACGGGATCGCATCTCTATCGACCAGTTCATTACCGTCGCGGTGGCTGAGAAAATGTCTGCGCTGCTGACGAGCGACTACCTGCGTGAGCGTGCGCAGCGTGGCAGCCGATCGAAGTTCGAGCGCGTTCTGGCGAAGGTTCCCGACATTCCGCCGGAACGTGGAGACGAATGGCCGACACCAAGTAAGCGGCAACGGCTTGGTTCGACACGCCGCTCCAGGCGACGGCCAGGAGCGGGCCGCACGTGAGCGGCAGGCGGTTGATGCTCGGTGTTCTCCGCAAACGGCGTCGCACGGTGAAGCGCGCAACAGCCAAGCGTGCGAGGGAAAGCAGCTAACTCTTAGCGGTCTGGAGCGACCGAGCGAAGTGCGACGTCGGCGGTTGCGCAGCGGCGCTGACACGAGCGCCGCTCCAAAGCGCGGTTGAACTGATCCGCGGTTGCCCGGCGGCGCAGCAGTTGAAACCGCGAGCAGATTCCGGCAGCACAACACGTCGAGACTTTCCTCGATGATCGACCGCCCAAGCTGTTGATTCCTGGCCCGTACGTGCAGTTATGGACGCTATGTTTCGAGAGGGTGGTATGCCGCGAGAACTCGCGGGGGTTGCCGGTTTCATTCGGGAGCCTAATTGTGGTGGGGTTGCGACTGAACACCGGCGCTTGAGGACTCACGGAAGTTGCCGTATCGTGCGTGCATGACGACGACCGTAGAACAGCTGGCAGAGCAGGCCTTGAGCTTGCCGATGGAGTCGCGCGCGCGACTGGCAGATCTTCTTGTCGAGAGCCTGGACGCGGACGAGCTTGGGCGGATCGATCGGCTATGGACCGCCGAGGCTGTACGCAGGCGGGATGAAGTGCGTGCGGGACGCGTGCAGACGGTTCCGGGCGACGAGGCCCTTCGCAGGGTCCGTGACGCCGCGCGGCGATGAGATATGAGTTCCATCCGGATGCGCTCGAAGAGTACAACGAGGCAGCCCTCCGGTACTCCGAACGCGAACTGCCCCTGGGGCTGCGCTTCATCGAGTCGGTAGAGGACGCCATTCGGCGCATTCTCGAAGCGCCGACACGATGGCGAGTAATCGAAGAAGATGTCCGGCGCTGTCTCACGCGCGTGTTCCCGTACGGGATCCTCTACACCATTGAGCCCGACTTTGTTCTCATCGTTGCCGTCATGCATTGCAGTCGCGAGCCGGGCCACTGGAAACAACGGCTCACGAAACCCTAACCCGCCGCTAGAGAGATGGCGCCCCATGCAATCTAATCGGCACAGGATGCCTCAGATGCGCGGTACGCCGCTGGGAAGTCAGGCCCGCGGCAAGGTCGACGCCGACGGCATCGCCTTCAAGTGCGTGGCGGCGCCGTGAGGGTTGCCTTGCCTTCGCTCAGCACGTCGCGCTGCGCCAGCGGTATGCTCTCGTCCAACACGGCGCATGCGAACGCATCATGCCGCTCGGCGAGCATCCGGCACTCCGACTCGGTGTAGGCGATGAGGTCGCAACCGATGCCCACGCCTGTGAAGTACGGGGCAAGCGCAGCGCTGCGATCGAGAAACGGCGCGGCGCCATCGCGCACGACAATGAAGAGGTCGGCGTCGCTCCCGGGCCGTGCTACGCCTCTCGCGAGCGAACCAAACAGTCGCACCTCTAACACGTCCGACCGCTGCTGCAACAACCGGTGCGCCCGGTCACGCAGTCGGGCAAGCGTTCCCTCGCGGTCGAGTCGGAATACCCGAACGCTACGCCCGCGATAGCACTCTTCGACAGACCGCAAGGACAACCTCTGCATCAGCGATGGCGTGCTCCGCTTCGGCTCGCGTGTAGACTTTACCAGCCTTCGTCCGGCTCCGGGACGTCGCCGCGCAACAGCTCTACATCCGCCTGATCCCGCAGGGCCTTGCTCCGGCGCCGGGCCGGATCGGTCGCGGCGCGTTGCTTCATCGCGATCAGATCCAGCTTACGGACGATCGCGATGGATGCGCCGGCCACCACAAAATGTTCGGCGTGCTGAATCATCTGATCAAAGGCGCTGTCGAACACGAACTGCACCGGCTCGCCGCTTTGATGGCGAAAGTTCGAACTGTGTTGGAAGTCGCCCACCAGGCGGAAACCTGCTTGCGTCAGGGCTCGCCCGAGTGCGGCGCGGTCAACCGTGGACAGCACCGCGATGTCCGTGTCTGCTGTGGCGCGCGGCACTCCGGAATGGATGCCGACGGCCACACCTCCGACCAAAGCATACGGGACAGCGATGCTTTCGAGCACGTGCGCGGCGTCCAGGAGGGCCGCGATCTTGTCGGGAGCCTCGGCCATGCTCTCTCCTCTCTGACCGTGCGCCGCGATCAGTGCGCGATCGCGCGCTGTCGCGGCCGCGATGGCGCCCAACTCTTGTGCCGGATCAGATGTCATCGTCCATAGCCTACCAGGATGAGAGCAGGCTTGGAAATCGCGCGGCACCCCGCCGGGCAGGAGGAAACGGAATCGGGACCACCCCGTCATGAGCCTCTTCCGGCCCCGTTGTTTTCGTGCCCAGCGTCGCCGTCGGCGGCCGATGGCAGGGGCGTGGCGACAAGCCGGCACGCCAAGGCCAAGAGCACTGCAAGGACAGCCACCGTGAACGCCAGTGATCTGCCATGCCACAGGCCGCTGAACCAGATTCTAAACTCGGCCGCAAGGACGTTCGCCTTCCCGCCATAGAGTTCCATATTACGCAGGTACTGCTTCGAGTCTTCAAGTTCATAGCCCGACGCGTTGCCCGGCGCGTTGGCGAAGTAGATCAGGATCGCGCTCGCAAACCCGACCAGCAAGATTGCGTAGCTGACGACGCGAGCACGTGCCTCCGCTGACATGGATCTCCAATTCATGTTGCACGCCTGCCTATCCTTCTAGAGCCGGTAACGAAGGGCGCAGCTTACGGGCAGTCGGCTCGAGGCGCTGGAGATTTCACCGCCCGTGCTGTTCGGCTTCGCGGACGACCAAGATCAGTGCGATCGCAAAGACCGCCAAGGCCACGATCACAAACCAGACCATTAGGCATCCTCCAATTGCTCGATTCGACGATACGCCAAGCGGTTGACGTGCACAATCGCGAAGCTCACCGCGATGGCCAGGACCGTGCCGGCGAGAACGAGCAGGTGACTGGCGCTGGCGTAGTTCTCGGCGAGCCACCCCAACAGAGGTGGCCAAGAAGCTCCTGGACTGTCCGGATGTCGTAGCCGTCTTCCAGCAGACGGGTGGCGAATGAACGGCGAAAACTGTGACAGCCCACGTGCTTGCCGATGCGAGCTCGCTGTACGGCCTCCCGCACCGCCCGCTGCAAGACGGATTCGTGAAGATGAAAGCGCTCACCTCCCCGGTACGCGGGTGCGCGCACAGCTCGGCCGCCGGAAAGACCCACTGCCAGGCCCAATCCCCAGGTGCAGCCGGGTACTTCCGGGCCAGCGCGTTGGGCAGGTGCACTGCGGCTTCGCCACGTCGGAGGCGCTCCTGATGCTCGGCCCGCAGCGGCTCCACATGGTGCACCAGCCGTTCCCTCACGGCCGCGGGCAGCACCGTGTGCCGATCCTCTTCGACAGGCTCAGGACAGGCTTCTGCCCCTTGCCGCCTCGCACGAGAATCTCGTTGCGAGCAACATCGATGTCCTTGACACGCAAGCCGAGGCACTCGGCCGACCGTAACCCGGCGCCGTACAGCCTAAGCGCTTCGTGCGCCGTTTCAGCCCGCCGTCGCCTCGACCGCCGCGACGGGCGCGTCGCGCACGCCGAGTATGTGGCAGATCGAGCGCGTCAATTCGGCCCGGTTCAACGTGTAGAAGTGAAACTCGCGCACGCCGTACTCCTGCAGTTTTCGGCATTGCTCGGCGGCCACCCAGGCAGCCACCAGGTTGCGCGTCGTCGGATCCCGGTCCAGCCCCTCGAACAGCTCGGCGAGCCAGCCGGGGACGCTGGCGCCGCACTTGCGGGCGAACTCCCGGACGCGTTTGAAGTTGGTGACCGGTAGAATGCCGGGGACAATAGGCGCGGTGACGCCCGCCGCACGGACGCGATCGACGAAGCGCAGGTACACGGCGGGCTCGAAGAAGAACTGGGTGATGGCGCGCGAGGCGCCCACATCGAGCTTGCGCTTGAGATTGTCGAGGTCCGCCTGTGGCGAGACGGCCTCCGGATGCACTTCGGGGTAGGCGGCCACGCTGATCTCGAAGTCGCCGAGAGCACGGATGCCGCGTACCAGTTCCTCGGCGTTACGGTACCCCTCGGGGTGCGGCGTGAAGCACGCGCTGCCCTCCGGTGGGTCGCCTCGCAAGGCGACAATGTGACGCACGCCGATGCCGCCGTAGCTGCGCACGACCGCATCCACCTCCCCACGACTCGCCGCCACACAGGTCACGTGGGCCGCTGGTTCGAGGTCGGTCTCCACCATGATGCGCCTCACGGTGGCGTGGGTGCGCTCGCGGGTGCTACCGCCAGCGCCGTACGTGACCGACACGAAACGTGGTCGAAGCGGTGCCAAAGAGCGGATGGTCTGCCACAGCGAAGCCTCCATCTCGGGCGTCTTCGGCGGAGAAAACTCGAAGGAAACCTCGATGCAGTTCGCCATCAGCCGTCTTCCCCGCCGCTCAAGCCAGCGCTCGCCGCGCGGCAGCCGGCTGCACGGCGGTCCACAGCGCCACCGTCAGCGTATCGTTCCCCGCCTTGCCGGAAGCCTTCAGGTGGCAGACTTTCACTGCGCCGAGGCCGGCGCTCTTGCACCAACGCGCCACCTCATCATCGGCGAAGCCGAGCCGGCGATGGGCGTAGTCGGTGCGCAGGAACTCCAGCCCGTGCGGCGCGAAATCCACCACCAGCAGTCGGCCGCTCGGGCGCAACAGGCGCGCCGCCTCCTTCAGCGCCGCTGCCGGATCATCGAGAAAATGTAACACGTGGTGAATGGTGACCACGTCGGCACACGCTGACGACAACGGCACGTTGTAGACGCTGCCGCGCCGCACCTGGCAGTTGGTGATGCCGCGCGCATCCAGCTTGGCGCGCGCGACGTTCAGCATCTCGTGGCTCTCGTCGATGCCGACCCCGTGGCGCACCTTGGGAGCGAACACCTCGAGCACGCGGCCGGTGCCGGTGCCGAGGTCGACCAGGTCAACGAGGGCGCCCCTGCCAGCAGCCTTGAGCATCGCTCGTTCGACCGCAGCCTCGCCGACGTACAATCTGCGGATGCGATCCCAAGAGACCGCGTGGTCACGGAAGTACGCCTGCGCGTGCTCGGCCCGCTCCCGGCGCACGCGATCGAGTCGCTCCGGGTCGCGCGCCAACTCGTGGTCGTCCGCGGGCAGCAGATCGAGCAGCGTTCGCGCCACGCGGGCGCCCTCGCCGCGCTCTGCCAGGCGGTAGAACACCCAGGCGCCTTCGGGCAGGCGCTCGAGCAGGCCGGCGTCGCAGAGAAGCTTCAGGTGGCGGCTCACCCGGGGCTGGCTTTGTTGGAGCACCCGAGTGATCTCGGTGACAGTCAACTCCCCACGCGCGAGGATCGCCAAGAGGCGGAGCCGCGTCGGCTCAGCCGCCGCCTTGAGGGCCGCCAGCAGCGGTTCCATGGTCATCGTCACCCGTGACTCGTGACTTGTATTGCCGGCACATGCCTACTCGTGGGCGTCCGCTACCAAGGAACGCGAACGCGATTCACTAGCGCGACTCACGAGTCCCTCCTCAATAGCGGTAGTAGTCGGGCTTGTACGGCCCCTCCACCGGAACGCCGATGTACTCCGCCTGTTCCGCGGTGAGCGGCGTCAGTGCGGCGCCGATCTTTTTCAGATGCAGGCGCGCCACTTGCTCGTCCAGATGTTTCGGCAGCACGTAAACCTTGTTGGCGTACTTGCCCGGGTTGCGCCACAGCTCCATCTGCGCCAGCACCTGGTTGGTGAAGGAGTTGGACATGACGAAACTCGGATGGCCGGTGGCGCAGCCCAAGTTCACCAGGCGTCCCTCGGCCAAGAGAATGACGCGCTTGCCGTCGGGGAAGATGATGTGGTCGACCTGCGGTTTGATGTTCTCCCACCGGTATTGCCGCAGGCTCGCCACGTCGATCTCGCTGTCGAAGTGGCCGATGTTGCACACGATCGCCTGGTTCTTCATGCGCACCATGTGGTCATGGGTGATCACGCGGCAGTTGCCGGTGGCGGTGATGAAGATATCGGCCTTGTCGGCAGCTTCGTCCATCGTCACCACCGGGTAGCCCTCCATGGCGGCCTGCAGCGCGCAGATCGGGTCGATCTCGGTGATCCACACCCGGCATCCGAAACCGCGCAACGATTGGGCGCAGCCTTTGCCCACGTCGCCGTACCCGCACACTACCGCGATCTTGCCAGCAACCATCACGTCCGTGGCCCGCTTAATACCGTCCACAAGCGACTCACGACAGCCGTAGAGGTTATCGAATTTGCTCTTGGTCACCGAGTCATTGACGTTGATGGCCGGGAACGGCAGTTCACCCGCGCTCTCCATGCGGTACAGCCGGTGCACACCAGTGGTGGTTTCCTCCGTCACGCCGTGAAGGTTCTTGAGGATGTTCGAGTACCAGCCGGGCTGGGCGGCAAGCCGGCGGCGAATGGCGGCGAAGAGAATCTTTTCTTCCTCACTATTGGGGTTGTTGAGGATGGACGGATTGTTTTCCGCCTTCGTGCCCAGCGTTACGAGCAGTGTGGCGTCGCCGCCGTCGTCGAGGATCATGTTCGGTGTGCCGCCGTCACCCCACTCCATGATGCGGTGGGTGAAGGCCCAGTACTCCTCCAGGCTCTCGCCTTTGTAGGCGAACACTGGAATGCCGCGGCCGGCGATGGCCGCTGCGGCGTGGTCCTGGGCCGAGAAGATGTTGCAGGAGGCCCAGCGCACCTCGGCGCCCAGGGCGACCAGGGTCTCGATGAGCACCGCCGTCTGAATGGTCATGTGCAACGAACCGGCGATGCGCGCGCCCGCCAGTGGCTGCTGGCTGGCGTACTCTTCGCGCACCGCCATCAGACCAGGCATCTCCGTTTCGGCGATCGCAATCTCCTTGCGGCCCCACTCGGCCAGTTTCATGTCGGCGACGTAGAAGTCCTCCTTCAGTTTCTCGGCGCTTCTGATGGCCATGCCGCTGATCTCCTTCCTTTGGAAAAATAAACATATAACGACTTCTTTATACAAGTCAACACTTCTCGATCCCCGCGCTGCCTCTATACGCTTGGCGCGCCGAAAATTCTCGCCAATTGCCGTAGGGGGTGGTAAAGGTCGCGAAACCATATGGGGAACCGGTCATCTCGCTGGCGTCAAAGCAACAGCGCCGCTGCGTCTCCTGGTCTTCTGTGTTACACGGACCGACACAACGGCCGAGCAACACGGATAGCATGCATATGAAGCTCGCCACCGCACTTGCCGCCATCATCTGCTGGCTGGCAACCACTGCGGGCGCGCAACTGCCCGGCGATGCCGACTGCAGCCAGCTCGCCGACCCACTGGACCTCGCGGCCGTCGAGGCGGCCATCTTCGAGTGCGGGACGTGCGCCGACGACGACGCCAACTGCGACGGCGTGGTGACGGCCGCAGACCTCGTGCAACTTGTAAGTCTGCTCGGCCCCCCCCTGCCGACCCCGACCCCCACCAACACGATGCCGCCCGCCACGCCGACCACCACGGGCACACCCACCGAAACTCCGACGGCCACGTTCACACCCACCGAAACACTCACGCCCACGCCTACCTCCACCGCGACGCCAGGCCTCTGCCCGACAGACGGCGCGGCAGTGCAGATCGCGGCAGACAATCAGACCGGGATCGCAGCCATCAGCGCAACCCTCAGCGGCCGTCTGGCGAATGCTACCTGCCGCAACGCCAGCGGCCTCGAGGAAGCGTACAGCGTAAGCAACGCCGCCAACCCGCAGTCCATCACGGGCTTAGCCCCGGGTCTGTGGGTGCACACGCTGAGTGTGGATACCCCTGCGACCGGTCAGCAGCAGCATCAGACCTCGTTGCTGCTCGCCAGTGGCGAATCGAATCGCGTGAGCTTCACAGCCTTTGCCAGCGTCGCCATCGTGCGCAGCACCGCCGATACAGTCGGCAGCGACTCCTTGCGCGACGCACTCGCGGCGGCGACCGCCGCGACCAAGCCGGCGCTGATCCAGTTCGACGACGAGGCCTTCCCGCCCGGCACCCCAGCGGTGATCACGCTCACCAGCGAGCTGCCCACGATCAACGGCGACAACATCACCCTCGACGCCATCGATGCCAACGGTGGTGCCGGTAATCGCGTGGTCGACGCCGCTGCTCTGCCGATCGCCGCCCTAGCAGTTACCGGCGCTGCGAACACCATTCGCGGCCTGCGCCTTCGCAACAACGGCGCCAACAACCGCGACGTCCTGTCGATAAGCGGCACCAACGCACGCGGCAACCTCATTGAGCGTTGCGTCATCGAGCTATCCGGCACTGCTGATGACGTTGGCATCGACGCCGGCGCGGGCGCCGACTTCCTGGCGACGGCCAACGTGGTCCGCGATTCGGAGATCTCAGCGGCCTCCGACAAAGGGATCAAGGTCACCACCAATGCGTACGCGCGGCTCGAGAACAACTGGGTACATGACAACGCCAACGGCGCCATTCAAGCGACGCTGAGCGGCCACATCTTGGCACGCGACAACCTCGTCGAACGCAGCGGCGGCGCCAACGCGCAGAACGGCTTGTCGCTCAACGGCGCGACGCCCGAGACGCCGCTGATCCCCAGTGAGATGATCACCGACGGTAACATCTCTCGCTTCAACGCCGCCAACGGCATCTCGGTCCGCGGCCTGTCGGTAGGCCTGCTCAGCAACGACTACATCAGCGCGAACGGCGCCACCGGCCTGCGCGTGTACACCGACGACAGCACCATGCCCGCCGTGGTGATCGCCGGCATGACGTCAGCCTGTAACGGTGTCGACGGTACGTACATCGGTAGCGGCACGCAGGCCGACCTCGGCGGCGGCGTCTTCGGCAGCCGCGGCAACAACGCCTTCACGCAGAACAACTTGCCCGGCGGCGGCGAGAACCTTCGCAACGCCAGCGGTACCTTACTCATGGCCGAGAACGCGCAATGGGAGCACTGCAGCCGCGAGGCGCAGTGCGACGATGCGGCGATCGCGGCGTACGACATCAGCGACCATGGTGCCCTGACGGTGTTTGCACCGGCGCAAGCTCACCGCAGCGGTCTCGCCCCCGCCGTCACCGGGGTCCGCCCCAGCAAGACGATGGCCGGTGAGCTGTTGCGTATCTTCGGAAGCGGCTTCAACGTCATCGACGGCCACGCCGCCGACAGCACTTGCCCGGATGTTGCAGACCGCAACCGCTGCGTGCCGCTACGCGGGAACTGCGTGCGTATAAACGGCGTGCCGGCCGGCGTCGAAGCGGTCACCCCGACGATGCTGGTCGTGCGGCTGCCGTTCTCGTGCGTCGCGCCGGTGGCGCTGACGGTGCAAACCCAAGGCGGTGGGACAAGCGTGCCGGTGACGGTGTGCACCAACGGGCCGTAACGGTGTGGCGGTGTCGGGGGAAAGGAAACCTTTGGAGGGCAAGCCTAGGGCGAGATCCGCGGCTGCCTTCCTGTCATCCCGTCAGGCCGCCCCCATCGACGCCGCCGGGCCCCGGCCGGCCAGGCGCGAGAGCACGGCTGCAGCTGAGTACAGCGGCACCAACCAAAACAATTTCTCCAGGCATCCTGCGGACAGCAGATGAATCCGTGCAGTGTTGTTGAATGCCAGCACTCCGACAAGGGCGTAGTTGCAGATCCCTGCCAGATGACCCACGCGGCTGCCGATCAATGTCGGTGCCGCTGCACTCAGCGACCACGAATCGACAACATAGAACGCGAACGAACCGCCGACGGCTACGGGCACCCACCACGGTAGCAGCGACTGTAGCGCGTACATCGACAGGGCACCAAGGATGAAGCTGATGTCGGCGACATGATCGCAGGTGCGCCCGATGCGGCTCACGGTACCATAGCGTCGGGCCAAGCGTCCATCCCAAACGTCAGTGGCCGCAATCACGACGAACAGCAGCGCTGCATCCCAGGCTGCTCGGTCCGCCGGCCAGGCGAGGGCGATGAACGCTGGAGTCAGCGCCAGGCGCAAACCCGTCAGCAGGTTCGCAGCCTGCAGCCGCAGATGATGCATTAGACGCTATCTTATTCTATTGAGGCCCAAGGTCCAGAGTACAAAGTCAAGAGGTCACAAGGTAAGACGAGCGCCAGGTCCAACGCCAGCGCGATGACCGTCAAAGCCTTGCGCGCACGGCACGGAAGCGGGAATGAACGCGAGCCGGCGCTGAGACCTTGCGCGCATCACTCCTTTGCGATCCTCATTGCTCACGGGTTTGTGCAAAATTTGTACGAATACAGTACGACTCTTGCAAATAAGCTTCCATTGGAGTATAGGGCTTTGCCATGACCCCACAGCCTGCCGGCCGCAAAGGAATCAAGGACATCTTCTATGAGACGCGTCTCCTGATGGGTCGTGGGTACAGCGTGCGCCGCTTTGCCGATGAAGTTCTGGGCGGCACTGCCGAGCCGATCACGCTCAACTGTATCGAGAAAGGCACGCGCTTCCCGACCGAAGCGCTCGTCCGTCGCTTGGCTGTGGTGCGCAAGGAAGACCCCCAGGCGCTGCTTGCTATGCTCTGGCGCGACCGCATGCTGTACGGCTTTGGGCGCGAGCTGCGTCGCGTCCTACAAGCACCGCGTGGTCTGAGCGGAATCGAAGATGCGGACCTGGCTGTCCTCGTGAGCTACGCCATTGCCGCACTCCCACCCGACGATCATTGGATGTCGCTCGCTGCCTGGCGCAAGTCTGTGCGCGCTGTCCCGCAGCGTCCCGGCCAGACGACTTCCGCGTCCAAAGCCCAGCTCGCGCGCGTGGAGGAGATGCTGCGCGAACGCAAGCTGGTGGAAGTCCGTGCGGGGAAGGTTCGCAGTGCTCGTTCCCACTTTGTCGCTGAAAGTGCTGACGAACGATGGTCGTTGTCGATCGAATTCTTCGCCTTGTTCGCGAAGGGGCTGCTGGACAAGCTCGCACTCTCCGAGGTGCAGACCGGCACCTATCTCCGAAACCACTACCTGCACCTCGAGCCGGAGAGGCTGGCGGAATTTCAGAAAGAGCTCGATGCTTCGGTTACCGCTCTGGTCAACAAGTTCGCTGCTGATGCGTTGCCCCGTAATCCGTTTCTCAACGTTCTGATCACTTCGACGGTTCCTTGAGTTGGGAGGTTGCCATGTGCTCACTAAGACGATTCACTCTTGCGATTGTACTGCTCCTTGCCCCGCTTAGCGGATGCGACGGCCGTGGGGGTTCATCAGGGCTCGACATCAACAGCGAGAACGCGGCTATCAGCCGGGCGCTCGCAACGCGACAGTGCCTCGACTTTCAAGGGTTGAGGATCTGTCCAGCGGGTGAATCGACGACTGAGACTCCAATCCCAGGAACTGCCACCCCCGTCGTTGCGCCCAGCATCGATACGGACCTGGGGAATGCGAGTTCCATCGACTGCTTTCAAGCGATGCCGGGCGGGTCATGCACGTTCACGCTGCGGTTCGTTGCGCACGGGTTTGCGTCCGACACGACCTTCAAGGTGCTGTCGCGCGCGGACGCGTCGAGCAATCCGTGGGTACTTGGCCCGAACCCCGTACTTGTCAGCGGCGGAGAGGCGTCGACCTATGACGCAACGCTGGTGTTGGCGTCGGTGCAGGGCGGATCGCCAAATCAGGTCCAGTTGGCGGTCCTGGCATTTGCAGGTGCGTCCGCTTCCTCAGCAACGGAGGTTCAGGAACTCAATCAAACCGCCGCGACCTTTGCGTTCGTCACGCAGGTGCTCACGGTGAACGTGGTGACACCGACCATGACACCGACACCGACTGCGAGACCGACGAACACTCCGACCCCGACTCGGACCCCAACCGCGACCAGCACCCCTGGAGCAAATGATTGCTGTCAATGTGCGTCGAGCTGTGCGGTACCGGTTGGCGGGATGTGCGACAGCAGCTGCACCGTCATCTTCGGCGCCACCTGTTACGGCGAGTTGCTCTGCACGGCACGTACTCCGACCCCCACCCTCACGCCCTCACCGACCGCAACGCCGTGCCTGAAGGACAACGGCGACGGCACGATCAGCGATGGCTGCACGGGGCTGATGTGGGAGAAGAAGGACCAAGCCGGCGGCTTGCACGATTATAGCGCCTCCTACCCGTGGGCCCTCCAGTGCGGCGACCTGACACCCTGTCAACCTGATGCGGCTTCCGCCGCGGCCTGTTACGAGGCGACAAACGGAGCCGTGGGCTGCTCTCAGTGCTCTGGTGGGTCATGCGAGTTTAGATTCCCAGTACCGGAGGGCGCCCCGACCCCGACCACAACCATTTGGGGCTGGCTGGTACAGCTCAATCAAGGGGAGGGATTTGCCGGCTACACCGATTGGCGAATCCCCACCGTCGACAAGGAGGGTAACGCAGGGGAGTTGGAGACGATTCTCCTTTCGACGTGCACCGTCAGCGGGCCATGCGTAAGGCTTGCGTTCGACACCGACTGCCCCCAGCCCAGCTTATGCGATGCGAGCCACCCGTGCAGTGCCGGCCGGTCGTGTGTCATCCCCACCCCCATGCCGGGGGCGGAGGGGACATGCTCGGAATCCGGCTGCACGGTGACAAGCTGCAGTTGTACTTGGAGCGGGTACTACTGGTCCGCGACGAGCGACGTTCCCACGCCGACGCCTGTTTCCACATTGGTTCCCACATCCGTCATTCCCACCCCCGAACCCCTCGCCTTGGCGTACTTCGTAGACTTCAGCAGCGCGTCCGTCTTCAGCGATCTCAAGATGCTCCCCGGTTACGTCCGCGCCGTACGCGGCACGAAGACTCCGCCCCCGACCGTTGCGCCTGGCGCTGGCGATTGCTGTCAGTGTGCGTCGAGCTGTGCGGCGCCGGTCGATGGCACGTGCGGAAGTTGCGCCGTGGTCTTCGATGCCGCCTGTGACGGGGAGCAGCTCTGCGCTCTCGATACGCCCACACCCACTCCCACGCCCTGTCTCCAGGACAACGGCGACGGGACCATCACTGATGGGTGCACGGGGCTCATGTGGGAGAAGAAGGACCAAGCCGGCGGCTTGCATGACTACAGCACTTTGTACACATGGGCCGGGGTGTGCACCGGCGATACCTCACTCTGCCAACCGAACGCAGGGGCTGCTGCCGCTTGCGCTGGGCAGACGGGTGGCGCGGTTGGATGTGCCGAGTGTGGAAGCGGGACCTGCATCGTTGATCCGAATCAGTGGGGCGCGCCAACCACTATCTGGGATTGGCTCAATCAACTCAACTCTTCGGTGTTCGGCGGATATAACGACTGGCGGATCCCGAGCGTTGGTCAGGACGGCGGCAGGCCAGAACTGGAGACGATCCTCGCAGCCCCTTATCCCTGCACAGGGATGTCGTTTCCATGCGTCTCGGCGGTGTTCGACACTGACTGCGCTCCCGGCTGCACAGTGACGAACTGCAGTTGCACGGTTTCAGATTACTACTGGTCTGCGACGACCGATGTTCCCTATTCGGGCGACGCATGGACGGGCAACTTCCGGTACGGAGGATTCGGCGATAACACGCCCAAGGCGGAGGGCTTCGCCGTCCGGGCGGTGCGCGGCGGCCCGTGACCGGCCGGTTGGACAACGTGCGACCGTGTACCCGCATCGGACTTGGAAGAGGAGGGAATCGTAATGAAAAGACGGACCATAACGATCGCGGCTCGGCAGATCACGGGTGGGCTAGTTCTGGCCGCACTGCTTCTGCGCCCTGTGCCCGTCCGCGCCACATGTGTCGGCGACTGCGACAGCCAGGGCCAGGTAACCGTCGACGAAATCCTCACGTTGGTGAACATGGCCTTGGGCACCGGCGGCTCGTGCCCCGGCGGTATTCCCAGCGGAACAGCGGTCAACGTCGCTTTGATTATCCAAGCAGTAGACAACGCGCTGAACGGGTGCCCGACTGACCCGACACCCGGCGCAAACGACTGCTGTCAGTGTCCGGATTTCTGCTCAGTCCCGGTGGCTGGGACCTGTGGGGGGTGCACGGTGGTGGTGGGGGCGAGCTGCAGTGGCGGGTCGTGCACGGCACCGACGTCGACGCCGACCGCGACCCCGACGAAGACGGTAAGGCCGACTAACACCCCGGAGAACCAGAGCTGTTTTACGAATAACGGCGACGGGACCATCAGCGATGGGTGTACGGGGCTCGTGTGGGAAAAGAAAGACCAAGCCGGCGGCTTGCACCAGTATAACACCGGTTACACGTGGGCCGGGGTGTGCACCGACAACGGCGCGCTCTGCCAGCCGAACGCAGGGGCGGCCGCCGCTTGTGCTGGCCAGACTGGCGGCGCGGTCGGGTGTAGCCAATGCGCAAGCGGGACGTGCGTCGTTGATCCGAGCCAGACCGGCGCCGCGACAACGATCTGGGATTGGCTCAATCAGCTCAACTCGTCGGTCTTCGCCGGGTACAACGACTGGCGGATCCCGAGCGTTGGCCATGACGGCGGCAGACCGGAGCTGGAAACGATCCTCGCAGCTCCCTATCCTTGCACGGGGATACCTTATCCCTGCGTTTCGGCGCCGTTCAACACTGACTGTGCTCCCGGCTGCACGGTGGCAAATTGCAGTTGCACCGGGCCCTTCTGGTATTGGTCCGCGACGACCTACGTTGCCGATCCCTTCGCCGCCTGGTCAGTGGCCTTCGTCGACGGAAGGGTTGGCACATACTCCCTCAAGACAAGTGGCGTGCCCGGCACGGGTGACCTCGCCGTCCGCGCCGTGCGCGGCGGCTAGTGACAGGCCGGTTGGGTGATTCGGGGTGGGCTAGGTGATCTTCCCGCACCGAATCACCGGCAGGCTGAAGGAACCAGCCCACAAACGAGAGTCAAAGAGGAGATTAGACGATGGCCGTCAAACGATGTCAGAGTTGGCCAGTGATAGCGGGGCTCGTGCTATTGCCGGGCGTTGTGGCTGCGCAGCTCGCTACTGCCCCGGCCCCGAGCCCGACGATCCCTGGGGAGCCGCAAGTCACGTTCTTCGGTGTGGCGCGTGCAGACTGTGTCCTCATCGCGCCGGTCGGTACGACACCCGACGGCATCCCGATCTACGACGCCTCGGCGGCATCGGGCTTCACGCTGGTCGTCGAGGGTCGGCCGGGCAGCTCGCAGGTTTTACTCGGCGCCAGCGCCTTCAGCAGTGACGTGACTCAGTTGCCCGATCTTCAGATTGAAGCCTCGCGCGCGCTCGGGAACGGCAGCCCAGCGGTGTGCGATGACAGCGGCGCCACCCAGGGTGGCGTGCCCGCCGTCAGCCCGTTTGACTTTTCGCCAGCCGCAGCGGCGGCCATCAATGACTTGGCGTGCCGGTTTCAAGACGGCCAGGGCCAGCCGGTGGGCCGCCGCGATACCAGCGACGCCTGCACCCTCTTTCTGCCCGAGGCGGAGTATCATTTCGTCGATCCCGACAGCACGATCCAGTTCTGCGCTTTGATCGACCGGCCGCTGAGCTTCCCGTCTGGTGACACGG
>JBEKBJ010000022.1:0-51273 GCA_050015455.1 Binatia bacterium
AGTATGAGCGGACTTTTCGGCCGACCGAGTTTCGCCATGCTGTCTCCTCCCATTGCCTTTATGGGGGAGACGGTCAACCTGTTTATTTCTTCAATTATTTTCTGTTACGACCGACTAGGCCGCCGAGGTGCAAATGTGCTGCCATGCCAATGTTCAGTGAAGTGCGGATGCATCGCGCTGGTCAGAAGGGCGAGTGGCCTATTGTGAACGTACAATTCTGTAACAAAGGCCGGATGGTTGGAGGCATACACGGCAGATAAATGACGGGTTCATGTAGACATTACGGGCTCCTGTAGGCCCTGCGACATGTTCCCCCAAATTGACGGGTGTTATTGTGCATTGTTGGGATCCTTTTCTGTTCGGAGGGATCTTCCTTACGCAGCCAGCGCCCGTAACTAACCGTTAGCTCAGGGATTCTAGCCCTCTCCCGCCCGTTTTCTCCGCGTGGTAGTGCCAATGGCCTGGCGGCCACCCGAAGACGATGAAAATAAGGTCCCTCCCCCGCGCGTCTTCTCAGCGTGGGAGAGGGTCGAGCGGAAGCTCGCGCTCGCGCACGGCCTCACTGCGGGCTAGCAGGTGGGTGCTCACCGCCGTGGCGGGCGATCAGCAGGTCGGTGATTTCCTGGATCACTTCCAACTTGCGGACGTTGCTGCCTGGACACGCATGCGTGGTCAGTGGATCTTCGCGATGCAACCGCATTGTGTGGCTGTCGATCCCCAGCACGGCGCACCACGTTGCCCAATCATCATGTTAGCTGGCAAACCACGACGCCGCGGTTGCGAGATACTCCTTATTGAGCGCACTTGTCAAGAAGGCAATGCCGAGACAGTTCGCAAATCGAGGGCCGGCATCTCAGCTTAGGCCGCCGCCAGCTCGTATGCAGATCGGCAGGCGAGGCTCGCTCTTTAAGGGGATGCCTCACATCCAAACTCCAGAGGCGCCATTTGCCGGGCCTCAACTCGAACTCGGAACACTCGTTCCTACATCCCCCCATGTGGTCTACCCGAGCGCGACGAAGTGCGGCCGCAAGCACCCGGAAGGCACCGATGACAGTAGACTTGCCGCTGTTGTTAGGCCCAACGAGCACATTCATGTCCTGCAGCGTGACCGAGAACCGCTCGAAGGCCTTGAAGTTTCGGAACTCCACTGAAGTGAATGAAACGCGGTCACTCACAACCGATCCCGCCTAGTCACCGCCTCCAGAAACAGTGCAGCAGGCGAATAGAGCGTTGTCACCCTCACGCCATCACCCGAAATTGGCTGGCAAGCGCCTGAAGTGTTATGTTCTCAGCGATCGCGTCGTGCGGAATCAGCACGTACTGCCACGGTTTCGCGCCGTTGTTGACGGCGTATTCCGCGGCCAGGTCACACCATTTCACGGCAGCGTCCTTCTTCGCGAGCACCTCGGCGTCGGTCATCTCGTTGCGCGCCTTCGCCTCCAGCATGTAAATCGTCTCTCTCGTCTCGGCGACGAAGTCGGGTTGATACTCCAGGTGGTCCGGCCCGACCCGATAGAAGATTTGGAACTGCCCCTTGGCCGGCTTGAACCACTTCAGCGACTCCCGATCCAGGATGATTGCGAGCACCCGCTCGGCATCGGAGTGAAATTTTTGGACGGGGTACAGGCATCGCTGAAAGCCACCGAACAGGTACTTCGCCATATTGCTCTTGTCGGCGGGCGATGCCCTGAAATCCATCGCTTCTCCCGCCGTCGCGGTATAGCTGCTTGGCTTGAGCTCGGTGAAACCCTTGTTGACCTTCACCTCGTATTCGACAGCATCTTCCCAGTAGTGCTCCTGCATCTGGGCGTGGATGAACTTGGCAATGTCTCGCTGGTAGCAGCGCAGCACCTTCCGCGTCTCGTCTTCGGAAAGGTACGTGCTGAAGTGCCGGACAGTCTGCGCCGCCAAATCGTACAGCAAGTCGGCGTGATCGTCGTAGGAGACGTCGTTAAAGTCTACCAGGCCGCTGACGACATAATCTTCTAGCTTCGCCTCCTCGACGCCTCCTCGGCCCAAGGCTACGGTCTCGGTTCCGCCTGTGCGGAGGTATTGAACCCACAGCTCCTCGGACACTGCCGGATATCGCAACGTGTCGAGTTTGAGTTGGAATGCCTTGAACCCCGATTTCACCTCGGTCTTGGGCACCACCAGAATGCGGGGGATGCCGACGGTCTCCTGCGCGACCAGTCCCGCCGTCTTCGCGACCACGGCCGTGATGTCGGGCCGCTCCGCTATTCCGCCGAGTTCCAGTTGCGCAGGGCGATACAACTCTTCCACCTCCCGGACAATGAGCGCCTGCACTTCGTCGTTCCTGAGGTGACCAATCGTCGCCACGGTCTCCGGCTGGCTCTCCAGCTTCCGGATCACGTTGTGAGCGAGCTGCGCGACCTTTTGCTCCTCGGAATTGGTAAAGGCCGGCGGCTCACCGCCTCCCGCAACAACAGTGGTGCTCGTGACCTGCTCCGGCCGGAGCCCGAGCATCGTTGCCAGTCGCGGCTGCGACACGACGGTCACTGTCTTCTGTCGTAGCTGCTCAGGATCGATCTCCACAGCTTGCAGGCCGCGAACCGGCGAGTCCGGCTTGTTGGCTTCATCGATGATCTCTTGGAAGCGGTCGTGTGCGACGATGTTGAGCCGGTCGACCGAGGTGACGCCTGTTCTCCGGCCATAGGGCAAGCGCAACCCCCGCCCAATGGACTGCTCGATCAGGATGCGCGCGTTGGCCGCGCGCAACGGGACTATGGTGTATAGGTTCGTCACGTCCCAGCCTTCCTTGAGCATGTTGACGTGGATGACGATCTCCGTCGGCTCTTCGGTGTGCTCGACCTTGAGCAGCCGTTCGATCATCGCCTCTTCTTCAGCGCCGGTCTTGCTCGAGTCCACCTGGATCACCTTGTCTTTGTAGCGCCCGTCGAAGAACCCATCCGACTGGATCAATTGAAGCAGCTGGCTGGCGTGAGTCGTGTCGCGGGCAATCACCAACAAAAATGGTTTCACGATCGGGTTGGCGGTCTCGCGCGCGTAGGTCTCAAGTTCGACCTTCACGCTCTCGTGCAGGCGGACGCCGTCCTCCAGCTTCAAGCGTTCGATCTCCTCCGGCGACATGCCGGCGGGCTTGAAATTCTTGCGCGTGACCACAGCCGGCTCCTTCACGAAGCCATCCGCCATCGCCCTCCCGAGTGGGTAGTCGTAGATGACGTTCTTGAAGTGCACCGGACCTCGGCCCGTTTCCACAAACGGCGTCGCCGTCAGCTCCAGCCCGAGCACCGGCTTCAGCTCGTTGATCGCCCGCACACCCGCCGATGCCCGGTAGCGATGTGACTCGTCCATGATGAGCACCAGATCACCCAGCCCCGCGAGGTAGTCGAAGTAACTGTCGCCGATGTATTCCGACAGGCGCTTGATGCGGGGCGATTTTCCCCCGCGGACTTCGGCATTGATCTTCGAGATGTTGAAGATGTTTACCTTGCAGCGCAGCAGCTGATCGAACAACGTGCCGACCATGCCTTCGTAGTTGTCGCCGGTGATGACCGCCGGCGCGTCGCTGGCAAACTCGGCGATGCCCTTGAAGACGTACTTCGGAGTATTCGGCGTGAAGTCGGTGATGAGCTTGTTGTAGATGGTCAAGTTCGGCGCGAGGACGAAGAAGTTATTGAAGCCATGTGCGAGGTGCAGGTAGCTGATGAACGCGCCCATCAGTCGCGTCTTGCCCACGCCCGTGGCCAGAGCGAAACACAGCGACGGAAACTCGCGTTCGAAGTCGGTTACCGACGGGAAGTCGTTGCGGACCGCGTTGAGCGCGGCCTGAGGGTCCACATCTTTCTTGGGTGGGGCGATTTCCGTGATGCGGTCGAGGATCTCCAGCGAGTGGCGCTGCGGTGGGCGCAGGCTGAGCCGACCAGCGATAGCGTTGACGTGGCGATTCATTTGGCCCCGCCCAGTTGCTAGATTAGTGCCCGCAGCGGCGGCTCAAAGCGGCCAATCTCGTTCTCGACCACATTCCAGACCTGGACGGGATCGACGCCCTCGTATTGATGGACGATGACATCGCACAGGCCAGCAATGCCGCGCCATGGAATTGCGGGGGCGAGTGCACGAACCGCCTCCGGGACCCGCTTGGCAGCTTCGCCGAGCACTTGCAGATTGCGGTACACGGCATCTTGCGCCATCTGGTTGGCGAAAAACGCCTCCCTGCCGGCGTCGGTGTACGCTCGGATCCGGTCGATACATTCGATCATATGGATCAAGTAGAGGCGCGGGTCCTTGTCGCCGGTGGGACTCACAACGGCTCCGCTTCTTTGAGGACGCGATCACGGATGAACCAGTGCAACGCAGGCTCCGTGACGATGTCAAACGATCGGTCCAATCGCTCTTCCAGGTCGACCTTCAGAGTAGCGAGGTCGAGCAGACTACGGCCCTCCTCCATTTCGATCAGCAGATCGACATCGCTCTCCGTTTGCGCATCCTCGCGCGCCATTGAGCCAAAAACGCGAACATTCCGCGCCCCGTGTTGTGCGGCGAGCGCGAGGATTTCGTCACGATGTTGTTGCAGCCAACGATTCATTAGGTGCTCCTTGGTTCTGATTCACTGATCGAAACACCGAGCAACTCGCCCCCCTTTGAAAAAGGGGGCAGCGAACGCAGTGAGCGGGGGATTTCTTAGCGGCCTCGCCGCTGTGCTCGCAGCCGCTCTCTGGCGTCTGCCACCGCCACGTAAATCGCCTGCAGGACCGTATCTAGATTCTTCAGCACCTCGGTATTCGTGAACCGCAGCACACGCAAACCGTGGCTCTCTAGAAATCCCGTCCGCGCCCGATCGTTGCTGGTTTGTATCGGCTCGAAGTGCTGTGCTCCATCCACTTCCACCACGAGCCCAACCGCCGGGGCGTAGAAGTCGACGATGTACGATCCGATGGGCTTCTGCCGATAGAACTGCAGGTCCAAGATCTGCCGCCTCCGCACCCGTGACCACAGACGACGTTCGCTGTCGGTTGGTTGGTTCCGCAATAGCCGCGCCGGCTCCTTCAGTCGCGCCTCGTACTTGAGCATGGAAGCGAACCTCCTGTTCCGAACCGCTCCGTCTGGAAGAGCGGAACTGAGGGGCACCCGCGCTTCGCAGTTTGAAAAACGGGGACTGCGGGGGATTCTCTAACGCCTCGACAAATCCCTCCTGACCTCCCTTTTTGAAAGAGACTGTCGACAAATGCACTGGCGGTGGAATCGCATCGCCTTCCCTCTTTGAAAAAGCGGGATTGAGGGGGATTTTTTCGAACGGTTCATCGCCAAATCCCTCCTGACCTCCCTTTTTCAAAGGGAGGGACCTGTTGCCGTTGCGGAAATCGACAGTCTCCAAAGGGAGGGACCTGGTGGCGTGAGTGCGTCCAAGGCGGCCGAGATTTTCCATCATTCACCATCACCGCCGAAGAGGCCCATCTGCCCCGGCTTCGACGGTGCCTTGGGCAGGTTCTCGACCCGCAGGCTGTAGTCATCGTGGCCCCACTCGCAGCGGGCGAGCACGGCTTTCGGAATCTTCTTCACCGTCAGGTTCGGATACTCGCCCCGGCCGCGGAAGGCAGTGCACAGCACCAGCAGCGTACGGTCCGGTCCGACCTCGTCGCTCAGCTGCTGGAGCTGTGTGTGGCTCAGGTGCGCCGTAGTTACGTAGATGAAGTCCCGTTCGGTGGAATGACCGTGCTGCCAGTAGACCGTGTCGCTCGGCGCATACTGGAAGCCCTCCAGCTTGCACACCGCCTCGGCTAGCATCTCCCGCTTGTATTCCTTGTTGATCACCCAGTTGCCCCACTTGTCCTTTTCGAGGAGCGACGGCGCGAGGCGGTAGTAACGAAACCCGCCACCACCCTTCCACCCGACCGCCTCGCTGATGCCGCCGGGGTCTTCGCCATCAATAACCTTCTTCAGCCGCGGAATGATGTGCGTGTGGCAGTGGTCACGGAGTTCCACCATCACCCAACGCCGCCTCATCTTGTGCGCCACCGCACCAGTGGTCCCAGAACCCGCAAATGAGTCGAGCACCCAGTCCCCCGGGTTCGAGAAATGCCTCAAGACGATCTCCAGAAGCCGTTCAGGCTTCTTCCCGCTCCGGAATTCTACACCACCTTCGGTCCGACAGTTCCCGAACTCAGCGGCTAAGTCGTAGAAGTTCTCGATCGGTGAGAACCGGCTCTCCTCGGGATTCTCCAACTGGGAGAGCGGGACACCTTGGAAGTACTTGCCTTTAGTTGCGCCCGCTCTCCTCGGCCCGGTGAAGTAGCGATACCCGAACTTATCATCGCCGATTCCGGATACCTTGTAGAGGACACCCAGCCCGTCCTCTGTCACTCTTCCGCTCAGGTAGTCTCGAAAGAACCGCCCGGACGAGTTGCCGTCCAGGATAGCTCCGGTGGCCCAGATCTCTTTCAACCCGTTTTCGCTGCCCTCTCCCTCGACAATTTCGTACTGGCCCGGCTGGAAGACCACGACCTCTTTGCCTCCCAGGACGGTGCGCCGTCCTTCGCCCTTCTCCTGAATATAGAAACGGAACTTCTGGAATGAGGCATCGACCTGATTGAGGTTCGGAACAGAACCATACTGGCGCCGGTAAACGTGGACTTGTTCTATCTCTTTGTGGAATGCCATGTCCTGCTTGAGAGTCTTCTCCGGATACCGCACTTGCACATAAAACGTTGTGAGGTAGTTGGCTCGTCCGAACACTTCGTCCAGAAGCACCTTGAGGTAGTGCCCCTCGGAGTCGTCGATATGACAGCAAAAGAATCCATCCGGCCGCAGCAACCTTCGCAGGAACCCAAGTCGGTCCCGCATAAGCGTCAGCCAGGTGGAGTGTTCGAGAGAATCGTCGTAGTACTCGAATGCGTTCCCTGTGTTGTAGGGCGGGTCGACGTAGATGCACTTGATCTTGCCGGTGAACTCTTCTTCAAGCGCTTTGAGTGCAAGCAGGTTGTCGCCGAAGATCAGGCGGTTGTTGAACAGATCGTGATCGGTGACGCGGTGCGGGGCGTGGTAGGACTTTTCCGGGTCCTCCAGCAGGATGCGTGGCTCCAACTTGGGCCGGGTTTCCTTGTTAATCCAGGTCAGTTCGAGCTTGGTCCCCTTTATCGGCACCGTCACACCTTGTAGTGAATCGAAATCATCTGACTGTCATTGGGGTTGTCCCCCGGCCCGACGGACTCAAATGTCGTGCCGGCCGGTTTCACCTCCCTCATTTGGCTCACGTCGTAAAGCTTCCATCCAGCCGCCTTGCCTGATTCGTTATCGTCCTCTCGTCAGCGGTCGGGCTCGCCGATTGGCCCTTCCAGCGTATTGAGGCTCAACCCCTCGATCTCCTGAAGCGTCTTGCCGGCGATCCCCTGTAAATCGCCATACATGCCGACCGTTGCCTGCATAACGCGCTCGATCTGCTCCTCGCGCTTGGCCCACTGCTTCGTAATCGCCCTCTTTTCCCGATCGAGGTCTTTCTGCATCGAAGAGAACGCCTCGACCATGGCCTGTACGCGTTGGCGGAAGCGTGGTCCCGTGAGGTACTGGTAGACCATTTCCATCTTCGTCTGTTGGCCCTCAGATGCCTGGCGGGCCAATGCCAGCTCCACGAGGGTCTGGCGAAGGGCCGTCGCAACGGGAATAGCCACTCGCGGGTGAGCGACCCACACGTGATCGATGAGATCGAATGCTTCGACGCCTTTCGGCAAGGCTTGGCTGATGATGATGGCGATCTCCGCTTTTGCCGCCCGTTGATCTTCGCGAAGCTTTGCCAGCCACCCGTCGCTCCAGTTCTTCGTCCGCTTCGATTCCCAAAGGATGGTGCCGCATGCCTGGCTTAGCGGCCCGACGACGCGATGCAGTACGTCGCCGCCGTGCTCGCCCTTCGGGACTGGTTCAATAGTGTCGCGCGGAAATCGCGCACTCAACAGCGCTTCGAGTTCGATCTCCTGCACTTCACCTTGGAGTTGCTGTGAGCCTTGCTCGGCCCTGCGCTTCAGCTCCTCGATCTGTTTCTGCATCGAGGCGATGGTCTGCTCCTTCTCCAGCACCTTGAGCTTCAATCCCTCTTCGGCTTCCTTGCGCGCCTGTTCGCGCGTGGCGGACAAGCCTTCTTCGACTCGCTTTTCCACCGTGAGGTCGAACTCCCGTCTCGCGTCGTCCAACTCGCGCTGCTTGCGGATCAGATCCGCCTGCGCCTGCTGCGCTTCCGCCAGCTTCCCCTCGCGCTGCTTCAGAACTTCCTGTAGCTCCGCGATCTCGCGCGCCTTCTCCTCAAGATCGGTGGCGACGACCAGCTTCGCCTTGCGGGCCTCGTCGACTACGATCTTGGCGCGTTCCTGCTGCAGTCTTTCCGCAACTTGGTCCTCGACGGATTGCCTCGCCTTCGACAGCGCGTCTTGCTGCTCCCGCAGCGACGATTCGCGCTGGGCAATGTCGGCCTCCTTCTGCGCCAACCGCTGTTCGTAGTCGCGCCGTGTCGCCTCGATCAGCGGCGCTGCCAGCGACTCGGTGAGCTTGATCTCGGTCTTGCAGTTCGGGCAGATCACGGTCGGCTCTGTCATGACTGACTCCCGCTCCTCATGCCCGATCTATTTACGCCAGGCTCCAGCGCAATGAAAACAGCTGCTCGATCCGCGTGTTCTGGGTGAGCTTTCCCTCGATCTTCGCAATCAGCTCCTCACGCTGCTTGTCCACTTGATCTTGGGCATCGAACAGTGATCGGCGCTTCTGATTGCGTTGCGCTTCGAGCGCCTTGATTTGCTTCTGCCCGGCGAGCTTTTCCTCTAACGTCAGTGCTGTTGTCGCAGCGCGACGGGCTTCCTTGATTTGGCGGTCGATGTCCTTGATCTCGCGTTCGAGTCCGAGCTTGATGTCGTCCGCCCAGCCGTCGAGCTTCTCAGCCTCGACCTCGAAGAAGCGTGCGTTGCGTTCTGAGATGCCGCGCTGAATCACGGCCTGACGTTGCTCGACAACTGAATCAAGTAGCGGCTTCACGGCGGAACCGTCAGGCACTTGACCCATGATCCGGCCAGGCAGTGTCATGAGTCGCTCCGCAACCTCATCGTCGAGCGTTCCACTGTCGTCGGTGGTCGCCGCGAACAGTAAGTGGTCTTCGGCCTGATCGAGCGATTCGACGGTGAAGAGGCTGAGCGTGAGCCAGCCGCACTTTCCAATCAGCGGCTCCAGCACCGAGACCCTCCCCGCGTGATCACTGTATGCGAACTGAATTTCTGACGGGGGTAGCTGATGGGCCTTGGCCCGCGACACAACAGCTTGCGCGAGCGGGTGACTCAGCCGGTACAGATGTGCTTCCCCGGAGCGGCGCGGCAGCTCGTACAGCCCCAATGGAATATCAGCGGCGCTCTCCGGAAATGGAGGCGATGTGAGACGAAAGGACGACTCGTTGAGGAATTCAGTGTGGCCGTCCAGCTCGTGCCGCGTCAGTTGCATCAGCAGGCGCTCGAAACGGTTGAGGTAGGCCTTCGAGTCCGCGTCACGAACCTTGAGCTTCTCCCTCACCTCGTCGTCGAAGTTCTCCAGCAGCTGCTGGCGGGTGCGGGTCATCGATTCGTTGATTTCAAGACTGAGTTCGAGCTGGAGCTGGTCGAAGGCGGCCTGGATCTCCTCCGGCTTGCGGCAGCGCTGGTAGATGCCCGCGATACGCTTCTCGAAGTCCACGCCGGATTCGATGGCACCAAGCACCTCGTCGCTCGCGCCGAAGACGCCCTCGAAGAGCTGGAATTTCTCAGAGAGGAGCTGGAAGACGCGCTGGTCGGCAGCGTTGTTCTGATTCAGGAAGTTGACCACGACCACGTCGTGCTGCTGGCCGTAACGGTGGCACCGGCCAATGCGCTGCTCGACGCGCTGCGGATTCCACGGCAGGTCGTAGTTGACCACCAGCGAGCAGAACTGCAGATTGATGCCCTCCGCGCCTGCCTCCGTCGCGATCATGATGCGGCCCTGCTCTTTGAAGTAATCCACAAGCGCCGAACGCAGGTCGGCGGTCCGCGAACCGGTCACACGATCGGTACCCTCGTGGCGGCGGAGCCAATCGGCATAGATCAGCCTGGAACCCTCATCGGTGTTGGAACCATTGAACAGGACGATGCCTTCCGCGTACGGACTGTCGGCCAGCACGCGGAGGAGATAACTCTGCGTGCGCCGCGACTCGGTGAAGATGATGGCCTTTTGTGCCGCGCCTAATTCAGCGGCCTTCGCGAAGGCGATGTCGAGTGCCTTGAGGAGCGCCCTCCCTTTGGCATTGTGCTGAATGGATGCGGCCAGCCGCGCGAACTCGTCGAGGTCCGCGGCCTCACGCTCGATGGCGGCGCGGTCGGTGGCGGACAGCGGCTCGACAGGCTCATCTTCGGTCCATTCCTCCGCGGTCTGGTCCAGCGCTTCGTAATCCTGCTCGAGTTCCTCTTCGAGGGTCTGCGCGGGTTCATGTTTCCGCAGCTTGGCCTTGAGTCGATTGGACAGCGAGGTAAGCGCGCCGGCGATCGCGAACGTGGACGACGCCAGGAGTTTCCGCAGCACGAGCGTCATGAGGGACCGCTGGCTTGCCGGTAATGCCTGCAAATTGTCACGGCGCAGATAGTCGGAAACGAGTTCGTAGAGCTGGTCTTCGCTCTCCTCCGGCGTGAACGGCTGCACGATGGGATGGCGCGCCGTGTACTTCACATAGGGCAACACCTGGCGGCGCAGCGTACGGTGGCAGATAGGCCGGAGCCGCGCTTGGAGCGTCTGAAATACCTGCGCCTGGTTCAAATTCGCGAACTGCTCGCGGAAGCTCCTCAGGTCGCCGAAGGTATGCTCGTCGATGAAACTGACGAGCCCGAAGAGTTCGAGCAAGGAATTCTGCAAGGGGGTGGCAGTAACGAGGAGCTTGTCCTTGCCCGCCAGAGCTCTTCGCTCGTCATCAACTCCTTCGCTGTCGCGCGCGCGCAGCGAGAGCGGGGACGGAGTTGGTGGGCTGTACGGCTTGGCGGTGGTGCTCATGTGTTTCTGGGTACCTGCCCGTCGTTACCGTGAAGTTGGTGGGCCTCGTCCTGGCCAGTCGTTGGTTTCGCCCCCAGAGCATCCGGCAGGATGCCGCGCACGGCCGCGTTGGGCCGGAAGTCTTCGAGCCTCGACACTGTGTCTCACCAAGTGTGTCCGCATACTTATCGCGCTCCGGTCATCGGCGGTCAACTGAAGCTAGGGACGACCATCCAGGGATGTCGTTCCGAGTGTTCCGAGTTGGTGGACAGGCAATTGAATGGGCGCTGTCCGTCTCACAGATCAGTGGTCAGTGATCGGTGGACAGTGGTCAGTGGCCAGTGGTCGGTGATCGCTGCTCAGCCAGAGGGCAGTGGTCAGTTGTCTGTGGCCAGTGATCAGTAAGCAGCTGCCTGACCACCGACCACTGGCCACTGGGAAGGAGAAAGGAGACGGAATGGCAGCAGTTCGGAGCTCAGCCTTGTAGTCGGACAGACCCTGTTCTCGCCCCGGCCATTACGCCGCGTGCCGCGCTCGTCCTTTCGGTACGTTCTTGCCTCGCGCCTTCGTCGCGAGGTGGACCAGCATCCGCAGCGCGGAGTTGACGGCTCGGGCGCTGCCGAAATGCTCCCACACGTCCTGGTCAATCACGACCGCGCGAACCGCCTCGCCTGTAAGCAAGTGCGCATACTTGCCGCGGCGGCCACGCTGCAGCTGCGAAAAATCGACTTCGGGAAACGCTCGCAACGACTCCGCGCTGGGTTCGCAGTACTTACTCGCCTTCTTCATAGGCCCTCCGTTCCCGCCGTGTGGCACGCCGCGCGCTGATGATGCGAATGACTTCGGCGCCGCATCGCTCCGCAAAGATCACGAGAAGAAGATTCGAACGCAACGACATCCCGATCAGGATCAAGCGGTCTGGGTTCACCGGATCTGTGTACGGCACGGCGAGATCGTCCAGAAAGACCGTTGCCGCCTCCTCGAAAGTGATCCCATGTTTGCGGACATTGGCGGCCGCCTTCGTGGTGTCCCACTCGAAATCTCCATATCGTACCGTCGGCACACCCAAGCGTACCATACACGCCGCTCAAGGGCGACCGACAGGACGCTCTCACGTTCTCGCGGGCTCGGGGACTCCTTCGGCGACATCTATCGCTGGCGGTAATATGCGGCACTGTTGGCCGAGACATACTTGTCGCCCGGGGCGCGAGCTGCTGTAAGCCTTTCAACCTAGCGCGGCTCTGTTGTATAGAGGTCGATCGAACAACAACAAACGGAGGGGGGCCTGAATGACGGAAGAAGAGCGCCAACAGCGAAATGCAGAGAGGCTGACGGAGCTGTAGAGGATCGTCGAGGGACGTAGGTCCGGGTGTTCCGACCTGGTGAACACGGGATTGAATGGGCGCTGCCGGTCTCACGGATCAGTGGTCAGTGGTCAGTGGCCAGTGGCCAGTGGTCGGTGATCGCTGCTCAGCCAGAGGGCAGTGGTCAGTTGTCTGTGGCCAGTGATCAGTAAGCAGCTGCCTGACCACCGACTGCAGGCTACTGACCACTGTTCACTGGCCACTGGCCACTGGGAAGGAGAAAGGAGACGGAATGGCAGCAGTTCGGAGCTGGGCCGCTGACGCCAGCTTCTTCGGCGTCGCCGGTCGCAACTTGGCGAGCTCCGGCTGGCTCGTTTGAGGCGAACACCTTTTCAAAGCGACGCGCTCGTGTGATATTCTTATAGTTGGCAATGCGCGCTTGGGTCGAGGAGCAGGTTGCGATCCGTAAACTTATCGCCAACTGGCGCAATGTGTTCGCGGAGTCGCTGTTCAGCAACCGGTCCACCTCGATGTGAGGAAGTCCGTGACCGTTCGCTTGCACCCGCACGCACAAGATCGGCTGGCTGACCGGGGCGCCACGGAAGCCGAGGTGGTGGCAACCGTCGAGCAAGGCGAACGCTTCCCTGCTAAGTTCGGCCGGACCGGCTTTCGGCGGAACTTCGGCTTCGACGCCGTGTGGCGCGGCCGTTACTACACGACCAAGCAGGTCGAGACCTACGCGGTTGAAGAAGAGGGCGGTTGGCTGGTGGTCACGATCATTGTGAAGTATTTTGGCGAGGAGGGAGCCTGACCCATGAAGCTGACGTACGACCCGCGCTACAACATCGCCTATCTCCGGCTGCACGAGAAGACCGCGCAGGTGGAAACGATCCGCATCAGCGACGAGCTGAACGTGGACATTGCTCCCGACGGTACCGTCTACGGTATCGAGCTGCTCAACGCCAACGAGCAGTTGCGCGCCGCAGACAATGGAACTCTCGTTATCATCAACGAAGCCGCCGGCGACCGGCGCGAGATTCCACTTGCCAAGTGACGCGGCCACGAAGAACTCTCTACTGCCGATGGAATGGGTATGGGGATTTGAATGACAGAAGAAGAGCGCCGGCGGCGAGGCCACGATGCGGAGGCACGCCACGTCGTCCACGGCTGCCACACCCCTCCGGGGGTGGATCTCATTTGGAACGCTCAAGACCGGTGGTTGAGCGCAGCGACACCACCGGCTCGTATGCTCCAGGGTGCCCAAGCGGATAATCGGAGCGATTTTCACGGCACGACGGCTGGGGAGCGTGGCGCAGCGCCTTACGGCGTCCGAGAGAGCGACCCACACGCCCAAAACTTCAGCACTCGCTATACGCGGGCGCGTAGTTCAGTCGGTACTTTTCCGTTTCACGTGACGCGACGGCGTGATCACCCTGGTTCTGACGCGGATTCGCATAGAAAAAGAGGCCGACACGCCTAAAACTTCAGCACGCGACACATGCGGGCGCGTAGTTCAGCAGGTACTTTTGCGTTTCACATAGCGCGGACGCGTAATCACCTTGGTTCCGAGGCCGATTCGCATCGAAAAAGCCGTCGACCAGCTCGAAACTTGGGCACCAGACATGTGCGGGTGCGTAGTTCAGCAGGTACTTCTGCCTTTCATATCGCGCCGGCATCATTACCTTGGTTGCCGGCCGATCCGGATCGAAAGAGGTGCCGATCGGCAGCCGAAATATGCGGGGCTTAGTTCCGTGCGGCTACGCCACCTGATCGTGGCGCGAAGTAGGCCGAGAACGCGCCAGCCGCTCGAGGGAATCGACCATCTCCACTTCGATGTGGCTCCCGTTGACCTGATTGATCTGGCGCGCGGCCGATGGGCTGGTGACGTTAATCTCCGTCAGGTGGCCATCGATCACGTCGATGCCGGCGAGCCACAGCCGATGTTGTAGCAACAGTGGCTTGACCGCGGCGATGATCGCCCGCTCGCGTGCCGTTAAGGCCGTCGCTTCGATGCGCGCGCCCTGGTGAATGTTCGCCAGATGTGCAGGGCTCTGCGGCACGCGATTCACCGCCCCGATGGGCTCACCTTCAAGCACCAAGATGCGCTTGTCGCCCGCGCTCACGCCGGCAAGGAACTTCTGCGCCATCACGTGCCGGCCGCCATGAGCGACGATGTAGTCGGGGAGGCGGCCGGCCTGCCGGGCATCGAGCAGCTCGATGCCGCGGCCGCTGCAGTCGTCCAGCGGCTTCAGCACTATACGCCCATGGGTGTTGAGGAATGACCGCAACCGTTCCGGCTGGTTGCTCACCAACGTCGGCGGCGTGAACTCGGGAAACTGCAACGGCAGAAGCTTCTCGTTCAGCAGCCGCAGGCTCACCGGATCATTCACCACCGGCACTTCTTCGTGAGCGCGCTCCAGGACGAAGGTGGCAAAGATGTACTCGGCATCCACCGGCGGATCTTTGCGCATCAGGACCAGGTCGAAGTCGCTGAAAGCATGGTCGCCCGGCGCGTCGAGCTGATAGAACGGCCGGCGGCCGAGGTCCACGGTAATGCCTTGTGCCCGCACCCAGGCGCCGTGCTCGTTGAGATAGAGATCGGCGAGCAGCGCCACCGAGGCGCGATGACCTCGACGCGCCATCTCCTCGATCAGCAGCAGCGAGGTCTCGGTCGCCAAGTTGAGCGTCTCGAGCGGGTCGATGATGAAGAGGAAATGCACGGCTACCGCCTGTTGCGCCTGCCTGGCGGTAACTCAACCTACCTGTGAGCCGCCCAGAAACGCTCCAGCGCCGCGGCGGCCTCGGCGGGCCGCTCGACCGGCCACCAGTGGCCGCAGCCTTCGAAAAGGACCAGCTCGCCGCGCACCCGCGCCGCCAGACGCTCGGCGAAGACAGGAGACACGTACGGGTCGTCCTTGGCCCACAGGATCAGCGCCGGCCGGGTCACCTTTTCGAGATCGGGCTGCCACTGTGCGCCGACGTGCACCGCTGAACGGTACAAGCGCAAGATGCAGTCTTTCATCGTCGCATCGAGGTACCTCGCCGTTTGCTGTGCAACTGCCCGCGGAATACCCGCCGCAGCGAGACCTTCCGCGAGCGCTTCCGGAGTCATCATTGCCATGATCTGCTCGCCGACGCCCGCCGTCTGCCACTGCTGCGCCAGGTCGTGCCAGACATAGTCGACGTCGACCGGACCGTCGCCGCACGCCCAGGTGTGGATCAGGTCCGGCCGTAGCGACACCACGCGCTGCACCAGCAACGCTCCCCAATCATGCCCGACCAGATCGACGGGGTCGCCGAGGCGTTCGATCTCGGCAATCAGCCAATCAACGTACGCTTCCTTGGTCGCAGCAAACCCACTTGGCACCGGCACACCGAAGCCCGGTAGCGACACGGCGATCACGTCGGAGCGCTGCAAATGCGAACGAAGAGGATCCCAAAGACGGTGAGTGTCCGGAACACCGTGAACCAGTATCGCAGGCATTGTTTCCTCCGGCCGAGAGCGTCTTCTACCTTCCTACGGCTGACTCGGTCAATCCTCGGCTCGCGAGCCGATGTACCAGAAGCTAGCGCCGAGCAGAGCGAAGGACACGGCCTTGTGAAGAGCGTTCCAAAAGTGCTCGAAGAGCGGTGTACAAATTGATGAAGAGGAAGATGGTTCCGAAGCCAACTGAGACGCGCTTATGGTGCGCCACCGCCTCGGGGCCGGGCGCATCGGCCTGCAGGACCGCCTCGGTGAAGGCGGAGTTCGCAAAGTATCCGAAGATGAAATCCGCGAAGTAAATCGAGGAGGAAAAGAATCCCGGGAGCTGCTGCGGCTGTGCCGCCCCGCGGGCGATACGCGGGAACTCCCGGGAGCGATGGCGCCTGGGTCCCCAGGCAAAGCCATCGAGCGGGTGGCGCGCGTCAGACGCGCCGGGCGGTCGCGGATATCGGCATCGGCTGCGCGTTGACCCCCGCTGCGTCCGCAGCGGCAGCACGCCTATCCGGTATCACGGCTCACCCGCCACCCAATGTCTTGACCTAAGGGGTTACCACCTCACAGCTCGCCGTAGGGTTACTCATCGCTGGACCACCTCCTTTCTCGGCGCCCGACGATGGACAGGACCCGATCCCGTCTGCCGGCTGCATGGCCGCCGACTGCCAGCCTCCAGCCCGGTCCACCACCGCAAGCCCCCTCCCGGACCGGCGGCAGTACAGAAGCCTGTGTGAGCTTCGGACCGGCTAATATCTTCATAGCACAGTCGCGCAGCGTGAGCCACGAACAATATGGCGGCGACCGCGGAGGGGCGTTCTAATTTGTAGGTTCCCTTTTTCGCATTCGAGCCCTTCCAGCCCCCGTTCGTGCTGAGGAGGCCGCATCTTCTCAGCGGCCGTCTCGAAGCACGCCCCAGCCGGCGGATTCCGGGAAGAGCGCCCTTCGAGACGCGGCCTGGAAAGACGTCCGCTCCTCAGGGCGAACGGTTTTCTGAGGATCGCTTATCTGATAGTGCCCGTACTCGTACTGTCAGATCGACACGGACCCGCAAGGCTCGCTGCACCTCGCCTACAGATAGTTGAAACGGCACTAGTCGGACGCACCGCGAAATTCTCGAAAATCGGCGTCAACTATCTTGCAAAGCGGTGTTGTTCCGCTACCAGTTGAAGAAATGAATCTGGGTCCTAAGCCGGGTGAACAGTTGCGGCCGGTGTTGCTCATCGAGGATAACGACGAGACCCGCGAGGTCATCGGCGCGCTGCTGCAACTCGAAGGCTACCGGGTTGTCACCGCTCGCGACGGCAATGAAGGCATGACGCACTTGCGCCGCGGCCTTGATCCCTGCGTCATCCTCCTCGACCTGATGATGCCGGGCAAGAATGGCTTGGACTTTCGCCGCGAGCAATTGCAAGACCCGTCTGTCGCCGCCATTCCGGTGATTGTGTGCTCGGGCCACGACGAAGTGAAGCGGAAGGCCGCCGCACTGGGTATCACCGTCTTCTGCCAGAAGCCGCTCGAGATCGAGGAGCTGCTGCAGCTCGTCGCCGCTCACTGCCGGAGATAGGCGGGCGAGTGTGCCGGTGCGCCCGTGTACCAGTGAGCCGCTGTGCCGGCGACCCAGTACGCGGCTGAGCGGGCGCGCCGGTGTTCAACGGCCCAGCAAATTCCGTAGCCGTTGCTCGATCGGATTCTCCACCTGACCGGGCGTGGGCGGTGCCGGCCGTCGCGGCGCGGTGCCGAGAAACTTCTCAACCAGGTTTTTGACGACTCCCGGTGCGATCGCTTGCGACAGGTGTGCAACCAGGTAGGCGATGTCGGGTTGCGGTCTGGCGGTCCCGATCCTGCCCCGCAGCCGAAATGGGATTGCCAGCTGTTCGTGCTCGTCGACCAGGTATCGTGCTTGCTTCACGTCGGCGACCACATCGCGCGTAAACCCCTGCGACATCGTCAGCGTTCCCGCCAGGTCCATCTCGCGGTTGAAGCCGATCCATCCAGCGGCGCGTACGCCGTAATCCGTGGCCTCGATGGTGAGGTCGTCGGTGTGCATCCGCTGCTCGGCAATCTGAAACGTGGCGTGCAAGGTCCGGAATCGCGTATCAGGTTGCGAGAACAGTCTGGCATACTTCGGCTTCACTTTTCGTGACACCAACTCGCCGACGTTCGGGAGATCCGTAAGGCGCCCCAAGACCTCATTCACCAGATTGAAGTCTTTGAGGACGGCGTCCTGAGTGTCCGCGGCAAGCCGGCCGGTGAGGCTGGCGCCTATGGCTTCGGCCGACGTGCCCGCGGCGCGTAGATTCAGCGTGAGCCGTCCGGTGCCGGCAACGCGTTGCGGCGCGTCGTTCATGAGCGGCTGCAACGCTTGCGCAAAGGCAATGTGAGAGAACGAGCCTTGCACGAGCACCTCGCCACCGTGCAGCAAGGGATACTGCCCCGTGAGCTGAAACGATCCATCGAAGGCACGACCGTTGAACTGTGACAGCATGAGGTTCGTTGGAGTAAGCGTTGCCTGGAGGTGCAGGTCACCGACACTGAGAGCGTACGGGCCGATCGGGCCCACGCTGCCGTCGAGCCGCAGCGGAATCCCGGACGTCTGCCGCCAGGGTCCGGCATTCCCACGCACGTGGACGTTGCGCTGATCTCCCTGGAGGGCGGCAGCGACGCTGAAGCTGACGGGAGTATCCTCGCCGATATCGCTGACGGTGACATCCACCTGCGCCAGCCGCGTGGTCTCTTCCGGTTGGCGGCTGCGGTCGATGATGGTGATACCGCCGTCTGCGATGTTGGCGCGGCTGATTGCGAACGGCAGTTGCTCGGGAGACACGCGGCTACCTGCGGCGGAATCGCCCGACGACGTTTCGGTGCTCGATGTGACGTGCCCAAGGCTCGCGTAATTCCAGTTGCCGGCACTATCGCGGATCAGTTGGATCTGCGGTTGGGTGAGATCGATGCGGCCCAGCTCCAACCGGCCCCACAGCAAGGGCAGCAATCTCGCCCGCACGATGACGCTAGCCGCTTGGACGAAATCGGCCGTGCTGAAGCGCGGATCGTCCGCGACCCGCAAATGGTCCACGCGGACGCCGAACCCACCCCAGAGGTGCACCGAGATGCGCTCGGCAGCGACGTCACGGCCGAGCGCCGTACGTGCCTGTTGCAGCACGCGATCGCGCTCGTGGTCGACGACGCGGCTGAGCGACAGTGCGGCGGCAACGAGCAGCGCTGCCAGGATGGCGAAGAGGACGACGGCCGCCCAAAGGAATCTACGCATGAGCTTACCACCGACGCTACGCCACGCCACCGGGGCCGTCAATTTTGACTGCTTTGGTCTTCCCGGGCTACAAGATCGCGCGGAGGAGATGCACATGGCCTACGAACATATCCGGCTGGCACGCGATCGCGGCATCGTTACCTTGGCATTCAACCGACCCGAAACGCGGAATTCGATGACGCCGGAGATGGGGGAGGAAGTGATCCGCGCCGTCAACGAGATCCGAGCCGACACTGACGTGCGCGTCGTGGTGTTGACCGGCACCGGCAAAGCTTTCAGCTCCGGCGGCAACCTCGGCATGATCGCGCAAGACACCGGCGCTCGGCTGGGCGGCGGCGCCCCCAGCATGTTGGCGTCGCCGCGCGAGTTTTACGATCGCTTCCTTGCGATCCGCAACCTGCCCGTGCCGACGATCGCGGCAATCAATGGCCACGCCATCGGCGCCGGTTTGTGTATCGCTTTGGCCTGCGACCTGCGCATCGCGGCCGCCGACGCCAAGATGGGGATGACGTTCACGAGACTCGGGTTGCATCCAGGCATGGGCGCAACCTATTTCCTACCGCGCTTGATCGGGACCGCGCGTGCCTGTGAGCTGTTTTTCACCGGCCGGGTGTTCGAGGCCGCGGAAGCGGAGCGACTCGGGGTCATCAACCGTGCGGTGCCGCGCGAGCAGTTCGAGCCGGCTGTGCGCGCGCTGGCCCAGGAGATCGCCGCCGCTGCCCCCATCGCCGTGCGTTTGGTGAAGAAGTCGATTCACCGCGGCGTGCAGCACACCCTCGACGACATGCTCGACTACGAGGCGCTCAACCAGGGCTTCACCTTCACCACCGCCGACGCCCGCGAGGGGGTGATGGCCATGATGGAGAAACGCGAGCCGAAGTTCGAGGGAAGATAGGAGCTCAAGCCGGCGCAAGGGTCGGCGGCACTCAGTGTTTCAGTACGTCGATCGCGAAGATGAAGCAGCTCACTACAGCGCCAGATAGGACCAGCACTCTCAGCCGAACTGGCGCACTCAGCACAATCATGACCCCCAACGTATAGACTTCCGACAAGGCCCGAAGAAACGTGTCGTTGACCCATACCGCACGAGTTAGTGAGAAGGCCAGGACTAGGTATAAAAGCCAGGAGAATCTGACATGCAGAGTCTCGGTGGTTTTACGACAGGCGTGGAGCACTGCGATTGTGAATACGAGAAGCAGACACATCTCAATGAAGTACCATCCCTGATGGTGATGAGCGTGGAGCGACGCCGTCTCGCGAAAGTAGCTCACGAACCCGGCCATCGGGAACCCGACGTTACTCTTGATATCGCTGACCAGGGACATCATCCAATTGTGATAGAGCCATGCTTGCCAACCGAAATACCCGGCAACCGGAAGTATGAATAGGAGGGGGGACGGTCTAGCAGGCTGCTGAAAAACCCCGCCCAATGCTTCGACAGGCTCAGCATGAGCGGATCCCCTCCCCGATTTCATTGCACTTTTCCGCTCACCCTGAGCTTGTCGAAGGGTGAGGAAACCATTTTTCAGCAGCCTGCTAGAGGTCCCCCGCCACACCGCAACGAGGTAGGACAGCAAGGCGCCCACGGCAACCAGTAAGGCGGTCTCTTTGGCCAATACAGCGAGCAAGAGAACAACGGCCGCTGTGCGCTGTCGTTCGCGCCGAATGAGAACCAACGACGCCAGTATGAGACACACCTCGACAATCTCGGTCAGGTCGAATGACAGGGTGAGAAGAAAACCAGCATACAGCGCAAAAGCAATTCCCCAGAGGGCATGCCGACCGACTGCCTGTGCGTAGAGCCCCCCTAGCCACCCAATAACGCATACGCCCAGGTAGTTGACGAATATCAACGACCAGGGAACCAAATTAGGGGCCCCCAACGAGAAGAGGCTTGCCAGCAGTGGGTATAGAATCCGCTGCTGGCGGTAGCGCGGCGAATCAAGCCGCACTCCGAAACCGCTCTGGTCGTGCGTGAAAGGGCTAAGGGCAAGCCGATAATAAAACTCTCCATCATAGCCGAACGAGTTCTTCAGTATCGTCAGGTTCTTCGGTGCGCGCTGAGCGTCGACGAAGAAATCACCCGCGTGGACAAAATAGGAAGGGTCGAAATCGTGTCGCGTCAGCCAGGCAACAACCAGGCACAGATAGAAGGGAGCGACGATGAATAAAGTGCACCACGGGCGATCAAGATGCTCCAGAACGTGTGGACGCATTGCAACCCGAGCCGTGCGGACAGGTATCAAGGGCGGCGGAATGTGTCAACGGAGGCCCGCTCGCCGGCACCGACACACGTTGCGGCCCTGGTTTACCAACCTCGGATTGGCGCCGCTGCGCGAAGCGATCGCCAGGCGCCGCGCAGTCATGGTTTCCATGATGCTGAGCGAGCTGGCCGTTCTCGACGCAGATTGACCGGGCCATCAGTCCGTCGCGGGCCACCGAGGCACTCCCGGCCTGCGGGCCTCCAAGTAGTTGCCGTGCCCACCTTGACCGTCTACATACTTCCGAAGGAGGCCGGCCGATGCTTATCGGGCGCTACCCTCGGCGCGATTGCAACGTAGGCTGGACCTTTCGTGCCCGCCCTACTTTAGTGCGTGTACGACGATGCGATCTCTCTGGTACTGCGTGAATGCATCCTTGCGCGTCTTCTGATCTCGTCAGGTGTCACAAACGTTCCTCACGCAAGCCCCAGATCGAGGCTAAAGATCATACCTGACGGTCGCGCAGCGCGCGCCGCTCTCCGCATCGCTGACGGCTGCGCAGCCGCCAGGGTTTCCAGGGCCGAGATAGTGCCAGCCCGACGTGGTCGGCGCAAGCCGGCCTCAGGAACTGCGTGAAGCGCGATTCGTTCGGAGCACCCATTGGAAACAATCGCCGAACCGTTGCTTCAGTCGTTGCCTGGCGGTCGTCAGTCGCAAACGGCGATCTGGCCCACCCATGAAACGCAGACAAGGCGTGCCCTTGACTCTGGATCGTATTTTACGCACAAGCGGGTTCGGTAGTCTCAACGGGTCCTTGACCCGGCTCCAACGCACGCTCCCAAGGTCGATGAATCGTAACGACAAAGAGCACACCCCAAAGCTACGCTATCAGTGTCACCCGAAGCTCGCCGCCTCCTACCACGCGTTTGACCACGAGAAGTACGGCGAAGCGGTCGGTCTTCTGGAGGATCTGCTCCAGGATCTGCATGGCAAGGGCGATCTCCTTAACGATATCGGTGTCTGCCGTTTCTTGATGGGAGATCCGGAGCGCGCCAGGGCGGCGTGGCAGAAAGCGGAGCAGATTCTCGGAAAACGCTCCGCGCCGTCTCTGAATCTCGCATACACAGACAGACTCGGGGCCCAGGAGGTTCCTCTCCAGGCACGATTCAAGGATCAGTATAGCATTCCGAACGGTTCCATCGATCTCGCCTCGACGCTCGTGTCCATCATCATCCTCGACTACAAGAATCCGACCTTGACGCTCAACTGCCTGCGCTCGCTCAAGGCGTCGGAAATCTCCATCCCGTCCGAAGTGATTGTGGTGGACAACTCGGAAGGCGACCCACCGAGCGATTTTTCTCAATGGGCCGGGCTGCCCAACCTCATCTACCGCAAGACCGACCGGAACCTCGGGTTTGCCAGGGGCTGTAATCTGGGGGCCCGCCTCGCCCGTGGAGACTTACTGTACTTCGTGAATAACGACACCACGTTCCAGAAGGGTTGCGTGGAGGAGCTGGCCCGCGTGCTGCTGCTGGATCGGCAAGCTGGCATCGTAGGCTCCAAGCTTCTGTACGGCGATGGCAGCATCCAGCATGCGGGCATGGTATTCGCTGCAATCAATGCAGATCCGCTGCATCGATGCAGATTCAGGCCTTCGACCGTCGCCGCCGCCAACGTCCCCTTGGTACTGCAGGCGGTTACGGGGGCGTCGATGATGATTCGGCGCGAGCGCTTCATCGAGATCGGGGGATTCTGCGAGGAATACGTCAATAGCTATGAGGACCTCGACCTGTGTTTGCGTGTCGGCAAGGCGGGCTACAAGGTCGTCTATAACCCGCGGAGTGTGCTGTATCATCTCGAAGCGAAGAGCCAGGGCCGATTTGACCGTGAAGCAGAGAACCGCGCCCTATTCCAGCGCAGGTGGTCAAAGGAGGTCGTTCGGGATGAACTAGACCACCTGAGCCCAAATGAGTGGTTCATCCTTTCCTACTCGGACGATGCGGAGAAGTCGCGAAGGCGACGGCGGATCTACGCCGTTTCCACCCATCTGTTGAAGCATCACCGTGCGATGATACCCCTCCCGCTCATCGAAAGATACAAACACATTCGCCTCCAGAAATTCTACCATCTCGTTTTCGCTCGCTTGCTTCGAGAAGGGGATCGTGCGGGCGCACGGGTTGTTTTTCGCCACTTCGTGAGGCGGTATTGGTACCGGCCCAGATATCTCCGCGATATGCTCAGGGCGCTGAGGCACTTGACCTGATCACCATGATCGAAGTCATCGAGCATGTCTGCGATCCGGTGGGACGCTCGAGCGCTGGGCGCTTTGCTGGCCCCGGACCCCGCGCATGAGCTACTCCGCTGCTCACCCGGCGCGATCCAGGATATAGTTGCGGTGCTCGCCCAGCCGGAAGCCGAGGATCCGGTTCTCGATGAAGGAAAGGAGGCGGATGCCTAGCTGGTCATGGCGATGGACGCTCGCACCGGGGCGGACCTCCCAGTTCATGGCAGCGATGCGGTTGCGCATCGTGGCCGGGTGCGTGCCGGTGAAGCGTGCCCGACCGTGCAGTTGCCCGTAGTCGAAATCGCTGCCGAGATCCGGGTACCGGGTGTCGGCGGTGGGCGCACCTTGGTGCAGCATGGTAAAGGCGTGCATCTTGCGGAGCATGTGCCGTGGCGGCCGCACCCAACCGTAATGAAAGATGCGCCCGCCCGGGTGGACCACGCGCAGCTTTTTGCCGTTGCACCGGAAACCCTGCGCGCTACGCCACGAGCACGCGCCGATGCCGGTGCGCACGATACGTACCTCGTGGCGGTACCAGTTGTGCGCCGTTTGATAGTGGTTGTAATCGCCAAAGAAATGCAGGTAGTCGAACAGCAGACCCTCGACCCTGCGGTCATCGAGGCAGGTGCGCATGCGCTGGAGTAACACCGGCAGATCGTCTTCATGCACGACCTCGTCCGCTTGCAGGTAAAAGGCCCATTCTCCCGTGCATGCATCGAGCGCGATATTCGTCTGATGAGCATTGGTCGCGCCACCGACGAACAAGCTTTTATCCCAGACGGTCTCGATGATCTTCAGTTTGGGTTCGTTGAGGCCCCGCAGCAACTCGGTGGTGCCGTCGGTGGAATCGCCCGCCGCGACCACGAATTCGTCACAGATCGGCAGAATAGAGGTGATCGACTCGACGACCGGGTAGTAGAGCTTGATGGCGTTGCGCACAAAGGTGAAGCCACTTACTTTCATCAAGCCGGGACTCTAAACGAGGCGTAAGCTTGCATCAATCGCGAGACGTGTCATCCGGGCCAGAACTGAGCGTGCCTCCAGTCCCAGATGCGGTCAGGCCGGGCATTGATGTCGACCGGTTCGGCGTTCCATCGCGCTGCCCGGCCGCTAGTCGCTCCCACCGCGTTCAGCGCAACGCTCCACGCCAGCAGCAGGATGCCGACCACCAACTCGGCCCGCAAGCCGCACCGCATTGCCGGGGGCGGCTGCCGCCGAAGTCGCTCTGCTCGACCGCTCAGACCGAGAATGCCGAGCAGCATGAACCACGGTACCAGATCAGTGGAGAAGCGTGCGCCGTACGAGTGGCCGGCCCACCAGCACTGATACGTCGATACGGTGAGCAGATGGACCGTGATGGCGCCCCCGGCAACCAATACCAGTCGCGGTGCTGCGATTTCGCGGCGGTACCTGATCACGAGGTACACTGCGAACAAGACCACGGGCGCAAAGACGAGCAACCCACGCGAGGGGCTTATAAGATTCGCTGCTAGTCCTGTACGAAGATGCTGCAAGCTGAACGACGCCCCCTGGCGGTAGTATGCGGGAAGCGGCTGGCCGAATGCGTTCCACGAATAGGCCACGAACGCGACGAACCACGCGCAGCCGGTGAGCACGTACGAGACGAAAAGCTGACGCCGACAGACAAGGATGTACGCGGAGATGGCGATAATCGCGACCGCGTATGTCGGTCGTACAAAGTAGGTCCAGGCGAGGAGCGTTGCCAACAGGAAGGGCCTGATGGTGGCCCCACGTGTTTCCGACGCAAGCAGCACCCAGATCACCAACCCAAGCAAGAAGATGCCCCAAGTGTCGGACCACAGACCTCTCGATGCCGTGCTCCACACCTGCGTTCCAAGTCCAGCGCTCAGCGCCACAATCGCGCTCCAGCTCACGGGTAGGAGCAGCCGAGCAGTGCAGTAGAAAATGCTTATCAGTCCGGCCATCAGCAGCGCGGCGAGCGTTTTCTCGATAGTCTTCTCGCCAGAAAAGTTGAACGTGGCATCGGCGTTCGCCGCCGACACCCCAAGAGCGTTCATCAGCGCGACGTACGGCACCGACAGAATCGAGCTGCCGAACGGGTAGGCGTAGTACACGTGGCCTTTGACGACCTCTAGCTGGTGTGGCTTGGGGTTCGACCCAGAGTCGAGCGGCAGTGGCGCATTGATGCCGGGGAATGCATAGTGGTCCAGAGTGAGCGTGTGGTGATACAAAAGGCTTTCACTGAGCAGCATCGAGTATTCTGAATCGAAGATCTGGTGCACGCCCGAGGACAGGAAGATCGTGAACGCAACCAGAAAGAGCGCACTCAGTACGACGCGATCCGACTGACGTCTCATGACCGATGACGTGGCGTGCAGATCTTAGGCGAATCCCGGTACACGATCAATGAGACCAGAACCGTTGTCCGGTGAGAAGGGGGCCAGCCAAGCTCTGCGGCCACGACACGTCCTGATCGCCCGCACGGATCACCTCGGCGACATGCTGCTGACGCTGCCGGTGGTGCAAGCGTTGAAGGGAGCGTTCCCCGAATGCCGGGTCACCGTGCTGGCATCCGCGGCGAACGCCGAGGCCGCCCGCCACCACCCGGACGTCGACGCGGTGGTGATCGACCCGCTCGAAGCCAAGGGCTCGCGCCTGCGCGGCGTGCGCGGTCTTGCGCGGCAGGTCCGCGGGCTCGGCTGCGACGCCGCGGTGGTGGTGCATCCGACGCCACGCCTGGCGCTTGCCGTGTGGCTGGCGCGCGTGCCGATTCGCGTGGGCACGGCATATCGTGCCTACTCGCCGCTCTTCAATCGCCGGGTGCGCCAACACCGCAGGCGCCCGCCCTGGAAACACGAAACGGCGTACAACCTTGATCTCCTGCGTCCGTTGGGTGTTCGTGCCGCTGGCATCGCCCCCGTGACATGGCGCGTTGATGCGGAAGAAAGCGCAGCCGTAGATAGGCTGCTGGACGGCGTCGGGCTCCGCCGGGCCGATATCGTAGCGATTCATCCGGGAAACGCAGGTTCGGCGCTGAATTGGTCGCCAGCGCGATACGCGGAGCTCGGCAGACTGCTGGCTACAGACCACCGGCGCGTGGTAATCACAGGCAGCGACGGCGAGCGGCGACTGACTGCAGAAGTTGCCGCGGCCGTCGGTGCCGGCGCCATCGACCTAGGCGGCCAGTTGGCTTTGCCGCAGCTCGCGGCGTTGTTTGCCCGCTGTACCTTGTACATCGGCAGCGCCACCGGCCCGACGCATCTCGCAGCCGCCGTGGGCGTCCCGGTGGTGGCCCTGTACTCGCCGCTGCGCTCCAGTGCGCCGGTGCGCTGGCGCCCCCTCGGCCAACGTGTGCGCGTGTTGCAGCCCGCAGTCGACCTCATGTGTCCGAAGTGCACCGGGGCGCGGTGCGCCTACTACCACTGCATGGAGCGGCACCTGAGCGTAGACGCCGTGGAGCGTGCCGCGCGCGAGCTGATCGGTGTGGGCGCGCTTCATTGACCTTTGCTGACCGCTCCGATATCCGGCAAGTATGCGTATCCCAGCTGCAGACCTGCGCGCGCAGCACGAGCCGTTACGCAGGGAGCTGATGGCGGCCTTTGGCCGTGTCCTCGACGCTTCGGCATTCATTCAAGGTGCGGAAGTGGAAGCGTTCGAGCGCGAGTTCGCCGCCTTCTGCGGTGTCCAGCACGCCATCGCCGTGTCCAACGGGACCGATGCGTTGGCCTTGGCGTTGCGCGCGCTCGACATAGGACCGGGCGATCTTGTGGCGTTGCCGGACTTCACCTTCGCGGCGACGGCGGAAGCGGTGTGCCACGTTGGCGCGCAGCCGTTGCTGGTCGACATCGACCCGAACACCTTCACCCTTGATCCCGAATGTTTGCGCGCGGTCTTGCAGGGCCAGAAGGGCCCGGTACGCGCCATCATCGCCGTGCATTTGTACGGCCAGCCAGCCGCCATGGCCGAAATTACTGCTTTGGCGGACGAAGTCGGGGCCGCCGTCATTGAGGATGCCGCCCAAGCGCACGGTGCACGCTTCGCTGGCCGTCGAACCGGTGGGCTCGGGCGTGCCGGCTGTTTCAGTTTCTACCCCAGCAAGAACCTTGGCGCCCTCGGTGACGCCGGCGCGGTGACCACCGATGATGCTGCGCTGGCGGCACGCGTCGCCTTGCTGCGTGACCATGGACAGGCCGCCAAGTATGTGCATTCCGTTGTTGGTTTCAACTGCCGGATGGACGGTGTGCAGGCGGCACTGCTGCGTGTGAAGCTCAGCCATTTGGAATCGTGGAACGCGCGCCGCCAGGCACTCACCGCCCGATACCGCCGTGCGCTCGCCGATGTGCCGGGCATCACGCTGCCCGAGGCCGCCGCCGACCGCGAGCACGTTTACCACTTGTTTGTCGTGCGCTGCCGCGAGCGCGATGCTCTGCACCGTCACCTGAACGAACAGGGCATCGCCGCAGGCGTGCATTATCCTGCGCCCATCCATTTGCAGCCGGCCCTTGCCTTCCTCGGGTATCGCGCCGGCGATTTCCCGGTTGCTGAACTCGCCGCGCGTGAGGTGCTGGCGTTGCCGCTCTATCCGGAACTGGCGGACGCGGCTGTGGAAGCGGTATGTGAGGCGGTACGCGCCTGGGCGGGGTCTGTAAGGAAATGACCGTGCAACCCCGCTTTATCCCGTTCGCCCCGAGTAGCGGCCATCATTGGGCCGCGTATCGAGGGGCATTTGGTGCAACGGCGCACCTGCTTGCCGTCCCTCGATACGCGCCCTGGAAAGACGAGCGCTCCTGGGGACGAACGGTTTCAAGGCGCAGCCTGCATGTTGTTACAGCCTCCGAGGGCCACCGGCCGTGACCGGATCTCATAGGCAGAGGGCGCGCGACCACCCTGATCGGCGCCGCTGTGGCGGTCTCATCCGGCGCTTCGGCAAGGTGCGCTTGCTCGTCGTCGGTGATCTCATGCTCGACCAGTTCATCTGGGGCCGCGTCGATCGCATCTCCCCTGAGGCGCCCGTACCGGTCGTGCAGGTGACGCACGAGAGCGTCCATCTCGGGGGCGCCGCCAACGTGGTGCACAATATTCTGGGCTTGGGTGGGCACGCGACCGCCTGCGGCTTGGTCGGTCGCGACCGTGCCGGCCGCCAGATTCTGTCCGAGCTCAAGCGCACCGGGGCAGGAACCGCCGGCGTTACCACGTCACGAGCGGCCGTCACCGTCCGCAAGACGCGCATCATCGCGCACAACCAACAGGTGGTACGCTTCGATCACGAGGGCAGCGACCACGATGAGAGTGCGGGGCCCGCGATCCTGCGGTTCCTGCAGCGGCACGCCTGGCGCTTCGATGCCGTGGTACTGTCGGATTACGGCAAAGGGGTGATCACGAAGGGCTTGCTCGACGCCCTGCGCGCGCTACGGGCGAAACATCCGTTCCGCCTAGTCTTGGATCCAAAGAAGCGAAACTTTGCGCATTACTCAGGCATCACGCTGGGTACCCCGAATCTCCTCGAAGCCTCGGAGGCGTCCGGCGTCGACATCCGTGACGACGCCAGCTTGCATCTCGCCGGGCAACGGCTGCTCGCGAAGTGGGACGCCGAGGCCATCCTGATCACTCGTGGTGAGCACGGTATGACGCTGTGTGCGCGCAACGCTGCTCCGCGGCACTTCCGGACCGCCGCTCGACAGGTATTCGACGTGACCGGGGCCGGCGATACCGTGGTGGCAACGTGCGCCCTGGCGCTGGCCGCTGGCGCGACGCTCGAGGAAGCCGCCTTGCTGGCAAACCACGCCGCCGGCGTCGTCGTCGGCAAGGTCGGCACCGCGACGGTCAGCGCGCAGGAGCTGCGCCGGGCAATAATGAACGCTGAAGGGTGAACGACGTTACCTTTATGAAAAGCATGACGGGGTTCGGCCAGGCGGCCTGGCAGGGCGAGGGATGCAGAATCACCGCCGAGATCCGCGGCGTGAATCAGCGCTTCCTCGAAGCGCGCCTTAACTTGCCGCGCGAGTACATGCCGTGGGAAGGCGAGCTGCGGCAACTGCTGCAGGCGGTGGTGGCGCGCGGCAAGGTGGACGTGAATATCACCCGCGCGGGAGCCCTGACGAACGATTTCGCCGTCGAGGTCAACACGCCGCTGGCGCGCGCCTACGTCGATGGGTGGCGGCAGCTGCAGGTGGCGCTCGGATTGGCTGGTGAAGTCGACCTGCAGTTCCTGCTTGGACGCCCGGATCTGGTGCGCGTCGTCGAGCGCCGTGGCCAGCCCGGCAATGAGCTGCAGCGCGTCCAAGGGGTGTTGCGCCGGGCATTGCGGGCCTTCGATCGCGAGCGCGAACGTGAGGGACGGGTGCTGGGGCGCGACATGCGGCAGCGCGTCGAGCACTTGCGCAAACTGGTGCGGCGCGTGCGGATACGCGTGTCCGCCGCCGCGCCCGAGACTGCCAAGCGCTTGCGCGAGCGCGTTCAGAGCCTATTGGAAGGCGGCGCGGTGGACGAGGAGCGGCTGGCGCAAGAAGTGGCCTTCCTGCTCAGCCGCGGTGACGTCACCGAGGAGCTGGTCCGCTTGGAAAGTCATCTCGAAGCATTGCGCGCCTTGTGTCGCAGCCGCGAGACCGTCGGCAAGCGCATAGACTTCCTGCTCCAGGAAGTGCATCGCGAGGTGAACACCATCGCCTCGAAGAGCAGTGATCTGCAGCTCACCGACCTCAGCCTCGATGCACGCAGTGAGATCGAGAAGTTGCGCGAGCAGGCCCAGAATGTGGAATAAGGCAGTCGTAATAGTTGATAGTTGATAGTCGATGGTCAATAGGTGAAAGACGCGCTTGCAGGGGGCCATCGACTGTGAGCTATCGACTATCGACTGCGTTCGGCGTGCTTTGTTGAGGCGGTCACGCTAAGATCCTCTCGTGTTGATCACCATCTCCGGCCTGCCAGGGAGCGGTAAGACTACGGTGGCGCGGCTGCTGAGCCGGCGTCTCGGTGTGCCGCACGTCTACGCTGGCGACTCGTACCGGCGCGAGGCGGGGGAACGCGCGCTGTCGCTGAAGGCTTTCAACCGCTTGGCCGAGAGGGACCACTCGATTGATCGGGCGCTCGATGCCAAGATGGCCGAGTATGCACGCCGCGGCGGCGTGGTGCTCGAGGGGCGGCTGGCCGCATTCATTGCCTTGCAGGAAAAGGTCGATGCGCTGAAGGTATGGTTGACCGCCAGTGATAAGGTGCGCGCCCAGCGAGTGTCGCAACGCGAAAGCAGCGACTCGATCAACGTTCTGCGCGAGAACGAGGAGCGCCAACGCTCGGACGCCAGGCGCTACCGGGAGATTTACGGCTTCGACCTGAACGATACGTCGATCTACGACCTCGTTCTCGACAGCGATCATGAGCCTGCCGGTGCGCTGGCCGAGAAGATTCTGGCGTGCGCGGCCGACCGCTTCGGGCGCGAGGCGGGGCGGGGCATGCAGCGATGAACTTGAACGGGCTGATCGAACGCGTTCGCGGCTACGACAGCAGTGCCGACGTCGACCTGATCCGGCGCGCGTACGATTTCTCCGCTGCGGTTCATAAGGGACAGAAGCGCATGTCCGGCGAGCCGTACCTGACCCATCCGGTCGAGGTGGCCGGCATCATCACCGATCTCAAACTCGACGTCGCCAGCGTCGCCACCGGCTTGCTGCATGACACCGTCGAGGACACGCTGACCACCCTGCCGGAGCTGGAGCAGAAGTTCGGCAACGAGATCGCCACGCTGGTGGACGGCGTCACCAAGATCGGGCAGATCAGCTTCAGCAGCCGCGAGGAGAAGCAGGCGGAGAATTTTCGAAAGATGATTCTGGCGATGGCGCGCGACATGCGTGTCATCCTCGTCAAGCTGGCGGACCGTACGCACAACATGCGCACGCTCAACCATCTGCGGCCCGAGCGCCAGCACGACATCGCTCAGGAAACCATCGACATCTACGCGCCGCTGGCGCATCGCCTCGGCATCTACTGGATGAAGAGCGAGTTGGAGGACAACTCGCTGCGCTACCTGCGCCCGGAGGTGTACTACCAGCTCAAGCGCAACGTCGCCAAGAAGAAGGCCGAGCGCGAACGCTACATCCAGGAAGTCATCACGGTCCTGTCGAAGCGTCTGGAGGAAAACGGCATCGAGGCACAGGTGACCGGTCGCCCGAAGCACTTCTATTCCATCTACCAGAAGATGCAGTCGCAGAACCTTCTCTACGACCAGATCTACGACGTGGTCGCGTTCCGCATCACCGTCGATACCGTGCAGGAATGCTATGCGGCGCTCGGCGTCGTGCACGCGGAATGGAAGCCGATCCCGGCCAGGTTCAAGGACTACATCGCGCTCCCAAAGTTCAACATGTACCAGTCGCTGCACACCACCGTGATCGGCCCCTACGGCGAACGCATGGAGGTGCAGATCCGCACCCACGCCATGCACCGCGTCGCCGAAATGGGCATCGCGGCGCACTGGCGTTACAAGGGCGGTAAACACGTCGCTGAGGAAGACGCACACCGTTTCACCTGGCTGCGCGAACTGCTCGAGTGGCAGCAGAACGTGCAGGACCCGCAGGAGTTCATGCGGTCGGTGAAAGAGGACCTGTTCACCGACGAGGTGTTCGTGTTCACGCCCAAAGGCGACCTGCTGAGTTTCCCCGAAGGCTCGACCGTGATCGACTTCGCCTATCGTATCCATTCGGAGGTCGGACAGCACTGCGCCGGGGCCCGCGTCAACGGCCGCCTGGTGGCGTTGCGCTACGCGATGCGCAGCGGCGACACGGTGGAGATCATCACCACCGCCAGCCAGACGCCAGGCAAGGACTGGCTCAACTTCGTCAAGACGAGCCGCGCCAGGCAGAAGATCCGCAACTGGATCAAGCAGCAGCAACGCACCCGCAGCGTAGCGGTAGGGCGTGAGATCCTGGAGCGCGACCTGAGCCGCTACCGGCTCGACCTCGGCAAGTTGCGCAAAGAAGGCCGGCTGGCGCAGCTGCTTAGCGATATGTCGCAGCGTGACGAAGAGACGTTGCTCGCCAGCATCGGCTACGGCAAGATCACCTCGCACCAGGTGCTGGCCAGGCTGCTGCCGCCCGAGGTTTTGCAGCAAAAACCGGTGCAGGATGAGGGTACGCTCAAGCGCTTGTTCCGCAAGATGGCGGGGCGAGCCAAAGCGGGGGTGCAGGTGAGCGGCGTCGAGGACGTCCTGGTGCGCTTCGGCAAGTGTTGCGACCCGCTGCCGGGCGAGCGCATTCTGGGTTGCATAACCCGGGGCCGCGGGGTGACGGTGCACTCCGTGGACTGCCCGCGCGTGCTGGAGAGCGATCCGCAGCGGCGCGTCGAGGCGGTGTGGGAGGATGGCGCCGCCGGGCTGCGCCCGGTGACGGTCGAGGTGATGTGCATCGACGAGCCGGGGCTGCTCGCCGCCATGAGCAAGGCGATCAGTTCGGCCGGGGTCAACATCAGCCGCGCCCAGGCCCGCAGCGTGCCCGACAAGAAGGCGGTGAATCGGTTTGAAGTGATGGTGAGCAGCGCCGACCAGCTCAACCATGTCATCCGCTCGATCGGCAGAGTGCGCGGGGTGATGAAAGTGGCAAGGGCGAGAGGGTGAGGCGCCTGACGGAGCTGACACTTGAACCTGACCGCTGAGAGGCGAAGACCATGAAGCAAGTGATCGCGACCGATCAGGCACCGCAGGCCATTGGACCGTACTCACAGGCGGTGCGCGCGGGATCTTGGCTGTTTGTGTCCGGACAGATCGGACTCAATCCGAGCAGCGGCGAATTGGTGGCCGGTGGGGTGGTGGCAGAGACGACGCGCGTGCTCGACAATCTCCGCGAGGTGCTGGAGGCTGCGGGGGCGTCGCTCGACGACGTCGTGCGGACGACGATCTATCTCGTCGATCTGAACGACTTCGGCCGCGTCAACGAGGCGTACGCGGCGTTTTTCCGTGCGCCATATCCCGCGCGCGCCACCGTCGGAGTGGCCGCCCTGCCGCGCGGCGCCCGCGTCGAGATCGACGCGATTGCAGTGATACCTTCTCCCTCTGGCAGTTGAGTTCTCTTCTCCTTCTCCCTCTGAGACAGGATCGGGGTGCGGGCTAGGCCACCTTCCGCTGCGCCGCTTTGATCACCCTGCCGGAGCGGATGCATTGCGTGCAGGCCAGGATGAATCGCACCGTGCCGTTGACGTTGGCGCGTACGCGCTGCAAGTTCGGACGCCAACGGCGCTTCGTGCGGTTGTTGGCGTGGCTGACGTTATTGCCGACGGATGGGCCTTTGCCGCAAACCTCACACTCTCGTGCCATGGTGATTCCTCGCGCTGAATGCGCTAGCAGACGACACAAGCAGCTGCAACGCAATGGCCGACATTTTAGAGTCGAAGCGTCGAACGGTCGAAGTCGAAAAGGCCTACGGGGTGCGCAGCGCCGTGATCTGCCGGCTCAGCCGTGAAATACGGCGGTCCGCGTTGTTGCGGTGAAGTACGCCCTTGGTGACCGCCTTCTGTACCGTGGCCGTCACCGAACGAAGCTTCGCCTCGGCTGTGGCGACATCTTTCTTCGCGATGATTTCACGAAGCTCGCGCACAGTGTGACGCACGCGGATTCGGATGCTCTGATTGCGCGCCTGACGCTTGACGCTCTGGCGATGGCGCTTGATGGCGGATTTGTGACGCTGAGCCAAGGGGGTCCCTCCTCGAGGTGATCGTTAGCCGGCTAGCATACGCACCGCAGAGGGTCAATGAAGTCGATCAATGAACTCTATAGTTGTTCGTCGATAGTTGATAGCAAGGAACAGAAGCCGGCGGGGTTGGCTGCTGACTGTGACCATGAACTATCGAGTGGACCAGCATGTCTGAGAACCGCCGCATCGTTCGCGCCGCCGGGCTGGTCGGCTTCTTTACTTTGCTTAGCCGCATAGCCGGGCTGGTGCGGGATGCCGTCATCGGTTACTACTTCGGCACCGGAATCGCCGCCGACGCCTTCTTTGTCGCTTTTCGGATTCCCAACTTGCTACGTCGGTTCGTTGCTGAAGGCGCGATGAGCGTCGCTTTCGTGCCCGTTTTCACCGAGTACTTGACCAAGCGTTCGCGGCGTGAGGCGGTGGAAGCCGCCTCGGCATTGGCAACCGTTATGGCAGCAGTGCTGCTGGTGCTCACGATGCTGGGCGTGGCGTTCGCGCCACTGTGGACGTCGCTGTTCGCGCCGGGTTTCAGCGAGGCGCCGGACAAGTTTGCGCTCACCGTGACGCTCACGCGTTGGGTGTTCCCATACATCTTCCTAGTAAGTCTGGTGGCGCTAGCCTCGGGCATCCTCAACTCTCTGCGTCACTTCGCCGCGCCGGCGGCGGCCCCGATCTTTCTCAACCTGTCCATCATCAGCGCAGCCGTGTGGCTATCACCGCGGCTGTCCACGCCGATCTACGGCGTCGCCTACGGGGTCTTGATCGGAGGCCTCGTGCAACTGGCGGTCCAGATCCCGCCGCTGCTGCGCCACGGCGTTCGCATCGTGCCGCGCTGGCAACCCAGGCACGAAGCGGTGCGGCGCGCGCTGGGGTTGATGGCGCCAATGGTCTTCGGCGCTGCGGTCTATCAGGTCAATCTCATGATCAGCACCATGCTCGCGTCGGTGCTGCCGAGTGGGAGCGTATCGTACCTCTGGTATGCGGATCGGGTTTTCGAATTTCCGCTCGGCATTTTTGCCGTCGCGCTGGGCACGGCTGCGTTGCCGAGCTTTTCGGCGCAAGCGGCACGGCGCGCCTACGCCGAGCTGCGGCAGAGCCTTGCGTTTTCAATCCGCATTACCAACGTGATCGCGCTGCCGGCCACGGTCGGCATGATTACGCTGGCCATGCCCATCGTCTCCGTACTGTTCCAACGCGGGGCGTTCGGCGCACCGGAAGTCACGCCCACTACACAAGCACTATGTGCCTTCGCTGTCGGGCTGTGGCCGGTATCCATGGCCCGCTTGGTGGTGCCGGCGTTCTATGCCCTTGGTGACACACGCACTCCGGTAAACGCCGCGGCGGTCGCCTTCGTCGTGAATTGCACCTGCTGTTTGCTGCTGATGGGCCCGGCTGCGAGCAGCGGAGATTCGCGTCTGGCCGATGCAATTGCGGCCCTGACGCGGACGCTTTCGGTCGTGGATCTACGGCACGCCGGGCTGGCCCTCTCCACCTCCGTCGCCGCGAGCGTGAATCTGCTCGTGCTGTTTTTGGTCTTGCGCCGCCGCCTTGGCGCGCTGGGCGGAGACCGTATTCTCGCCTCCTTCTTTCGGGCCTTGGGGGCGTCGCTCGCGATGGTGCCCGTCGTCCGCTACATCGCCGGCCTGACGACGTGGTCGGATCCTGGGCACACGGTGGTGCATGCTGCCGTGCTGACAGCCGCGATCGTCGCCGGCGGACTGGTCTTCACAATGGTCGCGCTAGCATTGGGCGGCGATGAGGTGCGCGCGCTGACCGCTCTAATGCGGCAGCGCCTCGGTGCACTTGCGGTCCGGAGAGATTAAACCTTCGCCTTGGCTTCTTCCCACAGCGTGTTCATTTCTTGCACCGAGGTGTCATGCAGGTCTTGGTTGCGCGCCGCGAGCTGTTCCTCGATGTAGCGAAAGCGGCGGATGAAACGGTCATTGGCGCGCTGCAGCGCGTCCTCGGCTTGGATATCGAGGTGGCGACCGAGCGAGGTGAGTGCAAACAGTAAATCCCCGAGTTCCGCCTCGACGTCGGAGCGGTCGCCCAGCTGCACTGCGGCTTCGAGCTCGGCGAATTCCTCGCGCGCCTTATCCAGCACGTCGCTGGCGCAGTCCCAGTCGAAGCCGACGCGCGAGGCTTTCTCGCTGAGGCGGTGGGCGCGCAGCAGCGCCGCCATGGCGCGCGGCACACCCGCGACGATGGAGCGGTCATCGCGGCCCTGGCGCTCTTCCACCTTGATGCGCGCCCAATTGCGTAGCACCTCGGTCGAATCCTTCACCGCGGTGTCGCCGAACACGTGCGGGTGGCGGCGGATCAACTTTTCATTGATGGCGCGCACCACGTCTTCGATGGTGAAATGCCCGGCCGCGCGCGCCATTTCGGCGTGAAAGACGATCTGTAGCAGCAGGTCCCCTAGCTCGGTGCACAACTCGTCGACGTCATTGTCTTCGATCGCCTCCGCGACCTCGTACGCCTCCTCGATGACGTACGGCTTGATGGACTGGTGCGTCTGCTCACGGTCCCACGGACAACCCCCGGGCCCACGCAGGCGTTCCATGATGCGAACCAGCTCGGCAAAATCTTCGGCAGCACCCATGCGACTACCCGCTAGCCTGCGCTCGGTGACGAGTCAACGCGGCGCTGGCGCCCGCGAGCGACAATGGACCCGTTCGGCCGATGCGGCTGGTCGCTTGCGACTCGAGCATGCCCCAGTTAGTTTGCGAAGTCGTGAAGGAGGTCGTCTCAGAGCCATGGCCAACATTGTGGTGTACACTACTCAGCAGTGCCCTTACTGCGCTGCGGCGAAAGCGCTCTTACGGCACAAAGCTGTCTTCTTCGAGGAGATCGATGTTGGCGCCGACCCCGGGTTACGGGAAAAGATGATCGAGGAGTCGGGGCGTCGGACGGTCCCGCAGATCTTTATCAACGGTTCTCCGATCGGCGGCTTCGAGGAGTTGCGTGCGTTGGATCAAGGCGGGAAACTTGATCGTCTCCTGGCGGCGTAGGTCGGGCCGATGTGCGCTGGCGGCTACCTGCTTATCAAAGCATTCGAGCGCTGCGGACCTCGTGCTTCATCGTCGCCATGAAATCGAACATGGACTCCAATGCCACAGTGGGCCAGTTGCCTCCCTCAGCCAACACTGATAGCGCCATGAGCACGGCGCAACGCATCACAGATTCCGCCTGTTCGTCTTCCAGGGCCGCATGCAACACCGGCCCGCTTGCCTCGATGTCCGCCGTGATTGCGCCCTGATCGTCACACACGAAGAGTCGAGCCATCTCGCCGCCCCCTGTACTGCCTTCTGTACCACAACCAGTTATTCGCTTGACGCCGGTGCCTTCAGTTGCAGGCAAACGCTGTGCCGCAGTTAGGCACTCAAATGTCCAATCAAAATCGCCCAGGCGGGAGGTAACAGTGTCCTGTCACGGACACGGGTGATAGTCACTTTAGGATATCGCCGGTGACTGCGGAGACTGCTCTGCGGCTTTTTCGGAACGAGCACGCGGCCAAGAAAGGCAGACTGCAATCGCCGTGGTGTCGTGCCATCCGACCGGACGGTTGGCCGAATGAGCGCGGCATACGGCTGGGCAGAACGAGAAATTGCGGTCGATCCCTATCGTCGCGAGAAGTTCGGATCGGGGCGAGCTTCGCCGGCTTGCCTTACGGCGTTGACTTGGTTGCGCAATGGCACGATGATCTGATGGCTGGCGCCCCTTGGGCACTTGCTTTTCTGTAGCCCTGAAAGGGCGAAAAGTCATGCGCCCTGGGCAACGTCCGGGGTTGGGGGCGTGTCACGGTATTTCGCCAGATTCAGTAAAGACAGGCGCCTGGTGCAGCGATGGATCAGTGGATTGCGGTTCTGTCGGATGAGGAGATCAAGCGCGAGCGCGCCAAAGCGCGGGAGTTGCGCCGCTCGCAGTGGTGGAAAAAGCGGCGCGGCGCCGGCATTTGCCACTATTGCGGCAGGAGATTTCCGCCCCACGCATTGACAATGGATCACTTGGTGCCGCTGGTGCGCGGCGGCCGGTCGACGAAGGGCAATCTGGTACCTGCGTGCAAGGAGTGCAACACCAACAAGCGGCACCGCCTGGCGTTCGAGTGGCAGCCAGCAGAGCAGCCAGCGGTCAGCCGTCAGCGCAGAAGCTGAAAGCCGATCGCTGCACGTGACGGCTATCGTCTCCGCGGTTTGGCTGCAGACTTGATCGCCTTGGACGCTGTAGCTGCGTCGGCATCGCTATGGAAGCCGAAGACCGCGGAAAATTTGCGGCCGATGGTTTCCGCCACCATGAAGGAGATGTTCACGCCGGCATCGGCGATGGCGCGAGCCATGTTTGCGCCCAACCCGGCGCGGTCGTCGCCTTCGACGAGCAGGCAGGCGATCGGCGAGGCGGACACACCAGCGGCACTGGCCGCGGCCGTAGTCTTCTTTCCGGTCACCGGAAACACCTCAATTGCCGCCCGGCCGGCCTCGCCGATCCCATAGCCCATCACCAGCCGCAGGTTGGCGCCGGTTTGCGCCAGAGGCTTGAGCACACTCGCGAGCGCGCCGACCTGATGCGCCACTTCCTTCCGCCACAGCGTAATCTTTTTGACCGTGAGTGCCATCACCGTTTCCCTCCTTCTCAGTGCAGTGCCGTCCTCACAGCGAGAGCCTTGATTGTACACCTCCCACGCTGAGCTGGAAAGAACTCCCTTCACCTCATCGGGCGGGCCGCTATAATGCTGCCGTGGGTAACGAAACTGTGGACCCCTTGCCCGGCGGCGAGCCTCTCTCGCCCAGCCTGGCGCAACAGCTGGACGCGGTGCAGCCCCGGCCAGGCGTCTATCTCCTCAGGGACCAGCACGGCAAGGTCATTTACGTCGGCAAGGCCAAGAACCTCCGTGGCCGTGTACGCACCTATTTTCGCGGCGGCGACGAGCGCAGCCAGGTGCGCTTCCTGATGCTACGTGTCGCCGGCCTCGAGACGCTAGTCACCGCCAATGACAAGGAAGCCCTGATCCTCGAAAATAACCTCATCAAGCAATACAAACCGCGATACAACATCCGTCTGAAAGACGACAAATCGTACGTCAGCGTGAAGGTGACCGTGCGGGAGCCGTGGCCGCGCATTCTGGTGACCCGTAAGATCGTCAAGGACGGCAGCCAGTACTACGGCCCGTACGCTTCGGCGTGGGCCGTGCGCGAGACGCTGGACACGATCCGCAAGGTGATCCCACTGCGGACCTGCAGCGACGGCGTGTTTCACCACCGCAGCCGGCCCTGCCTGGAATGTCAGATCAAGCGCTGCTTGGGCCCCTGCTGCATACCGGTGGACCCTGAGGCGTACCGGCAGCACGTGCGCGAAGCGATCATGCTGCTGGAAGGCAAGAGCCAGCAGTTGGCGCTACAGCTCGAAGAGCAGATGCAGCGGGCGTCAGACGAGATGCGCTTCGAGGACGCCGCGCGCCTGCGGGACCGTGTACGCGCCATCGAGAGGACGCAGGAGCGCCAGCAAGTCGTATCGCACTGGGGCGACGACCAGGATGTCTTCGGCCTGTACCGCGAAGGCGGGTTCATCGAGGTACAGGTGTTGTTCGTACGGCAAGGCAAGCTGACCGGTAACCAAGCGTACAGCTTCACCGACTTCGAGTTCGCCGACGATGAGGTGCTTGAGGCGGTGCTGGCGCAGTTCTATCAAGGCGAGCGCTACATCCCGGACGAGATCCTCGTGCCCGTGGAGCTGGAAGACCAGGATGTGCGGGCCGAATACCTCAGTGAGCGCAAGGACAGGCGCGTCACGATCCTCCGGCCGCAACGCGGCGACAAGGCGCGCTTGCTGGAGATGGCGGCGGAGAACGCCCGCCAGAGTTTTCGCGAGCGCCAGGATGCGGGCCGCAACCGCGAGCGCATGAGCGACGAGTTGCGGCAGCGCCTGCACCTGCGCAACGCCCCGAAGCGCATCGAGTGCTTCGACATCTCGAACATCCAGGGCCGCTTGGCGGTCGGGTCCATGGTGACCTTCGACGAAGGGGAGCCCGACAAGAGCCGCTACCGGCGCTTCCGCATCAAGACCGTGCCCGGCGCGGACGATTTCCGCATGATCTACGAGGTTTTGAAACGACGCTTCGCCCGGGCCAAAGAGGAGAACAGCTATCCGGACCTGCTGGTGGTCGACGGGGGCAAGGGCCAGTTGAACGTCGCCCTCGAGGTGCTGCGCGAGCTCGAGATCAACGAGGTGGACGCGGTTGGGCTGGCGAAGATGCGTGTGGAGCGGGCGCCGCAGTCTCCCGAGCTGGTGCGCAGAGAAGAGCGCGTCTTCCTGCCCGGCCGCAAGAACTCGGTGGTGCTCAGGCGCAACTCGAACGCCTTGTTCCTCCTGCAGCGTGTGCGCGATGAAGCACACCGCTTCGCCGTTGCTTATCACCGCAAGTTACGCCACCAGGAGCGCTTGCGCTCGGTGCTGGACGGTATCCCCGGCGTCGGTCCCACGCGACGGCGGGGTCTGCTGCGTCACTTCGGCAGCGTGCGCCGGATCTGCGCCGCCAGCGTCGATGAACTGGCACAGGTGCCGGGCATCTCCGCGGCGCTGGCGGCGCACATCAAAAATGGCTTGGCTGCGCTGACCGCTACGGATGGTCCCGAGCAGACGCTGCCCCCGGATGCGGCCCAGCCGGAGCCGCCTGCGTCTGCCGACGCCGTTTCCGCTCCCCCGGCGGCAGACGATTAGCCTGAACGCGAGTAACTTTAGCGGCATCTTGCCAAGATCGCATCTCCTTCGACAAGCTCAGGACAGGCTTCGAGACAGCGCCTCCTCAGCGCCGGTTTCACCCGCAACCTGACTGTCGAGCCAAAGATTTCCGCCCTCTCCCGCGCGTCTTCTCCGCGTGGGAGAGGGTTGGGGCGGCCACCCCGCGAGCATTACTCCGCCTCCGTCCTTGCGCCCTCACCCTGCCCTCTCCCGCGCTGAAAGAACGCGCGGGCGAGGGTCGAGAGGGGCTACGGCGGGCAGGGGGAGGTCCCCAGCTGCAGCAATCTGACCCGAGGAGCCGAGGTCGCAAAAAGCTCTTGCCATTGTATGTACAAATGTTGTATCTACAACCCCGGCGATGCGCTCGAAAAGCAAACGGACGGCAATCGAGGTCATGGCGCGGGAGTGCGTGGCCAACCAGGTGCGCATGCTCAATCGGGTGCTGACGGGGATTTACGAGGACGAGTTCCGGCCGCTCGGATTGACGGCGAGCCAGATGGTCATCCTGGCGCTGACCGCAAAGCAGAGTCAGGTCCGCGCCGCTGAACTCTGCCGCTGGCTGCAGATTGATGCTTCGACGCTCAGCCGCAACATTGATCGGATGCGCACCAACGGGTGGCTTGAGAAGGCCCCCACGGAGGATCAGCGTTCGCGTCCGTTTCGCTTGACGGCCGACGGCGAGAAGATCCTTCACGCCGCCATTCTGGCTTGGGAGCAGGCACAGGCGAAGGCGGTGCGTCTGCTCGGAAGCGAAGGCGTGGCCCTTCTCAAAACGGTTACGAGGAATGTCAGGAGCGGCAAGGCCACCGACTAACAGGGAGGAAGCCCAAAATGAAGAATACGAGCAATGGCAGCTGGCAGAGCACCGCGTGCGTAATGTGTGGAACCAACTGCGGATTGGAAGTGCAGGTTCAAGACAACCATATCGTCAAGGTGCGCGGCGATAAGCGCAACCCGTTCAGTCAGGGGTATACCTGCAGCAAGGGGCTGACGGTCGGGAAGCTCGTCGATCACAAGCAGCGCGTGAAAACCCCGCTCAAGCGCATGCCCGACGGGAGTTACACCCCGATCTCTTGGCAGCAAGCGGTCTCGGAGGTTGCGGCAAAGCTCAGCGAGATCGTACAACGTCACGGCCCGGAAGCCGTCGCGCTGGTCGGCGGCGGCGGGCAGGCAAACCATCTGGACTTCCTGTACGCCGTCGGCTTCCTCAACCTCCTCGGCTCGCGCCGGCACTTCAACGCTTTGGCTCAGGAGTTCACCCAGAAGTACTGGATCAGCGGCCTCGTGTTTGGCAGCGAGGGCATCAACGAAGAGGAGAACTGGCACCGCTCCGAGGTGATCCTGGTCATGGGCTCGAACCCGTGGATGAGCCACATCGTCCAGCGCGCGCGCACCGTGATCAAAGAGATCGCCGACGACCCGCAACGGACGCTCATCGTCGTCGACCCCAGACGGCACGAGACAGCGGAGAAGGCCGACGTGTACCTCCAGATCCGGCCGGGTACAGACCTGTACTTCCTGCTGGCGATGCTCAACGTGATCGTCGAGGAAGGACTCGTTGACGACGCCTTCATCGCCGAGCACGCGCACGGCTGGGAGGACGCCAAGTTCATCGCCAACTTGGTGACGCCGGCAGATGCCGCCAAGCTCTGTGACCTAAAGGAGGATGATATCCGCGCTGTCGCGCGGCGCTTCGCGACCGCCAAGAGTGCTAGCATCAGGAACCATCTCGGCATCTGTCACTCGAAGTACATGGTGGAGAACTGCTACCTGGTAGCGCTTCTGCACGTCATCACCGGCAACATGTGCACGGCTGACGGCGCGCACATTCCGGTGTCAATGTTCAGCGGGGCCGGTGGGTTCCAGGAGCACAAGGCGTCCGAAAAACCGCGCACGCGGGTGGCCGGCATCCCAATCATCCGCGGTTTCCTCCCACCCAACGCGCTGCCGGAGGAGATCCTGGACGCGGGCGACGGGCGTATCCGGGCGCTGATCGTGGAGGGCTGCAACCCGATCTGCTCCTATGCCGACGCGCGCAAGATGACCGAAGCGTTTCGGCAGCTCGATCTGCTGGTGGTCATCGACCCCGCCATGATTGAGCCGGCGCGGTTGGCGCACTACGTGCTCCCTGTTCCTATCGGTTACGAGAAATGGGAGACGTCGTCTTTCGCCAAGGGCCACCCCGAAGTCTACGGCCATCTCCGCCCTCCGGTATTGCAGGCGCCGCCCGAGACGCGGCAGGAGTGCATCATTTTCTACGATCTGGCCAAGGCCATGGGGCTCGACTACCGATCGCACCCCGCCTTCGCCGCGTTGGAAGCGGCCATCGAGGCCGGAGATCCGGCGCCGGTGCTGACGTTGATCAGGGGGCTGTGCGTGATGTTCGCGATGACGCGCCGGCAGGAGCTACTCGATGCAGGTACCATCAGCGCTGGCGGCACTGCGGCTGACGAGCTCTTCCAAAAATTACTCGATCATCCTGAGGGTGTGCTGCTGTGCAAAGTGGACCCGGGAAGGAACTGGGAGGAGGTGCGCACCGCGGATCACAGGGCGGTTCTCAACCCCCCGGCCATCCTCGACATGCTCCGCGGCCTTGTGATCCCTGCGGATACCGACTTCCGCAAGAACCGCCAGTATCCCTTCATTCTGCAAACCGGCGAACGCAGCGACTACAACGCCAACACGGTGCACCGCGATCCCACTTGGAGGAAGAAGTACCACCAGAGCTATGTGAGGATGCACAAGGCTGTGGCGGCGGAGTTGGGTGTCGCTAACGGTGAGAAGGTCCGCCTCATCACCGAGTACGGGGAGGCGCTGGTGCCGGCGCTGGTGACCGACGACATCTATCCCGGCAACCTCAGCATGCCGCACGGCTACGGTCTGCTCTGGGAAAACGATGCGACCGGCCAGCTCGAGCCGGTCGGCCCGAACGTTCAGGATCTCGTCAGCGCGCAACACCGCGACGCATTCACGGGGATCCCGCTCCACAAATACATCCCGGCGCAGGTGCAAAAGGTCCAAGCCTGACGGGGTGCTGAAGAAACCCCGCCCTCGTGCTTGCCTCCGCCTGGATTGTCTGACAGATTGTCTGACATGAAGACTGTCACGCTTCGCTCCTTGCGTCGGGACGCGGGTCTCCTCGACTCCGCTGCCGGCGGAGAGGAGATCTTAGTGACGCGCTTCGGCAAGCCCTACGTCCGGATTGTTCCGGCGAAGCAGCCCCGATCCTTTCTCGGAGCGGGAAGACATCTGGGCCTCGGGAGACCGGTATCGCCTGAAGCCATTCCGCGGTCGGAATGGAAAGGCTTGCGGTGAGATACCTGCTCGACACGGCCCCGTGGATCAATGGCGTGACCCTTCCAAAGGTGTTCCCGGAACGCATCCGGAGCCTGTTGGCATCGACAGAAACCAAAGGCCTTTGCAGCATCAGCTTGCTCGAGACAGCGATACTCTATCGACTCGGCAGGCTGGATATTGCGGGCACACTGCCGGAGCTGTTCGCGGCTGGGCTGTCCGCCGACGTGCAGGTGCTGGAGTTGACGCCGGCCATTGCCGTGAAGACCAACGATCTCCCCGCGGACTTCCGCGGAGACCCGTTTGACCGAACCATTGTGGCCACCGCCGCAGCGCTGAATCTGAAGCTCATCACCGCCGATCCGATCATTCGAGACGCGAAGATGTGCGCGGTCGAGTACTACCCGTTCAAGCCATCGCGCTCCAAGAGGTAATCAACGAGGACAGTAGGCGAAGGAAAGAGGGCCGGAAAATCAGCATCGCGAAGAGCTGTTGACTTCGTCTCTCAGCCGCAGTACACGCGGAGCACGATCAGGTCCCAGTAGTTAAGGGCCAAGAGGGAAGGGGGTGCGAAGCCCCCGCTGCCCCGCAACTGTGAGGGGGGACGAGCGACGCACACGCCACTGTCCGAAAGACGGGAAGGCGCGGCGCGAGGACGATCCCCGAGCCAGGAGACCTGCCTGATCGGATGAGCCGACTAGGCCCGTTCAAGTGAACGGGGGATGCTCCGGAAGGGGGCGGGGTCGGGACCGGTCAGCACAAAGATCCCGTCGACGCCTCGAACCGGAGAGGGTTGGGGCTCGGGTGTATGCGGCGACGGGACGCGAACGGAACTCTCTCTCTTCAGCCCACACGAGGTGGGCCATCCACGACGGCGGCGGCTGTGGCGCTGTCGCTTGCGCTGCACGTGGGCGCGTTGCTCGCTGTCGCCACCGTTCGCATACCGAACGCGAGCGCCCCACCACTGCTTCGCGTTTCACTGCTTTCCGGCGGCGGCGATGGCACCCGACGTCGAGAGGCGGGCGCGACTGGGGCCGAAGCGCGTCCGCAGCCGAGTCGAAAGGCCCTGGCCGAGCCGCCCCGCGAGCAGGTAGCCCCGCAGCAGCATCGCCCCTTCCGGCTGCCCAAGGCAAAGCGAGCAGCGATGCGCAAGTCCATCAAGCCGGACAGCGGTTCCGTTGCGCCGCCGGCGCCGGTGGCAGCTGTCTCACTTGCGACCGCGGCTGGATCGGGCACCGCCGACGGAACCGGCACGGGAACGGATGGGTCCGGCCCCGGCTCGGGACATGGCGGCGGTTCCGGAGAAGGGGGTGGGCCGGGCCCACGCGCCTCCTGCGCGTACTGTCCGCAACCGCACTACCCACTGATCGCCCGTGCCCGTGGATGGCAAGGCACGGTCGAGGTGCTGTTGTCGGTGCTTGCCGATGGGTCGGTGAACGCCGCGACGCTGTGGCGCTCGTCGGGATACTCGGTATTGGATCAGGCGGCGATCGCAGCCGCCCGGCACAGCCGTTTCAGTCCACCACAACCCGCGCCGCTCCGCGGGCGGATCGAATATCGCTTCGAACTGGTGACGGCTCGCTGAGTGGAGGAGAGGGATGAGAGGGCTCATGTGTGCCGCCGCGATGGCGGCGTGGTTATCGCAAACGGTCGCTGCGCCAGCCCAAGAGAGTACTGGGACACCTTTAGAGACCGTGGTTGTCACCGCCACGCGCACCGAGGCGCCGTTGGAGTCGGTGACCAATTCGGTCTCGGTCGTTTCGGAAGCAGACATCAGCGCCCGGCAGTCCACTACCGTCACAGACGCACTGCGTGATGTTCCGGGCGTTGACATTTCGCAGTCGGGTTCACTCGGCTCCGCCACGAGCGTCTTCATTCGCGGCGCCAACTCCGATCAGGCGCTCATCCTCTTCGATGGCGTCGAGGCCAACAGCCCGAACCTGGGCAGCTTCAATTTCGGCAACATCACCACCGACAACGTCGGGCGTATTGAGGTTCTGCGTGGTGCCGGTGGCACGCTGTACGGTTCGGAAGCGATTGGTGGTGTCGTCAATGTCATCACCAAGAAGGGTGAAGGGGCGCCGCACCTGACGCTCAGCAGCGCTGGCGGCAACATCGGCACCACCGCCGAGCAGGGCACGTTCTCGGGTCAGACAGGCATCGTGGCTTATACCGCCTCACTCGGCTATCTCACGACCGCCGGCTTCCGGCCGGCCAACGACGACTTCTCCGATCTCACCAGCGCGGCGCGTATCGACGTGACGCCGATCGAGCACGGCACGTTGCGCGGCTTTTGGCGCTCCGCACACTCCAGTCTCGGCCTCGCCGACAATGACATCAGCCAAGGCGTCCGGTTGCTCGATCCCAACGCGCGCGAGCGCGATGAGTTCTACCTCGGCAAGCTCGAGTGGGAGCACACCGTGTTCAAAGGGCTGACCTACCGCGTCGCCGGCGCGTACACGCGTACAGTCAACGTGGTCTCCGATCCCGCCAATACACAGGAGACGGCAGCAGGCCTGGAATCTTCGTACTTCCGCGAGCCCAACGAGATCCTCACCGGCGAGACCCAGGTGAACTACGTGGAAGGCTCCGCCGGACTTAGCACCATCGGCTTCGAATTCAAGGAACTGACCGGTACCGTCAAATCTCAGTTCGGCGATAGCTTGACGCGCTTTGCGCACTACCGCAGCAACTACGCCGGCTACGTGCAGCAGCAGGTGTTTCTGCTCGACAACAGCCTGACGGGCGTCGCGGGCTTCCGGGTGGATGGCAACCAGGACTTCGGTCGCGAGGTCAGCGCCTCGTGGTCACTGGGGTACGTGCAGGATTGGGGAAGCGGGGACCGCTGGACCACACACGTGAAAGGTGGGTACGCGGAAGGCTTCAAGGCGCCCACGTTCAATGAGCTGTTCTTCCCCGGCTTCGGCAATCCAGACCTAGACCCAGAAATCTCCAGTGAGTACGACGGCGGCGTGACCCAGCAGCTCGGATTTCCGTGGCTCGCGGCCGAGGGGACCTACTTCACGCGCCGCACCAAGAATCTGATTCAGTCCGCGCAAACTGCCGCGCTGACCTGGGTCACGGCCAACGCCGCACGCGCTGACGTGAGCGGGCCGGAGGCGACTCTCAGTGTCGGCCCCCTGTTTGGTTTCTCGTTGCGCGGAACCTACACCTACCTCGACTGGGACATCACCGAGCGGCCAGGGCTCTCTTTGCCCCCGGCAGCAAAGACGCTGGAGCGCCGTCCACACAACCGCATGGCAACAATGGTCACGTATTCCCACGACGACTTGGTGCAGGCGGCGGACCGGTTCGTCGCCAACGTGAACGTTGTCTTCGTCGGCGAGCGCCACGACCTCGATCCGTTTACGTTCCAGGATGTAAACAATCAGGCATCGTACACGCGCACGGATCTGGCCTTGCGTTACGACACGCCGTCGCCGTGGCAGGGAACCCAGCGCGTGGGATGGTTCGCACGCGTGCAGAATCTGTTCGATCGCAACTACCAGGAAGTGCGCGGCTTCAAGTCGCCACCGATCAACGTTCTCGCCGGCGCAGAGGTGACGTTCTGAATGAGCCTTCGGTGCTGGCTGCTGTTCTTCGGCGTGATCGTGGCGGCGAGTCATGCGCCGGCGATGCGCGTCGTTTCACTCGCACCTTCGGTGACGGAGACGCTCTTCGCGCTGGGCGCGGGCGACGAGGTGGTGGGCGTGTCGACGTACTGCGATTACCCGCCCGAGGCAGCGAAGATAACGGGCGTTGGAAGCTTCCTGACGCCGAACATCGAGCAGATCATCACGCTCAAGCCCGACGTGATCATCGGCGTGCCCACGCCCGGCAATGAAGAGCCGGTGAAGACATTACAGAGCCTCGGATTCAAAATCGTCATCGTGCCGGCCGACACGGTAGAGCAGACGCGGACAAGCATCGAGATGATCGCGCACGCCCTCGCCCGCGAGGCCGATGGCCGCAGGTTGATCGAGCAGTTCGACACGCGCCTGGCCGCCGTGCAGCAGCGCTTGCGCGGCGCGCCGCTGCGGCGCGTGCTGATGGTCGTCGGGCAGAAACCGCTGGTCGCGGTCGGCAGCGGCACCTTTCAAGACGAGTTGATACGGATGGCCGGCGGAATCAACGTCGCCGGCGCCACGAGGCTGGCGTGGCCCCACCTCAACCTCGAGACCGTCATCGCCTGGGCGCCGCAAGTCATCATCGATACCAGCATGGGCACCGAGGAGAACACGCAGGTCCTGGAATTCTGGAAGCAGTTCCCGTCGTTGCCGGCGGTGCGCGAGCAGCACCTCTATGCCTACCGCACCTACGAACTCCTCCGGCCGGGGCCGCGCATACCGGAGGCGCTGGAGATGATCGCACGCGCGGTGCATCCGGAGAGGTATGAAGAATTGGGGCATTGAACGAGCGAGTCATTGCTCCCATCGTAGGCCTGATCACCATCCAATGATTCAATGACCCGATGACTCAATGACTCAATACTCTATGCCCTACCTGACTCGCCGCCGTTTCGTCAGGGTGAACGCCCTGCTTGCGGCGGGGCTGCTGGCGACGCTGTGCGGCGCGGCGCTGATCGGGCCGGTGCACGTCGACCTGATGCGCGCCTTGCAGCGCACGGGTGGGCCCAGTCCGGACTTCGTCATTCTCTTCGACACGCGCCTGCCGCGCGTGTTGCTGGGTGCGGTGGTGGGCGGGGCGCTGGCGGTAGCTGGAGCGGCGTTGCAGGGCCTGCTGCGCAACCCGCTCGCCGATCCGCACATCCTCGGCATCTCGGGCGGCGCGGCACTCGGCGGGATCGTCGCCATCATCCTCGCCGGCCAGCAGCCGCTGGCCGCGTTCTCGGCGGGGCCGGTCGGTTCATTTCTCGGGGCGCTCGGTGCAACCTTTCTCATCTACCGCCTCGCGCTCGTCCACGGCCGCCTCCAGCCGTATACCCTGCTGCTCACCGGCGTGGTGGTGAACGCGTTCGCCGGCGCTTTGATCATGTTCATCAATTCGCTGGCGGACTTTTATCAAGCGCACGGCATCTTGTTCTGGTTGATGGGCAGCTTGGCAACGCAGAGCTACCGCCTGGTGGGCACGATCACGGTGTACGCGCTGGCGGCGGCCGCCTGTCTCCTGTGGCAGGCGCGGCACATGAACGTCCTCAGTCTCGGTGAAGAGGCAGCCTTACAGCTCGGTGTCGAAGTCGAGCGCACCCGTCGCATCATCTTCTTTACATCGTCACTCTTGGTGGGAGCGGTGGTTTCGGTGAGCGGGATGATCGGTTTCGTCGGGCTCATCGTGCCGCACGTTCTACGCCTGACGCTCGGGGCCGACCATCGTCTACTGCTGCCGGCGAGCTTTCTGGCCGGCGGCATGTTTCTGGTGTGGGCGGACACCCTGGCGCGCACGCTCCTCGGAGCGACGGAGATTCCTGTCGGGGTGGTGACGGCGTTGTGCGGCGCGCCGTTCTTCATTTATCTGCTGACTCGAGCCGCGGGGAAGGCCTTTGACTGAGATGCACGACCCGGTTCTTTCGTTGCATCGGGTGAGCTTTTGCTACCGTTCGGTGGCGGCTCTCGACGATATCTCTCTCGACCTGCGGCGCGGCGAGATCCTCGGCATCATCGGCCCGAACGGGTCGGGAAAGTCGACGGCGCTGCGGATCATGAGCGGTGTGCTGCGGCCGCAGGCCGGATCGGTACTGTGGCTCGGTCGTCCGCTGGCGCAGGTGCGGCGCGCCGATTTGGCGCGGCAACTGGCGGTCGTGCCGCAAGACACCGCCATCGAGTTCCCTTTCTCGGTGCTGGAGGTGGTGCTGATGGGGCGGGCACCGCACCTCGGCGGCTTCGCCTTCGAAGGCGATCGGGACATCGCAGCCGCGCAGGCGGCGCTGCGCCGGACGGCGACCTCGCACCTGGCGCACCGTTGCATTCACGAGCTCAGCGGCGGCGAGCGGCAGCGTGTGACGCTGGCGCGGGCGCTGGCACAAGAGCCGCAGGTGCTGCTGCTGGACGAGCCCGGCGCGTTCCTCGATATCCGTCACGCGGTGGAGATCTACGATCTCCTGCGTGACCTGCAAGCGGAGGGCATGACCATCGCCACCGTGTTGCATGATCTCAACCTGGCGGCGTTGTATTGCGATCGGGTAGCGCTGCTGAAAGCCGGGCGGCTGGTGCGTCTGGGCGCGCCGGGGGAAGTGATCACCTACGCCACGCTGACTGAGGTCTACGAAACCGAAGTCTACGTCGACACCAACGACATCACCGGCGCGGTGAACGTGCTGCCCTTGAGCCGTCCCTACCGCGAGCGGTTGCGGCGGTGACAGCGGCACGCATAAGCAGAATTTGAAACTGCGAAAACGCCATCATCTCCCTGGAAATCTACACTTTTCGCGCCCTTCACGCCCACGCGCAATTGCTTTTCGTGCGCCGGGCGGCGCAGCACCGGGAACAAGGGATCGGCAAATTCGATTTAGGACTCCAACGCCACGCGCGTGAGCCGGCTCAGGTAGCGAAAGCCTTCCGCCCGATCGAACGGATCCTTGGGTGAGCCCTCGCGCAGAATGGTGTCGCCGGCGCGCTTGAGCGCGTCGCAGACAGGGGCACGCGATGACTACCGACAGCGCCATGTGCGCCGCGGGCGACACCAACCACGACGGCGCCATCACCATCGACGAGATCCTCGGTGCCGTGAACGCCGCCCTCAACGGCTGCGGGCATCCGACATCGAACGCGCGCGCAAGGAGCTCGACGACCTGAAACAGGTGCGTCGCCCCGAGCGGCGAAGCCCAGGTGTGCACTGGAAGTGCTGCAGACGCTGCGGGCAACGTGACGGTGCACGGCGACTTGTAATGAGGCCTCGCCTTCGACGGTTGAGTCCTGGCCGCCAGGCGTAGCGCGCCGCCACCATGTGGCTTTCATAGGTCGCAACTCGTTTGTAAGTCAAACGGCCATGGCGGTCTGGGTGTACGACACGAAAGTGAGATTCGCGGGTGAGCTTGCCAGAACCTGGAATTTGGCGTATTGATCTGACAGTATAGTATGCTGTCAGATGGAGGGACTCATGAGCGAGCGCGAGGTG
>JBEKBJ010000023.1:0-50928 GCA_050015455.1 Binatia bacterium
CCCGGTGCGGTGTGCCACCCCGAATACGGGCGAATGCATCTACTACACCGGATGCGAGGAGAGCTCGGACTGCCCAGTCCCACTGGTTTGCCGGTCCGGTCCGCCCGGAAGTGTTGTGCTCGTCAACAGCACGGCGATCGGCTTGGTACCGAGCGGTGACAGTCTCTGCTCGGTGTCGCCAAAGACGGTAATCCAATTCCCGGCAACCGGATTCTATGCGGCCTACGGTCTGGACGGCAAGTGGTGCACCGATGACGATCCACAAGTGTCGCGCGGTACGGTGCAGACGCTGCCGACGCTGAGCGGGTTCTCAGCCGGCACCCTCAGCAACATATTCGACCCGAATAACCCAGCCAATATTCTGGCGCTGGGTCCGTTTGTCCAGACCGGCCAGACGGTCGATTGCAGCGCGCTGCTCGCGCCGACGCCGTCGGTGTCCGGCATGGGCGTTGGCGGCGCGTTCACGGCGCTGAACCAGCCGATTCTCGGCGACACATGCACCACCAACGTGCAGTGGGCACAATGAAGCACCTTGACAGCGCACCGATAAGACCCAGCTCGCGGACGAGGTGACGCATGTCCCAGTTGTCGCGTGCTGGACCGAGGCTCACGCCGAAGCTGCGCATCGTCGCCCTGGGTTGCCGCCTCTTTTCGGCGGCTGCCCGCAACAGATTTTGAGTCAACGGTCAGGCCCGGAAACCCTTGTCGCACAAGGGTTCCGGGCAGGCTGTCCGTGGCGCTTTTGGCTGGCGTAGGTATGCTCACGTGGCACTGCGGGGACCGTCGCGGGCACAGTCACTAAGCCCTCCGTCGAATTCTGGATCTTGAGTGGTGAACGCGTTAGGTAGCCAGCCGCGTTTGCAACGCCCGGCTAGCACCAGGCCGTCGCCATCCCTTCCCTGCTGGAGCGCTGTGCGCTATTCAGGCATCCGGTGGATGAGAATTCGACGACGTGCACCTGCACACGGGTGCGGCACTACGGTTGCCCATGACCGCTTCAGGGAGGAACCAGATCTTGGCTGAACGGGAGATCCAAGCACGGGGGTGGATCGAGGAACTTGCGGACCTCCCTGCGCGGTACGCCGGGAGCGCATCGGAGCGGCAGGCGGCCGAGCGGATTGCCGGATGGATACGCGCGCTCGGAATCCGCGATGTATCAGTCCTAGCGGTACCGGGTGGCATGCGACCGGGCTTGGTCCTTGGCCTGCACGCTGGCCTTGGCGCAATCGGTTGCTTCTGGGGTGGCTTTGTCGGTGCGGTGCTCGCAACGCTCGCGGCGTGGTCCTTCTGGCAAGAGTTTCGACACCACCGCTCCCTACTGGCCAGACTCATTCACCCGCCCGATTCCGTGAACGTGATCGCCCGCGTGGGCCCGGATGCACCCACACGGCGCGTCATTCTGACTGCGCACCTTGATACGACGCAGGCAGGATGGATCTTCTCGCCGACGCCTTCAGGCTGGTTTGCGCGCGCGAACCGGGCGTTGCACCGCCAAGACGGGCAACCTCCGGCCGCGCTGAGCGTACCCGCGGCGCTGCTGATCGGTGCCGTCGTCTTGGCACTCAGTTCGTGGTTTGGAGGACATGGCTTTCTCTTCAACCTTCTCAGGGTCTTCACCGGCATGGCGTTGCTCGTGACTTGCGGGTTGGGTCTGCAGTGGGCCGCTTCACCGCCTACGCCCGGGGCCAACGATAACGCCTCGGCCGTCGCCGCAATGCTCAGCTGTGCGGAGCGTCTCCTGACAGCGCTGCCCGGAGATGTCGAGCTGTGGGTGGTGGGCACCGGCGCCGAGGAAGTCGGGTGCGGAGGAATGCGCGCATTCGTGGAGCAGCACTCATGGCCCACCGAGGGCACGTACTGGGTCAACTTTGAGTGCGTCGGCGGCGGCACGCTGCACTACCTCAACAGTGAGGGCATGCTGAACCGGATCAACTACACACCTACGTTGATCGAACTGGCCCGGCGGGTCGCGGCGAGCGGAGTGTTCGGCGAGGTGACGCCGACCGATTTACTTGCCGCGACCGACGGGCATGTGCCGGCCGAGCGTCGGTACGCGGTGCTCTCCCTCATTTCCCTTGAATCGAATGGGGTTCCACGCCATTACCACCGGCCCGACGATACGGTCGGCGGCATCGACCTCACAACGGTGATCCGTGCGGCCGATTTCGGCTCCTCCGTCGTAACCGCTGCATTAAGAGGCGAAGCCGGTCCGGTAACAGTCGGCTGAAACCGCGAGTTTTTTCAGATCACACTCAGAACGCGTAGCCGAGATTCAGGAAGAAGATCTGCCCCCTCGTTGCTGAGACCGTGGTCAAATCGAGCAGCCGCGGCCAGCCGGGTGCGGCAGACTTCCGTGGCACGCGTAGCGGTCCTGCCTCAAACGGCTGAGTCCGCGAAAACAGGGGTGGCCCAGGAGGGACTTGAACCCCCACGCGGTTGCCCGCAACAGATTTTGAGTCAGCAGTCAGGCCCGGGAACCCTTGTCGCACAAGGGGTTAGGGCAGGCTGTGCCTAGCATTTTTGGCTGGCGTAGGTGTGCTCAGGTGGTACCGTCGGGACCGTCGCGGGCACAGTTTCGGGCACAGTTGGGTGACCGCCTGCGCCGGGCGGCACCCCTTGGGGGGGACAGCCGGATAGGCGCTTCTACCAATACGTGATCCCCCGCGCGGAAGTTTCTCTTCCGAAACACCAAGTGTGAGCCTTGACATCTCCGGGTAAGGTGTGGGACCGTCCCGGTCGGCAAAGGTCGATGCGGATATCGCTCAGTCGGAAGACCTGGATCGTGGCGGTCACGTTGGCGCCCGTTCCGGCGACTCTCTCTTGGGCCTTCGCGCTGCTTTACCTGGCCGTAGCCGCGCCCTCACCGGCGCAAGCCGATGCCGTCGTCGGGACGGGCACGGCTAGTAGCTGCACCGAAGCGGCATTGGGCGCGGCCCTTGCCGGCGGGGGGAACGTCACGTTCAACTGCGGCGGTCAAACCCGGTCACGAGTCAGTAATAGCGGCGCTTTGCGAGTGACTCCAGCTCCGACACGACCCGGTCCAGCTCGTCGGCGAGCGTGGGACGACCGTGCCGTGATTATACGCCGCGCCTTCCCGGCGCTGCACTGTCAACCGCTTGACCGGCCACCTGTCCGCGCCGTATACGCTTCCCAAGGAGCGCTGCGATGGAAGACAGAGAACTCATCAAGTCGTACATTTACCTGAACGCCGTGGTGCCGCAGCTCGAGGAGATTGTAGCGTTCGACAGCGAGGCGCAGCGGCTGGTGAAGGGCTGGGACTGCTCGATACAGATGCATGTTTCCGGCGGTCCGGCCGTCTGCCTGACTTTCCAGAACGGCAAATGCGAGGCGAAGCTGGGAACGGTGGCTCGGCCGTCGGTCGCGATGTGGTTTCCAAGCCCTGCCACCGTGAACAAGATGTTCGAGAAGAAGGGCTTTGTGCTGCCCGTGATCTGGAGAGGCATCTGGCGCCTGGGCAGTATCCGCAAGTTCAACAAGCTGACGCAGATCATGGAGAAGTATCTGAAGCCGACCCAGGCGATGCTCGAGGACCGTAAACTCTTCGAGTTCCACACGCGGCTGCAGCTCATGGTCGCGGCGTACGCGCTGAAAGCGGTCGGCGAGCACGACCCGAAGGTCACCGGTATCGTGCAGAAGACGGTGAACGGGGTGATGGAAATCCGCGTTATGCCTGACGGGCCGGCGGTGCACGTCCTGAAACAAAACGGCACGATCACGCCGGCAAAGGGCCCGGCCGAGAATCCGATGGTGTCCATGCAGATACAGGGCATCGACCTGACCTACGACATGCTGACCGGAAAGGTGGACTTCCTGGAGGCGGTGGGTCTGTGCCGGATTCAACTTCACGGGATGATCGGGATGGCCGAGGACATGGCGGTCGTGCTCGAACGGATAGAGAAATACGTTGAGGTGTAATTTTACACAAACAGTTCGCGGAGGCTCTGCATGGGATCTTTCAAACTGGACAAATCACTCGAATGGTTCGCGCGGGCGTGCAAGGTCATTCCCGGCGGCATCATTGGACACAAGCACCCGGCGTTTACCGTCCCCGGTTCGTATCCATATTTTGCCGAACGGGGCGAGGGCTGCCGTTACTGGGACCCGGACGGCAACGAATACATCGACTGGATGTGCGGCTTCGGGCCGATGATTCTCGGTTACAACAACCCGGTTGTCGACGCCGCCGCCGCCGAGATGAAAAAAAACGGGGACGGCATGAGCCATCCCGGCACGGTAAGTGTCGCGTTCGCGGAAACGCTGGTGAAGACGATCAAGGGCGCGGACTGGTGCGTGTACGGCAAGAACGGGGCGGATGTGACGACCTGGTGCACGCGGGTCGCCCGCGAGTACACCGGTCGCAAAAAGGTTCTCATGGTGAACGGCGCCTATCACGGCGCGCAGGCGTGGTGCACTCCCGGCCACGGCGGCCTCATTGAGGAAGACCGCACCCACGTCCACTGCTTCGATTGGAACAACCTCGATTCGTTTACGCAGCTCGTCGAGCAATACAAAGGCCAGATCGCCTGCGTCATCATGACCCCCTACCACCATGTCGTCTATGCCGACCAGATGCTTCCTGCTCCCGGCTGGTGGGACAGCATACAGAGGATCTGCCGGCAGGAAGGCATCGTGATCATCTCCGACGACGTGCGCGCCGCGTTCCGGCTCGACCTCGCCGGCTCACACGTGTACTTCAACTACGACCCGGACATGGTCTGCTTTTCGAAAGCGATCGCGAACACCTATCCGCTGTCCGCGGCGGTCGGCAAAAACGCATTCAAGAAAATGGCAGGGGAAGTGCTGTTCACCGGCACGTTCTTCAGTTGCATGGAACCGATGGCTGCCGCGATCGCCACAATCAATGAGCTCAAGCGGCTGAACGCCGTTGAATATATGATGCGGATCGGCAAGCTGCTGTGGGACGGCCTGATCGAGCGCGGCAAGGCGCACGGATTCGAGATCGTCATGAGCGGCCCGTACACCATCCCGTTCATGCGCTTCGGCAACGAGGTCAATTTCCTCCGCAAGCAGCTCTTCAGCGCGGAGAGCGCCAAACGGGGAGTCGTGTTCCACCCGCACCACAACTGGTTCATCTCGTGCGCCCACACCGAGGACGACGTCAAACAATCACTCAAGGTCGCCGACGAGGCCTTCGCGATCGTCAAGCAGAAGTTCGGAAGCTGAACGGACCAAGACCGCCGGCACGGATCCCCGTCACATCCACGCGCCGCCGTCGACGCGCAGGATCTCCAGCGGCGGTGCGTCGCGTTGGTAACCCCTTATCGCACCGGCCTACGCCCGCAGCTTGTTACGCCAATCCGAGTGGAACAAGTTCAAGACGCGCCGGAACAGCCTCGCTTTACGCGCACTCGTGGGATACCAGTTGATCTCGGAATTCGGTCCAAAGCGGTCGATCACCACGGTCTGCTGGCGGCAGAACTTGCGGATGCCTTGACTGCCGTGTCGGGCACCCAGGCCGCTGTCTTTGCATCCGCCCATCGGCGCTTCCGTCACCCCGAAGTTCACCATGTGGTCGTTGATGCAGACCGAGCCGGCTTCGAGGCGCCGGGCCAGCATGCGGGCCGTCCGGCCGTCGCGCGTCCACACACTGGTAGTGAGGCCATAGCATGAGTCGTTGGCCAGCCGCAGCGCTTCGTCTGCATCCCGCACCTTCATTATCGGAATGACCGGGCCGAAGGTCTCGTCCCGCATGATGGCCATATCGTGCGTGACATCGGTCAGCACCGTTGGCTCGTAGAAGAGTCCCTTCAAGTTCTGGTTGCGGCGACCGCGTTGCCGGCCATCAGCGCCGGAATGGCTTCCCCGATAGTGAGCAGGAATGGGAAGTTCCACGGCGCGATGATGCCGACGACACCGAGCGGATGGTAACTCACGTAGGCGCGCTTGGTCTTCAATAAATGCGGGCGCACCTTTTCATCCGCCAGCAGCTTGGGCGCGTGCTTGCTCCAATAGCCGATCGCGTCGCACAGCTGGAACAACTCGCTCGTGTACACCTCGGGGCGCGGGCGGCCGGTTTCGGAGCCGATGACCGCTGCGAGTCGATCTTTGCTGTCGATGATCACGTCCCGATAGCGCTTCAACGCCCGCGCGCGCGCCGCGAAGGACAGCGCGGCCCATTGTTGCTGGGCAGCGCGAGCTTCATTGACCGCCGCGTACACCCCCGCCGCATCGGTGACCGGCAGGTCGGCGATCTTCTGCCCGGTTGCCGGGTTGGTAACGGTGATCAGGTTGCGTGGAATATGAACCACTGAGCGCAAAGAGACAGCTGCTTCAGCCATGACCGAACTCCTCGAATCAAGCCTTGCTTAAAACGCTTAAAACCGAAATTGCGGGACTAACTTTAACGTACCTGATCGAACGGCATTGGCAAGCGGGGCGGTGCCGCCGACAATCCTGCGCCGTGCTATGGTGAGCCGGGGATCGGCACGGTCGAGGTCGTGACCGCTATCGACCGGCAAACCCGCCGTCGTGCCCGTCGATCGGCTTTCATCGAGAACGCCGTGCGTTCGTACCTCACGGTCCTGCCGGCAGGTGACCGCAAGGATTTCGGGATCATCAACCGCTGGGCGAAGCGCCTCAACGAAGAGGCCGAAGACGTTCTCAGCTATCAGGTCGTTCCTTGAATACAATGTCCAACGCATCTGGTGATGCCTCAAGGGCGACGGCATGCGCGAGCAGACGCGAAAGGGCACAGCAATCAGTCAAGATGCAGTGAATGGTAATCAAATGTTCTGATCTAAGCTCTCGACCCGGCGCGCCTTTCTTGGCGCTGTCCGAGAATTGTCCGGGACGTCGACGCGGCTAAAACCCCGGCAAAAGGCTGGCAAAAGTGGGCCCGTCTCACACAGTGTGCCGCGGACGTTTGGGCGGTCCCATCCGCGCGCGCCGCGCTCCGCGCGCTGGGCGCTCGCCCGGTGGCCGCCACCGGGGCAGCTTTGTGACCGCCCGCTCACGCCCGCGGGACGTGCCGACGAGCCCGCGCGACGACGGTCCGACAACGGGTGCGGTAGCGACGCTGCACGGCGTACAGTGAACCAATGGCTGATGATGGCCCGCCAACGGGAAAGGACGTGACGCCTTGCGCTCCGAGTCAGCGGTCGCGGCGGGAGGCGCTCGACGGTGGTGATCCGCGTCTCGGCTACTCTCCACCCCGCGGCGCCCGCCAACAACTTCGGGTAGATCCGAATCCGCGCGGGCGGAAAGGGCAGCTTGTCCAGCACGACCGTCACTGACTCCTGATCGCGACATACGGTGCGAGCATTGTGTCAGCGTCTGGCCCCCCGAAACCGATGACCGTGTTCTTGAGCTTGCCATCCGCTTTCTGGACGAAGTCGAAGCCACGGCCGATGTTTACGACGCCCATCTCGGACACGAGACAGCGATCGTGCTTGAATCGAAAGGGCTGCCCGGGCTGGCCGTAGAAATTCACCGACACCCGGCCGTCAAGAGCATACTTGCGTGCCAGCTCGGTGACAGTGTCGCTGACGTTGTCCGGTTTCTTTCCCTAGACAACTACGCTGCTCTGCTCCACGAGACCGGGCGTGACGCCGACGCTGAAGCGCTCGAGGCGCGAGCGCGCGTCCTGGGCGCCGCCGGGGAACGGCAGCCGGCGCCTCAACGATGACCGGGCCCTCGGGCGAGGGTGGGCTGCCCCTGCCAGACGCGGTGGTGGGTGCTTCAGATGCGCTGGATCAGTGGCCGGACTCGATAAGGTGCGATACCGTGAAGAACTCTTCGTTCGTGCCCGACTTATCACCCTGGTTGAAGTACCAGCCCTGCTCTCCTGGATACTTGGCGCTCGGCAAGCCGGATCTGGTGGCGTGGTTGAGCTGCATGTCGACCATGGTGATGCTGGGGTTGAACGGCATCTCGTCGGGATACTCGTCGCCATACGACGGGGTCGCACGCTTCTTGAAGCTGTACTGGTTCACCCAGACTTTCCACAGCTGGCCGGAGCCATCGAAGATGTCGCTGTAGGCGATGTAGTACGTTTCCTTGTCGACGAAGATGAGCCGCTTGCCGTAGGCGTATTGCGGCAATTTCGGTACGCCTTCGACCACATAGGCCTTCCGCTTCTCCCAGGTATCGCAGAAGATGAAGTCGCCGTCGCCGTCGCAGTACTTCACCGGGAAGGCATCCGAGTGAAACGAGGCGAGGATTTCCTTTTCGCCCAGGTACTTCCACTCAAACCAGGGAATCTGGCCGGCGTAGCCGCCGTAACTGTCTGCATCCGTGTCCTGGCCGAAGAGTGCGTCCGAACGTTGAGCGCTCGACAAACGCCGCACGCGGCGCAACGACGGCAAATACAGCCAGGTATCGTCTTGGCGGTCCGGACTGAGATAGCGGATGGTCGTTTCGCCCACGCCCTTCAAATCGAAGGGCTCCAGAATGGGGTGCATCGAACCTTTGCCGCGCACGCCGTCCGAGTTCGGCTTCTCAGGCTTCGGGTCCACGTAGAGGCGCCCGGTGTAAGAGAGGGCACGCAGGTGGTCGAGAAGGAAGTGGCGCTCCACCTGCATCGGGCTGGTTTCACCCACCGGACCGGTGTCGGCGTCGAAGTTCCGCAGATCCAAGTCATCGGACACGTATGGCTTATGATCATAGTTCCACATGATCTTCAGGGCGATCTGTGGGTCGTTCGAATCGATGTTCGGAAACGGCATGCCCGCCACGTAACCGATCAGGGAGCGGCCATCGGGCGCGAGCTTGACCTGGCCACTGTACTTCTCCGTGGCCTCCTTGTACGCGCTGTCCCACTCGACCTTTTTGTACGGCACGATCTTCATGGTCATGCCATGTTTCACGCACCACTGGACGCCCGGCGAGACGAGATCCTGGACCTTCGCGACATCCGCCTTGGTGATCACGTCGCCCGGTTGCACGTCGGCCCGGGCCAGTGGGGAGAACGCCGCTGCTGCAGCCGCGACCAGGAGCGCCATCGATACCTTGATTGAGTCTTGCCGCACGATAACCTGCTGATTTCTCACCGCGCGTTGCACACAGCGCTTGTACCGTAGCCAGGCATCCGTGTGGCGTCAACCGACGGCCCCCAGACCCGTCATGCCCGCAACTGGATTCGAACCAGCGCCCCTCTGCCTAAAAGACGGATCAAGGACGATGAGGAAAAGCAGGATTGACGCGGCTTTCCTTGATTGTGCTGGATTTATCGCGTTGCGATGCTTCGACCAGCTTCGACCGATTTCGACCATTCTCGATCGCCAACTGACACCAGTACTGACACCAGCGCTGCGGCGCTTCCGGCTCAGGTCGGCGCTGGCTTGCCGGCGCTGACGCGGTGTCGGCCGGACTTGCCACGAGTAGCAGGCACGAACGGGAAGCGGGCTCAGGGCGACGAACGCCCGGCGGCATAGGCCACGGGTCCAACCGCGCCGCAATCACCGCTAGCGGGCAACGCGGCGCACCAGTGAAGGCATTGCCGGCCGCTCCGGCTCCGCCACCGCAACCCGGACGGCGCGTCGTTGCCCTTTGGGACCCACCCCGGCCGGCGGAATACCTTGCCGGTCGGCCCCTGGCCCGGCCGTGCTGCTGGAATGAGGGTCTTCAACCTCGAAGCTGTGGTGAGCGCACCGCGGCTATGGAGCGGTGAGGCTCGGGTCACCGCGGCGGGATTGAAACCGGGGAAACACTAGCCCGCCGGCCCCTGCGTGCGTGGGCTACCAGCTAAGCGGGTGATCAACCTCGAAGTTGACGAGAGTGCGTATGGGCCGCACGAGACTCGGACGACCGTGGAGCGGTCGGGTCTGCTGTGTGCACACGGCCCGATGCCTTTTAGGGATGGCTCACGGCGTTTGTCGCAATCTGTGGCAGGTCGTGCCAATTCAAAAATCCGTAGATTTACGGATTGACTCTTGACTGGAGGAAGGTCAAATTTCAAATGTTTTGCGCAGTGTGCAATGGAGGGCAAGTCGTGACGAGAGTCGTACCTTGGTGGACCGGAATCCTAGTCGCCGCAGCTATCCTAGTACGTTGCGGAACTGGCGGGGGCGACACCTGCGCCCCAGGTTCGGTCAATCTCACAGGCCACTGGGCCGGTAGTTGGAGTAGCTCGAAGGGTCTTGGCGAAGGGACCATCTCATTCCCCTCCCTCGTGCAAAGTGGGTCAGCAGTGAAAGGGCGGGTCAGTTTGGGCGGATCGCCGTGCTTTTCCGGTGGAGCTATTTCAGGAAGCATTTGTGGTGACACGTTCACGGGCGCTCTTTCCGCCGGCGGCATCGACGTGAAGCTTAGCGCGACGGTAAGCGGAACTCAGATGAGCGGCGGTAGCTACAACATGGTTTCCGCTGGCGCCTGCACCGGCGATACGGGGACCTTCTCTGCGCAGTTGAGCTAGAGGCGCGCAGGCAGCGGCTACAGCGCACCGCGGCCGTGAAGCGGTGAGGCTCGGATCACCGCCGCGGGCTCGCCTGGGCCAAATGACCGATCACAAGCCGCCACGTACCGCTCGCACGTGGAAGACGCTGGGATAAGTGTCGAACTGCACTAAGCCACTGCCGAAGTCCACGTCCCACGCGTAGATCGGAACGTTGAACTCCGTACCCGACCAGTAGCGGCTGGACTGCGTGCAACTGCACGCCATTGGCCCCGTCGCGCTGCAATCGCCCTCGCCGCAGCTCGTGCTCGTGTTGAACGCCGCATCCACGCACGGAGGCCCTACGCTACACTGATACGGCGCCGCCAGAATGCTCTCCAACTCCGCCGGTTGTCCGTTGGAGGGATAGTTGGGGTTGGCGGCGGACTTCGGAATACGCCAGTCGCGGTGCCCCGCAAATCCGGCACTGTTCAACTGCGCCAGCCAGCCGAAAATGGTGAGGCCCGTGTTTTGTCCGTCCGTGATCGTGCACGTGTGCCCCGAGGTGCAGTCCGTGTCGGTCTCGCAACACCTCCCGCCAAGGATACACGTTGTTTCCGAAGTGCAATCACCACTCCAGGGGTAGTGAACACTGGCGTCAACTTCACGGTCCAGAACCTGACCATCGCCAACGGCAATAGCGCGTACTTCGGCGGCGGCATCTTCAGCTGTGGCACGCTGAGGGTCACCAACAGCACCTTCACCGACAATGCCGCAACCGAGGGCGGCGGCATCGCTAGCTGGGGCGCGCTGACGGCCACCAACAGCACCTTCTCCGGTAATTGCGCGGACCTCTACGGCGGCGGCATCGCCAGCTGGGGCACGCTGACGGTCACCAACAGCACCTTCTCCAGCAATTGCGCGGGCTACGACGGCTACCCTAGCGCGGACTTCGGCGGCGGCGTCTACATCGTCGAGGGCACGGTCACCGTCACCAACACTATCATCGCCAATAGCACCTTGGGGGGCAATTGCGCCGGTGCCGTTACTGATGGCGGCCACAACATCGACGATGGCACGACGTGCGGCTTCACGGGCACCGGCTGCACCAGCACCAGCGGCAGCTCGTTCTGTGGTACCAACCCCCAACTCGACCCGGCAGGTTTGGTTAACAACGGCGGCCCGACCCAAACCATCGCGCTCCAAGCGGGGAGCCCGGCGATCAATGCCGGGGACGAGTCGGTCTGCTCGGCGCCGCCCGTCAACAACCTCGACCAGCGCGGCTACGTCCGGCCGGGTGCCGGCGCGACAAGCTGCTCCATCGGCGCGTACGAGTACAACTCGGTCCCAGCCTCACCAACGACGTGTGCCGGCGACTGCAACGACAAGCACCAGGTGACCGTCGATGAGATCCTCACCATGGTGAACATCGCCTTGGGCAACGCCGATGCGACGGCGTGCCCGAACGGCATCCCGAGCGGCGCGCAAGTCGACGTTGCGCTGATCGTCACGGCGGTGAACAACGCCTTGAACGGGTGCGGCGGCTGATCCGCTGGACCGAGCTGTGGCAAAATTCCGGGCCGGGCCAGGTCGAGCCTAGCTGACATCCATTTCATGCACCGTTCGGTACGTCAAAAACCCGCTGCGGTTCATGACAGTTCCGAATTTGCCAGCAGTTCATGACAGTGTTGACGAAAGGCCGCCCTCGCAGTGTTCCCGGTGCTCCAGCAACGCCGTCATCGCGTAAAAGCCGCTGCCACACGAACGGCAGCGCAGCAGGAAAAGCCCTGATCCCGCCGAAACCGGGCGCCGCGGGCCGGATGCCCGCCCAGCTCGGCCGCCGCTTGACGGTCCAGCGCCCGCAGGCGCCGTGCCCGGTCGAGGCCTTCAGGCTGCCTGTTTTTCGCGTTGGGCATCGTTCTGAGACCTTGGGCCTCGGGGCGGATCTCTTAGCGTACAATATCGAATAAATGGGCGAGTGACCCCAGGTCCAACCCGCTACTGATGAGCCGTCTCCCCCTCCCTTACCCTACCTGCTTCATCTACGGCCGCCGCTTCAGCCCACGCGGCTGACACACGTGCCTGAACGCCCGTGGCATGCCGTCCGGGAGGGCACCCGGTATGGGAGCTACTGGGCACAGCGGAACCCGAAGTTCCCGTCCCGCCAACGTGGGTCGAGCCAATAGCGGTCCGAGGCGCGGGCGAGCATCGGTTTGCTGTCCCACGATCCGCCGCGCAACCCGCGTCCGCTGCCGATTTCGTCCGCTACCCACTCCCACACATTCCCAATCATATCCAACGCCCCATACGGTGATGCCCCCACCGGAAAGCTCCCCACCGGCGCTGTGCCCACGTACCCGTCGTCGTACCCCTCCGCAACCTTCCAGTCCGGGTACGTCCGCTTCGCCGACTCATCTGCAATATTCGCCACTTTCTTCCCCACCGCCTCGTACCCGATATTCCCCCACGAATACTTTTGTCCGTTCGTCCCCCGCGCTGCCTTCTCCCATTCCTTCTCCGTCGGCAACCGCTTTCCCACCCACCCGCAATACGCCCGCGCCTGGTTCCAGTCCACACAGTTGATCGGGTGATCCTCGCGCCCCGATTTGCCCCAGTTGCAGTACGGCGCCCACTCCGGCTGCTCCTTCATCGGGTCGCCCCCGAACGGCATCGTCAACCCCTGCGCGCTGCACTCCCCCGCCTCGACACACCGCCGGAACGCCGCCACCGTCACCTCCGTCTTGTCGATCCGAAACGGTCCGACGTACACCTCCCTCCCCGGCTTCTCGTTATCAAGGCATTCCGAGTCCACCCGCTCATTGCACCCCATGAAAAACTCCCCGCCCGGCACCTCCACCATTTCCGACGGGGTTACCTCTCCCTGCACCACCAGTGGCGTCGGTCCCATCGCCACCGCTACCGGGGTGTTGTTCTTCGTCTTCAGTTCCGCCAAGCGGTTATCTGCCAGCGCCGCAAACGTACCCTTCGGAAATTGCGTCAGGTACGCCTCGTAATCCGCCGGATTCTGGCTGTCCTTTACCGACTCCCAGAAGGCTAGATCCAGGTCCCCCTGTGCCGGAGCCGCCGGTGCCGATGCGGGCCCCGGCGTGAGCGCACCAGTCTTGAAGTAAAAGTCCCCCGTCAGTGAGGACGCCTCCCACGGCAGCTGCTCGCCCCGGGTCGCGCTCTTCACCGTGTTGCGCACTTGTTTGAACATCTCCTCCACCTTCACCCCCGGCTCCCGCATGTGCTGCAAGAGCGCCGCCGTATACGTTCCGTTCCGCCCACTGCCGTCCTCCGCCCTTTTCCCTGGCGCCGTCGCATACGCAATCAGGGTCCCCTCCGGCGCATCCACCGCCGCTAGCCCCTGCGCCTGCGAGCGGCTGAAGCTCCAATACGGGTTGTCTCGGCACGCATCCAGAATCACCACGTTCACTTCCGTGCCCGCGCCATCGAGCCGCGCCAGCACGTCCGCGACATCGACCGCCTCCACTTTCATCTCCGCCGACGAGCGCGCCACCACCCCGAGCGGAATCAAATAATTCCTCCCGTCGAGCTGCATCCCATGCCCGGAGTAATAAAACAGCCCGACTTGTGCCCCCTGCAGCCGGTCGTCAAACTCCAGGATCGCCTCGCGCATCTGATCCCGCGTCAGATCGGTGCGCTCAATTACCTCGAACTCCAGCTCCCGCAGCGCCGCCGCTATGTCCCGCGCGTCGTTGCCCGGATTGGCCAACGGCTTCTTCTCGTAGTTAGCGTTGCCGATCACCAGCGCCACGCGCTTCTCCGCCGCGTGTGCGGTGCACACCCCGCACGCCGCCATAATCAAGACGGCAGCCCCCAGCGCCGTCGCCCGTTTCGCCATTGTCCGTTCCTCCCCGTCTGGTCGCTTGCTGTTTGCCACACCACCAAAGACAAGGGGCAAGTGTGATCTCAAGGCTCTGTAATCTCAAGGCTCTCAAGGCTCTTGCCCGCTAGGGGGCGCACGTACTAGAGGAGGCACGGGGAAGGCCATCGAGATGACGAAAACGAATCCACCACACATCCATCAGCGTGTCCGCATCGGCCTTCAGCGTGTCCGCATCGGCCTTTGGTTCACCCTGTTCGTGCTCATCGCACTCAAGCCCTGCTCCAGCGTGGGTCAGTGGGCACAAGAGCCGGTTGGCTACATCCGCACAATGGACGGCGCCGTGCGGATCGAATCCGGAAACCGCACACGGGAAGCTGAGCCATTTGCTTCCGTCTTCGCAAACGACCGCGTCGTGGTCGAGAACGGAACAGCCGTGCTGTGCGATGTCCGCACCGGTGAGGCTATCGAGGTACACGCCGGCAAGCCCTTCTCGCTGCCGCAGACCGTGGCGCACCCCAATGCCGGTTTGCGCGAGCGACTGGTCACGGCGCTCCAAGCTCTGACCAGCGAGCCGGAGCAGACGGGCAATGCCATGGTCCGGGGAATCGGGGTCGCCGAACCGCGGCCGAACGAGGTCGCCTTTGCCCCGGGTGCCCATGTGTTCTTCCGATGGATCGGACATGACCAGTCAGCCCAGTTGTCCCTGTTCCGGCTGACGCCGGAGCCCGAACTCGTCTTCCGTGCGGACGTGCCATCTTCTCATATGACTTGGCCGGCAGGCGTGGTGCCGGTCGCTGGTCGTTACAAGTGGGAAGCGCGTGACAAGGACGGCACCGCTCTCGGGTTCGGTCAGTTCATCCTCATGACAAGCGAAGAAGCTGCGACGCAACGCGAGCGCTACCGCGCCCAGGCGACCGATAAGTTCGGGCCGGAAAGCCAAGAACTCATGATCGAACTGCTGGCGGCCCAAGACGGGTACTTTCTCAAGTGAGGCGCGTCAGCCACCGCCGCGCGCATCGCCGTGAGATCGCGGCTGTCGCGCTGGCGACGCAGCCGGAGAGAAACGGTTTTCTCGGCATCACCGTGCGTGCGGCGCTGGCCGCGGGGCTCGTGACCCTGCTGTTCCAGACGGGGAGCATGAGCGGCCTGCAAGAGAGCTGGGCGGACGCGATCAGTCGCGTTTTCCGTGCCGTGCCCTCCGGGCAGGTGCTGCTCGTCGGCATCACAGACGCGGACTACAATCGCACCGATTTGTTCGCCGGTCTGAGTCCGCTCGACCCGGCGGTGCTCTTGCGTCTGTTCCAGCGGCTGGCGCAACACCGGCCCGCCGTGGTCGCGGTGGACATCGGCCTGCAGCCACCACCCTACGAGCTCCCGGAACGGCGGGAAAGCCGCCGGCAACTCTACCGCGGGCTCTCACGCCTGGCGGAGAGCGGGGCCACGCACTGGGTGCTCGTCGAGACGCCGCCGACCGATCTCCAAGACGGCGACAGCGCCACCTTGGAGCTGTGGCGCAGTCTTCACGAGCTGACCACCCGCACCCCGTCCGGGCTGACGTTTGCCTCACCACAGATCCGCGCCGAGAGCGGCGTCATCCGACACGTGCGGCGCTGCTGGAGCGAGACCGCGCCCGCACAGCCCGCGGTATCGTTGTTCGGGGCCGTCATCGGGGCGCTCGATTCCGGTGATCGCTGCACGGCGGGGGAACCAGGTGCGGACCTCCACATCCGTTACACGGGCGGCTTTGCGTCCAGAAAACCGGGCGCTACCGGCGCGGGGCGGGTCCTCACCACCGGTGACCTCTTGCAACCGGCCGCGGGCCCCAGGGGCGATACCGTCCTCACCGGAAAGGCGGTGATCGTCGGCGGCCTGTACAGCGGGGGGATGGACACCTACTGGACCCCGCTCGGAACGCTCTTCGGGGCGGAAATCTGGGCAGAGGCGGTGGACACATGGCGTCGCGGAGATGCGCTGCACGAACCGTCGTGGCCGGTGATTTTTATCCTGCAGGCGGCCATTGGCATGCTGAGCGGTTGGCTGTCGGTTCGTCTGGGCCGGGTTCGCGGCCACGTGGCAGCAATGTTGCTGTTCGCGACGCTAACGGTCGTCTTTACCTGGCTGTCGTCCGGCGTTGGCTTCGTCGTTGTCAGCGCACTGCCCGCATTCCTGGCCGCGCAACTCAACGTCCACGTCACGGACCTTCCGAACCTGATCGCCGACCGGGCGCAGGGCATGGTCGAACGGCGGCGCAAGTGACGAGCAGTCTCATAGCATGAGCGATTTGGTTGTGAAGATTCTTGCCATCCCTTGCCTTAATCGTTCCTCGCTACTCCCACGGGCCAGAACGCATGGGACAGCTTCCCGTTTTTTTGGGCTCTTTCCTTCCGACTGGTCTTACTTGCGTGGTCCCTAGGCCTGTGGACGTAACAAGTGTGCCTCCCGCAGCGCGCGTTGTACGGCTGCCGGTTCGCGGGCGATCACCGTAAGAAACCCTCCCGCGCCGCACCGCTGGGTGAACGCCTGCCCTGTTCCCACTGCTCAACACTGCGCTTGCTGAAACCAAAGCTCCGTGCGACGGGGCGCTGTGAAGGGCGGAAGCCCTACGGCACGCGGCCGGGTGAGGCCGACGTGGTGGCGCGGATTCACAAGCTGCGTCGCAAGCCGCGCGGTGGCGAGCGGCTGAGCTTCAAGGCAATTGCCACCGGCTAAATGCCGAAGGGCATCCGACCCGGACCGGCAAGCCGTGGGCGCCGGAGACGGTGCGGTAGATCGCTATGCGGCGTCGGAGCGGCGTTGCAAACGCCGGCGCCGCCGATCGATGAGGTGATGCGCGGTGCCTTTTGACTTGACGGTGCGTGGTGCGCTAGTGTTGTCGCCGCTTGGTGCCGGCCGGGCAAGCCGGGGCGCGGAGCACAGTGCGGAGGTCTGATGAACGCCACAACAGTACGTGCGCAACTCGTGAGGGTCCTGGCAACGCTGGCCCTGGCTGTGTTCACTGCGCCCTCGTCCGCGCGGGCGTGTGTCGTCGGCACCGGCACGAGCGCGACCTGCAAAGAGGCAGCACTGAACGCCTGCCTCCCAGGCGGCGGGAGTTTCGACGGCACCGTGACGTTCAACTGCGGCGCCAGCCCGGTCACGATCACCGTCAACAGCACCGAGACCATTAGCGCCGACACCACTATCGACGGGGGCAGCACCATTGCCCTCAGCAGCAGCAGCGGTGCAATGTTCTATGTCACGGCTCACCTGACCGTACAAAATCTCACGATCACCACGAGCGCGGGGGACGGCATCGCCAACGGCGACGGGACGGTCACCGCCACGAATTGCACGATCTCCAACAATATCGGCAATGGCATCAGCAACGACGCCGACGGGACGGTCACCGCGACGAACTGCACGATCTCCGGCAATGGCGGCTATGGCATCTCCAACAACAGCCCCAGCGGCAGGCCGGTCACCGCGACGAACTGCACGATCTCCGGCAATATTGGCAATGGCATCGCCAACAACAGCACCGGCGGGCCGGTCACCGTGACGAACTGCACGGTCTCCAGCAATGGCGGCTATGGCATCGCCAACAACAGCGGCAGCGGGCCGGTCACCGCGACGAACTGCACGATCTCCGGCAATAGCGGCGACGGCATCGACAACAACAGCACCAGCAGGCCGGTCACCGCGACGAACTGCACGGTCTCCGGCAATAGCGGCAATGGCATCGTCAACGACAGCACCAGCGGGCCGGTCACCGCGACGAACTGCACGATCTCCGGCAATAGCGGCGATGGCATCCTCAGCAACAGCACCAGCGGGCCGGTCACCGCGACGAACTGCACGGTCTCCGGCAATAGCGGCGATGGCATCCTCAGCAACAGCGCCAGTGGGCCGGTCACCGCGACGAACTGCACGGTCTCCAGCAATAGCGGCGATGGCATCGCCAACAAGAGCAGCGCCGGCGGGCCGGTCACCGCGACGAACTGCACGGTCTCCAGCAATGGCAGCGATGGCATCCTCAACGACAGCTCCAGCGGGACAGATACGACTATCACCAACACCATCATGGCCGACAATACCTCTGCCAACTGCGGCGGCACCATCACTGACGGCGGCCACAATCTGCAATCCCCCGGCACGACTTGTGGCACCACCATCACTACGGCTGACCCAAAGCTCGATCCCACCGGGCTCCGGAACAACGGCGGGCCGACGCAAACCATCGCACTTGAAGCGGGCAGCCCGGCGATCAACGCCGGCAATGAGAGCGTTTGCGCTGCCGCTCCCGTGAACAACGTCGATGAGCGCGGTTTTGTCCGACCGGGTCTCGGCGCAACGAACTGCTCCATCGGTGCGTTTGAGTTCAACAGTAGCGGCCCGCCGCAAGCGGTACAGCAAGCGCCGGCGCTCTCGTCGTGGGGGTTATTCACCCTGGCAGCACTGCTCGCTGCGACGGGTTGGCTGAGATCGCGCCGCGCCGAAATCCGGAAGATAGCGGGCCTTTCCCTCAAACTGTAGGGAACGGTTGCAACGCTGGGCACCGCGCCCGGCCCTAATCTCATTAGGCCACGCACTCAGACGGGGCGGGCACCCCCACCCGCACCGGGAAGCCGTAGGCGCCGGAGACGGTGCGGCAGATCGTACAGCGAGGGCGGGCCGGGTGACCGGGTTCCGGGCCGTAAATCTTATCCTACTGGTCCCGTATTGGTCCCGTGAAGAAGCAACCTGACGACCCCACGGGACCGGCTGCCTAAGAAAACCCTTGAAAATCAAAGTGGCCCAGGAGGGACTTGAACCCCCACGCGGTTGCCCGCAACAGATTTTGAGTCTGCCGTGTCTGCCATTCCACCACTGGGCCGTCTGGAAGTTCTGAGTACTGGGTTCTGAGTGCCGAGTAAAGATCCCGGCACGACGGGGAGCTACTCTCGCGCCGCCGGGCCTTCGGGTTTGAGGAAGGTCTCGGATGGGCCTTTGACCTGGCTCTTTATCACCGCCTGGTGCGCCTCGACCTTGCTCTTCGCCTCATTGGCTAGCCGGCGCACGATTGGGTCGCTCTCCGCCTGCGCGATGTGCTCCAGCGGCTCGACGGACTCCGAAGCGCCGATCTCACCGAGCGCGAAGATGGCGGTGCCGCGCGTCGCCGGATCGAGGTCGCGGTGCAGGAACTCGATCAGCGGCTGCGCCGCGCGCGTGTCCCCGATTTTCCCGAGCGCCGCCAGGATCAGTTGCTTCATATTGGGATCGGTAGTGCGCAGAAACAGATACTGCACTAGTATCAGCGTTGCATCGTTCGCGCGCAGGTCACCGAGCATCTGAATCGCCTTTACTTGTACACGTACATCGGTATCCCCAACAGCCTGGATCAAGTACTCGATGGCCTTGGGATCCTTCGATGCGCCCAGCGATTTCACTCCCTGCAGCCGTTTGTCGGGATCATTGCTGGCCAGGTTCTTGACGAAGTCGTCAACTGACGTTCCCTTGGTATGCTTCTCGTAGCGGTCGCGCATTTGATTGCTGTTGATCTGTGCCACGGCCGCACCGGTGAACAACACGAGCGCGGCCAGCCCACTCGAAACATACCAGCCGGCACGCACCTTGCACCGTCTCTGCCGTTGCATCTCAGGCATGACCCGCTGCCCTCATCCTGCCCCTCGACCAGGAGACGAAGGGATCAACAATTGCTTGGCTAGCCTTCCTGCGGCGCGCCCAGGCGCACCATGATCCAGTCAACCATCTGGTGCACGCTGTAGGGCGGCAGGGCCGCCCCTTTAAACTCGAGCACGACCTGCAAGGTGCCGGCGCGGCGCGAGACGCGCACCTCGCGGATCTCGGAATCCAGCTGCGGCATCGCGCGTTCCGGCAGATCGGCACCACCGGGCGGCCCCCATGCCAGAATGATGATGCGAGCGGGATTCTCGCCGCTCGACTCGCGCACCAGCGTCGGCGGGCGTGACAGCCGCAGGAGCACGGCGCCATGGCCGTCGACGGTGGTGATCTCCAGATTGCGTAGCGCAACCGGCGCCTCACTGCCGGCCGGGACGGGGGTCGGCGCCGCCAGTTTGTGCGCGCACCCCGCCGCAAGCAGCGCAACAAGAGAAAGGCCAACTCCAGCCGACGCTAATCGCATCATGTAAGTTGCAGATAGCCCATCCGGCGACGGCGGGCAAGCGAAAGAAGCGAGCGAACCCAAGCGGGTGCGGCGAGCGTTTTCGTGGTGTCTCCAGCTCTCGACTTTGCCCGCTTCGGCTGCCAGCATCGCGGTACAAGGAGACCCATGGCACGACTTCCCTACGTTGACCCTACCACCGCGCCCGAGCGGGTGCGCGAAACGCTCGGTGGTGTGGCGGCACCGTTGAAGGTATTTCATATGATGGCCCACGCGCAATCAAACTTACGCTCGCTGCTGCGCTTGGGCGGCACCATCCTTTCCAAGCAGCAATTGAGCGGGCGACTGCGCGAGCTAGCCATTCTGCGCATCGCCAGGCTCTCCGGCGCGCGTTACGAATGGGTGCAGCACGTTCCCATCGGCAAGGCAGCCGGCATCAGCGAGGCCCAGATCGCTGCCCTCGAAGCGGGCAACGCCGAGGCCGAATGCTTCGACGGGCGCGAGCGGCTGGTGCTGCGCTTCACCGACGAGGTGGTGCGTGATGTGCGGGCGTCGGATGGAACCTTCGCCCAGATGCGGGAGCAGTTCCCGCCACGAGAAATCGTGGAGCTCATTGTGGCGATCGGGTACTATATGATGATCGCCCGGCTGCTCGAAACTACCGGCGTCGATCTGGAGCCGGATGCCGGAACCAAGCTGATCGATTCGATGCAGTAGTGGGGCATGAGCATGAGAGCAGTCGCTCATAGGCCTTGGTCTTGGGCCGCGGCGGTTGCAGCCGCCTTGCTGCTGGCGCGCGCTGCGACGGCGGCCGATATCAATTGGGCTGATGTGGAGAAGGAGGCGGCCGACTTCCTGCGCGCGTACATTCAGATCGACACCTCGAACCCGCCGGGAAATGAAATCGCGGCGGCCAGGTTTCTCGCTGGCCGCCTTCGCCGAGCGGATATCGGCACCGAGGTGTTCGAGTCGGAACCTGGCCGCGGCTCGGTGCTGGCACGGGTGAAAGGCAGCGGCGGATTGCGCCCGGTCATTCTGCTCAGCCACCTCGACGTAGTGCCTGCGAAGCCGGACGGGTGGCAAGTGCCGCCGTTCTCCGGCGCGGTACGTGACGGCTACGTCTACGGCCGGGGCGCCATTGATTGCAAGGGACCGGGAACCGTCGAGGTGATGGCGCTGCTGTTGCTCAAGCGTTACGGCATCAAGCTCAAGCGTGACGTCATCTTCCTCGGCACGGCGGATGAGGAGACCGGCGGCCAGCTCGGCGCCGGATGGATGGTGGCACACCACTTCGATGCACTTCAGAACGCCGAATTGCTGCTGAACGAGGGCGCGAGCGTGCGCGTGTTGGCGGACGGCTCGCGAGTCTATGAAGTAGCGGTGTCGGAGAAGACGCCCTGCTGGCTACAGCTCACCACCACCGGGCCGCCGGGCCACGGCTCGGCGCCGGCACCGGAGACCGCGGTGACCCGGCTGATCCGGGCGCTCGAACACCTGCGCCTCTACCAACCGCCACTGCGAGTGACACCCGAGGTGCAGGCCTACTATGCTGCGCTGGCGGCGGCCCAAACGGGAGAACGGCGGGAGCGGTACAAGGATCTACGCGCCGCGCTGGCGGATGAAGATTTCCGCCGTAGCTTCTTACAAGATCCGCACGACGCCGCACTCGTGCATGACACCATCACCCCAACGGTCCTGCAGGGCAGTCCAAAAACCAACGTCATCCCTAGCACTGCCAGCGCTGAGCTCGACTGCCGGCTGCTGCCGGGAGAAGATCCCAAGGCGTTTGTGCGTACGATCACGGACGTCATCGCTGACCCGGACGTGAAGGTGAGCGTCTTGTTGAACTTTTCCGCTTCTTCCTCTCCGATCGATGCGGCTTCTTACGCCGCGGTGCGCACGCTCGCCGAACGCGACGGGGTGCCGGTGGTTCCCAGCGTCCTCACGGGGTTTACCGACAGCCACTACTTCCGCGAGAAGGGCATTGCCAGCTACGGATTCATCCCGTTCGACCTCAGCGAGGATGAGGAGCGGCGTGAGCACGGCGTCAACGAGCGCGTCTCGACACTGAACCTGCGCCAGGGCACACAGCGGCTGATCGAGCTTTTGCAGATTCTGGATACCGACGCTCGATATGATGGAGAAAGCCGACCGGAGAAAAAGTGAGTCGCTGGGAGCAGCCCCTTACGCTCCGCGGTCACCATTTCACTGGCCAGTGCGGATGCCAGGAACGGAGCTGCTCGAAGGCGCGTGCCGCCTGAAGCACGAGATCGTCACGATGGCGTGGCCCCACAATCTGCATGCCGATGGGCAAGCCCGCACGTGACAAGCCGACACGTAGTGTGGCGGCCGGATGCCAAGAGAGATTGAAGGGAATGGTGAATGCCGCCACAGCCGCGAGGGTTTGCTGCCGGCCTTCGGTTTCCTCCGGGAACGGCCCGCGGGCCGGCGGCGGGTCGTACGGCACCGTGGGTGTCACCAGCAGGTCCACACGGTCGAACAATTCCGCGCACCAGCTGTTGAGCCGAATGCGCTGCTGGGCCGCTTTCCCCCATACTTCCGGCGTCACCTGCCAGGCCATCTTCACGGCGTTGATGAAGGCACGACCGAACTGGTCTTCGTGTTCCGGCAGGAGCTGGTGCAGGCGGGCTGCAAGCTCGAACAGACCGAGCAGGCCCCACTCACGACCGAGCTGCGGTGGGCCGCCTGCTATCGGCTCCAGCCTGTGGCCAAGTTGCTCGAATACCTTGGCGGCGTCCTCCACAGCCGCCGCGACATCGGACTGCACCACGGCGTAGCCGAGATCCGGGGAGTAGCCGATGCGCAGCTTGCTCGCCAGCGGCTCACGTGCCGCTTGGGCGTAGGAGATCCCCGGGTGCGGCAGACTGTTCGGATCGTGCGGCGACGGGCCGACGACTTGGTCGAGGAACAGCGCCGCGTCGTCGACCGTCTTCGTGAGCGGGCCAGCAACCGCAGTATCCTGGTACTCCCAATACTCGAAGGGACCGCGCGGAATGCGCCCGAAAGAGGTCTTCAAACCAAAGGAGCCGGTGAAGCTTGCCGGGATGCGAATGGAGCCACCACCATCACTTGCGGTGACCATGGGCAGTACGCACCCGCTCAGTGCCGCGGCCGAGCCGCCGCTGGAACCGCCGGGGCTGCGTTCCAGGTTCCACGGAGAACGGGTGACGCCGTAGACCAGGTTCTTGGTGATCGCCGTGTAACCGAACTCCGGGGCGTTGGTTTTGCCCACGACGATGGCGCCGGCGGCGCGCAGGCGTTCCACCTGGGTCGAGTCGCGCGGCGCCACGCGGTCGCGAAACGGCAACGACCCCTGCGAGGTTACAAGTCCCTGCGCATCTTCAAGGTCCTTGACGCCGAGCGGCACGCCCTCCAGCGGTCGCGCCTCACCGCGCATGATGCGTGCCTCCGCCGCGCGGGCATCGCGAAGCGACACTTCGCGGTCGCGCAACGCGACCACCGCGTTCAAATCGGCCTGTGTGGCGTCGATGCGATCGAACGTCGCTTGCATGATCTCGACCGGCGATGTTCGACGTGCCCGCAACGCTTCGGTGAGCTCGACCAATGTCAGTTGCAGTGGATCCTGCATGTGTGCCTCCTCGCCTGAGCAATGACGTACTACGTTTGCTCCGCGGACGAAACTGATTTTGCATCGAGACCGGCCCTAACCATAAACCTGGTTCACGTACGCGCCGTGAAACGCTCGCCACACCCCGCTTGGCTTCCCTTGCGCCTTCCCAGCCCTCACGCGCGTCATGCGAAACCGCCTCCCCGCCGCGCCCTTGAGGAGTGCGGCTACACCCGCGGCTACAAGCCCTCCTCGATCGACAGCGCTTGCCAGGGGCAGCGGCGAACGACGACTTCGACCTTGGCGCGCAGATCCTCACCGGGGCCCGTCAACAAAACAGTGCAGAGAGAAGGGCTCTGCCGTGGTGGCAGTCGGGCCTGGGATAACATATTGTTGGAACGCAAAGACAAGCGTCGCAAGCGGGTTACTGAATGATGCCCACCGTCCACATCAAGTCTAGAGCTGCGGAAGCCATGCCGGACACCGGCGTGGAGCGATTCGCGCGCTGGCTGATACGGCATGCGCTCCTGGTCATCGGGACGAGCGTGCTGGTCACACTAGTGCTCGCCATCTACGCCGTGCGTATCCGGATCGAGAGTTCCATCGGCAGCGTATTGCCGGCTGGCGATCCCCAAGTGAGCTATTACGAGAACGTCCGCGCCACCTTCGGCAGCGACGATGTCGGAGTGATCGGCGTGCGCGCCGATGATCTGTTTGCCGCTGCGACGCTGGAAAAGATCGCGCGCGTGACCGACGCCGTCAGCCGCATGCCCGGTGTCGAGCGCGTCCTCAGCCTGACGAGTGCTGTTGATCCGGCGGCCGATGTGTTCGAGCCGCCGTTGTTGCTGCCGCACATCCCACCTTCGGCTGCCGAGGTGCAGGCACTCAAGCAGAAGCTCATCTCGACCCCGCTGTACGGCAAGAATCTGGTTGCTGATGATTTCAAGGGCACGGCTGTCAACGTCTTCTTCAAGAACTTGACCGATGCACAGTACACCGACCTCGATCTCGATGGCAGGATGCGCGCGCTGTTAGCCAAAGAGGCTGGCCCGGAGCGTTTCTTCTACACCGGCGCCGGCCACCTGAAGCAAGCCGCCGTCGACCTCATGCGGCGCGATCTGTTCCGCTTCACGCCGATCGCGCTCGCCCTGGTGCTCTTGGTGCTGTGGCTGTCGTTCTGGAGCGTGCGTGGCGTGGTCCTGCCGATGGTGTCGGTGGTTCTGGCGTTGGTGTGGACCCTCGGGGTGATGGTCGTCGCCGGGAAGGCCATCACGCTCGGCACCTTCGTGCTGCCGCCGCTGCTGATCGTGGTCGGCAGCTCGTACGCCATCCACGTCATGGCGCGCTACTACGAGCAGGTCGAAGCGGGAGCCGAGCCGCAGGAAGTCGTGGTCCGCGCTTTCCGGCGCGTGTGCCTGCCGCTGCTCATCTCGGCCCTGACGGTGGCGATCGGCTTCGGATCACTGATGGTGAGCCGGATCACGGCTATCTGGGATCTGGGGCTGTTCGCGGTCATCGGCGTCCTGTTCCTCACAGTAACGTCGCTCACCGTTATCCCGGTGAGCCTGCACCTCCTGGGCACGACGCGTAGGGCCCACAGACCGAGCAAAGTGTCACCGCGGCTCTCACGGTGGCTGACGGACATCGCCGAGCAGGCCTACAGCGGCCGCCGCGCGATCTTCTGGGGTGCGGCGCTGGCTGCGGTGGTAGCGCTCGTCGGAGCACAGCGCATCCTGGTGGATTCCGACTTCCTTTCCTACTTCGCACCGAGATCGGAGCCGCGGGTGGCCAACGAAACCATCAACCAGTACATCGTCGGCAGCAATCCATTCTACCTGGTAGTTGAAGGGACGGCCCCCGGTACCATCAAGCGCTGGGAGGTGTTGAAGCAGATCAAGCAACTGCAGCAGTTTGTGCACACGCTGCCGGGCATCAGCTCCTCGATCTCTATCGTCGACTACCTCGAGGTGCTCGAAACGGGGCTGAGCAAGACGGGTGAGAAGGATGTGGTCCTTGACGAGCAAGGAAACGTGGTGCCCCCGGAGCCGGCGAAAAGTTTTTGGGAAGATCCCCAAAGCCTGGCGCCGCTGTTGAACATGGTGAGTGCGAGCCCGACGACGTTCAAAGCGCTGGTGACGCCGGACTTCCGCCGCGCCAACATCCTGGTGCGCACGCATCTGTCGGGGTCGCGCGCCATCGAGGATACCCTGGCGCGTATTCGCGCCTACATCGCCGAGCACTTCCCTGCCGATCTGGCAGTGCGCCCTACCGGCATCCTGGTCCTGCTGACCGGCACCACATCGGATATCGTGGCGGGGCAGATCGAGAGCCTGTCGCTGGCCCTGGCGGTCATCTTCATCGTCATGTCCCTGATGTTCCTCTCGGTGAAGGTCGGCTTCCTCGCCATCCTTCCGAACGTTTTGCCGATCGTGATCTTTTTTGGAGTGATGGGCTGGCTCGGCATCCTGCTCAACCTCGGGACCAGCTTGATTGCCGCGGTCACGCTCGGGATCGCCGTCGACTCGACGATCCACTACATGGCACGCTTCAACCTGGAGGTGCAGGGGGAGACCGACCAGACCGCCGCCATGGCGCGCACGTTGCGGACCGTCGGCGTGCCTATCGTCTACGCCACGGTGGCATTGTTCTTCGGCTTCCTGACCTTTGCCTTCTCCGCCTTCATCCCTATCCGGAACTTCGGCATTCTGGCCGGCGCGACGCTGCTCACCGCGCTCGCCACCAACCTGACGCTTCTCCCGGCGCTACTGGCGACCTCGAAGATCATCACGCTGTGGGACCTGGTCTGGGTGAAGCTGGGCAAGCATCCAGCGCAGACTATCCCACTGTTCGCAGGCTTGCGGCCGGGGCAAGCGCGAATCGTCGTCTTGATGGGGCAACTGAAGCGGTTCGCGCCCGGCGATTCCATCGTCCGCCAGGGTGAACGTGGCGGCGAGATGTACGTCATCCTCCAGGGCACGACCCAGGTGCTCGCCGGCAGCGGCGCGCAGCGCAAGGCGCTCATGACGTTGCGGCGCGGCGACGTGTTCGGCGAGATGGCGTTGGTGCGGAACATCGAGCGTAGCGCCGATGTGGTGGCGGCCGACCAGGTCGAGGTGCTCGCCGTGGACGAGCACTTCCTGCAGCGCATCCAGCGGCGCTACCCGCGCATTGCCGCCAAAGTGTTTCTGAACCTCACGCGCATTGTCAGCGACCGCCTGCAACGTATGACCGAGCGGTACGTTGCCCGGCCCTGAGCAACCGCGCCATCCCGGCGCCACCTTTTTCTGTTCCTGCTTCGACCAGCATGTCCTGCCCCGAGCTAAGTGCAGTTGAAGGGCACAGCCGAAACGGCTGGCAGCCCATTGACAGAATGGGCAGTGTCGTGTGATCTGCTGTCTTGGACGGGCCGTCTCGAAATGGCAAAGCGTACTAGCTTATTGACGGATACGATCGTTCACCTGGGATGTCGAGCGGCATCACCGCGAGCGGCATCACCGGGCTCAAGCGCAAACGATGGGGAAGGAGACAAAACCAATGCGATCAGAGCTGCGCATCACTGACCTGAAGCGTCGCGTCCCGACTACGACGCGGCTGATCAACATGAGGATTCCGGCACGAATCGGCGCTGAGATCGACCGCCTAGCAGACGAACTCGGCGCGTCCAAGACCGAGGTGGTGATCGCCCTACTCAACGCGGGGTTGGAAAAAGCGGCGGCGAAAGTGAGCGGCCTCCCGACTCGGCCGAAGCGCCGCTGATCTCTGGAGCTCACCCTTCCCGGGCGACGCTCGAGGGCCAGACCTTGCCGGGTCCGGCGTTTGCACGGTTTGTAGCTTGCCGTCTCCAGCAGGGCCAGTCCGCTGCGGTGGTGCTAGCGTAGGTGCGGGAGTACTTGTGGGGTGGCGCGGGTCAATGGACCGCGCCACGTCGGGCTGTTAATTCGCTGCTGGCGGGCAGGCGTTTCGACAAGACAGAAACGCCTTGCGGCAGGCTCTGAGCAGCGCTTTGTCCCGGTTCTCCCAGCACGTGTCGCGACAGCAGAAGGCTGCCACCTGCGCCTGATCGATGCACGTGTGGCAGCGATCAGGATAACGGCTAATCCTACTACGAACGACATCCGTTGCATCTTGCCCCCTTCTTTGCCGTGGGCATATTTTCAAAGGCAGGGGGATGCCAAAGAGATTTTAGCCTTCGCGCAGGATCTCGCGCGCGATGGTCAGGATCTGCATTTCGGTGGTGCCGCCACCCAGCTCGATGAGCTTGGCGTCGCGCGCCAGCCGCTCGATCACGTACTCCTCCATGTAGCCATTGCCGGCGAGGATGTGGATGGCTTCGAAGGCGACGTAGGTTCCCATCTCGGCACAGTAGAGTTTGCCGGCACACGCGTCGGCGATGGACTCGCGCAACGCGCGCCCGGCTAGGTAGTCGGCATAGACGATGCGGCGGCAGTTGCACACGGCTACGTACATCCGCGCCAGCCGGTGTTGCACGAGTTGGTAGTTCGCGATCGGCTGCCCGAATTGGTGTCGCTCGCGGGCGTACTCACGGGCGATCTCGAAGCAGCGCTCGGCAATGCCATACGAGATCACCGAGAGACCTACACGCTCGGTGGCAAGGCTGGACTTGACGTGGTCACGCTGGTGCACACCGCCGCCGAGGAGCTGATCGGCAGGGATACGGACGTCGTCGAGAAACACCTCACCGGTCGGCGAGCCGCGCATGCCCATCTTCTTCATCGCGGGTCCAGTCGACAGACCCGCGGTACCCCGCTCGACGATGAACGGCTGGATCGACCCATCGAGCTCGCCTCCGTGGACCCGCGCATAGACCAAGAAGAGGTCTGCATACGGCGCATTGGTGATGAAAGTCTTGCTGCCGTTGAGCACGTACCCGTCCCCGTCGCGCCGCGCGGTGGCTTTCATCCCGCGCAGCGCGTCACTTCCGGCGCCGGGCTCGGTGAGCGCCCAGGCGCCGACGCGCTCGCAACGCATGACCGGGAGCGCGAAGCGCTCGATCTGCTCCGGCGTGCCCTTGCCCACAACGTTGCCGGCGAACAGGCCGACGCTGGCGCCGTAGCTGAGGGTGAATGAGGGACTGACGCGCGACATCTCCACCATGAAGGCGGTGCGCGCGTAACGAGCGGCGTTGGCTGCCAAGCCGAAATCACTGCTGCCGCGCTCCGAGCCGCCCTCCGCGTCGCGCTTGTGCGGCTGCGGCAGCATCGCTTCCAGCCCGAGCGCTTCATGCATATTCCGCATGAGAGCGAAGGGAAGCATCTCGCCGCTTTCCATCTTTGGCACGTGCGGCTCGATCTCGCGCGTGAAGTAGGCGCGGAAGGTGTCGCGCAGCATGCGTTCGGTGTCGTTCAATTCGAGTTCCATTGTTCTCCTCGGTGATGCACCTAGTTGGTCGCAATGGGTATTCAGGGAATCCGACTATGGACCTGCGCGGCCCGGATGTGAAGCGGCGGCGAGCCACGAATGGATGGTGAGCCGTGACAGCGATTCAGGACTGTGCCGTGCAGGCAGGAAGGCGCGAGGCTCGCGTGAGAGGGCGCGGCAGAGAACGGATTGCTAGAGCGGCGGCGAGGAACGCAGCGACGTGGAGCATGAAGGCGAGCCGATAGCTGCCGGTCACGTCATGCACGCGGCCGGTGAGCACCGGGCCCGCGGCGGCGCCCAGCGTCGCGGCGATCATGATCAGGCCGAGAATCTTGCTGAAGGCGGCCAGCCCGAAGCATTCACCCACCAGCAGCGGCAAGAGCACAGCAATACCACCGAGCGCGAATCCGTATGTAATCACGAACAGCGGCAGCACCCCGCCCGATCGAATGCTCAACAGGAACACCGTGCTCAGGCCCGAGAAGGCCAGCGCGGCGGTCATGATGTCGCGCTTGCTCGCGCTGTCGGCGAAGTAGCCGACGACGACGCGGCCGGCGACGCTGGCCCCCACGGTGAGTCCCAAAGCCGCGGCCGCGGTGCCGCTCGCGAACCCGACGTCGCGCAGAAGCGCGACGAGGTGGCCGAGGATCGAGAGCGACGCGAAGGCCCACAGGAAATAACAGAACGCAAGTGACCAGAACGCCCCCGCGCGCAACGCTTGCCCTAGCTCGATCCTGGCGGCCGGATCAGCACCGGCATTCGTCCCCGTTCGTCCCGCCGAAGCAGCGGCCTCACCATCCGGCAGCAAGCCGATGTCTGCCGGCCGGCTGCGTACAATGGCGAGCACGACCGTGCCAACAATCACCAGGATCGTCACTCCCAACGCGGCAAAGGCGAGCCGCCACCCAAGCTGCGCAATGAGCAGCGCCGTAAGCGGCGCCATCACCAGGCCGCCAAAGCCGACCCCCGTCAATGCGATGCCCATCGCCAGGCCGCGCTTCTTGTTGAACCAGCTCGAGATCAAGGTCTGAGTCGGAATCCAGGCGCAGCACGTGATGCCGACCGCGGCCAGCGCGCTGAGCGCGTACAGCTGCCAGAGTGCGCCCATTGCGCTCAGCAACAGAAATGCGCTCCCCATGAGCAGCGCGCCAAAGGTCATCACCTTGCGCGAGCCGTACTTGTCGATCCAGGCGCCCACCAATGGTGAGACCAAGCCGCTGACAACCGCTGCGATGGCGCTACCGGTGGCGATGGCAGCTCGGCTCCAGCCGAAATGCTCCTGCACCGGCACAAGGAATACCGGCGGCGCGTACAGCCCGATGCCCACGGTGATGAACAGGATCAGAAAGCAGCCGACGACAATCCACCAGCCGTAGAACGTGGGGCGAAGCGTGTGCGCCATGGGAGCCACGCGCGGCTGCTTACTACGCCGTCAGGCCAATTGGAAGCCGCACCCCTCTTGCTTGCGCCGGGGCGAACGTCATAGGCTATCAACATGGCCGAGGTCGCCGTTCAAGGAAGAGTAGAAGCTTCTACTCCAGCGGTGATGATGGCAGCCAGCTGCCTTCAGTGCAAACTGGATGCGAGTCTGGCGTCTGCCATGACTGCTGCGCTCGTTTGCATCCTGCTCAATGTTCTGAGCGCTGCTGCGCTCTCACTCGATCCGGCTCAGCGATTCCCAGATGCGGCGGGCCTCTCAGTCGCTGCCCCGAAGTTTGCGGCGAGGCGCAGTCAAGCACCGGGGCCGACCCAACCTGCGAAGGGGCGGTTCCTGGTCGCTCACCGCGGCGTCAACGACCCGCGGTTCGCCGAAACTGTGATCCTGCTCATCGCTTACAGCGACCAGGGCGCGATGGGCCTCATCATCAACCGGCCCACAGACGTGCGCCTGGCTTCGGCCTTGCCGGACATGAAGGAGTTGCATGATCGTCCGGACCGTCTGTTCGTCGGCGGACCGGTGTCGCCCAGTGCCATGCTGCTGCTCATCCGCTCCGCCACGGTGCCGGAGGGCGCGCAGCCCGTGTTCGGCGATGTTCACGTGAGTGGCAAACTGGAGACGTTGCGAAAGGCCCTGGGGAAGGGCGGAAAGACGCATCGCTTGCGCGCCTACGCTGGGTACGCCGGGTGGGGCCCCGGCCAACTCGAGCACGAGATCGCCCGCGGCGACTGGGCCATTGGACCCGCCGATGCCGCCACCGTCTTCGACACGCCATCTGAGGGCATTTGGCAGAAGCTCATCGACCGTTTCTCGGTGGAATGGGCACGAGCAGCCGAGGAGCGGTTGATCGTGGCTGAAAGGAAAACTGAGAACGTTGAGCCGGGAATCAGGAATGGACAATGATTCCCGGGATTTCCTGATCGCCGCTTGCGGCGGGCACACGCCAGCTTTTGAGTGATGCCGGGAGGTGCGGATGAACTGTAGGCGCTGCGGTGGCTTGCGATCAGAGCGTATGGTTCGGCTTCGCTGGCAAGTGGTTGCCGGCATCTACGCGGCTGGTTTGCTGCTGGCGTACAGGCTCACCGGCAGCCTGTTGCACGACTTCATGGAGGGCGCGCAGCGAAGTCTGCTGCCGCTATGGAAGGTCTGGGTCCCGCTGGGAGTTCTGCTGCTAGCCGTAGGGGCGAGTTTCGTGCGCCGGCGCCGGCCGGTGTGCGATGCGTGTGAGACGGCCGAGCCTTCCTGGCTCCTGACGCCGCTGCGGCGGGAGAAGTCAGCCCAGGCCATCAGAGGAACAACACGCCGGGTGTTCCTGCGCACCGCGGGTGCTGGTGGCGCGGCCATTATCGCTGTGCTGGGCGGTCTGGCCGCCGCAGCCGGCCGCAACTGGGCTTGGCGGCGGACCTTCAGCGACTTCTTCCGCACCCCGGTGGAGAAGACCGCGCCCGTTGCTCGTCCCGAGTGGCGGGGCGCACACATCAAGAGCTATCGCCGGCTGGGGCGGACGAACGCGATGGTGTCCGACATCTCGCTGGGCTCCGGTCAGATCAACGACGTCGAGGTTGCTCGACTGGCGCTCGATCGCGGCATCAGCTACTTCGACACCGCACCCGACTACGCCGACACCGCCTCCGAGCGCGTGCTCGGCGAGGCCATGAAAGGCCGGCGCGACAAGGTCTTTCTGGCTACCAAGTTCTGCGTCGCCGACGGGCATCTCCCGAATGACACGCCGGTGCCCAGAGTCATCGAAGCTGTCGAAGGCAGCCTCAAACGGTTGCAGACTGACTACGTGGATCTGATCCACATTCATGCCTGCGACAGCCTCGACCGGCTGCTGGCCCCGAACATCCACGAGGCGTTCGACCACCTGAAGCAGCAAGGAAAAGCCCGCTTCCTCGGCGTCAGCACGCACACGCCGAACCTGGAGCAGGTTGCCAATGCGGCGATTGATTCCGGCCGCTTCGAGGTGATGATGCTTGCCTATCACTTCGGCATGTGGCCCAACTTCGGCCACATCCTGGAGAAGGCCAAGGCGCACGATGTCGGTGTGGTGGCGATGAAGACGCTCAAGGGCGCCAAGCATACGAATCTCGCCCCCTTCCGCGACGAGGCGAGCGCGTACTCGCAAGCGGCGTTTCGGTGGGTGCTGTCAAATCCGAACGTCTCCTGTCTGGTGGTGTCGTTTTCTAAGCTGCAGCATGTGGACGAGTACGTGTATGCGTCCGGCGCGGCCGTACGGCCCGCCGATGTGACGCTGCTGCATCGTTACGATCAGCTGGTTGCGGGTGATTATTGCCAACCCCACTGCGGTGCCTGCCTGGGCTCGTGTGCGTACGGTTTGCCGATCAACGACGTGTTGCGCTACCGCATGTACGCCAAGGACTACGGCTGGGAGCAGGAAGGTCTGCGGCGGTACGCGAAGCTGAAGCACAACGCCGCCGCCTGCCTCGGCTGTGCCGCCCCGTGCACTGACGTCTGTCCGATCGGTGTCCCTATTCAAGAGAAAATGCTCGACGCCCACCGCACGCTGACGATTCGGCTGTGAACGAGCGGCCACAGGAAGAGGGGAGAGGAGCGACGGCAATGATCAACACACTGCTGCGCATCGACAGAGATGGCCCGGTCGCGATTGTGCGACTCACACGCGGCGTGACGAATTCCATCAACGGCGATCTTGTCGGTGAGCTGGCAGCGGCCGTTCGCCACGCCAAAGAGCAGCCGGAGATCCGCGGGCTGGTGCTTGCCAGCGCCAATGCCAAGTTCTTTTCGATCGGCTGGGACATCCCTCAGATGATCGGGCTCACCAGGAGTGAGTTCGCCGACTTCTTCAGTTGGTACAACCGCATGTGCCTCGACCTGTACACGCTCCCGAAGCCGACAGTCGCGGCCGTCACCGGGCACGCCATCGCCGGGGGCTGCATACTGACGCTGTGCTGCGACTATCGCTATGTCGCCGACGGCAAGAAGCTGATGGGCCTGAACGAAATCAAGCTCGGTGCGCCGCTGCCGTACGTGGTGGACTGCATGCTGCCCGCTCTGGTGGGCGGGCGTTACGCGCGCGAGATCATGGAGTCCGGTGATTTCTACCCTCCGGACGCCGCGCTGCGCATGGGCCTTGTCGACGCGGTCCTGCCGCCGGATCAGGTCCTCCCGGCGTCCGTCGAGAAAGCCAAGCAGCTGGGGGCAATGCCGGAGCAGGCATTTGCGATCATCAAGCGCAACCGGACTGCGGGGATTGAAAAGCAGATCGCGGCTCAGCTCGAAGAGCAAGAACGTCGCTTCGTTGAGTGCTGGTACTCGGAGGTTGCACGCGAGCGCCTCAGGGAGGCAGCTGCGAAGTTTTAGCCTGCATTTCTCACCAGCCCTCTACTGCAACCGCCAATCGCACCGCATCTCGGGCCGTACTCGCTCTTCGCTCCTGCGACATAGTGTTAAACTATGCCTCGTCGCTCATCGCTACGTGCGGCCCGATCTGCCGCACGCTTGGCGCTTTCGTAACGAGGTCCGGTGAGAAATGCGGGCTGGCGGGCGGCGCCCTTCACTATGCGCGGTCCACGGCGATCTGCGTAAGCTGGTCGAGCAAACGCACGAGCACGTCGTTGATGTTTGAGAATCGACTCTCGTCCCCCAGCATCAGCTCCGGTTGCTGGACGAAGGGACCATCGGCGAGATCCGCGGCGCAATTGGCGACGAGTTGTTCCGCACTGGCCTTTGTCACTTCAAGGTGAAACTGCAGGCCGACCACTCGGCCGCGGTACACGAACCCTTGGTTGTCGCAGCCCTCGCTACGTGCCAGGCGCACGGCATCGACGGGCAGATCGAAGGTGTCACCGTGCCAGTGAAACACCTCTATCTCGGGGGGGAGCGCGCTGCCGATGCGCGTCGTGGCGGCTTCCGCAGTCCGCTGGATCGGAAACCAGCCTACCTCCTTGAAGCGATTGGCGTGAACCTTCGCGCCGAGCACATCCGCGATGAGTTGGGCTCCGAGGCACACGCCGAGCACGACACGGCGGGAGCGGATCGCCGATTCGATGAAACGCTTCTCCCGCCTCAGCCACGGGTAAGCGCGCTCGTCGTGCACGCTCATCGGGCCGCCCATGACGGCCAGCCAGTCCACTTCTTCGAGCGCGGGCAGCGGGTCGCCGTCGCAGAAACGCGTGCAACTCAGCCGGTGCCCGCCTCTCGTCGCCCAACCCTCGATGGCGCCCAGACCTTCAAAGGGAACGTGCTGGAAGTAGTGAACGTTCGTTCGCATGCCGACGTCTCCTGCTCAAGCCCCTTGTCTTCTCCTCCGCAGCAACATCTTGACAGAGGTGGCGACCGGCGCGCTAGCCGGCGGCTTCGCGGTAAATCTCCAGCGTGCGCTCGGCGACTTGGCGCCACGTTGTCTGCCGCGCGCGATGGAGGCCGCGGGCCTGCAGCTGCTGCCGCAACGTGTGGCTGGTAGTCACCTCCACCAAGGCTTCAGCCATCTGCGCATCGTCGGTGGGATCGACCAGCACGGCCGCATCGCCGCAGACCTCCGGCAGTGAGGTCGTTGACGATGTCACCACCGCCGCCCCAGTGGCCATCGCCTCCAACGCCGGCAGCCCGAAACCCTCAAACAGGCTGGGAAAGAAATACAACAGACTGCCGCTGACGGCGCTGGGATAATCGGCGTCACGAACAAACCCGAGGAAGCGAACCCGGTCGCCGAGCCCGGCATCATGGACGAAAGCTCGGGCCACGCCTTCGAGCGGACCGGCGCTGCCCGAGATGACCAGCACCACATTGCCGGGCAGGCGAGGGACGGCGAGCGCGAAAGCCCGCAGCGCACCCATCAGGTTCTTTCGCGGCTCGAAGCCGCCGCCGAACAGGATGTACGGGCCGGCGAGCCCGTAGCGCCGCCGAACCTGTGCGACCGCCGGCAGCGCTTGCGGGACGAAGGCGGAACTGGCTGCGAGCGGCACCACCCGGACGCGCTGCGGCGGCACCTTGAGCAGCTTCACGATCTCACCCTTGGAATACTCCGACTCGGTGGTGATGACCCGAGACCGTGCGGCGACATCGCGATAGCGAGCCGTCCAGCGCTCGTGCGCTCCTGCCGATACCATTCCCGGGCGCGAGAGAAAAAAGATGTCGTGCAGGGTGCACACGTACGGGGCGTCGTCGTACACCGGCAGGCGCTGGTATGTGGCGTGGAACACGTCCAGCTTGCGGAACAGACGGCGGCTAAAGGGGTCCTGAAATACGCGCACATGCGCACGTGCATGGCGCGGCCGCCAGATGAGGTGGGGCCGTTTCAGGGCGCGCGCCCGGTAACAAAGATAATACTCGTTCACCTGATCAACCTGCATCAGGTGCAGCACAAGCTGTGAGACGAATCGAGAAATGCCGTCGATGCGCGATTGCGCCACGGCGGTGGCGTCGATACCGATCTTCACCGAAATGTGACTCTTTCCCCCGTGCGGCCACGACACAATCTCTGCGCAGCGCTGGCCCTGGCACGGCAGTAGGCGCCTGCGATTATGCCACTGTGCGGAGAAAAGCAACCACCCCGGCCCTGGTTCCAAGGCCAAGCCTGGTTGTGGTACAGAACTCGAGAAGTTCGCGGGGCTAGTAATGCTATCGCACGCGAGCCCCTTGCTGTGATGCGGGTAGGGATCTTTCATCCAAGCTTCCAGAGTGTCGGCGGCGCCGAGCTGCAGGCGGCGACGCACGCGGTTTTCTTCCGGCAGCGTGGTATCGACGCCGTGGTTGCCACCTTCGCCTTCGATGAGCAACGCTGGCGGGCGCTTCTTGAGAATGTGCCGGTGCGCTGCGTGCGCTACCGGCACTGGACTGACGTGAGCGTGGCCTGGAGCCGCCTGCGTAAGCTTCAGCGCCGTGGACGCCGGGCAAGCCGCTATCTCAAAGATTGCGACGTAGTGGTGGCCCACAATCACCCGTGCAGCGCCATGCTCGGGGCCTCGAACATCCGCGCGCGCAAGGCCTGGTACTGTGAAGAGCCGCCGCGGGATCTGCAGTTACGGGGCAGCAACCCCACATTGCTGGCGCGCGTCGAGGGCAGTGACGGGGCGGATGGCCCCGATGCGTGCGCCGCCTTCGCCCAGCGGCTGCGCATTCACGATGAGAGGGTCGCCCGACGACGGTGGGTGTATGCGGCGCAAATCTTCGAGCTGGCGAGCATCGCCAGGCTCGACGCGGTATACGTAAACAGCGAATTCACTCGTGCCAACGTCGAGCGCATCTACCACCGCCGGGCCACCGTCGTGCCGTGCATGGTGCGGTTCCCGGAGCGGGTGCCGGCGCGGATGGGTCTCGACCGCACGGGCCTCAAGGTGTTGGTGCTCTCACGGCTGGAACGGCCGAAGAACGTGGACACCGTCCTGCGTGGCTTCGCCCGCTTCCGGAAGGCCGTCTGCCCGTCGGCGCAGCTGCACGTAGTCGGAGAGGGCGCGCACCGTGAGCGGCTGGAGGGCTTGGCGCAGGAGCTGTGCCCACAAGGTGCCATCCGCTTCCACGGCTACGTGGCTGCCGCCGACCTGGATGCGATCTTCACCAGCTGTGATGTCTTCGCGCTGCTGCCGGTCGACGAACCGTTCGGCATGGTGTTTCCCGAGGCCGCGGCTCATGGGCTGCTGCTGGTCGGGCCGGACCACGGTGGTCCTTTGGAGATCCTGGACGGCGGACGCCTGGGGTGGCTGTGTGATGCATTTTCACCTGAAATGCTGGCAGAGCGGTTGGCCGAGATCTGGACACTCGATGATGCCGCCGTTGATCGCCGGCGCGAGGAAGCCGATCGTGCCTGCCGGGCGCGTTATGCGCCCGAGATAGTCGGCCCGCGCCTCTTGGAGCTGATCAGCGTCTGGGCTTGATGGCGCCCGCGGGGGTCGGCCTTCCGCCGCATTACGCACCCGCTGCCACCGAAAGCTGCTCGCCAGTGGGTAGGCACCTTAAGCCCCGAGGCTCGTGACAAGGTGGAGGCGCGCAGCCATACGATGGCGGGTTGAACTGTGACACGGCTCACCGTACAAGGACGCCATGACGTTAGCGGTTGAACCGGGAAGGCAGACGGTTGGAAATCACGGCGACGCGGCAGTGGCGCGCGGCTTCGGTGCATTGGCGACACGACTAAATGAGGCGTTCGGACGGGCACGTGCCGCCCTGGAGCCACATGCGGGGTTGCTGCCGCAGGGCACGCTCGGCGCGCTCGATGGATTTCTCGCCGAGTTCGCCCGGCGGCGCGTGCGCATCGCGCTCTACGGCGAGGTGAAGGCGGGCAAATCAACGCTGCTCAACGCGATTGCGGGCGTGGCGTTGTCGCCGGTTGCCTTCGAGCCACTCACATCGATTCCGGTGCGCGTGACCTACGGCGAGAACACACTCTGGCGCGTCGGCGACCAGCAGCTCGCCAGCGTCGCCGACGTGGAAGCGGTGATGCGCAACGGTGCGGGAAATGTGCACGAAGTACTGGTCGAGACGGATCTCGATCTGCTCGAACTGGGCGGGCAGGTGGACCTGCTCGACACGCCCGGAGTCGGCAGCACGCAGGATTTCGATGCGATCAGTGCGGAAGCGCTGCGCTCGTTGGACGCGGTAGTCCTGGTCGTACGCTATCCGGCTCTTTTCACGCAGTTCACCCGCCGGCTCATGGACAGCCTGGAAGCGGATATCAGCAAGCTGTTCGTCGTGTGGAACCTCGATGCCGACTGCGCGGAGCTATCCGCTGACGAACGGGCGCGGCATGCGGAGACGCTGCGTGCGAAGATCGCCGGCGCGCATGACCTGTTCCTCGTTGACGCGCGTGCCGGATTCCGCGCTATGCAGAACGATGACGGCGCCGGCAGCGTCGCCAGCGGCCTCACGTCGCTGATCGCCGCGCTCCGGGGCTTCGCGTCATCGGGAGCACGTGAGGTGGCGGCGCTGCGTGAGGCTGCGAAACGCGGACACCAGCTCCTCGACAACGCGCAACATTGCTTAACGCAGCGCAGCGAAGCGCTGGCACAAGTGCTCACCGAGGCGCGCGGGCGCATCGGACGCACACAGGCTGCGGCGGAGACCGAGCGCGCCGCCGCACGATCGCAGATCGCGAAGCTCGAAACCGCCGTGGCCCGGATCGGGGAGCAGGCGACCGCCGCCGGAAACAAGCTCGCCGAGGATTTTCGCCGCCGGCTGCGCAGCGCACGCCGGCGCTGGATCGCTCGGGGCGACATGCGCCCACTTCACGCGGTGGTCGCGGATGCCGCCAGTCGCTACGTCGGCGCCGTCTACGCCGCCAACCGCGGCACCATCAGTCGCTTGCAAGCAGAGGCCGCCCGATTCGGGACCACCGCCCCCGACAATGCCCGGCCGCGTCCGAAATTCACCGTGTCTCCGCTGGCACCGGAGGAGCGCAGCACGCTGGCCACGGTGGGACGCTGTCAGGTGTTGCGGCGCGCTCTCTGGCGGCGCTGGTACTTGCCGGGCCTGACCACGCTCTACCACAACGCGGTCGGCGATGACCTGACCGTGCAGGCCGCATGGCTCGCGGCGGTGCTGCAAGGGACGCGCGACGCTGCTGCGGCGACGCTCCGCGCAAAGCTGGACGCGATCACGCAGCGCGCCGATGCGGCGATCGCCGCAATCAAGAGTGAAACGAACTTTGCCGCCAATGAGGCGGAGTTCGAGCAACTGGGCACACACATGCCGGTGGTTGCCGCTCAGGTGGAGGCGGTCGCACACATCAGCGCAGAGGCGCGCGCCCTGATTGCGTAGTCGGATCAACGGCGTCGCGTTGGTGGCGGACTTCGGCACAACTGTATGAGATCACGAGATCGCCGTGAGCCCTTGGCTCTTGCGGCGCGCCTGTGTTAGGTTGCGGCGCGTCCGTGTTAGGTTGAATGAACGCTTCGATTGGAGAAACGCAATGGGCCGCATTCTACGCGTCAACATGTCCACGCTCACCATGACCGAGGAGCCGTTTCCGGCCGAGTGGGTTGCGCTCGGCGGAAGAGCGCTGTCGGCGAAAATCCTCCTGAAAGAAGTGGATCCTACCTGCGATCCGCTGGGCCCGGCCAACAAGCTCATCTTTGCGCCCGGCTGCCTGTCGGGATCCACGGCGCCCACGTCGGGACGCATCAGCCTCGGGGCGAAGAGTCCCCTGACGCGCGGTATCAAGGAGTCCAACTCCGGTGGACAGTGCGGTCAGAAACTGGCGCGCTTAGGGTATCGCGCCGTGATCGTCGAGGAACAGCCAGCCGATCGCGAGAAGCGCTACCAACTCACGATCACGAAGGACGGCGTCAGCCTCACGGAGCGTTCGGATCTGAAAGGGCTCCGCAATTACGCCTGTGCGGCCAAGCTCGCCGCGGAGTCCGGCAAGCACGCCGCGTTCATGCTCTGTGGGCCGGCGGGCGAAGCACGCCTCACCGCCGCGACGGTGGCGCTGACGGATCAAGACAACCGCTATCCGACACGGCATGCGGCGCGCGGCGGCCTCGGCGCCGTCATGGGGTCGAAGGGCCTGAAGGCGGTCGTCGTGGACGACGAAGGCTCCACCGCCCGCATGGCGAAGGATCCCAAGGCGTTCAAGGAACTGGTGATGCGCGTGACCAAGGCCTACAAGGCAGGCCCGCAGCCGTATGGGCACGGCACCTCCGCCCTCGTGCGGTTTACGAACTCTATCCATTCGCTGCCGAAGCGCAACCGCCGCGAGATGCAGTTCGAGCACGCGAAAGCGATCGACGGCGCTCGCATCCTCGAAAACTTCGAGACCCGGGGCGGCGGCATGCACAACTGCCTGACCGGATGCATCGTGCGATGCTCGAACGTCGTCAACGCACCCGACGGCAGTTACAAGACTTCGGCGCTGGAGTTCGAAACGATCGGGCTCATGGGATCGAACTGCTGTATCGGCGATCTCGACGCCATCGCCAGTATGGATCGGCTGTGCGACGAGCTGGGGATCGATACCATGGAGGCCGGCGGGGCGCTCGCGGTCGCCATGGACGGCGGCAAGCTCACGTTCGGCGACGCCGAGGCCGTCCTGCGCACGCTTGACCAAGTAGACAAAGGCGACGAGTTGGCGACCGCAATCGCCAATGGTGTCGTCTTCACCGGGAAGAAGTACGGCGTGGCGCGCGTTCCGGCGGTGAAGGGGCAGGCCATGCCGGCGTGGGAGCCCCGCACGCTGAAAGCGACGGGCGTCACGTACTGCACCAGCCCGATGGGCGCGGACCACACCGCGGGACTGGTGGTCAGGCCCGCACCCGATGTGGCCCTGGCATCGCAGAACTCCCAGATCGCGAACGCGATCTGCGATTCGAGCGGCTTCTGTCAGTTCATGTCGTCGTCGATCGAGGAGATGCGCCAGTTCATCAACTTGATGTACGGCGTCGACTTGAGCGAGGAGGGCATCGTCGCCTACGGCTGGCAGTGTCTGCAGGACGAGTGGGAATTCAACCGGCGCGCCGGCTTTACCGAAAAGGATGATGCCTTACCGGAGTGGATGACGACCGAAGCGATCCCAAGCAACGGCGCTGTCTTCGACGTTCCCGCCGACGAGATCCGCCGGGTCTACACGCAGATGGAGTTCACGCCCAAACTGCTCAAGTTCCGCGTCGCAACCTGAACGGGCGGCGGCCACGGCGCCGTGCGTGGGGGCCTCCTGCTCGAAGCCGGCGATGGCGTGCGGATCGACTCCGGCTTGGCGCAGTGTGCCGTGAGCTTGGAGGCCCGCGTCCACGTCGAACTTGGCGCACTCGACCTGCATATCGATGTGCGGGTGGAAGCGGGAGAAGTCGTGGCGGTGCTCGGACCGAACGGCACTGGAAAGAGCACGTTGTTGAAGGTGCTGGCCGGACTGGTTCCCCTAGCTGAGACGATACGCGAAGTCTTTCAGCTGATCCTGGCCCGCCGGGCCATCCAGCAGATTGGCAGCCCGCTGCTCGTGCAGGGCGGGGGGCGTTTCCAATTGTAGCGGCGGAGCGGGCTACTTCCTCGTGTTCACGACCTGCAGTTCCGTGAACTCGTCGTAGCCCCACTTGCCGTTCTCGTAGCCGATGCCACTCCACTTCGACCCGCCGAACGGCGCATAGGGCGTGATGTCGCCGTGCTGGTTCACCCAGCCCGTACCCGCGTCGATCTCCTGCACCACCGCCTGGGCGCGCTTGGCGTCCCCACTCCACACCGATGCGCCCAGACCGTAGTGCGTGCGATTGGCCTGTTCGAGCGCCTCGTCAAGATGCTTGTACTTGATGATCGGGAGTGCCGGGCCAAACTGTTCATCGTCTACGAGGGTCATGCCCGCGAGGGCGTCGGTCACAATGGTCGGTGGGTAGAAATACCCTTTGCTCTCGAGCCGGGCACCGCCGGTCTCGATGCGTGCCCCATCCTTCCCCGCCTTCTCCACCATAGCCATCACCTTCTCCAACTGCATCTGGTTGTTGATGGGACCGAGCTGCACGTCGGGCTCGAGGCCATTGCCCATCTTCGTCGTCTTCGCGCGGTCGACCAATCCGGCGACGATCCGTTCGTATACGCCTTCGTGCACGTAGAGTCGCTTGATGGCGGAACACACCTGGCCCGTGTTCGTGAACGCGCCCCAGAAGAGGCCATCAATGATGGCGTCGGGGTTCACGTCGTCGAGCACGATGGCCGGATCATTGCCGCCAAGTTCCAGTGTGACGCGCTTCAGATCCTCGACCGCGTAGCCCATGATCTTCTTGCTCGTCGCCACGCTGCCGGTGAACGAAATCTTGCGCACGTGCGGGTGTTGCGCCAGCACCGCGCCGAGCTCGCCGGCGCCAGTGATCAAGTTGACCACGCCCGGCGGCAAGATCTCGCGGAAGATCTCGCCGATCATCAGGGAACTGAGTGGCGTAAACGGCGATGGTTTCGCAACCACCGTGTTGCCGGCGAGCAGCGCCGGGGCGAACTTCCAGCTCAAGAGGCTCACGGGAAAGTTCCATGCAGTGATCGCGGCCACCACACCCAAGGGCTTCCGCACCACTTGAATGGTCTTCTCCGCGTCATCGCTCAGAATCTCTGGCTCGATCTGCAGACCGGCGTAGTACGAGAACCACATTGCGGCATCGAAGACTTCGACCGTGGCCGCGGTGAGCGGCTTGCCTTGTTCCTGGGAGAGCAACCGTCCGATCTCGGGGGCCCGACCTTGAAGCGCCGCGGCACATTCACTGAGCTTCTGCCTGCGAAACGCTTCGTCCTTCCGCCACGCTTTGAAGGCGAGCGCGGCGGCCTCTACCGCATCGTTCACGTGCGCGGTGGTTGCGCGGGCACACGTGGCGAAGGCCTCGCCGAGCGCGGGGTTGATGACCGGATCTTGCTCGGGGGTGTTCACCATTTGGCCATTGATCAGCATCGAGAACGAATTCATCGCCGCCCCTCCCTCGGAGTAATCTCGATTATCTAGCCCGATGCTTGTCGGCGTCGCAACTAAGAGAGCCATCGACTGCCACACCTTCCAGGCGACCGGGATCACCGCCTACCTTGAGAACGGCGGGACGCTGGAGCATGCGCAGCAGATTGCCGCGCGCGAGTCGCCGCGGGCCACCAAACTCTACGACCGGACCTCGGACCAGATCACCCTCGACAAGATCGAGCGGATTATGATCTAAGTGCCTACGCAATGACGTACGCCGACCGCTACTGGGAGGAGTTGGCCTACTTCCGAGCCGACCTGCCCATCCTCACCGCGGAGAAAATCGCGCAGCGGTGCCGCACCCTCTCGCTGTTGCTGACTGCGGCCATTCGCTGTGGCGAGATCGGCCCCACCCAGCTCTCCGAGGAGCGTCCGCTCATCACCGTGGAGAGCGCCTCGCACGACGCGTCGATTTGAACGCGAGAATCCGGTTCGAGAGGAGAATCCCGAATGGAAGAGTATAAGCTGTTCATCGATGGTGAGTTTGTCGACGCCGCGGACGGGAAGACGTTCGAGACCATCGACCCGGGAACCGGTCTTCCAATAGCCACGGTTGCGAAGGCTGGAAAGGCTGATGCGGAGGCGGCGATAGCAGCGGCACGCCGTGCCTTCGACAAAGGAGACTGGAGCGGCCTCGAACTGTCCGCGCGTGTAGCGATACTCCAGGATTTTGCCGATCAGATTTCGCAGCGGGGCGGGCGCATGGTCATGGCCGAGTGCATGGACGCAGGCCAGATCATTGGATACGCCCAGGTCATTGTCGGCTGGGCCAGCTCGTTGATGCGCAATCTATCTAGTTACGCGCTGACCAAATTCCCATTTGAAGAGGAGATACCGGTTTCGGGGAATGTGTTTGCGCCCGGGCGTGAGTTCGTCCGCAGGGAACCGATCGGGGTATGCGTAGGAATCGTTCCATGGAACTTCCCCACGGCTCTAGCGATGTGGAAGATCGCGCCGGGCCTCATCATGGGGAATACCATGGTGATCAAGCCGGCCTCGAACACCCCTCTCACCGCCGCCATCATGGCTGAAGCTGCAAAGGCGGCGGGAATTCCCAAGGGTGTGTTGAACGTACTTCCGGGAGCGGGAGGGGAGCTGGGCAAGACTCTTTGCACCCATCCAGACGTCGACAAGATAGCCTTTACCGGCAGCACCGAAGTTGGGCGCGAGATCATGAGAATGGCGTCCGACACGGTGAAGAAGGTGACGCTCGAGCTGGGCGGCAAGTCCGCCAACATCATACTGGATGACGTGGACATGAAGCTGGCCGTGGACGGCGCCTGCGTCGGTACCTTCCTGCACCAGGGACAGATATGCGAATCGGGGACGCGTGTCCTGGTCCATTCGAAGATCTATGACGAGTTCGTCGACAAGATGAAGAAGCGTGCGGAAGCCCTTCGGGTGGGATACCAGATGGATATCGCCTCCCACATGGGTCCCGTCGTCAGCAAGGAGCAGCTGGCAACTGTTGAGCATTACGTCCAGTTGGGCAAGCAAGAGGGCGCTGAGGTAATAACCGGCGCGAAGCGCGTCGAGGTGAAAGGAATGGAGGGCGGCTACTACTACGCCCCTACCGTTTTCGCGAACGTCGACAACAAGATGCGCATCGCGCAGGAGGAGATCTTCGGCCCCGTTGTTTGCATCATCAAATACGACGACGACGACGAGGCGGTAGCAATCGCCAACGATTCGATCTACGGCCTGGCGGGCGGAGTGTTCTCCAACAACATCGCCAGGGCCGAGCGAGTCGCCCGCAGGATCCGCACCGGAACGATGTGGATCAATACCTACCATATCTTTGCGGAGTACTGCCCGTTCGGCGGCTACAAGCAGTCCGGCGTGGGACGCGAGCTGGGCAAGTGGGGGCTGGAGGAGTACACGCAGATAAAGCGAATTCACGTGCCCTACTTTTCCTCGAGCGACGCTAATCCTTGTGCTCGCTTGATGACCGACGTCAAGAAGATCGAAGGTTTCAGCTACTATTGCCCCACAAATGTGGTCGCCGGCCATGGCTGCCTGTCCTCGATCTACAAGGTAATCGTGGATCTGGGCTGTCGCAGGGCGATGATACTGACCGATCCCGGGGTCCGAAAGGCCGGACTTGTGGATCTCGTCAAGAACAGCCTCGTGGACTTCTGCGTGGGGATCTTCGACGCCATACCGCAGGACCCGGACCTCGAGTCCGTGGATGCAGCCACCGAGAAGGCCCGTGAGCTGAAGGCCGATTGCATTGTCAGCGTCGGAGGCGGGAGCGTCATCGATGCCGGCAAAGCGGTCTGCGTTACCCTAAAGAACGGCGGCAAGGCCAATGACTACATCAACCGGTGGTATGTGCTCACTGAGGCGCAGACTCCGCACATCGTCGTTCCAACGACATCCGGAACCGGCAGCGAAGTGACGAACGCGGCCGTCATAACGAGCAAGACGGCGGGACGCAAGCTCTTCATCGCCGATCCGCAGATTACGCCCAACGCGGCAATTCTGGACCCGCGGTTCACGATGACGCTGCCCAAGGACATGACAATCGGCAGCGCCATGGACGCCATGACCCACGCCGTCGAAGCGACGACGAGCATCATGGCGAACCAGATCTGCGACGGTCAGGCATTGCAGGCCATACGGCTGATCAGCGAGAACCTGCCCCTCGTCGCCGCCGACGGCAAGAACGAGAAGGCAAGGCTCAGTATGCAGTTGGCAGCCACCATGGCAGGATGGTCATTCACCGTTGCCCAAGTTGGTCTGGCGCACTGCATGGCGCATACGGTAGGCACGCTGCACCACGTTCCTCATGGAACAGCTTGCGGTATCGTGTTGCCCAAGGTTATGCGTTTCAACGTCGACTACGCCACCGCCAAGCTGGCGGCGGTTGCGCAGGCCCTGGGAGTCGACACCAAAGGCATGAAAGAGCGAGATGCGGCCCTGGCGGCGGCGGACGCGGTGGAAGCGCTGATGGAGAAGGTGGGACACCCGATGAGGCTGCGCGACGTGGGCGTGCCAGAAGAGGGCCTGCGGATGTGCGCGCCTCACGCACTGGGCGACACGAACCTCATGTTCAATGCGCGTCAGACGGCTGATCCGACCGAGATCTTCGAGCTCTTCAAGCAAGCCTACTAGACAGATTGAATCGACTATAATGGAGGGACATGGCATGTTATGTCCTGTTCCCCCAGACTATCTAGAGTAGCGGGTGGGAAGAGAGAGAAGAAGACGATGTCTCTAGTAAGGCTGGACCCGGGTGCGGGTCAGGCCGTCAAATCAGTGCTCTCCGAGAAGGGAGCCCAGGGGCCCGTTCGCATTGAGCTCCAGTTCACGGGGTGTTGCGACCCCTCGCTGGGGCTGATCGTGGACGCGATCCGGGAATCCGATCTCGTCGAGGAAGTGGATGGGATAACGTTCGTCATCGATCCCGAGACATACGAGCTTGCAGGCGAAGTGAGAATCGCCCGCGCGGATGAGACGGGGAGAACGGCATTCGTCCTGACATCGAGCCATCCCATGGGCGAATGGGACGGCCTCATCACCTGCAGCATAAGAACGTGAACCGCCTCCAAGGCAAACGCGGCTCGCTCATCTGCCCTACTCGGCCACAAGGTCTTGGGCCAGAACGGGTTCGCGGCGCCTCAGCTCATGTTCATGACGCGCGCGCTTCCGAAGCTGCCCGAAGCGACCAACACGTCCGCCGGAAGCCTCTGGAGTGCGGGCGGGAGCGGACCCACTACAAGACGCTGGGCGTAGCCCATTAGTTCAGGAGCAGCCCGAGGTAGGCCTTTCCCTCCGGCGGTGTGTTCTCGCCGACATGGATGTGCTTGATCTGGTGGTACTCCGCCAGACCCCATTTGCCGAGCTCGCGGCCCACCCCGCTCTGTTTGTAGCCGCCGAAGGGGAAACGCAGATTGATCATGTGGTAATCGTTGATCCACACCGTTCCGGTCTCGATCCGGTGCGCTAGCGCGACCGCATGGTCTTTGTTCGCCGACCACACCGCGCCACCTAGGCCATACACCGAGTCGTTGGCGATGCGGACCGCCTCGTCATCATCCCGGAACCGGATCACCGACACCACCGGCCCGAAAATCTCCTCCTGGGCGATGCGCATCTTGTTGTCGACCTCGTCGAAGATCGTCGGCGCGTAGTAGTAGCCCTTCGGCATCTCGGCGGGCCGCTTGCCGCCGGCGACGCACTTGGCGCGCTGCTCGTGACCGAGCGCGACGTACTTCTCGACCGTCTTCAGCTGCGCGGCGCTGACCAGGGGCCCTAGGGTGGTGGACATGTCCATCGTGTCGCCGATTTGAATGCGCTGGATACCCGCGATCATCTTCTCCACGAACGCGTCGTGGATCGACTCGTGGACGAGGACGCGCGTGCCGGACTCGCAGATCTGGCCCTGGTGGAAAAACGTGCCGAACAGCGCGGCGAGCGCGGCGGTGTCAAGGTTGGCGTCCGGCAGGATGATGTTTGGGGACTTGCCGCCGAGCTCGAGGGTGACCTTCTTCAGCGTACCAGCGCCGAGCTGCATGATGCGGCGCCCGATCTCGGTCGAGCCCGTGAAGGCGATCTTGCCGATGTCGGGGTGCGCGGCGAGCTCCTCACCCACGGTACCGCCAGGGCCGTTGACGACGTTCACCACCCCCGCCGGGACCCCGGCCTGGGTGCAGATGTCAGCGAGCATGAGCGTGGTGACCGGCGTCTCCGAGGCCGGCTTGATCACGACGCAGTTCCCCGCGGCCAGTGCGGGCGCCATCTTCCAGGAGGCCATGATCATCGGGAAGTTCCAGGGCGTGATGCCGGCGCACACGCCGATCGGCTCGCGGACGACGAGGTTCTTGCTCGGGACCGGCACCACCTCGTCGTATTCCTCCTGCAGCATCGCCTTGTACTCGTCGTCGCAGATGTACTTACCGAAATGCATGAAGGTGTGGGCGGTACCTGGAACGTCCATGCTCCGGGCCTTGCGCATGGTGCCGCCGCCGTCCTGCACCTCGGCGGCGGCGAGCTCGTCGAGACGCTCGAAGATCGCCGACGCCACTCGTTGGAGGATCTCTCCCCGCTCCTGCGGAGACTTGTTGCGCCACACGCCGTTGTCGTGCGCTTTCTTGGCCGCCGCGACGGCTCGGCGCACGTCCTCACGGTCGGCAATCGCGACGGTTGCCCACGGCTCCTCGCTCGCAGGGTTGATGGTGGGCGCGGTCTTCCCGGCCTTGGCGGCCTCCCACTGGCCGTTGATGAACAGGCCGAACTCTTTCATCGGAATCCTCCTTTGTGCGTGTGGCGCCCGTCTACAGCCGCGCCTTGGCTTATATAATACTCTCCGGGGCCGAATGGGGTCGTCAAGCCGGGTATGCCGCCGCCGGGGGCGTCAAGTCCGCCTGCGCGGACTCCTCCCACCTGGCTTGGTCAACTGCATCGGTGGTGGCGGGGCGGGGAACCCACCCTTCGACTACGCTCAGGACAAGCTCCGGTGGGCTTGGTGCTTCTCTAGCCGCGGTTTCAACCGCCGGGCGGAGCTGAAGTTCAGTGAGGGGTTTCCCAAATGTTCATCTGGCAGCTTAGTCTATTGGGAGATCGATGAGGATTCACAAGGCTGGGGACACTTCCCCACAAATTTGAGGTACACCCGCAAATGCCGGGCCCGTTGATCACGGCCGGCCCCGTCCTGTATAAGTATGGCCCTCGCAATATGGCTGCTGTAGGTATGATCTCCGTGACGTGGCGGCATGCATGAACGCTTTGCTAGCGACGCTATTTGCACCGGCGGAGCGGGTTGAGCCTGGAGCAATACAGATTCAGCACCAGGCGCTTGCCGCCGACCCAGTGATCAAGGCGGTGCTCGATTGTTTTCCTGAGCCCGCTATGATTGTGAATAAGCAGCGCCAGATCGTGTTCGCCAATGACAAGCTGGCGATTCTGCTGGGCCGGCCGCGCGCCAGCTTGCTCGGCCTGCGGCCGGGTGAGGCGCTTGACTGCGTTCATGCCCCCTGTGAACCGGCCGGCTGCGGCACCACGCTTTTTTGCCGCACTTGCGGGGCCGTCAACGCCGTCGTCAACAGCCAGAGTTCGAGCGTGCCCGATGTGCAGGAGTGCCGCGTTCAGCGCGCCGTAGACGGACGCATAGTGGCGTTGGACCTGCGCGTCTGGGCTACGCCGCTCACCGTCGCCGGCGAGTCCTTCACGGTGGTTGCCATCCACGATACGACTGATGAGAAACGACGCCAGGTGCTCGAACGGATTTTCTTCCATGATCTCTTGAATACCGCCAGCGCGCTCAGTCTCCTGCTGGAGGCGCTGCCACAACTCCCGGGCGAGGAGATGATCGAGGTTAGCCAGCGTGCGCGGCGCCTGATCATCGAGCTGAGCGAAGAGATTCAGTACCAGCGCGACCTGGCTGCCGCCGAGCGCGGCGATCTGACCGTCAGGCTCGAAGCCGTCGATGCGGGCGAGTTGCTGCGGCGGGTCTGCGCCCTTTACGCTCGCCGCGCGACGCTCGAGAGGCAGAAACTCGTCATCCAGGAGAGTGCGAAGCCTGTGGTGCTGGAGTCGGACGCGCGCTTGCTCAGCCGGGTCTTGAGCAATTTGATCAAGAACGCTTTGGAAGCCTCAGGGCCTGGGCAGACCGTGACCGTGTCCGTGAACGGCGGTGACACGCCAACATTCTGCGTGCATAACGAATCAGCAATGCCCGAGGAAGTACAAACGCAGATATTCCAACGCTCCTTCAGCACCAAAGAAGGCACAGGACGCGGCGTGGGTACCTATAGCGTCAAGCTGCTCACCGAGTCCTATCTCGAGGGCACAGTTGAGTTCCGCTCGACGGCCGCTGAGGGAACCACGTTTACGGTGCGGCTGCCGCCTCGACTCGCCGGCAGCCCCTAGTTTCTTTGGGTGGCCGGGGTGTCAACCGAGGCGATCGATCACCTCGGTCAGGTCGCTCACAACCATGCGTGGATCGAGATTGCGTCCCGCCGATTCGCGGTAGCTCGGAAATAACGCGTGCCTGCCGCGCTCGATGAGCAACGTGTTCACCCCCGCAGCGCGGCCGCCGACGATGTCTTCGAAGTACATGTCGCCGACATGCAGCGTCTCATGGGGCGCGACGCCGGCACGCGAGAGCGCGGCCGCGAAGATGCGCCCGTCGGGCTTTCTCATGCCCTCGATGGCTGACACGACGATGAAATCCAGGTAACGCATCAAACCGAGCCGCTCGATGAAGGCGGGGAGGGTGGACGGCGCGTTCGACAGTACGCCGAGCTTCAAGCCGCGCCCGCGCAGGGCGGCGAGCACATCATGGACCTCTGCGAACAGGTTCCAATTCCGCTCGTCCCAGAATTGTTCGATGAAGCGCTGCATCAGTTCGGAATGTCCGTCGGCAACGCCGCGCTGCCCGAAGATGATTTGGCCCATCTTCCCGAACATGTCGGCAAATTCCTCGTCCGAATCTGAGTATGAGGCGCCGTGGTGGAAGTGACGCTCGGCTTCCTCTTGAGCGGCGCTCGAAAGGCTCCGTATCAGTCGCTCGCAGTCTTCAGCCTCGGTCGGCACGCCCGCTCGGGTGCACACGGCCGCGAACGCCTCCCAGATCGACACCCGTGGGTACGCCAAGGTCCAGCCGAGATCGAGAGTAACAGCTCGTACCGATTGCATCGTCAGTGCAACGTAACACGGGGTAGCTACGCTCGCCAGCACGGCGCGCCGCTGAAAGCCGGCGATGCCCTGATCCGATGCTAGGCCGAAAAGTCGTAGGGGCGGAAAGAAGTTTCAAAAACCCGGCAGGTGGGTCCTGAGGGCCTTGACAATTAGGTTAGGACAAGCTAGTAGGCTTGCCCA